>NZ_JAWJEJ010000001.1:0-690189 GCF_032911445.1 Sphingomonas sp. HF-S4 | reverse complement strand
CGCGCGTCTGCGCGCCCAAAAGACTCTGTCGCCAAGCAGCCTAGCGCCGACGCGGCGCAAAGCGCCGCTCTACCCCTCTCCAAGCTGCGCTAGGCAGCAAGCTGCCAAGCTTCGCTATCCTCTCCCCTATCAAGGGGAGAGGATAGGCGGGGCTGAATGTCGATCCGCCCTAAACCCACCTCCTGCCCCTCCCTTTCAGGAAAGGGAGAGTGACTAGCGCCCCAGCAGGTGATCCACGAACGCCGCGAGGTTCTTGAACCCGGCAAGCTGGAGCCCCCCAGTATCCGCCTGCGCCGCCGGCGCCAGCGCACGCCCGAACCCCAGCTTGGCCGCCTCGCGACAACGCAGCGCGCCATGCGCCACCGGACGCACTTCGCCCGACAGCGCGATCTCGCCGAACGCCACCGCATCGGCCGCCAGCGGCCGCTCGGCCAGCGCCGAGACCAGCGCGGCCGCCACGGCAAGGTCGGCCGCGGGATCCTGCACCCGATAGCCGCCCGAGACGTTGAGATAGACTTCGCACGCCGAGAAGCTCAGCCCGCAGCGCGCCTCGAGCACCGCGAGCACCATCGCCAGCCTTCCCGAATCCCAGCCGACAACCGCGCGCCGCGGGGTCGCCCCGCTCGCCAGCCGCACGGTCAGCGCCTGGACCTCGACAAGCACCGGACGCGTGCCCTCCAGCGCGGGGAAGACGATCGTGCCGGTGACGCTTTCGTCGCGCTCGGTGAGGAACAGCGAAGAAGGGTTGCCGACTTCGCTCAGCCCCTCGGTCTGCATCGCGAACACGCCGATCTCGTCGGTGCCGCCGAAGCGGTTCTTGACTGCGCGCAGGATGCGATACTGGTGGCTGCGCTCGCCTTCGAACGCGAGCACGGTATCGACCATGTGTTCGAGCACGCGCGGCCCGGCGATGCTGCCGTCCTTGGTGACGTGGCCGACCAGCACCAGCGCGGTCCCGCGTTCCTTGGCGAAGCGGATCAGTTCCTGCGAGCTCGCGCGCACCTGGCTCACCGTTCCCGGCGCGCCTTCGATCAGGTCCGAATGCATCGTCTGGATCGAATCGATCACCAGCAGCGCCGGCGCCGGGCCTTCGCCCAGCGTGGTGAGGATATCGCGCACCGACGTCGCCGCGGCGAGCTGGACCGGCGCATCGCCCAGCCCCAGCCGCCGCGCGCGCAGCCGCACCTGGTCCGCCGCCTCCTCGCCCGAGACATAGGCGACGCTCAGCCCACGCAGCGCCAGCTTCGCCGCGGCCTGGAGCAGCAGGGTCGACTTGCCGATCCCCGGATCGCCGCCGATCAACGTCGCCGAGGCATGGACGAACCCGCCGCCCAATGCACGGTCGAGCTCCGAAATCCCGGTCGGCATCCGCTCGGGCAGCGCGATATCGGTGTCGAGCCCGACCAGTTGGATCGCCCGCCCGCCCGACTGGAGATTGTGCTTGGCCTGGAACGGGGTGACCACCCCGCCGCCGTCCTCGACCAGCGTGTTCCAGTCGCCGCAATCGGCGCACTGCCCCTGCCATTGCGACGCGACCGATCCGCACGCCTGGCACACATATCGCTTCTTGGGCTTCGCCATGCGCGCGATGCTAGCGCAGGAACAGGAAGGGAACAACCATATTCCTCCGCAGGAGGGCTTGCCCTGCCGGCCCGATCAACTACAGTTGTAGTCACTCCAGGGAGGAATGCCGTGACCCGCTTGCTTGCCATAATGGTGCTGGCCGCACTTCCCACCGTATCGCATGCGCAGACCGGGCAGTGGGTCGTCGCCACCGATCGCTGGGGGAACAAGGAATATTCGACCCTCAACCTCCTCGCCGACGGCAAGATGCTGACCGGAGACTGGGACGGCGACCGCCTCAGCGGCAGCGTCCGCGGCCAATCGATCGCTTTCACTGTCACCGACGCTCGCGGGCAAACCTATCGCTTCGACGGCGCAATCGACCGCACGAGCCTGCGCGGCACCGCGGACTTTCCCGACAGCAACGATCCTGCGGCGCGCGTCCGGCACGCCTTCACTGCACGGCGCGTGCCCGATCGATCCGCGCCAGGCCCCCGCATCCATGATTTCCGCCCAACTGATTATTCGAACAGCTTTTCGCCCGATCGCCCGCCGGTCCTGACGATCTGGCCCGGCGACACGGTCCGCACCACAACGGTCGATTCGGGCGGTGTGGATGCCGACGGCGTCACCCGCGCGCTGTTCGGAAACCCGCAGACCGGCCCGTTCTTCGTCGCCGGCGCGGCGCAGGGCGACACACTGGCGATCCATATCACGCGGCTGCGCCTCAATCGCGACTGGGCCGACAGCCTCGACAGCATCGTCGGTCGTGGGCTCGGCACTGTGCTGGTCCCCGATGCCCAACGCCTTGGCAAGGCGGTGCGCTGGCGGCTCGACCGCGAAGCCGGCTATGCGACGCCTGAGGGCGCGAGCGGCGCGCTCAAAGCCTTTCGCGTGCCGCTGCGGCCGATGCTCGGCGGACTAGGGCTGGCGAGCGGGTTCGGCATGCCGCCGCTCTCGACCGGCGATACCGGCCGCGCCGGCGGCAACATGGACTTTCCCGAAATCGTCGAAGGCAATGTCGTCTATCTGCCGGTGCAGCAACCCGGCGCCTTGCTCTATCTGGGCGATGCGCACGCGCGGCAGGGCGACGGCGAAACCTCGCAATATGCGCTGGAAACCTCGATGGACGTCGAGTTCAGCGTCGCGCTGATCAAGCGCAAGGCGGTGCCGATGCCGCGCGTCGAATCGGCCACCGAGTTGATGACGCTCGGCCAGGCGGGCTCGCTCGACGAAGCGCTCAAGCAGGCGAGCACCGGGCTGATCCAGTGGCTGCAGCAGGATTACGGCCTCACGCTATCGGAGGCGGCGCAAGTGATGGGCAGCGCGGTCCGCTTCACCGTGCCCAATCTTGCCGGCCGCAGCGTCGGCGTGGCAGCGCGGATCGACAAGACGCTGCTGCCGCCACGCCCGTGAAGGGTGGGACAAACTGCCCAATCTTGCCCCTGCCCCCGCCCCCCGCTATCGCGCCGCGATGCAGCCCACCGACCTCCGCGTCGCCCTGTTCAGCGGCAATTACAATTATGTCCGCGACGGTGCGAACCAGGCGCTCAACAAGCTCGCCGGGCATTTGCTCGATCGCGGGGTGACGCTGCGGGTCTATTCGCCGACCACCGACACCCCCGCCTTCGCACCCACCGGCGACCTCGTCAGCGTTCCCGCGCTCCCCGTCCCGGGTGGCCGCGCCGAATACAAGTTCGCCTGGCATTTGCCCAAAACGACGCGCGAGGATCTCGCCGCGTTCAAGCCCAACCTCGTCCATGTCTCGGCGCCCGAAGTGCTCGGCCATCGCGCGGTGAGCTGGGCGCGCGACCGCGGCATCCCGACCGTCGCCTCGCTCCACACCCGTTTCGAGACCTATCCGGCTTATTACGGCATCGGCTTCGTCGCGCCGCTGATGATCAAGGGGCTGACGCGCTTCTACAACCGCGTCGACCAGGTCGTGACCCCCGGCGAGTCGATGGCCGAGCTGATCCGCAGTTGGGGCGTCACCACCCCGGTGCGGATCTGGTCGCGCGGAGTCGACCATGCCCGCTTCACCCCGGCGCGCCGCGACCTCGAATGGCGCCGCAGCCTCGGCATCGGCGACGACGAGTTCGCGATCGGCTTTCTCGGGCGGCTGGTGCTCGAGAAGGGGCTCGACATCTTCGCCGACGTCTGCGCCGCGCTGCGCGACCGCGGCGTGCCGCACCGCGTGCTGGTGATCGGCGACGGCCCGGCGCGCGACTGGTTCGCCGAGCGCGTCCCAGAAGCAGCCTTTGCCGGCTTCCAGAAGGGCGACGATCTCGGCCGCGCCGTCGCCTCGATGGACGTGCTGTTCAACCCGTCGGTGACCGAGACTTTCGGCAACGTCACGCTGGAAGCGATGGCGTGCGGCGTCCCCGTGGTGGCGGCACGCGCGACCGGCGCGGTCGATTTGATCCAGGACGGGGTCAACGGCTATCTCGTCCCGCCCCGCGATTGCGAAGCCTATGCGGATGCGATCGCGCGGCTCGTCGCCGATCCCGCGCTCCACAAGGCGCAGGGCGCAGCGGGCCATGCCAAGGCGCAGGCCTATGTGTGGGAGGCGGTCAACGAGAAGGTGATCGACACCTATCTCGAGGTGATGGCGCGCCGCGGCGGCTGAGTCTTACCGCCAGTCGAACGCCAGTGGCGCCTCGCGGAACGCAAAACGATCGAGATGGCGCGCGACGGCGCCCTTCAATCCCTCGAGCTGCTCGTCGCTCGATGCGTCGATCCGCACCTCGAGCCCGGTCTCGGCGACGTTGAACGTCACCACCGCGTCGCCGGGATGATCGGCGCCGCGCGCATCGCGCGGGAAGATCACCGTGCCGTTCTCGGGGGTGAACTCGACCTGGAGGTTATGCTCCCAATGCTTGCACAGCTGCTGGAGGTATTTGCTCGCGCTCGCCGTGGGCACCAGCGCCGATGCGCTCGTCGTCGTGATCGTCATGTCTCGTTCCTTCCCCTGCGGCGCCAGTCCCAGCCGGCGCCGCAGCATCTCCAGTCGCGGCATCAGAGCCGCTCGATCTTCCGTGCCGCCTCGTCGAGGATCGCGGCGACGTCGTGCAGCGTCTCTGGATCAACTTCCGAACCGCCGAGTCGCTCCTGCAGCACGGCGCGCAAATTGCCCATCGCACGGCGAATCGGGCCGCCGCTGGTGCGGGCATGCTGCTCGCCGAGCGCCGCGAGCCGCTCGAACAGCGCCGCCACTTCCTCGGCCTTCTCCGAAAGCTCGGCGCTGCCGGCCTCGGTGATCGCGAACGCCTTTCGCGCGCCCTCGGCCCTGGCCTCGACCAGTCCCATGTCGTCGAGCAGCGTCAGCGTCGGATAGATCACGCCGGGGCTCGGCGCATAGGCGCCGCCCGAACGCTCCTCGATCTCGCGGATCAGGTCGTAGCCGTGGCGCGGCTGCTCCTCGATGAGCTTGAGCAGCACCAGCCGCAGCTCGCCGCCGTCGAACATCCGCCGCCCGCGCCCGCCGCCGCGGCCGCCTTCGGGCATGCCCCAGCCGCGTCCGCCGCCGAAGCCACGCCCCCAGCCGCCCGGACCGCCATGCCGTCCGCCGCAGCGGTGCCCGCCATGCGGGCCGTGATGAAATCCAAATCGCATCTCAAAATCCTCTTAATGCGTTTTCCGATAGCGCTAAGATATATCTTGAAGGCACGCGCACAAGCCTCCCGCGGAGAAAAATTCACCGCGCCATCAGCACCCGCCGGATTCCGGGCCGCACGAAGGGCAGCTTCGCGCCCAGACGCAGCCCGGCATGCCGCATCGCTCGCGCCGGCATCGTCTCTTCGGTATAGAGCCGCACCAGCAGGTTGGTGCCGGCATAAAGCGGCCAGCTCGCGCCGCGATGCCTGCGCTCATATGCACGCAGCAGCGGCGTGGCACCGGGATCGCGCCCGCGCCGTGCCGCCGCGCGCACCAGCCGGGCGAGCAGGTCCGCCCCGCGCAGCCCCAGGTTGAAGCCGTGCGCGGTCACCGGGTGCATCCCCACCGCTGCGTCACCGATCAGCGCCGCCCGCGTCGCCGCGAAGTGCCACGACCAGGTCGTCACCAGCGGATAGGCGACGCGCGGCCCCGCCACTTCCATCGGCCCCAGCCGCTCCGAATAGCGCATGGTCAGTTCTGCCCCCAGTTCGGCATCGCCCAGCGCCGCCAGTCGCTCGATATCGGCGCTCGGCAGGGTCAGCACCGCCGAAGACATGCCTTCGCCCAGCGGCAGCATCGCCATCGTCTGGTGATGGTCGAACCATTCGGTGGCGATGCCGTGATGGGGAATCGGATGCCGAACCCGGCACACCATCATCGAGCGGCCCAGCCGGTTCACCTCGGCCGAAATACCGAGCAGGCCACGGATGCCCGACAGGCGCGAGTCCGCCCCGACGAGCAGCCGGGCACGCAGCTGCGACCCGTCGCCAAGCTCGACTTCCGCCATCGCGCGCGAGGTCTGCACCCGGACGACCTCCGCCCCGGTGACGAGGCGCAGCCCGTCCTGCCCGTCGATCGCGTCGAACAGCGCGGCGCGGATGCGATGATTGGGCACCAGCCAGCCAAGCGGCTCCTCCCCGCTGGCATCGAAATCCAGCGCGAAGGGCGAGCCGCCGTTGAGCACGCGCGCGGCGCGGAGCGGCGATATCTCGTCCTCGGGGATCAGGTCCCAGGCGCCGAGCCTGGTCAGGATGTCGGCAGAACCGTGGGTAAGCGCGATCTCTCGCCCGTCGAAACACGGATCGGCGATCGCGGCGAGCGGCTGCCGCTCGACGACGACGATATCGAGCCCGGTATCGGCGAGCGACCGGGCGAGCGCCAGCCCGGCAGGCCCTGCCCCCACGATGATGACGTCGCAGTCCACGCGCGTTCTCCTTCGCGTGCATCTTGCACCGCGGCGCGCGCGCCGGGTTGCGGCAGGTCAAACCAGTGATGCAAATCGCCGCCCGACCGCCTATCTGCGGAGGCTATGGCTGATCTCTTCGCCACCGACGAACAAACTGCCCCCACCGAGGCGCCGACCACCGGCCCGCTCGCCGACCGGCTGCGCCCCCGGCAGCTCGACCAGGTCGTCGGCCAGGAGCATCTCACCGGCCCCGAGGGAGCGATCGGGCGGATGGTCGCCGCGGGCAAGCTCAGCTCGATCATCCTCTGGGGCCCGCCGGGCACCGGCAAGACCACGATCGCGCGGCTCCTCGCCGACGCCGTGGGGCTGCGCTTCGTCGCGATCTCGGCGGTGTTCTCGGGCGTGGCGGATCTGAAGAAGGTATTCGCCGAGGCGCGCGAATATGCCCGGATGGGCCGGAAAACGCTGTTGTTCGTCGACGAGATCCACCGCTTCAATCGTGCCCAGCAGGACGGCTTCCTCCCCTATGTCGAGGACGGCACCGTCACCTTGGTCGGCGCGACCACCGAGAACCCGTCGTTCGAACTCAACGCGGCGTTGCTCAGCCGCGCGCAGGTGCTGATTCTCCAGCGGCTCGATCATAAAGCCCTGTGCAAGCTGCTCGACCGCGGCGAGGAACTTGAGGAGCGCCCGCTGCCGCTCACGCCGGAGGCACGCGACGCGCTGGTCGCCAGCGCCGATGGCGACGGCCGCTTCCTGCTCAACCAGGCGGAAACGCTGTTCTCGGTGACGTTCGAGGCACCGCTGACCCCCGCCGCGCTCGGCGACTTCCTCCAGCGCCGCGTCGCAGTCTACGACAAGGATCGCGAGGGGCATTACAACCTCATCTCGGCGCTGCATAAGTCGATCCGCGGCAGCGACCCCCAGGCGGCGCTCTATTATCTCGCGCGGATGCTCACCGCGGGCGAGGAACCGCTCTACGTGCTGCGCCGCCTCACCCGCGCGGCGGTCGAGGATATCGGACTCGCCGATCCGCAGGCACTGGTCCAGTGCATCGCCGCCAAGGACACGTACGACTTTCTCGGCTCGCCCGAGGGCGAGCTCGCGATCGCGCAGGCGTGCCTCTATCTCGCCACTGCGCCCAAATCGAACGCGGCCTATGCGGCGCAGAAGGCGGCGTGGCGCTCGGCGAAGGAAACGGGGTCGCTGATGCCGCCGCAGAACATCCTCAATGCGCCCACCAAGCTGATGAAGCAGATCGGCTATGGCAAGGGCTATACCTACGACCACGATGCCGAGGGCGGATTTTCGGGCGACAATTACTGGCCCGACGAGATGACGCCGCAGACCTTCTACGCGCCCACCGACCGCGGCCACGAGAAGCGCATTGCCGAGCGGATCGCGTGGTGGAACGAGATGCGCGAGAAGCGGCGGGGGGATTGATTCCCGAACCGTTCGCGCTGAGCTTGTCCAAGCGCTGTTGTTCTTCGCTACTATCGCAAGGAGCAGGACGGCGCTTCGACGAGCTCAGCGCGAACGGAGGTGGGGATGCGCGATTGGGAAGACGCCGCGGCCTATGCCAGCACCCTGCCCGAAATCGTGATGGAAAGCTGGTGGGGCACGCTTTGTCCCAAGATCAATGGCAAGGGCCTGATGTCGCCCGGCCGCGAGAAGGACAGCTTTGCCCTGATGGTCACCCATACCGAGAAGCAGATCCTGTTCGAGACCGATCCAGACACCTTCTGGCAAACCGATCACTACGCCAATTATCCGATGCTCCTCGTCCGCTACGGCACCTCCAGCCGCGAACGCATCGAACTCTACATCCAGCGCGCCTGGTGGGATCGGGCGAAGAAACCCCAGCGGGTGGCGGCGGGAATGGCGGAGCGGCCGTGAGCGTACCCAATTCCTCCCCGGCACGGGGAGGGGGACCAGCCACAGGCTGGTGGAGGGGGCTCTCCCCACAGGTTGCCCCTCGCGGTACGCCCCCTCCACCACCGCCTTCGGCGGCGGTACCCCTCCCCGTACCGGGGAGGAATTAGGTGCAGCCCTTCACCGATTTCATCGCAATCGACTGGTCCGGCCAGGCGGTCGCACGGCCCAAGGGGCTGGCGGTGGCACGCGCACGTTCCGGCAATGCTGCGCCCGAACTGATCGACCGCAACTGGTCGCGGCAGGATATCCTCGAATGGCTTTGGCAACTCGCAGCAAGTGGCACCCGCGCGCTGATCGGGCTCGATCTGTCCCCCGCCTTTCCCTTCGATGACGAGGGTGCCTATTTCCCCGGCTGGGACATCTCGCCGCCCAATGGGCCCTCGCTGTGGAAACTGGTCGACGACCTCAGCGCGGATGATCCGTATCTCGCGGCCACCAGCTTTGTCGATCACCCCGACGCACGCCGCCATTTTCGCCAACGCGGCGATTGCGGCGACCTGTTCCCGCCCGGCCGCGGCCGCTTCCGGGTGTGCGAGCATGGCCAGGAAGCGATGCGGCTATCGCCGTACAGCTGCTTCAACCTAGTCGGGGCAAGCCAGGTCGGCAAGTCGAGCTTGACGGGTATGCGCGTGCTCCACCGGCTGCGCGGTACGATCGGTCTGTGGCCGTTCGATCCGCTGCCCGAAACCGGCCCGGTGCTGGTCGAGATCTACACCTCGCTCGCCGCGCGGCTGGCGGGGATGCGCAAGGGCATCTCCAAGATCCGCGACGCCGATACGCTCGATACGATGCTCGCGGCGTTCGGCTCCGAACCGCACGCGCCGCTCGCGCGCTATGACGACCACGCCACCGATGCGATTCTCTCCGCCGCCTGGCTCCGCGTCGCCGCGGCGCAGCCCGAACTCTGGTCGCCCGCGGCGCTCACCCCCGATCTCGCGAAAACCGAGGGCTGGACCTTCGGCGTACCGTGAAGCTAAAGGGCAGGCGGAGCCGGCTTAGCTCAGTTGGTAGAGCGCCAGTTTTGTAAACTGGATGTCGCGGGTTCGATTCCTGCAGCCGGCACCATCATTCGTGCACCCCTGCCCGCGCGAGATGCGGCCCCAGACGCCCGCTCACCCACAGGAAGAACATCCGGTAATCGGACCACAGCGACCAGAGCGGATAGGTGAAGGTCGCCGGCCGGTTCTTCTCCACCCCGAAATGCGCACCCCAGGCGAAGCCGTATCCGGCGAGCGGCACCAGCAGCCACCACCAGCCGCCCCAGATCAGCGCGAGCCCCAGGAACACGAAGGTCAGCGACGTCCCCACATAGTGCAGCCGCCGCGTCTCGGGCTTGGCATGCTCGCGCAGATAATAGGGCCAGAAATCGGCATAACGGGTGATCGTGCGCGCCATGCGGGGAAACTACGCTTCTTTCGTCGTGGCGCAAGCCATGGTAGAATGCGGCACGACCGAGGTAGAAATGACCGTTCAACTCAACATCAAGGATCCCGAGACGGTTCGCCTTGCGCGCGAACTGGCCGGTGCCACCGGCCAGCCGGTCACTCAGGCGATCAAGCAGGCGCTGGAGCATGAGCTGCGCCGCCGCGAGGAAGAGGTCGACGCGACGGTCACCAGGCTCCGCGAGATCGCGCGGGAGTTTCGGGCAGATATACCCGAGGAATGGCGCGGACGAACCTCGAAGGAATGGATGGAAGACATCTACGACTCGGACGGCCTGCCGCGGTGATCCTCGACACGTCCGCGATCATGGCGATCGTGTTGAACGAGGGGGAAAGCGAAGCCTTTCTTCGCGCAATCGCTACGGCGCCGGTACGCCGGATGTCGGTCGGCACTTGGGTCGAGCTCGGGGTCGTGGTCCAGCGCCGGCATCCCGCACGGGCGCCGGTCGTCGACACGCTGCTTCGCAGCGGTCGCGTCCTCTCCGAACCGGCATCGGTCGAGCAGGCTGAGATCGCCCGCGAGGCGTACCGCATCTACGGACAAGCGTCGGGCCACCGCGCCCGCCTCAATTTTGGCGATTGCTTCGCCTATGCCCTCGCCAAGGCCACCGGCGAGCCGTTGCTCTTCAAGGGCGACGACTTCGTCCATACCGACGTCACCTCCGCCGCGTGAGCGAACGCAAGCACAGCTTCCCGCCCGTCGTCGACGCGCGCGTCCGCCTGCTTGTCCTGGGCTCGCTGCCGGGCGAGCGCTCGCTCGCCGAGCGGCGCTATTATGCGCATCCGCAAAACCAGTTCTGGCGGCTGATCTCCCCGGCTGCCGGGCGCGACCTGCCTGCCCTCCCCTATGAAGACCGCCTCGCCGCTCTCCTCGCCGCGCATATCGGGCTATGGGACGTCGTCGCCAGCGCCACCCGCCCCGGCAGCACCGACGCCGCGATGCGCGATATCGAGGGCCACGACGTGGCCGGCCTTGCCGCCACGCTGCCCGATCTCCGCGCGATCGCGTTCAACGGCGGCACGGCGCTGCGCCACGGCCGCAAGCAACTCGGCGCTGCCGCCGATCGCTACGCCATCGTCGCGCTGCCTTCGAGCAGCCCGCTCCACACGATCGGCTTCGAGGCCAAGGCGCCCGCCTGGGCGGCGCTTTCGCACTATCTTGCCTAGCCTGCGGTTTCGGGGACCAGCGCCTCGGCCGCATGCGCCGCGCCGCCGGGGAGCGGCGCCGCCATCAGCGCGTCGATGAACCGTGCGCGCCACCACAGCACGTCGTGCTTCTCGATATCCTCGGCCATCGCCCGCCAGCGCGCGATCCGCTCGGCCTTGGGCATCTGCAGCGCCCGAAGGATCGCGTCCGAAATCTCCTCGGCGCTGTACGGATTGACCAGCAGCGCCGATTCCATCTGCACCGCCGCGCCGGCGAAGCGCGACAGGATCAGCACGCCGGGATCCTCGGGATCCTGGGCGGCGACATATTCCTTTGCGACGAGGTTCATCCCGTCGCGCAAGGGAGTCACCAGCCCGATCCGGCTCGCGCGATACACCCCGGCAAGCACGTCGCGCGGATAGCCCTGGTTGACGTAGCGGATCGGCACCCAGTCGAGATCGGCATGCGCGCCGTTGATCCGTCCGGACACGCCTTCCAGCGCGTTGCGGATCCGCTGGTAGCTCTCCACCGTCCCGCGCGAGGGCGGCGCGATCTGGAGCAGGAACACTTCCTTGCGCTCCTCGGGATGCTCGAGCAGGAAGCGCTCATAGCCCGCGAAGCGCTCCTCGAGCCCCTTCGAATAATCGAGCCGATCGACGCCGACGATCATCGCGCGCCCCACCGAGCTGCGCCGCATCTGCTCATAGGTGTCGCGCGCCGCGTCATTGTCCGCCATTTCGCGGAACTCGGCGGCGTCGATCCCGATCGGGCAGACGATCACCCGCACGCTGCGCCCACCGAAGCGGACCACGCCTTCTTCCTCGTCGATGTCCGCGCCCATCTCGAGCCGCGCGAAATCGCAGAAGGATTCGAGCCACTCGGCAGTGTGAAAGCCGATCAGGTCATAGGCGAACAGCGTCTCCACCAGCTCGCGCGCCTCGGGCAGGGTCGCGAGCAGCCGCCGCGGCGGCCACGGCGTGTGGAGGAAGAAGCCGATCCGGTTCTGGCACCCGCGCTTGCGAAGTTCGTGGCCCAGCGGAATCATGTGATAATCCTGGATCCACACCGAATCCTCAGCCTCGATCAGCGGCCGCACCGTATCGGCGAAGCGCTCGTTGACGCGCTGATACCCGCCGGCGAAGCCGCGCTCATATTCGGCCAGGTCGATGCGGTAGTGGAACAGCGGCCATAGTGTCCGATTGGCATAGCCGTTATAATATTCGTCGACGTCCTGCTCTTCGAGGTCGACCGTCGCGGTGGTGTAGCCGTCGCCGCGCTGGAGGTTGACCTGACCGGTGAACTGGTCGGTCTGCTCGCCCGACCAGCCGAACCATATCCCGCCCATCTCGCGCAGCGCCGAGGCCAGCGCCACCGCCAGCCCGCCCTGCGCGCCCGAATGCGAGCCGTCGGGCGCACTCACCCGGTTCGAGATCACGATCAGTCGGCTCATCGAATGGCACTCCACGGTTTGCTGAGCAGCACCGCGCAATTGATCATGCCCACCAGCGAATAGGTTTGCGGATAATTGCCCCAGAGCTCGCCGCTCACGGGGTCGATATCCTCGGAAAGGAGGCCTGCGGCGGTGCGCCGCGTCAGCATCTCCTCGAACAGCGCGCGCGCGTCGGCACTCCGCCCGGTGAAGTGCAGCGCCTCGATCAGCCAGAAGGTGCACACGTTGAACGCCGTCTCGGGCAACCCGAAATCGTCTTCAGTGGCATAGCGCAGCATGTGCGACCCGCGGCGCAGCCCGGCCTCGACCGCGGCGAGCGTATCGACGAAGCGCGGATCGTCGGGCGATAGGAAGCGCAGATCGAGCAACTGGATCAGGCTCGCGTCGAGATCGTCGCCCGAGAAGGTCGCCGACATCCGCCGCGTATCCTCGCGCCACGCGCTGCTTTCGATCTGCGCGCGGATCTTGTCCGCCCGGTCCTGCCAGAAGGCGCGGCGATCCTCGAGCGCCAGCGCGTGCGCGGCATTGGCGAGCCGGTCGCATGCCGCCCAGCACATCGCCGCCGAATAGGTGTGGACGCTCTGCCGCGTGCGCAGCTCCCACAGCCCGGCATCGGGCTGGTCGTGATAGTCCCAGGCCCGCTCGCCGACCTTTTCCAGCGCCTCGAAATCCTCGATCCCCGCCATGCGGAACAGCCGCTGGTCGAAAAACGCCTGGGTGCTCGACAGCACGATCTGGCCATAGGCGTCGTGCTGGACCTGCTCATAGGCCTGGTTGCCGACGCGCACCGGCCCCATCCCGCGATAGCCGGCCAGATCGTCGGCAAAGCGCTCCTCCAGCACCGCCTCGCCCAGCACGCCATAGAGCGGCTGGATGTGCCCGCCCTTGGCGCTGTCGATGATGTTGCGCAGATAGACCAGATACGCCTCCAGCACGTCGAGCGCGCCCAGCCGGTTGAGCGCCTGGACGGTGTAATAGGCGTCGCGGATCCAGCAGTAGCGATAGTCCCAGTTGCGCTGCGACCCGGCATGCTCGGGGATCGAGGTGGTCAGCGCCGCGACGATCGCCCCGGTCTCCTCGTGCTGGCACAGCTTGAGGCTGATCGCCGAGCGGATCACCACGTCCTGCCATTCCAGCGGGATCGCGAGGCCGCGCACCCATTCCTGCCACTCGGCCGTGGTTTCGGCGAGCATCGCGTCCAGGCTCGCGGCGATGTCGCCACTGAAGCTCTCGTCGGGTCCGAGGAAGAAGTGCAGCGGCCGTTCGAGCCGGAAGATCCGCTCCTCATGGACGAGCCCGACCGGCGCGGTGGTCGTCAGCCGCATCGTCATCGGTTCGAGCTGGTAGCGGATATGGTTCGATCCGCCGATCCGCTGGCCGCAGCTTCCGCCCCAGCCGCAGGTCGGGCGCAGTCGCACGCGGATGCGCGGGCGCCCCGAAACCGGCCGCACGATCCGCGCGAACGCCACCGGGCGATAGCTTCGCCCGAGCCGCCGGAAATAGGGGCAGAAATCGATCACTTCGATCGCATTGCCGGCCGCGTCGCAATGCCGGCTGACCAGGATGGGGGTATTACGCAGATAGCTCTGCTCGACGGTGGCGACATCCTCCAGCTCGATCGACCAGAAGCCGCTCGCCTCGGCTTCGGACGGATCGGCGCCGCCGACCAGCGAAGAGAAGATCGGATCGCCATCGACCCGCGGCACGCAGCCCCACACGAACCGGCCCGCGCGATCGACGAGCGTACTCACCTGGCAATTGCCGATCGGCCACAGATCCAGATCGGTCATGCGGTCTGCCCGGTCGCCGCTTCCAGCCAGGAAAGCACCGCCTCGACATCCGCCAGCCGATAGCGCGCCGCACTCGCGCGCGCCGGCCCTACCAATATTCCGGCACCGCCCAGCGCCTCGGCCGCCGCGAAGCCCGGCTCGTCGGTATGATCGTCACCCATGAACAAGGGACGCGTGGAGGCCAATTTCGGTTCCGACATTAATTGGTGCAACGCAGCACCCTTGTCGCCGCCCGCGGCGCGAACCTCGATCATCATCTTGCCGGGCTGCAGGTACATCCCGTGGGCCTGCGCAAGCTGCGCGGCCAACGCCTGGCACGCGGCCTCCTGCTCGGGCGCCTGGCGAAAGTGGAGCGCCGCGCCAAGCGGCTTGTCCTCGACCAGCACGCCCGGAGATCGCGCCGCCAGCGCATGCATGGCGTCGAGCGCCGCCGGCAGCCCCTCGGGCCGCGCCGCCTGGACTTCGCGGCCATCGGCGAAGCGGAACTCCATGCCGTGGCTGCCGACGACGGTAAGCACAGGCTCGCCGAACAGTGTCCGCACCTGGTCCGCCGGCCGTCCGCTGATCAGCGCGACCCGCCCGTCGAGCCGATCGAGCAGCCGGTGCATCAGCCCGCGCAGCCGCTGGTCGACCGCCACGGCGTCGGGCCGGTCGGCCAGTTCGACCAGCGTCCCGTCGAAATCGAGGAAGAGGCTCGCACCGTCGAGAAGCTCGAGCGGGGGAAGGCGATCGGGGGAGATACTCTGCAACACCCCGGCCACTTGGGGTCCGCAACGCGCGATGTGAACCCCCAGTGCAGGCGGTCTGCGTTCGGTATGCTTTCGCGCAGGGCGGACATCGCGTATCGATAGCTATGCTCTATCTCGCGACGAAAGCTGCCATCTCGGGGGCGTTAATCGCCATCGCCTCAACATTGGCAAAACGGTATCCTGGCTTTGGCGCCCTGATAGCGTCGCTGCCTCTGATTTCGGTGCTCGGCATGGTGTGGCTTTGGAACGAGAAGCCCGATGCCGAGAATATGGCGGCGCATGCCGGGGCAACATTTTGGTACGTTATTCCGTCGTTGCCCATGTTCCTGCTTATCCCGGCGCTGCTTCGGCATGGCATGGGGTTCTGGCTCGCGCTTCTCGCCGGATGTGCGCTGACGATCGCATTATACTCGGCGATGACGTGGTTCGTCCCCCGCCTGGGACTTCACCTCTAACCAGCTTCCTTCGCTGCAGCAGCTGGAATGACCTCGCGCAAATAGCAGAAACTAAGTTTGATCTTGCGGGCCGCTGCACTGTCCCATTGCAGCCGCTGGCTATTCGACTTTTCCGTCGCCATGCGCGCCCGCGCGTTGCGGCACGAACAGGATCAGCAGGGAAATCGCCGCGACGAGGCATGCCGTCGCCAACGGGCGACTGAATTCCAGCCCGCCCTTTGCGGCCGGCTTGTCGAGAAAGTCGCCCACTGTCGCGCCGAGCGGGCGCGTCAGAATGAACGCGGCCCAGAACAGCAGCACGCGCGACGTTTGGGTAACCAAGTACAACGCGCACAACCCGGCCAGCGCCGCGCCGAACAGCAATGCGGCTCCGGAATAGCCCAGCGCGCTGTCGGCAACCCAGTCTCCCAGAGCGGTGCCAAGCGTTTGCGAAAAGGTGATGGTGACCCAGTAGAAGGTTTCGGCGCGAGCATTGTCGATTGCATTCACATCGACCGTTCCGATCGCGCGATACCAGGTGAAGAGCGATGCCAGCACCAGCCCCAACAGCAGGATGGAGCCTCCGGCATAACCCAGGCCGATCGAGCGCGTTGCAAAGTCGGCGAGCGTCGTCCCAGCTGTGGTGGAGGCAATGATCGTCGCCCAGTATAGCCATGGACGAAAGCGGCGCGCTCGTACTTGCAGCCAGACCAGAACGATCAGCAGCAAGCCGAAAATCATGGTTCCGACCAGATACCCGTTCAGGCCGCCACTGCCCGCGCTCGGTGTCGTTTCGCCTAGCCAACTCATGCTCACCGCGTCGCCGCCGGTTTCACCGAGTGTTGTCGCAAGGATCTTCGTTACCCAGAATGCGAAGGTTACTGCGGGGACCTTGCCGGTCCCTTCCATCGTCTGCTTTTGCACGTCGATGTCCTCCAGCGGACCAGCATCGGCAGGTATCGGCTAACCTCAGGGCGGTCGCAAGCGGCAAATCCCGATGTCGCGACGCTCAACTCGATTGGCTAAGCCTGAATTGTAGGAGGCGGTCTCAACGCCGTTCTCGGGATTGCCAACCTATGGTGCGGAGGGCTGAATTAGGCGTGAGCGGCCGGTGGCGATCATAAGGTCACGACCTGCTCCTCCACCTATCCTTCCGCTGCCAGCGTCTCCCACGCGATCTGCTGCAGCGCTCGCGCTTGGGCCTGCGACAAGCCGAGTTCGTCCGCCGCCTTCTCCTGCGCTCCCAGGCTGCGCGGGTCGCGCCCGATGATCCTGCCGAACACGACCAGCGCCTCGAGATAATAACCGGCCGTGCTGGCATGAAACTGGTCGTGCCCCCATAAATCGAGCTGGCCGAAAGCGATCCCGTCATAGGGATTGGGATCGGCGACGCGATTGGCAAAGGCGCGGTTCCACGCCTGGCCGACGGGGATCACGCCGTCGATGTCCGGGCTCGCGCGCCGCGCCGCGTCGGTGCCTTTGCGCAGATCCTCGGCCATCCGCGCGATCGGCGTGCCCGACCAGCGGCTGCCCGGGCGATAGACCAGGTCCGCGCGGCTCCACGTCGCCATCAGTTCGATGCGCACGCGGGGGTTGGCGCGGGTGAGCAGCGCCGCGATCGCACCGGCATCGCGGATATGCGACGCCGGATTACCCGGCGTTTCCCGCGTGTACGTGCTCAGATCCTGGAGCACCACGACATCCCAGGGCCGCTCCCATTGCGCGCGCCGTTCGGCAAGGTGGAACCCCAGCGTCGCACCGCCGCGCAGTTCGTGGCTGACCGCATAGTTCAGCCCGGCCTGCTGCGTGAACAGCTTGAACAGCGCGGGCACGCCGCCATAGCCCAGCCCGTTGAGATCGGTGACGCTGGCGGCGCGATAATTCCGAACCGCCGAGTGCGAGCCATAGGTAAAGCTGTTGCCGATGAAGAGGATGCGCGTTGGCGCGGATGTCCGCTGGACCTGAGCGGCAGGCACGGCGGGCGGGGTTTGCGCCATTGCTGGCACGGCCCATGCCATCGCCGCCAGCAGGATCGCATATTTCATATCTGCCTCTCCCAATTGGGCGGCATTTATAAGATTAATTGGCTAGTCGCAACGCTGCCGCTTTAAGGCTGCGCCGACGCATTCTCCGTGGCCACCGTCATATTCTCGCCTTCTACCGGAACGGCCTCCCGCACCGGACGCGGCGCCGGCCCGGCACAGCCCTTGAGCGTCCGCGCGCCGATCTTCGCTTCCGCGGTCAGCGGCAGGCTTGCCTTCCCTGCCGTGCACGCCGCCGCGGTCAGCGTGATCGTCACCGGCTCCGCCTCGGGCGTCTGCGTCTCGAATATCGCGCGTCCCTCGCCCAGCTTCGGGCTCACGGGATAGAAATCGGTCGGGTGCACGTCGGGGGAGACCGCATAGGCGATCGTCCCCGGCGCGATCTCGATCTGCCAATAGGGGCCCGTCCCCGAGGCGCGCAGCGGCGTATTGAGATCGACGCCGCCCAGCGTCGGCGGCGTGGGCGTCGGGCGCGGCGCCACGCTATTGTTTGCCACCTCTTCGCTGCCGCACCCCGCCAGCGCCAGCGCAAGTCCCGTCGTCAACAACACTCGCATGCAGTCCTCCGTCGCGCCGTCCTGCGAACCCACGGCGCGGGGGTCAAGCGTTTCCTACAATGCCATGTTCTGCTATTGTTCTCATGCCATGAGTCGCGTCGTTCCCGCATCGGTCACGAGCGCCAATTCGCGCCACGCAACGATCGATCCCGGCCGCGCAACTTTCGAAAACGATAAATGCGCAAAGTGCGAAGTTAAGCCCGGCATTTCCAACATCCTCGCCTTTCCGCCCCGCCCGCTGCGCTGGCTGTTCCTCGATCTCAACTCCTACTTCGCCAGCGTCGAGCAGCAGCTCGATCCTGCGCTCAGGGGCAGGCCGGTGATCGTCGCGCCGGTCGATGCCGACACCACCGTCGCGATCGCCGCCTCGGTCGAGGCCAAGCGCTACGGCATCACCACCGGCACCCCGGTGTGGGAGGCCAGGCGCAAATGCCGCGAGGTCCTGATCGTCCCCGCGCGGCACCAGAAATATGTCGAGTTCCACGACGCAATCGTCGCCGAGATCTGGAAGCACATCCCCGTCACCCATGTCTGCAGCATCGACGAAGTCGCCTGCCGGCTGCTCGACAACGAGAACACGCCCGAGATTGCGGTAGCGCTGGCCCGGCGGATCAAAGCGGGCATCCGCGCCCATGTCGGCGAGTGCCTGACCAGCTCGGTCGGGATCGCGCCCAACCGGCTGCTCGCCAAGCTCGCCTCGGACCTGCAAAAGCCCGACGGGCTGGTCGTGTTCACTGCCGACCAGCTCCCGCACCGTCTCTACGGCCTCAAGCTGCGGGAGATTTCGGGCATCGGCGCCAAGATGGAACGCCGCCTCGCGCAGGACGGCATCCTCGACATCCGCCAGCTCTGCGAGCGCCGCCCGCGCGACGCCGGCACGGCCTGGGGCGGCACCAATGGCGACAGGCTCTGGTATCTGCTCCACGGCGTCGAGCTTCCCGAAAAGCCGACCCAGAGCCGGACGATCGGCCACAGCCACGTCCTCTCCCCAGGCAAGCGCGGGCTCGAGCCCACCCGCCTCACCGCGCGCCGCCTCGCGCTCAAGGCGGCGAGCCGGCTGCGGCGGAAAGGCTATCGCAGCCGGCTGCTCGTCCTCCACGGCAAGTTCGAGGACGACAAGTCGAACTGGCGCGCATCGATCAAGCTGCCCCACACGCAGGACAGCTTCGTCATCCTGGCGGCGCTCGACACGCTCTTCCCCCGCCTCGCCGCCGCGGGCCGCTTACGTGCCGGCGGCTTCCGGCTCCGGATGGTCGGCGTCACTTTGTGCGAGATCGAGGCGGTCGAGGGCGAGCAGGGTTCGCTGTTCGCCGCGCTCGATCCGGACGACCCGCTGGCGCGCGAGACGCGCACGCTGTCGCTCAGCCGCGCGATGGATCGGATCAACGAGAAGTTTGGGCGCCACGCGGTCAGCGTCGGTCCGCTCGGCGGCGGACGAATTGATGCAGTAGGTACTAAGATCGCCTTCGGGAGAATTCCTGATTTGGATGAATTCCACGAATGAGTTCACATGCGGGACACAAACATGGTGTTACGTTGCACTGCAACAGAATAATGTGACCTTGTATCTCGAATCGCTTGACGATTCTTGCCCCCTGCCCGAAAGCAAGACCCGCTATGAAGAACGCTTCCCTCCTCGTCGCCGCCGTTGCAGCGCTTTCGCTCTCGGCTTGTCAGAACGCTCCCGAAGAAGTGAGCAGCACCTCGCCCGATCCGATGGCGTCGCAGCTCGCCAACGCCGCGCCGGTCGAGCTGCCGCCGGCGATCGCCGAGAGCGTCACGCTGCGCTGCGGCGACAACAGCCTCGTCTATCTCGATTTCTTCCAGGGCAACAAGCAGGTCCAGCTCAAGACCGAGAAGACCGGCCCCGCCACGATGCTCAAGGCGCCCGAAGCCGGCCAGCCTTTCGAGGCGGCGGGCGGCTACAAGCTCACCGGCACTGCGAAGAATGTCGACGTCACCCTGCCCGGCAAGGCTTCGAAGAACTGCCACGCCTGAGGCATCTCGCTTTTTCATTCCAAGGGCCGGTGGGGCTTCCCCGCCGGCCCTTTTTCATGCCAGCCTGCTGAGAGGAGGTTCGCTTGGCGACGATCGCGATCTACAGCCTCAAGGGCGGCGTCGGTAAGACCACGCTGGCGGTCAATCTCGCCTGGGCCGCGGCGACGTTGTCGTCGCGCCGCACCCTGCTTTGGGATCTCGACCCCCAGGCCGCGTCGAGCTTCCTGCTGAACGGCGGCGAGCACGCCCGCAAGGACGCGCAGGCGATCTTCACCCGCGACGTCAAGCCCGCCAAGCTGGCCCAGCCGACCGCCGTCGCGCGGCTCGACCTCATCGCCGCCGACACTTCGCTCCGCCAGCTCGACCGCACCTTCCACGAACTCGACAAGAAGAAGCGCCTCGCCAAGCTGCTCGGCGATCTCGCCGCTTCCTATGACCGCGTGCTGCTCGACTGCCCGCCTGGCCTCACCGAGACCAGCGAGCAGGTGATGCGCGCCGCCGACCTGATCGTCGTGCCGGTCATCCCCTCGCCGCTCTCGATCCGCGCCTTTGCCGAGGTCGAGCACCATTTGGCGCAGCATGGCGGAAAGGTGCCGCTGCTGCCCGTCCATTCGATGGTCGATCGCCGCCGCAAGCTCCATGCCGAGGCACTCGCTGCGCATCCGGACTGGCCGGCGATCCCGATGGCAAGCGTGGTCGAGTCGATGGGCGAGCGCCACCAGCCGCTCGGCGCCTTCGCCCCGCGCAGCCCCAGCGCACAGGCCTTTGCGGCGCTGTGGCAGGCGATCGAACGCCGGCTGGCTTCCGCGCGTTGAGGCGAGGATGACTCACCCGCTCCCGCCCGCGCTGGATCTCGACCCCGATCTCGTCCTGCGCGCCTATGCGATGGGCGTGTTCCCGATGGCCGACCACCGCCTCGCATCGAGCGTCTATTGGGTCGAGCCCAAGCTGCGCGGCATTCTGCCGCTCGACGATTTCCATCTCTCGCGCTCGCTCAGGAAGACGATCGCGGCCGAGCGCTTCCGCGTCACCGTCGACACCGCGTTCGAGGGGATCATCCGCCTGTGCGCCGAATCCGCGAGCGACCGCCCCGACACCTGGATCAACGGCCCGATCGAACGCGTGTTCGTCGAGCTGCACCGCCGCGGCTTCGCGCATTCGGTCGAATGCTGGGACGGCGACCGCCTCGCCGGCGGGCTCTACGGCCTGGCGCTCGGCCGCGCGTTCTTCGGCGAATCAATGGTCACCCGGGTTCGCGACGCCTCGAAGGTTGCGTTCGCGCATCTCGTCGCGCGATTGAAGGCGGGCGGGTTCACCCTGCTCGACTGCCAGTTCCTGACCGACCACCTCGCCACGCTCGGCGTGATCGAAGTCCCGCGCGACGACTATGTCGCGTTGCTGGGCGCCGCACTCGGCGATTCGGCGGGCGGGCTCGCGCTCGGCGTAGCCTGCGTCGATGGCGATTTCGGCGCGCTCGACCGGTCGCCGCCGGCCGAAGGGGCCGGCACCGTATCCGGACCGCTCTCGCGGAAGGTCATCGCGCAACTCTTGGGCCATACGTCGTAGATCGGGTGCTGGACGACGTTGAGCGCCGGGCGCTCCTTGTAGAGCCAGCCCGAGAATACCCGCCGCCAGCTCTTGTCGAGCTGCTGGACATCGATCTGGACGAACGCGCCGGTCAGCTGGTCGGCTTCCCACGGCGCAGTCTTGTCGCAGGCGCGCAGCCGCACGATGACATCGCCGGTCCGCACCGCCTGGCCAGGCTTGAGCTTGAACTCACGCGTCTCGCCATTGCGCTTGTTGAGCAGGCCGAGCACCGCTTCGCGCTCGTTCATCGGGGTCGCCGCGGCATTGAGCGCGCTGGTGTCTGCGCCGACCGCCACGACTTCCGCGCCGCCCGACGCGTTGCCCGCGTCGGTGGTGATCACCAGGTCATCGCTGCTGTTGTTGGCAGGCTGCTCGCCGGCCTTGCACGCGCCGAGCCCGAGCAATAGCAGCGCTGCCGCCGTTGCGGCGCCATGCCTCATGCTTCGGGCGTCCAGGCCTCGTAGTCGCCAGTGGAGCGTGCCCGCCGGCCGCCCGCCTCGAGCGCACCCGATGGGCGATAGGCCTGGTGCGTGCCGGTCAGGTTGGGCTCGGCCGCCTTTTCCCACACCCGCGGCGCCGGCAGCGCCTGGTCGGGCGCGGCATCGATCTGGTGGTGGAGCCAGCTGAACCACTCGGGCGGCACGCGGCTCGCATCGTTCGAGCCGCTATAGATCACCCAGCGGCGCAGAACGCCGTTCGGGTCCTTGCCGCCTTCCCAATACACGTTGCCCAGCGAATCCTCGCCCATCCGGTTCTTGCCGCGAAGGCCCAGCCAGGTACCGAGGGTGGCGCCGTTCCACCAGGTGAAGGGATTGCGATTCAGGCTCATGCGCGCCCGATTAGCTCCGCGGGCGAGCCGAGGCAATCGAATCCGCGCCGCTCACTGCTCGGCCCAGCTCACCTTGTCGCCAGGCGCGATGCCCAATTCGGCCGATTTGCCGGCGAGGATCTCGAGCACTGCGCTCACCGGCTCGCCCGATTTGGACGACACTTCCGAATAGGGCGTGGTCTTCGCCGCGATCGCCGCGATCGTTCCGTCGGGGCGGATGAAGAGGATGTCGAGCGAGGTCGGCGTGTTCTTCATCCAGAAGCTCGCCGCGCGCGGCCCCCCGCCCGCCCCAGGATAGGGGGCGAACAGCATGCCACCATCGGCCGGGATATTGGTGCGGAACATCAGCCCCCGCTCCTGCTCGGCGGCGGTCCGCGCGCGCTCGACATGGAAGCGCCGCGGCCCGCCGCGGCTATGGACGATGACCTCGACCTTCGTGGCTGCACCCTGATCGGCAACGCCCTGGGCACCGGCCCCGCCTTGCCAGACGGGAGAGACGAGCAGCACTGCCGCGGCAAGCACCGCGCCCAACCCACGCCGGAACATCATCGTCTCAGTCGGTCCTTTCGACCACCACTGCCAGCGGCCCCTTGTCGCCTTCGACGATGCGCGCCTTCAGTGGCTGGCCGGGCTCGACTTCCTCGATCTCGGCGCGACGCAACGTCTCCATATGGACGAATATATCCGCCGAGTCCGCGCTGCGCACCAGAAATCCGTAGCCCTTGAGGCGATTGAACCATTTGACCTCGACCGGCTCGAACGGCCCGGCGTCGTCGATCAGCCGGATCCGGTCGGTGCGCTCGGTAGGCCGCTTGGGCGCCTCGACCGCGCCGCTCAGGTCGATCGAGCGGATCTCCTTTGCCTGGAGCCCGCGTTGCCGGTGCACCGCGACGCATTCGACCCGCGCACCTTCGGGAAGGCTCCGCCGGCCATGCTCCTGCAGCACGGTGAAGTGGATCAATATATCCCCGGCGGCCGCGTCATCGGCGACGAGAAACCCGAACCCCCGAGTCACGTCGAACCATTTGACCACCCCGCTGAAAACCTGGCCTTCCGACCCCGTTTCCATCCCGTACTCTTCTTCCCCCGGCGGTGCGATGGCATCCTCGCGAGGCGCAAGCTGTTGTTCAGCACGCATTATCCTAGTCCCCCAAGGGACTGTATTTAACACAGCATTTTCCAAATGTGGAATTGCTTTGTTGGCCTGGTCTTTAAGTTTAATCAAAAACGGTCCCACGTGGGGACGAAAAGCCCCTCCGTGTCTTCGCCGGGCGCCATCCGGATGATTTTCCGCGCAATTTCCATCGAATGCCCCGCGCGCAGCATCGCGGCGAGCTGCTTCTCCTGCACCGGCCGCGCGGCAGCCTCCTGCGCGAAAGGGCCGATTCGCCTGCGCCGGGCGAACGCGACTGCGCTTGCCAACGAATCCTCCGCCACCGCGGGTGCCACGGCATCCAGATCCTCTCTATCGATCCCGGCATGGCGCAGCGCCTGGTCGACGCGCCTGGCGCCGAGCCCCCGCCGGACCAGCGCAGTCGCCTTGGATTCGGCGAACAGCCGATCGTTGACATAGCCCAGATCCGCCATCCGCTGGGCCAGCCCGACCGGGTCCGGCGTGCCCTCGCCTTCCCAGCCCCGCTCACGAAGCTTGCGGCGCAGATAGTCGGCCAGCTTGCCCCTTGTCGTGGCGTAGCGCTCGACATATCGGAGCGCGAATCGCTCGAGATCGGCGGCGTTCAAAGGGGGTAGCGGGCGCCTCGGTCGGGTCATGCGCCATGATTGTGCCACAGTGGCAACCGATTTTGAACGCCAGTGCGTAGCAGAGCCGCCCGCATTAGTACGCGTTGTGGGGCACAACGGTCTGTCAGCTCACAGGGGCACGAGACAAAGAAATGGTATTGGACGAAACGGGATCGCATGCGGGTATCATGGAGGCGGAAAAACTCGCCCCTACCCCGACCAATGACGGTCTGCCGCGTCGTATGGCGGATTTCGCCACGCTCGGCGAGGCGCTGGATTATGCCGCGCGGGGCGTTCGCGGGCTGAACTTTCATGACGCGCGCGGCAATTTGTCGCGCCCCTATCCCTTTTCCGAGCTGCGCGAGGATGCGCTGGGGCAGGCGCGCCGGCTGATCGCGGCCGGCGTAAAGCCCGAGGACCGTATCGCGCTGATTGCCGAGACCGGCGCCGAATTCGCCTCGCTGTTCTTCGGCGTGGTTTATGCCGGCGCGTGGCCGGTGCCGCTGCCGCTGCCCACCAGCTTCGGCGGCGCGCAGAGCTATATCGACCAGCTTCGCGTCCAGCTCGAAAGCTGCGACCCGAGCATGCTGATCTACCCGCCCGAGATCGGCGCGATGTGCGCCGAGGCGGCGCGGATCACCAATGTCGAGGCGATCGACTGGTCCGAATTCGGCGAGCGCGCCGCCCCCGAAGTGGCGCTGCCCCAGGCCGCGACCTCCGACATCGCCTATCTGCAATATTCGAGCGGCTCGACGCGCTTCCCGCACGGCGTCGCGATCACCCACCACGCGCTGCTAAACAATTTGTCGGCGCACAGCCACGGCATGCAGCTCGAGGAAACCGATCGCTGCATTTCCTGGCTGCCCTGGTATCACGACATGGGGCTGGTCGGCTGCTTCCTCTCGGTCGTCGCCAACCAGGTCTCGACCGACTATCTCAAGACCGAGGATTTCGCGCGGCGCCCGCTCGCCTGGCTCGACCTGATCAGCCGGAATGAGGGCACCACCCTCTCCTACTCGCCGACCTTCGGCTATGACATCTGCGCACGCCGCATGTCGTCGCAGACCAAGGCGAGCGACCGGTTCGACCTCAGCCGCTGGCGCGTCGCGGGCAACGGCGCCGACATGATCCGTCCCGACGTAATGCAGTCGTTCGTCGATGCCTTCGCCGATGCCGGGTTCAAGGCGACTGCCTTCCTGCCGAGCTACGGCCTCGCCGAAGCGACCTTGGCGGTGTCGATCATGCCACCGGGCGAAGGCATCGTTGTCGAGCTGGTCGAGGAAACCCAACTCTCGGGCGGCGATGTCGCCCGCGCCGACCGGCCGCAGCGCTTCCGCGCGATCGTCAATTGCGGCAAGCCGGTTAAGGACATGGAAGTCCAGATCCGCGAGGAAGACGGCACGCCGCTTCCCGAAAAGGCGATCGGCAAGGTCTGGTGCCGCGGCCCTAGCGTTATGGTCGGCTATTTCCGCGATCCCGAATCGACCGCCGCGTGCATGACCGACGGCTGGCTCGACACCGGCGACATGGGTTATATCTCAGAGGGTTACGTCTATATCGTCGGCCGGGCGAAGGACATGATCATCGTCAACGGCCGCAACCATTGGCCACAGGATATCGAATGGGCCGTGGAGCAGCTTCCCGGCTTCAAGCAGGGCGACATCGCCGCCTTCGCGATCACCACGCCGGGCGGCGAGGAGACACCCGCGGTCCTCGTCCAGTGCCGCACCTCTGACGAGAAGGAGCGCCTTCGCCTGCGCGACGAGATTCGCGAGCGCGTCCGCTCGGTGACCGGCATGAACTGCGTGATCGAACTCGTCCCGCCGCGCACGCTGCCGCGCACCAGCTCGGGCAAGCTCAGCCGTGCCAAGGCGCGCAACCTCTACCTCAACGGCGACATCAAGCCCTACGACCTGGCGGCCTGAAGCGGTTCGGGCGGATCGGTTGCGCCGGTCCGCCCACCAGCATCGCCGAGCTGTTTGCCCCGGTGCAAATTTCCTCCGTTTCGGGGACGGGCCTAACCTCTCGCTAACCTCCCTTCGTCTATTCTCGGCGAGTGAGCAGCCAGACGACTTCCCAATTCGCCAAGCCGCGCATCGACGCGCGCGCGCTTCTTGGCCTGTACGATCCGGCCGACAGCATCGACTGGGGTCCAATTCGCGCCGCCCAGCTCCATGCCGGCAGCCAGCTCGCCTTGTTCATGCTTGCCGCCAACGTCGTCGGCGCGTCGCTGGTGACGATGCTGCTCGGCGCGACCGTACCGCTCTGGCAGCTTGCGAGCTGGGGGGCGCTGGCCGCCGCGGTGAGCTGCGCCATTGCCTTCCGGCGGCTGTCGAAGCGCCATCGCGCCGCCGTCACCGCCTCGCTCAAGGACGTTCGCGATACCGTGTTCGACGGTATCTCGCTCGGCGCGGTGTGGTCGATCCCGCCGCTGGCATTCGGCGCCGCCGCGGATACCGGCTCAGCGCTCGGTCTCTGGGTGGTGATCTCGCTGTTGATGACCGCCTCTGCGATCGCGATGGCAGCGCTGCCGCTCGCGACCATCGCCTTCGTCTCGATCGTCGGCGCCGCGATGGCGACGATGCTCGGGCTTACCACGTCGCCGATCCTCGCAGCCGCGGCGGGACTGCTCACGCTGCTGCTCGTACTGGCCACCTTCGGGCGGGGCCGCGCGCTGGTCGTGATCCGCGCCAGCGAGATGGCGCTCGCCGAGCGCGACGAGACCGTGAGTCTGTTGCTGCGCGAGTTCGAGGATTCGGGCTCCGACTGGTTGTGGGAGATCGATGCGCAGCGCCGCGTCGCTCGCGCCAACCCGCGCTTCGCGGTCTCGCTCGGCGCCGATCCCAAGACGATCAACGGCACGCCGTTCCTCCAGATCCTCGCCGGCCACACCTGGGAGGACGGCAATTTCGCCCCGGGGCTGCGCGCGCTCGCCGAGCGGCTCAAGGGCCGCGACCCGTTCCGCGACCTGCTGCTGCCGGTCTATGTCAACGGCGAGGAGCGCTGGTGGGAGATGTCCGCCAGCCCGCGCTACGACGAGCGCGGCGCGTTCATCGGCTTCCGCGGCGTCGGATCGGACGTCACCGAGGCGCGCAAGTCCGCCGACAAGATCAGCCATATGGCGCGCTTCGACACGCTGACCGGGCTGCCCAACCGCCTGCTGATCAACGAGACGCTCGCCCGCGCAATGGCCGATGCCGACAAATGGGGCTCGCGCTGCGCCTTCATGATGATCGACCTCGATCGCTTCAAGGCAGTCAACGACACGCTCGGCCATCCCGTCGGCGACCGGCTGCTCGGCCGGGTCTCCGAACGGCTCAAGCTGCTGATGACCGACAACGAGATGATCGGCCGGTTGGGCGGCGACGAATTCGCCGTGGTGGTGCGCGACGCCACAGACACCCAGCGCACTGAGCAGCTCGCCCAGACGATCATCGATTCGCTGTCGCGCCCCTATGAGGTCGATCAGCACACGCTCTATATCGGCGCCTCGGTCGGCCTCGCGGTGGGTCCGCGCGATGGCCGCACCGCCGAGATGCTGATCCGCTCGGCCGATCTCGCGCTCTATCGCTCGAAGGATGCCGGCGGCGGCGTGTTCCACGCCTATGAGCCGCAGCTCCACATGGCCGCCGAGGAGCGCCGCGTGCTCGAGATCGCGCTGCGCAGCGCGGTCGAGAATGGCGAACTGCACCTCAACTACCAGCCGGTGGTCAATGCCGCGACCGGCCAGCTCAACGGGTTCGAGGCGCTGCTGCGCTGGACCCATCCGCAGTTCGGCAATGTCTCGCCCGCCAAGTTCGTCCCGCTCGCCGAGGAAGCGCGTCTGATCGCGCCGATCGGCGAATGGGTGCTCCGCACCGCCTGCGACGAGGCGGCGAGCTGGGATGTGCCCGTGCGCATCGCCGTCAATGTCAGCCCCGAGCAGCTCCACAACCCGGCATTCGTCAGCGTCGTCGCGCAGGCGCTCGCCCAATCCGGCCTCCCCCCGGAACGGCTCGAGCTCGAGGTCACCGAGAGCGTGTTCATGCGCGAAGGCACCGCGGCGATCGAAGTGCTCGAGAAGATCCTCGACCTTGGTGTGCGCCTAAGCCTCGACGATTTCGGCACCGGCTATTCGTCGCTCGGCTATCTGGCACGCACGCGGTTCAGCTCGATCAAGATCGACCGCAGCTTCGTCCAGAGCGCCTCGAAGGGCACCAAGGAAGCGATCGCGATCATCCGCGCGGTGGTGGCGCTTGCCGACAGCCTCGGCATGGCGACGACCGCCGAGGGCGTCGAGACCGAGGAAGAGCACCAGATGATCCAGCAACTGGGCTGCACCAAGGTCCAGGGCTATTATTTCGGGCGTCCGCTCCCGGTCCAGGAAGCCCGCGTGCTGGCAATGCATTCCTCCGGCGGCAGCGTCGCTGCCTGAGCCCTCTTGCCGGAGCCGCGCGGCCCGGCTAAAGGCCCGATCCGCACAGGGGCGTAGCTCAGCTGGTTAGAGCGTCGGTCTCCAAAACCGAAGGCCCTCGGTTCGAATCCGAGCGCCCCTGCCATCTCGCACTTTTCGCGTTTTCGCCCCCTGCACTCTTGTTTGCGGGAGCAGCCTCCGGCTGGCTTTTCAGCAGGATATCAAAGGGCTTACGGTACGCAGCTGAAAGCTTTCGGTCCCGAAACGATGAGTTCGAAAGTACCGCACGGCACGGCACCTTGAGGTATGTGGAATTGATCGGGGATCTGGCCCGCGAAAGGCATCATGGCCCGCGGCGATGAGAAGGCCGCACTACAGGCCGGACACGGGGCCGCACCGACCACTGCGTGCACAACTCATACCCTTTTGCGAATGAAGAGCCGTCCACACATGACCGTGAGCCATGACTCAGTTCCCACCACCTGAGATCGCTATGGGACGGCATTGGGAACCCGAGACCGAATAACGGGCAAAGCGCACAATTGTCGGCATTGCTGTGAAGTCTTCTAAGGAGGCGGTCAGGCAACTCGTCTTCATGTTTCATGAGGCTGTCACACGTGTCGGCTCAACGGTCATGCGAATCGCGCCGGGCGCGAACTCGCGAGGACTGCGACGCGCCTAGATGGAAAGAGAGTACGACATCGTCGCTCGCTGGGTGGCCCGCGAGATACTGCCGCACGAAAACCGAGTCCGGGTTTGGCTGACGCGTCAGTGGCGCGGCGCCGTCGACGTCGATGACGTGTTGCAGGAAGCCTATTGCCGGCTCTCCAGCCTGAAGTCGATCGAGCATATCGAAAACCCGCTCGCCTATTTCCGTCGTGCAGCGCACGCCGCGGCAGTAGATGCCGTGCGGCATACCAATAAAAATATCGTATCAATGACGGAAAAGGACTGGTTCGACGTCCTTGATGAGAACCCCTCCGTCGAACGTCAGGTCGAGGATGCGCAGGAGTTGAGCAGAGTCGGCCGCGTGCTGGCGAGCCTGTCCGACACCTGCCGCCGCGTGATCGAGCTTCGCAGGATCGAGGGACTGTCGCAGCGGGAGACCGCCGAGCGGCTTGGGATTAGTGAGAATGTCGTCGAGAACAACATCGTGCGCGGGATAAGGCGCGTGCTGGCCGCGATGGCGGATCAGGACGCCATGACCGGGGAGGATGCAGACCAGCAGGAGGATGCGCGGATTGGCAAGCGCCGTTCCCAGTGAAGGCATAGACGCGGAAGCCGCGCGCTGGGCCGCGCGTGCGCTCGACGGCGACATGTCCGCTGACACGAAGTACGCCATCGAAACATGGCTTGCGGCGGACCGGCGGCACCGCGGCGCCTTTCTGCGCGCCCGTGCCGCGCTGTTCGCGATCGAGGACGCGCTGCGTGGCGATGCCGCCAGCCAGGCGGCCGCTTCCGTCGGAAACAACAATAGCGAGGACGCCGGCAAAGGCTGGCTCAGCTTTGGCCGGATCGCGCTCGCGGCATCGCTCATCGGCACGATTGGGATCGGCACGTTGGCGCTCGCGCCGGGCCGCGTCGCGCAACAACCATCCGAAAGCCCCGCGGCCGCTTCGAGCGATCTCCGGCTTGCCGACGGCTCGGTCGCAACGCTTGGAAAGGGCGCGCGGATCGACTTCGCAATGGCAGACGGCGTGCGCAAGGTGACGCTACTTCAGGGCGAGGCCGTGTTCCACGTCGCCAAGGATCGCGCGCATCCGTTCGTGGTCCGGTCGGGCGATGTCTATGCCCAGGCGACCGGCACGGTCTACACCGTTCGCCGGATCGGCCCGAGCGGCAGCGCGGTGCGTGTCGAGGAAGGCAGCGTGCTGGTCTGGGGACGTGACGACCGCGAGCAGGCCGTGCTGCTACACGCCGGCGGGGCATTGACGCTGGAGCCCGGCGCGCGCCGCCTGCCTGAAGTTGCTCCCGTCCAGATCGCACGCCCCGCTCCGCCGCCGCCCGCACTCGCGCAGATCGCGCTCGATAATGTCAGCATCTCGGCCGCCGCCGCACGGTTCAACCGTGTCAACCGCACCCAGATCGTCATTCCCGATACCGCGACGGGGGAGATCCGAATCGTGGGGCTATTCCGGGCGAGTGACCCGGAACGTTTCGCCCGAGCCGCCGCGGCAGTTGCCGATGCCGAAGTACAGATCATCGACGGCCGCATCGTAATAGAAAAGAAATAAAAACGTCTCGAACAATTAATATTATTCAAATGACGGAAAGTTCCAACCGTTTCGGTCCTTAGCATCGATACCAGCAAACGGGGAAATCATGCTTTTCAGTCAGTATCGAGCAGCTGCGACGATGGTCGCGGCCGCAGCATTTTCGTGCGCTACTGCCGCGCAGGCGCAGACGCATACTTTCAACGTGCCCGCTCAACCGGTGGTGACCGGCGTGAAGGAACTGGCGCGTCAGGCCGGCATCCAGATTATTGTCACCAGCCGCGATGCCGAAGGTCGCACCACCAACATAGTCCGCGGCACGCTCGAGACCCGCGCTGCGCTCGACGCGCTGCTCGCCGGCACTGGGTTGGTTGTCCGCTCCTTCGACGGCGGCACTGCGGTGCTGGGCACAGACGATCTGGCCGACACTTCGCTCGTGGTCACCGCCTCGCGCGTGATCCGCAACGGCTATTCGGCGCCGACGCCACTGACCGTGCTCGGTCGCGACGAGATCGACCGCTCAGCGCAGATCAACTTGGCCGAGCAGATCAGCCGCCTCCCGGCGCTCGCTGGCAGCAACAATCCGCGCAACACGGCCAGCAACATCAGTGGCGGCTTCATGGGCATCAGCGCACTCAACCTGCGCAACTTGGGCGCGACGCGTACACTCGTACTGCTCGACGGGCAGCGTCTGCCCGCCGCCTCGCTTAACGGCTTGGTCGATGCCAACTCGATCCCGAGCGCGCTGGTCAAGCGCGTCGATATCGTCACCGGCGGCGCATCGGCCGCCTGGGGCTCGGACGCCGTCGCAGGCGTGGTCAACTTCGTGCTCGACAAGGACTTCACCGGCGTGAAGGGCGAGGTCCAAGGTGGCATCACCACCTATGGCGACAATAAGAACTACCGCGTGTCGCTCAGCGCCGGCACCGGTTTCGCCGATGGGCGAGGCCACCTGCTGGTCAGCGGCGAGAACTGGTACAGCGAAGGCATCAAGGGCATGCCGCGCGACTGGTATCGCGGCCGCAAGACGCTGTTCAACCCGGCCTATACCGCGACCAACGGCCAGCCCGAACATATCGTGCGCGACGGCGTCGGCTACACGACGGTGGCGCCCGGCGCGATCGTCACGCGCGGCCCGCTCCGCGGCCTCTATTTCGGGCCAGGCGGCACGCCCGGGCAACTCAACTATGGCTCGGTAGTCAACGATCCGTTCATGGTGGGCGGTGACTGGCGCTACACCGATTTCGGCAGCGGTCCTCAGAATCTCGACCCCGAGATTTCGCACAAGAGTGTGTTTGCGCGGCTGAGCTATGAAGTGGCTGACCGCGTCAACCTGTTTGGCGAATTCTCCTACGTCCAGGCCAAGACAAAGACCACCGGCACTCCGATGTTCAATTTCGGCGGGCTGATCATCCAGCGCGACAACGCTTTCCTGCCAGAGGCGGTGCGCCAGCGCATGATAGACCTCGGCGAGACGTCGCTCAACGTCGGCAGCTGGAACTCGGCGATCGGCGGCATCGTCACAGAGACCCGTCATGACCTGTATCGCTATGCGATCGGCGCCGACGGCGAGGTGAATATCCTCGGCACCGACTGGGCCTGGATGATCCGGGGCAATCGCAACGTCAGCAAGTTCCTCAACGCTACCGGCGTGCCGATCACCGCCAATTACAACGCGGCGATCGACGCGGTTCGCACCACCAGCGGCGCAATAATCTGCCGCTCGACGCTGGCCAACCCGGGCAATGGCTGTGTGCCGCTCAACATCCTGGGCACCGGTGTCGCGTCCAGCGCTGCACTCGATTATGTGATCGGTCGCTCGTTCCTCAACGCCAAGATCACTCAGGGCGTGGTTTCCGCGACGGTGCGCGGCGCGCCCTTCTCGACTTGGGCCGGCCCAGTCTCACTGGCATTCGGGGTCGAGCATCGCCGCGAGGAAGAGGAAGGCGAGAGCGATCCGCTGTCGCTGCGCAACAGCTATTGGGCGGGCAACTACAAGCCGATCCACGGCGCCTACACGGTCAAAGAAGCGTTCCTCGAAATGGTAGTGCCGCTCGCGGAGCGGACGAGTTGGGCGCATGCGCTGGAATTGAATGGCGCAGTGCGCGCGACCGACTACAGCACTTCGGGCTACGTCACGACCTGGAAAGCCGGTCTGACCTATGCGCCTGTTCCCGACATCCGTTTCCGCGTAACTCGCTCGCGCGACATTCGCGCGGGCAATCTCTCAGAGTTGTTCCAGGCCGGCCAGACCAACACCACCACGCTGGTTGATCCGGCCAAGAACAACCAGTCCTACACGGTTTTCCAGACGACAATTGGCAATCCGGTTGTGAATCCCGAGAGGGCCGACACCTTCAACATCGGCGCCACGGTCCAGCCGAGCTTCGTCCCCGGCCTGTTCGCCTCGGTCGACTATTTCGACATCCAGGTGAAGGAGGCGATCGCCTCGCTGAGCGCGAGCACGATCATCAACCAGTGCCACACCGGCAACACCTCGCTTTGCAGCCTGATCGTGCGCAATGCCGACGGCTTTATGACCGACGTGTACCTGCGGCCGATAAACCTTGCTCGCCAAACCGCGCGCGGGGTCGACATGGAGCTTGGCTACCGCCTGCCGCTCTCCTCGATCTCGGGCGGCGCGGGCGACGGCACCCTCTCCTTCAGGGCGCTGGCAACACGCTATCTGGAGAGCAGCGTGGATAATGGGATCAATCCGCCTACCTCAAACCTCGGCGAGAATACCGGCGTGCCGACCTGGCGCTATCTCGCCGAGATCGCCTTCGACAAGGGGCCGATTTCCTTCTCGGTCACCGGCCGCGGGTTCAGCGACGGCGTCATCGCCAATTCCTTCATCGAGTGCAGCACCTCCTGCCCGACCTCGACGACGCTCAACCGCACCATCGACAGCAATCGCGTCGATGGGGCCTTCTATGTCGATCTCTCGATGAGCTTCCGACTCACTGACGGGGTGAAGATCTATGGCGCGATCGACAATGTAGCGAACAAGGCTCCGGCGCCCTATGCTCCCTCGGGCACTGGCATCGGCAGTGCCCAGATTGGCATTTCCCAGACCTATTACGACGTGATCGGCCGCGCGTTCCGCGCCGGCGTACGCTTCCAGTTTTGAGGAGCACGCGATGACCATCGGGATCACGTTCGCCGGCATCCTCGCGATGCTGCTCCCACAAGATGGCGCTGCCAAGGTCGAGGACGGCGACAGGTGGTCCCGATGGAATGTCGCAGAAGCCGCGCAAAAGGCGACTATATTGCCGGTGTGCACCGGCCCCTATCAGGTATCCTCGGGCGATGTGAACGGCGACGGACTGCCGGATCTCATCATCCCCTGCCGCGGCGAACTTCTCTCACCGCGGCTGGATCGCCCGGCCAACGATCAGCTCACCGTCTATCTCAATCCCGGCAAGCAGGGAGCGTGGGTCCGCCGCGACTTCACGGTCGGCTTCGGCCCCTATCACTCCGCGATCGGCGATCTCGATGGCGACGGGCGACCCGATCTCGTGGTGCCCAACTATCAGTCCAACAATGAGCACGACCTCTCGATCCTCTATGGCGCGGAGGATCGCAAGGCGCTGTTCGAACCGGCAAGCTCCGTCGCGCTGGGGAGCCCGGATCTTGTCAACGAATACAGCCTCGATGCCAAAGGTGACATCCGCTACCCGACCCCAGGGCTGACCTCGGCGATTATCGCCGATGTGAACGGCGACGGGCGGCCGGACATCGTTACCGTCTCCTATCAATCCAACGTCTTCTTCGTACTGATCAACGACGGCGGGCGGCGCTTCCGCCCGGTGCGCTATCCGCAACAGGCAGTACCCTATGACCAGATGCTCGGGGGCCCGCGCGACATCGCGGCGGCGGATTTTGACGGCGACGGCACGCTCGACCTCGCATTCTCGATGTATGAATCGAACTTGGTCGAGATGTGGAAAGGCGATGGCAAGGGCGGCTTCTCGCCGTGGCGACGCATGCCCTCGTTCGGGCGCATCCCCTATCACCTAAAGGCCGGTGACCTCGACGCAGATGGCAGATCCGATATCGTCGTCGGCAACCGCGGCACCAGCGACAATGTCGTGGTGCTGCGCAACAGGCCCGAGCGTTTCGTCTATGACGGATCATTCGGCACCGGCACTGCCAAGCGCGGCGAAGTCACAGCGGACGAGATCCGCGACGTGCAACTTTCGGATCTGGACGGCGACGGCAAATTAGACCTGATCGCTGCAGCGCGCGAGTCCGGCAAGCTCGTGTTCTGGCGCGGCACGAGCAAGCGCGGATTCAACCAAGCCTTCGCCGATCGGCGCAGCGTAGAGTTTCCCGGCAAGGGGCCACGAGGCATCGCGACCCTGCCCGGCGCGGTCGCCGTGATCTTCTACAACAGCAGTGAGGTGGCGCTCCTCGCCACGCCATAGGCGAAGACATCTATGGCGCGCATCGCCGGACGGTTTCGAGCCGAACTGATGACAGGTTCCAGCCGAAGCTGCAGTTCACAACCCGGGCAGCGAAAGGCTGGCTTTGGTCGAAAGCTACCGGGCACCGTGAACAGCGGGCGGCGGCAGCCTCCCTAGATCGATCGCCCAAAGGCTGTCTGTCCGCAAGCGACCCATTAGCGGACAAGGCGGCGAATGGCTGGAGTTGTGCCGATTGCGCTCGGACCGCTCCCGGCGGCTTTACCGGCGGCAACCTGTCCTACGGCAGCGCCGTGCAGGTGACCGCGATGGGCGTCGAGCAGAACGAAGCGCAATCTCAAAGTGTCGCTCATTCGCCAATTTCTGTCCTCACGGCGTCTATTACACTTTAGATCGTCGCAGTGGATGCGGCGTCCAACACCAGTCGAGCGCTCGAAGCTCCCTCGCGCGCAATATGCCCGAAGGCGTAGGTGTAATAACGCGCCCGCCCGCAAGCATGACGCCCTGTCGTCCATTTACGGACACGAAATCTCCGGGGCCGACGCCGCTGATACGCACCCCAGATCCAAACGCGTCCAGGTAGGTTCGCCAATCCGGCACCTCAGCGCCCTTCTCGAGTATGCGGACGAGCTTTGGATCTAAGAACGGCGATGCGAGGAAATCGCTATCCGAGAAGAGTTCGGCATTCGTGCGCGCCTCTTCGGCTGCCCAGATCTCCAGCGTTCCGAGCAACGCGTTCCGGTTCGTGTACCCGCCATCGACGGCGGGAAGGGTATAAGCGAATGGCTCTGCGCTCGGACGCCAGCACCAGTCGGCCTCCTCACCATCGGCCAGAGCAAAGCGAAGGCCGTTCGTATCGAACAGCGCGACCCGATGCGCTAAGCCGTCACTGGTGCTTTGCACCACGATGCCGAAGGATTTTTCATTACCGAACCAAGCTCCGAGAGGCATCGTACGCAGCCCCTCGCCCGCTTCGATACCAAGGCCAAGCGTCCCAAGCCGTGCGCGCAGCGATCCGTCTCCGTCAGCATTATGAATGCGCGCCCGAACCCATTCGGGGGCGCTGGCAGCTAGAAGAGTTGGCGCGTCAGTACGCGAGCGCGGGTCGAGATCGACTTTCTCGCCGTCAACCTTGGTCACGCCGCCCGTCGCCTTGGCGACGTGATCGAGCCAAGCCATAATACTCGAGGAAGTTCCGTAGAACGTTTCGACCGCGGGCTCCAAGACAAGCCTGCGCGGTTCAATCGACGGCTGCCAGACCATCCGTATGCCGTCCGGTTCGATGTCTGCATCTTCTACGGTGAATTCATTTTTGTCGTCGTCGATCGAAAAGAGTTGGACGATCCTGCCGTCGCGCTCGGTCGCCATTGCTAAGCCGCGACGCACTTCGCCCTTCGCCCCTATCCACTCGATTAGGTCGCCGGCCTTGGCAGGGCCGCAAGTGCGGAGTGCGCCATGCGCTAGTATGAACGCTTCGACCTGAACCTCACTTGCATCGCTCGCAGGCATAAGGTGCGCACAGGCTTTCGCGGCCTCTGGTGTAGCGCCCTTGGCGAGCATTAGGTTAAGCACCGATAGCCAGGTCTGATAGGCCCAGGCGCGAACCGAGCCGCCTGCCTGTTCGACGCTGTTCAAGCCAACTGTGCGCACTGCTTCGCCCATCGCAAGATTGATGTCGAAAAACATGCTACTCTTCGCGTTCGCCTTTGGCAGGAAGAGGCGTGGAGCGCTGCTCGGTGCCCATAAGGCCTGCGGCGTGCCGAGAGCCTCACCATAAAGCAGCTTTGCAGCTCGAAGCGGCTCGCCGACCGGACCAGCGTCGCCGCCAGTTCCGATTGCCGATAGCATTGGTGCCTTCGGTAATGACGTGACCACCGCCCAATGGTCGGGCTTGGCGAACCGCATTAGATCACCCGGCTGCGGCTCAAAGTCCGCTGGCCGCGTTTGCAGCCCATCGCCGTGGGTATGGCAATATGCGAGTACTGCGCGGTCGGTGCGGTCTTCGCGCCATGCCATTCCGGCAAACGATCGCGCATCGAGTCCCCACGCTTCGACGAGTTGATCGACGAAGTCAGGAAGATCGTCGAAATCTCCTGCATTGGCGGTCTTTTCCTCGCCCCACAGGCGAATGATATTGATCATGGCCGACTTGAGATCGGGAATGCCACCCTCGACGATCCGCCGATGCCAAACACGCGTCTTGCTCGCGGGCGTCCAAAGATAGCGTGCCGGTCCGGGCGTGGATTCGGTGTCGTGCCCTTGAAGCGCGGCGAGGATTTGACGCACCACACCTTTTTCAGAATCGGTCACAAGCCAGGGCAAGGGCTTTGAATCAATCAACAAATCACCCTGCTTGGCGTCGGGCACCCCATATCCTATTGCGCGCAGCCCTTCCCCGTGAAGTTCGGCGGTGCGTAGCAACTCAAACACGGTCGTATCGCGAGGCGAGATTTCCGCACGCAAAAGCGTATCTTGGAGGGCTTCCAGCATCGGTGCCCACGTGTCCCGGAACGGTCGCAGTTGCTCGGCGACTTCCTTGAAGCGAACGAAAAGTTCGGTTTCCGCTTTGTCATCGAATGGATGCGTTTCGCCGCCGCCTATACCTGCCTGATTTTCCGGGTCGGCCGCTTTCGTTGTTCTAGCCGCGGCAAGCGCTTGAGCCGCCACGCCACCTGGCCCTATCGGATGGCTTGTTCCAGCTTTTCCACTGGTCCGCACGTACCGACCAAAATCGACCCACCAGTCGCGCATGTCATTGAATGGCAGCCCATTTCTGTCCACCCAGTCGTTTAGCCATTTGCCCACGACAACTTCGGGATGACCCTCGAGCCAGACGCCCTGCGCGACAAAAAAATTGCGGCGTTTCCCGAACTGTTTGAATAGTTTCGGGTCTGAGTTTCGCGCGGTGAATCGCGGTGCCTGCGGCATAGCGAGGTACGCGATGGATTCGGCCCAATCTTCGTGAACGTCGGTGCTGGCGTAGGCTGATACGAACCCTGCGGCTTCTAATTGTGGATCGGCCTTCGAGGTGCCGAGCAAGATGTTGCGCAAGTGAACCTCAGACATATTTCCAAGCAGTGCAAGGCCGGTAGCTGCGTCGGGAAGGGTGGTTTTGGTAGTCGCAACTAGCCAGTTCGGATTGTCGATCCGGTTGACGACCCACCCGGTGATCTTTGCGTAGTCACTGACAAAATCATGCGGCGGATCACCGAACCAACCATCGAGCAGCGCAAAAAATGGCGCGAGAAAAAACTGGACGATATGGACGCCGGGAAACGCCCATGGCTCGACTTTCATCTTCAAGGCGATCGAGAGACGCTCCAACGTACGTGCGATACGATCATCACCTCCGAATGCGCGATCTGCGAGCACGACATGGGCAAGTTCGTGAATAAAGGTGAAAACAAATGCTTCATCTGCAGGCGTGATGTCGGGCGTATTTCCGAGCTTTCCGATCATCTTGTCGTTTGAAATTAGAATCGCGCGGCGTCCAAAAGGCCAATGAATGCCGGTCGCCTTGTTGAAGATATCGAGCGACTTCACCCGGACGATCGCGACCTCACCGAGCGCATCTACAAACGGCTCCGGTAGCTGATGAAGCGCGTCGAGCATCAGTGTCCAAGCCCGACGTCCTTGCTGGTCATTCCAGGGCATGGTTTCAAGCAGGGGGAGATGCCAGTCATCAACCGGTATCGGGCCGTTCGCCCTCGTCCACCGCAACCTGATATGCAGCGTCGTTTCCCCCTCAACGTCGTCGGCAGGATCGGAAACTTTGGCAGAGAGCTTCAGTTTTGGAACGGTAGGACGCACTGGCGCCTCGATGGACCCGCTTACAAACTGAACGGGCAGTTTCGCGGTAAGATCGCCAACGACAGGGTTTCCGGCAGCGTCAGTTCCGACGATACCTTCGACCTTCCAAGTAGGTGACCACCACAGATATTCGTTGGCACCTTCGTGAAAGGTGACACCCGCATAATCACCAAGCGCAACTGCAAGATTGGCAGGCTTGATCGTACCCTTACGCGGCTTCGGTGGCGAAGGTGGCATCAGCACATGTCCTCCAATTTTTCCGGTTTCTTTGATTCGGCTAAATGTCCGCGTTGGAGAATGACTTTGTCCTCCCCGACGTGGGTCCCTCGACTTTCAGCTGTGCGAGAATCCGACCGCCATGTGCCTGACCAAGGTCAGGCGCGCCACGGTAGCATTTCCGGCCTACTTCGGAATTGGCAAAATTTCAGGATCGAGACTAGCAGAGCTGGAAGAAGTGCGCGAGCCAAGCCGGTACGGGGCGGCACGTGATGTTCAAAGCACCGATATCTTTGGGCTGGAACAATGCTGACGCTCGAAGACAGGAAGTGTTATCTACATGGCTAGTGTGCGCGAGGCTCGGTCTTGGTGCCCTATTCGTATCTGGATGATGAATTCAGAAATCGGTTCGAAGCGCATTTGGCGCCTTGCCCAGCGAAGGCGTGCGCAGCTGGTTCGACGGCGGTATTACCCCAGGCGCTGAGCTGATCCAAATATCATGAACGAGTGGCAGCTTATAGGATCGGCGGCGAGCAGTCTGGATGGCCAGCAGTAGGACGCCTTCCGTCCAGCAGCTTCCGGGCCGACAGCGGCCAGTCAGCTTTTAGGAGCGAGGGCGCGATCGCGGCCATTGCGGGACCGGCTTGCGCGGGTGCCGCTAGCGCCTCAATCGCAGGACGTTCGAACAAAGCGACGGTAATGCGGGTCTTGGGCCGTTTGCTGTCTTTCGGCTCGTCGCCGCAGACTACGATAGCGGCCACTCATTCGAAGTTAAGGGGATCGAGCTTGGTTGCCGACCTACGCGCCGTTCATTATCTCACTCGAAACCCCGTCACGTACTTACGCCCCCATCCCGCTCCGAGGAGCCCGGGCCGGGCCCCGCACATCAAGAGATGACGGCTAGCAGTAGCGGGCGGCAGCTGATCGAGGCGCCTGCTCTCTTATCGTTTCCCGATGCGATTTTCCCAATTGCCGAGCAGCATGTCCGACACAGTGACATGCATCTTCGCCCGCGTGTCCGGGTCGGAGAAGCGGATTTCCTCGAGCGACTTGCCGAGCAGCTTGGCGAAGCTCTGGGCTAGCTTGGCGCGCGAGGCGAAGCCCGAGTGCCGCGCGATCTCGGCGAAGGATCCGCCGTCGGGATCGGTCAGCATCGGCCAGGCACGCAAACGGCGGCGGTCGATGATCAGATCCTTCACACCGCCGCCATTATATTGGATTGTGCGATAGAGCGTCGCGCGCGAGATACCGAGCCGATCCGCGATCCATGCCGGCGTCAGTTCGGCCCGCTCGAGATTGTTGTTGATAAGCACGTCGATCCGCGTCTTCATCGGCAACTCGGCACTACTGATCTCGACCCGGTCGGCGAGCGCGGTGCTGAGCAGTTCGAACAGCGCGCGCAGCGTTGCCGATCCGTGGCGCTGCATCATCCGCGGCGCATCGTCGATCAGCCGCGCCGCGCAATCGCTCATCACTCCGGCCAGCGGATGGGCGGCGGGGATGACACAGCCGTGCAGATCCTGCTCGTCGATATCGCCGGTCAGCGCCGAGCGCGGCATGATGATGCGGATGTTGCGGATCTCGTGCTGCAAAAGCTTGCCTGGGCGATTGAGGTCGAGGAGCAGGATGTCGCCGCGCTGCAAGGGCCGGCTCGATCGCGTCGGCGTCACTTCCGCGACGCCGCTTTCGATGAAATAGACGAGCAGATGATCGGTCGCAGTCGTCTCGATCCGTTTCTGGTCGCGGCTCAAGGTGAAGCGCCCGCTGGCGCTGGTGCGCGAGACGAGCCCCTCGGGCAGCACGATCAGCTTGGTCTCGAGCGCGAAGTCTGGCTGATCCACGACATCGTCGGGATCGAGCAGGAAAGCGAAGGAGATCGACGCGGCGACGCGAGTGACATATTCCCGAAGCGTCTCATCTTCGCCGCGCTGATATTCGACGCGCGGAATCGAACTGTCGAGATTCAAATCTGCCGACCAGCGATGCATATTCGCGCTCCAATCAACTGATAAAGCGAGTATCTTTGCGGCTCGTTGGCGGAGTTGCGCCGCATCGCCAATATATTTTTGGCCGTCGAGACACTTTCGCGCACCGGCTTGTGACGTGAGACAAACCGCTATTGGCGGTGCCGAATATGAGCCTAATAGGTCCTCCCTGATTGTTCGGGGGGCCGCCCCTGGCTTCTTCGGGGGGGCTTGCATTGAACGTGAAACCGCTGGGCTGGACCGCGATCGGCTGCTCGTTCCTGGCGCTGGCGGGCACGGCCCATGCGCAGACCGCGAGCCAGATTATCCCGCCCAGCTTCGCGCCCCCGACGGTCCGCGACGACGGCGCGATCGTCCTGCCGGAAAGCACCGGCGCGGTCGCGCCCGCGGGATCGGACCAAGTGTTCGTGCAAGTCGTCGAGGTGGCGATCGAAGGCGATGCTCCCGTCGATGCCGTCGCGCGGCTGAAAGCCAGGCTGGTCGGCAAGCGCGTCTCGGTTGCCGAGGTCTTCGCGGCCGCCGCCCAGCTCGAAACCGCGCTCGCCCGTAGCGGCCGGGTGCTATCGCGAATCGTCGTGCCGGCGCAAACGCTGGCCGGCGCCGATGGTGGTGCTACACTGCGGCTGCGCGTGGTCGATGGATTTATCGAACGGATCGACGGCGCCGCCTTGTCGAAGCGGGTGCGCGGCCGGGTCGATGCGCTGCTGGCGCCGCTGATCGGGCGCAAGGATGTGACGCTTGCCCAGATCGAGCGCCGGCTCACGCTGGCGGGCGACGTGCCCGGACTGACGCTGTCCTCGACGATCGCCGCGGGCACGCAGTTCGGCGGAACGGTGCTGATCATCGAGGGGCGCCATCGGCCGGTCAGCGGCTTCCTGACCTTCGACAATCTGCTGTCGCGCGATCTGGGCCGGATCAGCTTCGGGCTCGGAGTGAATTTCAACTCGGTGCTGGGCGCGGGCGAGACGATCTATCTGCGCGCCAGCGGCCTGCCCAACACCGGCCATGGCACCAGCGTGCTCGATCCGACGCCGCGCAACCGCGCCCTCGCCGCCGGAATCGCGCTGCCGCTCGGCAGTGACGGCCTCAGTCTCACCACCGAATATACCGACGCCCGGCTGGCGCCGCGGCACGAGGCCGCGCTGCCGGGGATCGCCAGCCACTTCGAGCGGCTGTCGGTCCGGCTGCAATATCCGCTGGCGCGATCGCGTTCGTTCACGCTCGGCAGCGATCTCGGACTCGACGTGCAGCGCGAGCGGGTGCGGATCTTCGACCCGGCGAACCTCGCGCTGTCCGAGGACCGGCAGCGCGTGCTGCGCGGCGGCGTCGATCTGTTCGCGCGCCTGCCGGGTGGTGGTTATGTCGCCGGATCGGTCAAGGGATCGTTCGGACTCGACGTCTTCAACGCCCGCTCGGCGGCGGACGCGACCCCGATCCTGCCGCTGTCGCGCGCTGGAGCGGACGCAAGCTTCGAGAAGCTCGAATTCGGGTTGGACGCGGGCCAGCCGCTCGCGTCCAACCTCAGTCTCGACATCAAGGCGCGCGCGCAAGCAGGGCTCGGCCAGGCGATGTCCAATGCCGAACAGTTCGGCATCGCGACTTCGGGCGGAATCTCGCCGCTCCCCGCCGGCCTGATCCAGGGCGACAGCGGCTATTTGCTGCGCGGCGAGCTCCGCGCACCGTTCGACCTGGCCAAGATCGGTGCGCGGCTCGCGCCCTACGTCTTCGGCGCGCGGGGCGGCGTGCGGCTGGAACAGCCGACGGTGTTCGAGCGCCGACGGACCGACGCGTCGGCTTACGGCATAGGCGCCCGGCTCGCGCTGCCCGCGGGCATCACTGCATCCGCCGAATATGGCCGCGCCCATATCGAGCGGGTCTCCGGCACCGCCAATCGCGTCACCTTCTCCGTCATCGCCCAGTTCTGAGGTCCTTCGCTATGGTCCGCTCGCTCTCCGCCTTGCTGCTCGCTTCGACCGCGATCGTCCCGCTGCACGCCCAGGCCCAGTCGCTGCCCAGTGGCGGCAGCGTCGCGGCCGGCTCTGCCGAGATCGGCGCAGCCTCGGGCGGCGCGCTGACGATCCGCCAGAACAGCGATGCGGCGATCATCAACTGGCAGAGCTTCGACATCGATCGGGGTAAGCGGGTCGATATCGTCCAGCCCTCCGCCACTGCCACGTTGCTCAATCGGGTGACCGGCGGCATGACGACGACCATCGCGGGACAACTCAACGCGAACGGCCGCGTGTTCGTCGTCAATCCGAACGGCATCCTGATCACCGCCACCGGCGGCGTGAAGGCGGCGGGTTTCGTCGGATCGACGCTCGATATCGACGATTCCGACTTCATGGCCGGCCGCTACGATTTTTCCGGCAGCAGCGGGATCGTCGTCAATGCCGGCAGGATCCAGGTTGCGCGCGGCGGATATGCCGCGCTGCTTGGCGGCAAGGTCGACAATAAGGGCCTGATCCTGGCGCCGCTGGGCAAGGTCGGGATGGGCGCCGGGACCAGGGCAACGCTGGACTTTTCCGGCGACGGCTTCCTCAAGGTCGCGATCGGCGCCGGCGAGCGCGCGGAACTCGGCATGTCGGGGCGGATCGCGGCCGATGGCGGCACGGTGATCCTGAGCGCGGCGCAGGCTCGCGCGGCGGCGCGCAGCACCGTCAATCTCAGCGGCGTCGTCGAGGCGCGTGGCATCGACACCAGTGCCGGCGGCGTGACGCTCACGGGAGGGGACATCGTGCTGACCGGCGCGATGATCGATGTGTCGGGCACGAGCGGCGGCGGATCGGTCAGGATCGGCGGCGACCGCCAAGGCCTGGGCGATACCGCGCGTGCCGACACGCTACGCGTCGATGCCGCCTCCACCATCCGCGCGGATGCGACCGCAGCGGGCGCTGGCGGCGATGTTGTGCTGTGGTCCGACAAGGCGACCGATTTCACAGGGGCAATCAGCGCGCGCGGCGTGGGCGCAAAGGGCGGCGAAGCCGAAGTCTCGTCCAAAGGGCAACTGGGCTATGGCGGTACCGCCGATCTCACCGGATCGGCCTTCGGTACGCTGCTGCTCGATCCCTACAACCTTACGATCTCCAGCGCGCCGAGCAGCGGCACGGCGGGCTTCGCCGCCAACGCCAACGATAGTGTTCTCAACGCCTCGGCGCTCACCGCCGCGCTCGCCACCGCCAACGTCACGGTTCAGACCGGCAGCAACGGGTCGCAGGTCGGCAACATCACCGTCAGCGCACCGCTGAGCTGGTCGAGCAACGCGACGCTGACGCTCAATGCGGCGAGCAACATCGCGCTCAACGCGGCCATCACCGCGCAGGCGGGCGGGCTGACACTCGTTGCGGGTGGCACGATCAGCCAGACCGGCACGATCGCGATCGGCAGGTTCACCCTGTCGAGCGGCGTATTCGGCACGGTGGCCGCCACGCTTCCCGGCTTTGAAGCGGGCTCGTTTGCGGTGAACGGGGGCAGCTTCGTGCGTGCGACCGGCGGCGATGGCACGGCCGCTACGCCGTGGCTGCTCGCCGACGTCTACGGCCTGCAAGGCATGACATCACTTCGCTCGTCCAACTTCGCGCTCGCCAACGATGTCGATGCGACCGGCACGGTGAACTGGAACGGTGGCGCGGGATTCCGCCCGATCGGCGGGCAAAGCGGCAATCTCTTCGAGTCCGACTTCCGGGGCACGCTGGACGGCCGCGGCTACTCGATCCGCAATCTCTACATCCACCAGCCCTATTACGCCGCTTCAGGGTTGTTCGTCCGCCTCACGAACGCGACGATTCGCAATCTGCGGCTGACCGGCGCGACGATCGAATTCGGTGGCGGCAGCTTCGGTCGCGTGGGCGGACTTGCTGCCTATATATCGGGTTCGGTCGTCAATAACGTCCATATCGACGGCCGTATCACTGCCGGAGGGGCCTTCGGCAACGCCGGTGGCATCGCTTACAGCGCCGTCGACTCGACCCTGTCAAATATCTCGCTCGCAGGAACAATTACGGCCGATAACGTGGCTGCGGGCGTGGCCTATTCGCTGGAGGGCACATCATCTGTCAGCAACGCCTATGTCACGGCGTCCATCACGGGTGATGCCGCGGCGGGAGTCGCCTATGGCAATTACGATGGGACGTCGATCCGCAGCACCTGGGTTTCGGGAGTGCTGACGGGATGGGACAAGGCCGGTATCTCCCTTGGCGGCAGCAGCGGCACGATCGGTACAGACGTATTCTGGGACATGGATACCACGACTGCCAACATCGGCTTCGGCTACGGACCGAATGGCGCGGTCGGACTGACCACCGCGCAGGCGCGGACGCAGGCGGCCTATGCGGGCTTCGACTTCACCAATATTTGGTTCCAGGCAGCAGACATGCGTCCGATCCTGCGCAGCGAGGCGATGTCGGCGGGCGGCGACGGCTACATCCCCGTCTCGACGCTCAACCAGCTGCAGTTGCTTGGCGCCAATCTCACCGCCAATTATCGGCTGGCAGGCGATATCGATGCGGCCGCGACCAACGGGGCGGCGGCCTCCGGCATCTGGGGCAGCGGCGGCTTCGTGCCGATCGGCCTGGGCGGTGCCTTCAATGGCAATCTGGAAGGCGCCAATCACGCGATCAGCAACCTCACGATCAATCGCCCGACGACAGACTTTGTCGGCCTCATTTCGCAGCACCGAAGCCTCGACGAAATCACCATCCGCGACCTGCGCGTGGTTAACGCGGCGGTTTCCGGGAGGAATGCCACGGGCGCGGTGGTCGGATCGGCCCGGTGGAACCTGACGAATGTCTGGGCAAGCGGCACCGTGACGGGCGCGCAACAAGCTGGCGGGATTGCCGGCGAAGTGCTGGGCGGAACGCTGACCAACTTGCATTTCGACGGCTCTGTTCAGGGCGTCGCGAATGTCGGCGGAGTGACCGGGGCACTGGCGGCGAATGCCAGCATGCTGTCCGCCACCGGGTCCGTGGCCGGTACCAACTCGGTCGGCGGGATCAGCGGCACGCTAAGCAACCTCGCGACGATGAGCACCGGCTTCTCGACCTCGTCGGTCATCGCCAGCGGAGTCAATGCGGGCGGCGCGGTCGGCCGCGTGCTGGGCGGAATTTTGACCAACGTCTGGGCCAGCGGCGCAGTGACGGCTGTAAGCAATGCCGGGGGCGTGGCCGGCAGCCAGGACGCAGGGACCACGATCCGCAATTCCTATTGGGATATGACCACCACCGGGCAGACCACCGCGGTGGGTGCCGCGTCCGGTACCAGGACGCTGGTGACCGGTCTGACCACGGCCCAGGCGCGCAACCCGGCCAGCTACGCCAATTTCGCCAACTTCGCCACGACCTGGTATCAAGGCGGCGACATGCGCCCGATCCTGCGCGGCGAGGCGCTGGCCGCCAGCGGCGGTACGGTCGGCGTATTCAACGCGCGCCAGCTGCAGCTGGTGAATGCCAACGTTGCGGGCAATTATACGCTGCTGGCGGATATCGACCTGAGCGCGACCAGCAGCACGGCGGCTTCGTCGGGCGTGTGGGGCGCGAACGGCTGGACGCCGCTGGGTTCGCTCAGCAACCGCTTCACCGGCACGCTGAACGGCGCCAATCGCCTCGTCTCGAACCTGAACGTGGCCAATGCGGACTATGCCGGCCTGTTCGGCTTCAGTGAGACTAACGCATCCATCCGCGACATGACCGTCTCCGGGACCGTGAGCGGCGTGACGGCGGGCGGCCTGATCGGCTCGCATGGTGGTTCAGCCAGCCTGATCTCGGACGTCACCGTCAATGTCGCGGTGACCGGCACTGACTTTGCCGGCGGCCTGGCAGGCCGCAACTCCGCCACGATCACCCGCAGCAGCGCGTCTGGCGCAGTGGTCGGCAACGACGCGATCGCGGTTGGCGGGTTGGTCGGCGAGCTCAATACCGGCGAGCTGAGCTACGCCTTTGCCACCGGTTCGGTCACCACTAACTATATCGCCCCGACCTTCGGCGCCAAGACGGGCGGCCTGATCGGCACTGCCTTTGGGCGTTCGGGTGCGATCCACGATGTCTATGCCACCGGTGCGGTCACGGTAAACTCGCCTAGCCTTGGAGTTTCCGGCTCGGCGACTGGGGGACTGATCGGCGAGAATATCGGCTTTGCCGCTAATGGTTACTCGACCGGGCAAGTCACCGATTCGCGAAGCTTCAACGTGGGCGGGCTGATCGGGGAGCATTCCGGCACCATCGCCAACCTGTTCTGGAACACCCAGACGAGCGGCCAGGCAGTCGGCATCGGCGATACGTTAGGCAGCGCGGTGGGGTCGGCGATCGGCCTCACCACCGCGCAGATGACCGACCTGGCGTCCTACGCCACCACTTATGCCGGCTTCGATTTCAACAGCGTGTGGGTGCCGCCGAACCAGTCGGGCCAGGGCGGCGACGCGACCGCGCATTATCCCGAGTTGTATGGATTCACGAATGCGGTGGTCGTCGGCGCACCCAGCCGCGCTTATGGCGACGACAACGGCGCTTTCGTCGCCACCTATACCGGCCTGCAATCGCGCGATTACCTCCAATCGCCTGGCACGCTGACCACCGCGGCGACCGCGACCAGTGGGGCTGGCACCTACGCGGCGACTCTGACCGCCCCCACGATCGCGTCACTCAGCGGACGCAGCTATCGCACGTTGCTGTTGCCGGCCACGACGACGCTCACCGTCACGCCGCGCGCAATCACCATCGCGGCGAACGCGCAGACGCGGGTCTATGGCAATGTGCTGGGGAGCCTCACCTATTCGGTGCTCGGGCGGGGCCTGGTCAACGGCGACACCCTGAGCGGCGCGCTGGCAACCCCTGCGGTCCAGGGCAGCGACGTCGGCAGCTATGCGGTCACGCAGGGCACGCTCGGCGCGAGCACCAACTATGCCGTGAGTTATGCGGGCGCCGACCTGTCGATCACCGCGCGCCCGATCACCGTCACCGCCGACGCACAGAGCCGCATCTACGGCAACGCCAACCCTACGCTCACCTATGCCGTCGGCGGAAGCGGGCTATACGGCAGCGACACCTTGAGCGGGGCGTTGGCGACGACCGGCACCCAACCCGCCAATGTTGGCAGCTATGGGATCAGGCGGGGTACGCTTGGCAACGCCAACAGCAACTACGCGATTACCTTCATCAGTGCGAACCTGACGATCACGGCGCGCCCGATTACGGTCACCGCCGACGCACAGAGCCGCATCTATGGCGATGCCAACCCGGCGCTGACCTACACCGTTGGCGGCAACGGGCTGTACGGCAGCGATTCGCTGAGCGGCGCGCTGGCGACAACGGCAATCCAGGGCAGCGATGTCGGCGGCTATGCGATTGGCCAAGGCTCGCTGGCGGCCAGCAGCAACTATGCACTAACCTATGCCGGCGCCGACCTGTCGGTCACGGCGCGCCCGATCACCGTCACCGCCGATGCCCAAACCCGCATCTATGGCAATGCGAACCCGACCCTCACATACGCGATCGGGGGTAGCGGCCTGTACGCCAGCGACACGCTGAGCGGCGCCCTCGCGACAGCCGCTACCCAAGGCAGCAACGTCGGCGTCTATGCGATCGGCCAGGGTGCGCTGGCGGCGAGTAGCAACTACGCACTAACCTATATCGGCGCCGATCTGTTGGTCACCGCCCGCCCGATCACCGTCGCCGCCGACGCCCAGAGCCGCATCTATGGCGATGCCAATCCGACGCTGACCTACACCGTCGGCGGCAGCGGGCTGTACGGCAGCGATATACTGAGCGGGGCTTTGGCGACGAGCGCCACCCAGGGCAGCAACGTCGGCAGCTACGCGATCACCCAGGGCACGCTTGGCACCAGCGGCAATTATGCCGTGGCCTACACCGGCGCCGATCTCTCGATCACCGCGCGCCCGATCACCGTGGCGGCGGATGCGCAGAGCCGCATCTACGGCAACGCCAATCCCGCGCTCACCTACACCATCGGCGGCAGCGGGCTCTACGGCAGCGATACCCTCAGTGGCGCGCTGGCAACGGCCGCTACCCAGCGCAGCGACGTCGGCAGCTATGCGATCACGCTGGGGACGCTGGCAGCACAGAACGGCAATTACGCCCTGACCTATGCCGGCGCCAATCTGTCGGTCACCGCTCGCCCAATCACCGTCACCGCCAATGCCCAGACGCGCGTCTATGGCAATGCGAACCCGCCCCTCACTTACGCGATCGGCGGCAGCGGGCTGCACGGCAGCGATGCGCTGAGCGGCGCCCTCGCGACCGCGGCGACGCAGAGCAGCGATGTCGGCATCTATGGCATTGGCCAAGGCACGCTGGCAGCAGGCAGCAACTACGCCCTGACCTATAACGGCGCCAATCTGTCGGTCACCGCCCGCCCCATCACCGTCACCGCCGATGCCCCGACGCGCATCTATGGCAACGCAAACGCGGCGCTGACCTACACGGTCGGCGGCAGCGGGCTGTATGGCAGCGACACGCTGAGCGGCGCCCTCGCGACCGCGGCGACGCAGAGCAGCGATGTCGGCATCTATGGCATTGGCCAAGGCACGCTGGCAGCAGGCAGCAACTACGTCCTGACCTATAACGACGCCAATCTGTCGATCACCGCCCGCCCCATCACCGTCACCGCCGATGCCCAGACGCGCATCTATGGCAACGCAAACGCGGCGCTGACCTACACGGTCGGCGGCAGCGGGCTGTACGGCAGCGATGCGCTGAGCGGCGCCCTCGCGACCGCGGCGACGCAGAGCAGCGATGTCGGCATCTATGGCATTGGCCAAGGCACGCTGGCAGCAGGCAGCAACTACGCCCTGACCTATAACGGCGCCAATCTGTCGGTCACCGCCCGCCCCATCACCGTCACCGCCGATGCCCAGACGCGCATCTATGGCAACGCAAACGCGGCGCTGACCTACACGGTCGGCGGCAGCGGGCTGTATGGCAGCGACACGCTTAGCGGCGCGCTCGCGACTGGCGCTGCCCAGGGCAGCGACGTCGGCAGCTATGCGATTACCCAGGGTTCGCTGACGGGCGGCACCAACTATGCGCTGAGCTATGCCGGCGCCGAGCTAATCGTGACCCTGCGCCCGATCACCGTTACCGCTGCCGCCACGGCCCGCATCTACGGCGACGCAAATCCTGCACTAGGCTATGCAGTTGGCGGCAACGGTCTGTACGGAAGCGACAGCCTCGGCGGCGCGCTCGCCACAGCCGCCACACCCGGCAGCGGAGTCGGGACCTACGCGATCACGCAGGGGACGCTGGGCGCAAGCGGCAACTACGCCATCACCTATGCCGGGGCGAACCTCACCATCACCCCCCGCCCGATCACCGTGACCGCGGACGCAAAATCGCGCATCTATGGCAACCCGAATCCGGCGCTCACCTATACCATCGGGGGCAGCGGGCTGTATGGCGGCGACGCGCTGAGCGGCGCCCTGGCGACCGCGGCGGCGCAGGGTAGCGATGTCGGTTCCTACGCAATCAGCCAAGGCACGCTGGCGGCGAGCAGCAACTATGCGCTGACCTCTACCGGCGCCACCCTCTCGGTCACCCCGCGCCCGATCACGGTAGCGGCCGATGCTCAGTCGCGGGCCTATGGCTATGGCAATCCTGCGTTGACCTACCATGTCGGCGGCGACGGGCTGTACGGCAGCGACACGCTGAGCGGCGCGCTGGCGACCGCCGCCGCCGCGGGCAGTGACGTCGAAACCTACGCCATCACCCAGGGTTCGCTGTCCGCCGGCAGCAATTATACGCTGCGCTATGCGGGCGCCGACCTCACCGTAACCCCGCGCGCGATCACCGTCACCGCCGACGCCCAGTCGCGCATCTACGGCGACGCCAATCCGGCGCTCACCTATAGCGTTGGCGGCAGCGGCCTCTACGGCACCGACGTGCTCGGCGGCATGTTGACCACCGCCGCCACGCAGAGCAGCAATGCCGGCAGTTATGCGATCACCCAAGGCAGTTTGACCGCCGGCGACAACTACTCGCTGACCTACGCCGCCGCCAACCTGACCGTCACCCCGCGCGCGATCACCGTCACCGCCGATGCCCAGTCGCGCATCTATGGCAACGCAAATCCGGCTCTGACCTACACGGTCGGCGGCAGCGGCCTGTATGGCAGCGACAGCCTCGGCGGCGCGCTGGCGACGACTGCCGCCCAAGGCAGCGACGTCGGCAGCTATGCAATCACGCGGGGGACGCTTGGTAGCAGTGGCAATTATTCCATTACTTACACTGGCGCGGACCTCTCGATCGCTGCGCGGCAGATCACCGTGGCGGCCGACACGCAGACTCGCATCTACGGAAATGCCAACCCGGCACTCACCTACACGATCGGTGGCGATGGCTTGTACGGCAGCGACACGCTCAGTGGTGCACTGGGGACAAGCGCCACGCAGGGCAGCAACGTCGGGAACTATACGATCACCCAGGGGACGCTCGGCACCGGCGGCAATTATGCGGTCTCATATAGTGGCGCCGATCTGTCGATCACCCAGCGTCCGATCACCGTATCGGCTGACCCCCAGAGCCGGATTTACGGCAACGCCAATCCCGCGCTCGCCTACACCATCGGCGGCAGCGGGCTATATGGCACCGACACGCTGGCCGGCATGCTCGCAACTCCCGCCACCCAGGATAGCAATGTTGGCGTCTACGCGATTGCGCAAGGCACGCTGGCGGCGAGCAGCAACTATACGCTGACCTATGCCGGCGCGGACCTTTCGATCACCCCGCGTCCGATCACGATCGCCGCGGATGCCAAGAGCCGGGTCTACGGCGATGCCAACCCGGTGCTGACCTATGCGATCGGCGGTTACGGGCTGTACGGCTCGGACGCGTTGAGCGGTGCGCTCGCCACAACCGCCACGCAAGCCAGCAATGTCGGCACCTATGGCGTCACCCAAGGCACGCTGAGCGCGAGCGGTAACTATGTTGTAACCTTTGCCAGCGCGACCCTCGGGGTCACGCCGCGATCGATCTCGGTCGCGGCGGACAATCAGACGCGGCCGGGCGGCGAGGCCAATCCGCCCTTGACCTATCGCGTCTCCGGTCTCGTCAACGGCGACGCCCTGACGGGCGCGCTGGCGACGAGCGCCACGGTGGAGAGCATTGCGGGTGCCTATACGATCACGCAGGGCAGCCTGGCCGCGTCGTCCAATTACCAGATGCAGTTCACACCGGGGACGCTGACGGTCACCGAAAATCAGCAACCTTCCTTCGCCATCATCTACTCTGCAAGCACCGTTCTGCGTGATGCCGTTGCTGAACATTGGGCGCAGGCCCGCAAACTGCCTTACGAGCTGCGCGATACACCCAGTCCGTGGAAATTTTCGACTGCTCCCATCTGCTTCAGCCAGGCCGGATGCGAACTATCCAAATAGGTATGGAGCAGGGCTTGCCCAGTTCGCGACGGTCTTCCCCGAAGAGGCAGCGGTTTAGGGATAGTAAGCCGAATTCCGCGGGCATGGGCGCGTCCTGGCCCCAACTAGCTGAACCGCCGTTTTGGGACGAATTTCTGACTGGCAGCCACGACTCCTGTCCGGTCGCTCTTGGGCCGCTTGCGGACTGTCCGGTCTCTGAGCAGTCATTGGCTAGAGCGGACTTAATCTTTCTCGTCATTCTCCCAACAAAATAAGGACCGTCGCTCCGCAGTGGAGCTTCGTTCGAGCGGGAGGGCAGCTTACGCCAAGAGCTGTCCAGCTGCTTCTGGGTCGCTTTCCGACCGGCGCGTCGTTCAACTACCGCTCGACGCCGCGCCCGCCACGTTCACCGTTAAAATCTGATGATTCGACTTTCGGGCTCTCGAGGGCCATTCCGCGCGCGCAATATCATCGCTATAAACGACGGGAATTGGTCGGATCCCTCTGTGTTGGGTCCACCAGATCGCCGGATTAGTTCCGTGCTCCCGCGCCCGCGCTGCGCGCCGCCGTTCCTGCTACCAATCGAACGTGAGCTGCCTCACGCAGGTCGCTTGGAGCTCGGCCAGCCGTTCCGCGACAATGTCTGATGTCCTTTGGCAGGCTGGACCCGTAAGTGCCCGTTCAGAGCGCCCGGCGAAATTCCGGACTGCGGCGGTTCGGCGCCGCCCCTCAGGAAGCCAAGGTAGCTCCCGAACGCATCGAGGGAATGCATTACAGACGGATTCTCAAGTCAGCTTTGCGCTGAGCATGAAGCGTGCGCGGCTTTCCGCCGAGCGCTGCTTGAGCTCGGCAATCTGGCGCTGTTCGGTCGCGTCGAGCATCGCCTCGATGAGCCTACTGAAATGCTGGCGCATCGCCAGCCGCGCCGCCTGCGGGTCGCGCCGCGCAAGCGCATCGACGATCGCGCCGTGCTCATCATGCCGCTGGCGGCTATCGTGATGACATACCGATGAGTGCGTCTGACGCACCTCGGGGAGTTCGGTACGCAGCCGCCAAAGCGACTCGACGACATGGATGATCGCCTTGTTGCCCGAGGCCGAGGCGATGGTTAGGTGGAAGGCGCGATCGACCGCGGTGACTTCGTCGTCATCCATATTGTCGCGCGACATCTGCTCGAGCAGGTCGTGCAGCACCGCGATATCGGTGTCCGAGATGATCGGCGCCGCCAGCGCCGCTGCCTCGGACTCGAAGAGCGCGCGGGCTTCGGTGAGTTCGAACGCGCTCACGATCGGGAGATGCTCGCCGCCCGCCGACCCCTGGTCCGCCACATAGACGCCCGAACCTGTCTTGATCCGCAGCCGCCCGCTCGCCTGCAATGCGATTTCGGCCTCGCGGATCACCACGCGACTGACGCCGAAGCGCTCGGAAAGTTCGCGTTCGCCCGGCAGCCGCGCGCCCGGGGGGAACGCGCCCTCCTCAATCAGCGCAACGATCTGCTCGGCGACATCTTGGAAGAGGCGGCGACTCGTCATCCGGACTAACAATTCCCTGGGTCTATGTCGGAATTGTCATACCACTTGCCGAGCCGCACGCAAGCCACCTCGCGGGCGGCTGTCAAAGTCGCACGCGCGCACCGATAAAGTATTTGGCGCCATAATAATGGTATTGCCGGCTGCTGCCATAGACCGGCATGTCGGTGACCTTGGGGTTGTTGAACACGTTGAGCGCCTCGAACCGCAGCGAGACGTTGCGGTTGAGGTTGTACGACGCGCGCAGATTGACCAGATCCGATGGGCGCACGAAGCGCAGCTGCGTATTGCCGCCTACAAAGTCCTGATAATAGCTCGAGCGATAGGTGTAGATGCCCGACAGCATCACCGGGCCGTTCTGATAATAAAGCTGTGCCGACGCCACGTGCTTCGACGACCCGGACAGCCCGGCGGGTGGGATCACGCCGGGCGCGATCGTGCCAGTGTCGGGATCGAACACGTCGCCGAGGCGGATGTCGTAGTTTTTGAAGCCGACATCGGCATAGCTGTAGCTGACCTTCGCGCCGAACCCGTCGAGCGGCTTGGGCAGCCAGGAGAAGCGGTTCGACAGCGTGACGTCGAAACCGAGCACGCGGCTCTGCTCGTTGCTGTTCTGGCGCTGCGTCACCGGCACGGTGACGTCCTGGCCGTCGATCGCGAATTGCTCGTCGATCCGCACGGGCACGAAGCCGCCACCGAAGCGCTTGTAGAAAAAGGTGCCCGCCACGATCGTGTCGCGGTTGGGATACCATTCGAGCGAGATATCGCCGTTCCACGACATGATCGGCTTTAGACCAGGCGAGCCATCGGCGACGATTTCGCGGATCGCGTCCGAGATCGACGAGAAGGCAGTGCCGTCGTCGAGCGCAACCGTCCGCCCCGCTGCGAGATCGCTGGGCGCCGGGCGCGACATGCCGCGATATCCGGCGACGCGTGCGATCAGCGTGGAAGTCAGTTCAAAATTGGCGTTCACGCTCGGCAGCACGCGGAAATAGCTGTTGGTCAGCACCTGGGTGTCGAAGTCCCCATTCTCGACCAGCCTGACCGATCCGTCCGAATTGCTGATGACGTCGAGCCCCGAGCGCAGCCCGATCGAACGGACGTCGGTCTGCACCGCGCGCACGCCGAAGTTGCCGCGGATCGGCAGATTGCCGATGCTGCTCTGATAGCTCGCCATCGCATAGCCGGCCCAGACCTTCTCGGTGACGTCGGCATTGTCGACCGCGCGCAGGTCCTCGTTCGCGCCAGGATCCAGCGTGCCGAGATAGCCCTCGAACTGGCACAGCGTGTCGAACGTTGCCCATTGAGCGATCGACTGCGCGGGGGCATCCTCGAGATAGCCGGTCTGCGGAAAGGCACGGCGGCAGGCGCGGTTAACGTCGCGATCGACCGTCCGCACGTCCTGGGTGATCTCGACCAGATCGTTGATGTTCTCGTAGCGTCGGTGCGAATAGCGCCCGCCGATATCGAAGCGCTTGAGGAAGCCGCCATCGACTTCGTAGCTCGCATCGAGCCGCGCGGCGAAGATCTTGTCCTGCTTGTATTCGAGGTCGCGCCGCAGCCGCGCATCGTCGCTGTAGAGCGCCCAGTTGTTGACGTCGAAGCGCGGATCGAGCGCGATCACGGCGGCATAGCCGCCGCTCGCATCATAAGTGTAGCTGATGCGCTGGTTGTTGAGCGGGGTGCGGACATTGTCGATGTCGAACGGATCGGTGCGCAGCCGAGTCGACCGCTGGAGCGTGTTGCGCTTGGTCTGCGAATAGGACACGTCGCTCGACAACGTCAGCCGGTCGCTCGCCTTCCACGAGATATTGCCGCCGCCGCCCAGATATTCCTCGTTGCGGTCGAGCACGGTGCCGTTGGCCTCGATCGAGGTGAGGCCCGACATCGAGATCAGCCGGTGCTGGTCGTCATAGACGATGTTCCGCAACTGGTACCGTGTCTCGGACAGGTTGAGGTCGTGCCGGTCCTCGCGATAATCGCGGTTCGAATATTGCAGGTCGAGATTGACGTCGATCCGGTCGTTGGGCTGCCACTGCACCGAGCCCATGAACGCGTCGCGCTTGTCCTGCTCGGTGATCTGGCGGAAGGTAATCGAATTGGGCACCAGTACGAACGGCGTGCCGGCATTTCCCTGCGCGCGCGTCACTTCGGTGCAATTGCCGGCGGCATTGATCGTGGGGTTGCACGCGACCCAAGTCGAGCTGGCGGCATAGGTTTCTTCGGGATTGTTGACCTCGTTGCGCTGGAAGCCGAGCGCGATACCGAAATCGCCGAGGCTGCCGAGCTTGAACTGGTCGACATAGGAGATCGTGCCGCGCCAGCCCCAGGCGCCCTCGCCGGTGATCTTGTCCTGATAGGGGTTGTAGTTGGCCTTGGCCTCGACCTGGATCGAGCGCTTGCCGTAATCGAGCGGGCGCAGCGTGCCGAGCTCGATCGTCCCCGAGACGCCGCCCTCGACCAGATTGGCCTGTTGCGACTTGTGGATCTTGATGTCGTTGACCAGCTCCGAGGGGAACTGGTTGAAGTTGACCGCGCGGTCGCCGCTGCCGTTGCTCGCCTCGCGGCCGTTGAACGTCGTCGCGCTGAGGAACGAGCCTAGCCCGCGCAGCGAAATCTCGGTGGCGCCGCCCTTTTCCTGATGGCTGGTCGCGCCGGTGATGGTCTGGATCGCTTCGCCAATCGACAGCGCCGGCAGGTCGCCGATCTCGGTCGAGCTCAGCGCGTCGACGATGGCGTTCTCCTCGCGCTTTACCGCGTTCGACGTTTCGATCGTCGCGCGCACGCCGGTAACGACGATCGCGTCGTTCTCCACGGTCTGGTCATCCACCTCGGCGTCCGCCGCCGGCGCCGTCTGCGCCATGCCCGGGGTCGCCGCGGCCAGGCACCACAATGCCGCACCGCCAGCGAACATCGTCTTGCGAATCGCCGATCCACGCCGCAGCTGGGTTTCGCCCCTCATCCAATCCTCCACTATATTATGCCCATTGGATTGATGAACTTCCTCGTTGATGTCAAGGCGCATATACATACCAATCATTAGGCCAATTGGTATGCACATCGTAGGAGAGATTGACGTGCCGGACCAGCCTGCCATCCTGTGCTTCGGGGAAGTCCTGTTGCGGCTGAACCCCATCGGTGCGGAGCCGCTGGCGCATAGCGAGCGGCTGCAGCTTCACGTCGGTGGCGCGGAGGCGAATGTCGCCGGTGCGCTGGCAACGCTGGGGCACCACGCAGCGATGGTCAGCGTCGTGCCAGATCAGCCGCTCGGGGAGCGTGCGATCCGCGCCTTGCGTGCGGCCGGCATCGACACGCAGCCGGTGCGGCGACGGCCCGGCCGCCAGGGGCTGTACTTCCTGGCACCCGGCGCGTCGTTGCGCGCATCCGAGATCCTGTACGATCGCGAGGGCAGCAGCTTCGCCTGCGAGGACTGGGCGGCACTCGACTGGCCGGGGCTGCTCGCCGGGTTCGACTGGCTCCATGTTTCGGGAATCACCCCGGCGCTTGGCCCCATGCTGGCCGATGCCACGCTGACGGCGATGCGCGCGGCGCGCGCCGCGGGGGTTCGCATCTCCTATGACGGCAATTACCGCCCGCAGCTCTGGGGCCGCTGGTCCGACGCGCCCGCATCGACGCTGGAGGTGCTGGTCGCCGAAGCGGACCTGTTCTTCGGCAACCATCGCGACTTCGGCCTGCTGCTCGGCACCCAATTTTCGGGCGAAGGTCCCGAGCGCCGCCGCGAAGCCGCCGAAGCCGGATTTGCCAGTTTCCCCAATCTCCGCTGGATCGTCTCGACTGCGCGTCAGGTCGATAGCGTCGACCAACACCGGCTGCGCGCGCGGATTGACACGCGCAACGCCGCCTTTGTCACCGAGGAGCATGTCATCCCCGGCGTGGTCGACCGGATCGGCACCGGCGACGCCTTTGCCGCGGGGGTGTTGCACGGGCTGATGCGCGGCGAGGACGAGCAGGCCGCGGTGCGCCACGGCCTCGCCCTCGCCTGCCTCAAGCATAGCGCGCCCGGCGACATGACGCTGTTCGATCGGGCCGCGCTCGAGGCGTTTGGCGAAGGTGGGCTCGATGTGCGCCGCTAAACAGCCCCGGGGCGGGCGCTAGGGCACTAGCTGGCCGCGCAGCGCCGGCACCGCCCTGGCCAGCCCGTTCGCCACCACGCGTCCGAACACCCGAGCCCCGGCATCGCCGACATGCGTATAGTCGAACTTGCGCGTGATCTGGCCGCGCGGCCCCTCGGGGGTGGTCGGAGCATCGGGCAGCCGCGCCGCATCGGCCGGGCGCGGCTTGCGCGTCGTCCCTGCCTGCGCCGCGGCGAGTTCTTCGGCATTGGGCTCGGCCTGGGCGAGCTTGGTCGCCGCGACCGGCCCAAGCTTCTGGACCAAAGCCGCGCTGTCGGCGTTGAGGTCCACCAGCGGCGTCTGCGTCGCCGCCGCCACTTTCCGGACCTCGGCCGACCACACGTCTAGCGTATTGTTGAGCTTGCCCTGCTTGAACTCGCGCCGCGACAGCGGAGTCAGCAGCACCGGTATGCCCCCCGCCGCGCGCACCTCCTGCACATAGCGCGTGAGGTTAGCCGGGAACTCGCTTTCTATCGCCGTCCAGCGTTCACTCGCGCTGGACTGGTCGTTATGCCCGAACTGGATCAGCACATAGACTGCGTCATAGCCTTTCACGCCGATCTCGTTGCGGGCGATCTCCCACGAACCTTCCTGGCGATAGCTGCGCGTCGAGCGTCCGCCGCGGCCCAAATTGAGGCAGGCGACGCTCGACTTGACGTGCGCGGCGCAGAACATCGACGCCCAGCCGCTGCCCGGCGCCATGGTGGAGTCGCCGACCAGGATCAGCTTGACTGCCTTGATCGGCGCCGCGTCCGTGCGCGTCTTGGGAACTTCGCCCGGCGCGCGCGGCTCGGCCGGCACGGTCTGGGCATGAGCCGCTGGCGCTGCAAGCAGCGCCAGCGGGAACAGGGTCTTGAGCATCCGACCTCCTCAGGAGAAGAACAGCCCGCCATTGATGTCGAGATTGACGCCGGTGAGGAACGACGCGTCCTCCGAGAGCAGATACGCCACCGCCGCCGCGACTTCGTCCGGATGCCCCTCGCGGCGCAGCGGGGTGTTGCCCGCCACGGCCTTGCGCCCCTCGGGTTTGGAGAAGGTGTCGTGGAAGCTCGTCCCGATCAACCCGGGGCACAGCGCGTTGGCGCGAATGCCCTGCGGTCCGAGCTCCTTCGCCCAGCCGCGGGTCAGCGTCATCAGCGCGCCCTTGGCGGTGGCATAAACCGTCGCGCCTGGCCCGCCGCCGTCACGCCCCGCCAGCGACGCCAGATTGACGATTGCGCTTCCCTGCTTGAGGTGCGGGAGCACGGCCTTGGTGACGAGGAAAGCGGACTTGAGGTTCAGGTCCATGACGAGGTCGTAGAAGGCCTCGTCCATCTCGGCGAGAGTCTTGCGGGCGACTATTCCGCCGGCGCAATTGACCAGCAGGTCGATCGTCTCGCCATAGGCGGCAGTCGTCGCCGCGATCATCCCGGCGACTTCGTCCGCCTTGGTCACGTCAGCACGGTGGAGCAGTGCGTTGCCGCCGGCATTGACGATCTCGTCGGCAGTGGCCTGCGCCGCGGCGGCATCGCTGCGGTAATTGACCACGACCTTCGCGCCCTCGGCCGCGAGCCGCATCGAGATCGACCTGCCGATATCGCGCCCGCCGCCGGTGACGATGGCAACCTTGTCCTTGAACTTCACTATACAGCCCCTTGGTTGGAAATGGTGATCGGATCGGAAAGCGGCGCCTCGCGCCCGCCCAGTATCCAGACGGCGAGCACGCCCAGCGGGACGATCGCCGCCGCCAACGCGAAGATCGGCGCATAGCTCTGCGCGGTCAGCGCCGGCACGAGCCAGGTGGTGATGAGCGTTCCCGCGACCGCGGCGGTGCCGCCGATCCCGGCGAGCGAGCCGACCGCGCCGCCGGCGAAATAGTCGCTGGGCAGCGTCTGGATGTTGTTGATCGCCACCTGGAAGCCGAACAGGATCACCGCGATCAGCAGCACTGCGGTTAGAGGGTCCGACGCCTGCATCGTGAGCAGCAGCGGCGGGAACATGATCACGCCGCCCACGGTGATCGCCGCGCGCCGCGCCTTGAGCGCGGGCCAGCCGGCACGGATCAGCGCGCCCGATGCCCAGCCGCCCGCCAGGCTGCCCAGCATCGCGCCGACAAAGGGCACCCAGGCGAACAGCCCGATCTGCTTGACGTCGAAACCGAAGGTTTCGGCCAAATAGATCGGCAGCCACGACACGAACAACCACCAGACCGGATCGAGGAAGAAGCGGCTGACCAGGATCGCCCAGCTCTGCTTGTGGCGGAGCAATGCGCCCATACCCGGCGCATAGCCCCCGATGCGCTGCACCGCTTCGCCTTCGCCGGCGATATGCGCGCGCTCGGCATCGCTCAGCCAGGGGTGCGCGTCGGGATCGCTGCGATAGACGAACAGCCAGGGCAGCAGCCAAAGAAAGCCGAGCACGCCGATCACCACGAAGGTCGCGCGCCAGCCGATGCCGACGTAGAGCAATGCCACCAAGGGCGCCGAGACGATCGCGCCGATCGCGGCGCCCGAATTGAAAATGCCCTGCGCCAGCGCGCGCTCGCGCGGCGGGAACCAGGTCGCGTTGGCCTTGGCCGCGCCGGGCCAATTGCCCGCCTCGCTGACGCCCAGCGTCAGCCGCAGCAGCGTCAGCAACCCGAGCGAGCGGACAAAGGCATGCCCGGCGATCGACAGCGACCAGATTCCGATCGAGACGACGAAGCCTAGCCGCGTGCCGATCACGTCGAGCACGCGCCCGAACAGCGCCTGCCCGACGGCATAGGCGATCATGAACATCGTCACGAGCAGCGCGTAATCATTCTTGTCGGCGCCGATGTCCTTGGACACCGCCGGCCACATCACCGCGAGCGCGTTCCGGTCGATATAGTTGATCACCGTCGCAACCGCGATCAGCCCGATCACCAGCCAGCGCAGCCCGGCCACCTTCCGAATCATTTCGCGTCTCCACCGATGTGGGCGAAGTGCCCGGTCCAGCGGATCGTGCGGCCGTCTATCATGGCGCTGTGGGTCTTGTTGGGGTCGGTATCGTCGGCGATCGCGATGATCACCGGTGCGCCCGTGCGGGGCTGGACCAGCACCAGATCGCCGTCGCTGCCGCGGACATGGCGCAGTGCCTGGACCTGGCTCTGGCTCGCCACCGTGGTCTCGGCGGCGGGGTCATAGGCGCCGTGCGGCTCGAGCAGCGAGACGAAGGTCACGTCGGCCTTGCCCGCCACCCGCTGGAGCAGCAGCGGCTCGCGGCGCAGGTTGAAGCGCGGATCGTTAGCGCCGGTCTCGCCCAGATACAACATCGCGCCCTCGGGCGGGAGCATGCGATAGGTGTAGAAACGGCCGCCGTTGATCCAGGTCAGCGCCGCGCCCTCGGCGCCCGCCGTGCCCACTACATCGACCCAGATATGCTGGTACCCGTTGGCCGCGCCAAGCACCGGCCGGGCGGCGGTATTCGACTTGGCCGGGAAGCCAACCTCGATGATGTGCCCTGCATAATGCAGCGGCAGGTCGTAGGTCGCCGGCTTGTCGCCTTTCGCACGCAGCAGGTCGAGCACCAAGGGACTACCCTTGCCGAGCGGCAGCTGGACCAGCGTGCGGCGGAAGGTCACGCCCGGATAGGCGCCCGTCATCTCGGCGGTGCTGACCTTGGTGGGGGCGTCGCCAGCGAAGAACAGCTGGCGCGGCGCATGCTCCTCGCCGAGCTTCCACTTGCCATCGAAATGCGAGCTTTCGTTCACCACCAGCGTGTTGTGCGCGACGGTCTGCTTCGCCCAGCTCTCGTTTTCTTTGAGGTAGCGCCCGCCGTCCTTGGCTTCGATGTTGAGAAAGCGGGCCGCGCCGTAATCGGTGACGATCACCTTGCCGGCGTCATAGAGCAGCCAGTTGAGCTTGTCGAAATGGCCATGCCCCATGCCCATCGCGCTGTTCTTGGCGACCAGCACTTGCGCGGCATCGTCGCCCTGCCGGCTGCGCATCACCGCTAGCGCGCCGCGTGTCCCCTCGGGACCGTCGCGATAGAGCTGCGAGGGGAAGGCGAACGGCTTGAACTTGCCCGCGGCGAGATCGCGCGCCACCGCGATGCCGTCGGGAGTCAGCGTCGAGCGCCCCTGCCACTGCGCGATGCTCAGGAAGCTCGGATCCTGGGTGGCGGCATAGCCGATCGCCACGGCCTGATAGAGTTCGTCGGTCTTGAGGCTCTTGTCGCGCATCGCGTCGTTGAGCGGGAAGAAATAGCCGTCATAGGTTAGCTGGATCGTGGTGCGGATCGCCTTGAGCAGCACGCCGTCGCGCCGCTTCCAGATGCCGAGCTCGGGCTGGTTCGCGGCGATCGCCGCGGCGAACACCACGAAGGGCTGGAGCGCATAGCGCTGGTAATAGGGGCCTTCTGTATAATAGCCGTCGGGCGAGAAGAGTTGGTCGACCTGCGCGAGGAAGCCTGCCTTGCCGCTCTTGTCCGTCCCCTTGAGCGCGCGCGCGACCAGTTCGGAGTCGCGCAGCACATAGCCGGTCATCCCGACGCCCGCCGCGGCCCAGGTCGCGTGATTGTGAATGCGATTGAAGCTCGCGGCATTCCCCACTGACAGGAACTCGGCCATCCGGCGGAAGACGTTGTCGTCGATCGTCTTGCGGTCGGCAGGGCTCAGCGTGTCGCGGATCGCGTCATAACCCTGCGCGCCATAGACAAGCCAGACGCTGTCGTTGAGGCTCTGCCAGAACAGCCGGCCTGCCGCCTCGTTGGCCTTGGCCGGGTGCGGCCCCAGCGTCGGATAGAGTTGGGCATAGGCAAGCAGCAGCCGCCGCGCATAGTCGGCATATCTGGCGTCGCCGGTGATCCGGTAGAGCAGCCCGGCGCCGTAGAGCGCGGTATAGTTTCGTTTGTGCTGCTCATGGGTATAGCCACCGCCCGGATCCTTGGGCACCGGCACGTCGATAGGCGCGCGCATTGCGGCTTCGACCAGCGCCTTCACGCGCGTCAGTTCGCCCGCGAACAGCGGCGGCTGCGCACCACGCACCGCGGCGAACCCTACGGGATCGAACAGCACCGGCCCGGCCGGCTGCGCCGCGACGGGCGCCGCCACGACCAGCGCTGTCGTCACCAGTAGCGCGCGGATCACAGGCTCTTCTCCATCACATTGTCTTCGAGCGCCGCGCGCGGCGGCCCCGCATAGTGCAACTCGCGCACGCTCGGTGCCGGCGTCGCGGCGAAGGTGTTGCCCGCGATCCGCGTGTCGGGGGCGCCGACGCTGTGGACCACAGCGACGCCCTTGCTGCGGACGAAGCGGTTGCCACGCACTTCTGCTTCCTGCACCCCCGAGAGCAGCACCGCGCCGCTGTCGGTCACGGTCGAGCCGGTCATCGCGAAATGCGGGCCGAAGGTGCTTTCGTCGGTGCCGCCGCGATAGAGATCGGCGATGGTGCCGACCTTGACGAAGCGGCTGTCGGCGATCGTCACACGCTCGGCGCTGTACAGCCCGTCAGCGCCGGTCTCGGCATGCGCGGCGACCACCGCGCCGGCGACACCTTCGAAGTCGCTGTCGTCGATCGCGATCGCTTCGGCCAACGTCGCCGGGCTGCTCGCGATCACGTCGCCAGGGACGTTCGCCGCGCGGCTGTGCGCAATCCGCACGCGGTAATTGCCCAGCATCGGCCGCGCGCTCGCCCGGATCACCGCGCTGCCTATGGCCGCGCCGCTGCCGTCGATCGCCACCCCGTCGAGTTGCAGCGCGCCCCCTTCCTCGAGCTGGAACAGCGTCGTGTGCATCCGGATCGTCGCGCTGCCGCGCGCCGCGCGCAGCGTCAGCGGCCGGTCGACCACGATCGGCGCCGCGACCGTATAGCTTCCCGGCGCCAGCCGCACTGCGTCGCCCGCGCCCGCCCGCTTCACTGCATCGCCAAGCGAGGCTCCGGCGCGGACGTCGATCGTCCGACCGCTGTCGAACGCAACCGCGCGCTGCGCCGGCTTTGCGTACCAGGCGACGCCTACACTCTCGCGCGCCACCGAGCGCAGGTCACGGCTCGCTCCTATCGTCAGCGTGCGATCCCGGGGATAGAGCAACCCGTTCTCCGCGCGCTCGAGCGCCACGTTGCGCGCCGGGATCCCGGCAACCGCGCTCGCCTTGCCGGCCAGCACATTGCCTGCAAACTGCACGCCCGAAGCATCGGCCTCGATCCGCAGCGGATCTTTGCCGCCGACGCCCGAAATCAGGTTCCCGGCGATCCGCACGTCGCGCGGCGCCTGCGAGCGCTCGGCATCCGCCCCCGCCCCGATCGTGATCCGCGCCACCTCGACGATGCTGTTGCGCTCGATCATCACGTCGCGCACCGGCATGTAGCGGTTGACCGGCGAGTTGGGCACGCCGTTCATCACGGCGATCGCGCTGGTGAAGTCGGTGCCCGCGAGCCCCTCAAGATAGTTGTTCCGGATCACCTGGCGCTCGTTGATCACGCGGATCCCGCCGCTGTGCGGCACCCCGCGGCCGAGAAACACATTGCCCTCGATGATATTGCCGCTGCCATGGCGCAGCACCAGCGAGCCCTGCGATTCCAGGAACGTGTTGCGCCGGATCATATTGCCGCCCGACTTGACCGAGACGATCTCGACTTCGCCGTCGCACCGCTCGAAAAGATTGTCCTCGACCACGGTGCCCGAATCGCTGCCCGATTCGGTGCTGGTGCCGATCCGGATCGTCTCGCCGCCATTCGAGCCGAGCGGCGGCCGCGGACCGAAATAATTGTGATCGATCCGTGCACGATTATCGAGTGGCATGCCCTTCTGCCGCACGACGATCAGCATCGCACCGCCATTGGCCTTGCCTTCGAAATGCGACTGGTCGACGCGATTGCCGCGGCCGTAGATCGCCACCCAATTGTCTTCGGTGCGCCGATCGGGCTTGTTGAATCGGTCGATGACGATGCCCGTTACGCGGCTATCGTCTGCCCAAGCCTTGGCGCTGGTGCGAAACGCGATCACCTGGTCGTCGGGGGAATAGCCGTTGCGGAAGGTGAGCCCCGAAACTTCCAGGTAGCGCCCGCTAAGCTTCAGGTTGGACGCGCCGGTAAGCACCACATTGCCCGGGGTCTGGGCGGCAAGGCGGATCGGCGCATTGCTGCGCCCCTGCCCCGTCAGCCGGATCTGGAAGTCCTTCCACTCGCCGTCGGCGAGCAAGATCCTATCGCCCGGTGTTAGCTGCCGCGCTGCAGAAGCGTATTCGGCCTGGCTATAAACCAGCCACTCGCGAGCTTGAGCCGGGGCAGAGGCCGCGGCAATCATGCTCCAAGCGATAATCGAGGTTACTCGCACCAATTTTGCCTACTCTGCAGCCTAGCCGGCTGTCTGCATCCAATTCCTAACCAGACTATCGCGCAATGTCAGCACCATGTCTATACCAGTTACACCTACCTCTTTGGCGAACCGTCGCCTGTCCGTATGCAACGGACGCCAGGCCAGCTACGCGACGCTACGCTCGGGACCGAAGCGCCGCCCCTAATCGAGCGTGGAAGCGATCATCGACAGCGAACGGGGGCTACGGTTGCCCTTCGACCTCGGGGCGTAGCTGATGGTCAACGTCCAAGAATTCGCTAGTTTCTGAAGCGGATGTTCGTCGCTGTCTACCAATGTAGTAAGACCCACAAGCGGCCGTTCAGCGACCGCCGACAGTTCCCGAATGCGGAAATCCATTCATCCGTCTGGACGGCCGCGTTGAAACGCTGGCCCTGGTCCGGAGGATTTCATGACCTTGGCGGGTCGCTGACCGGCGGCGCGTGGCAGGTGGTCCCTCCGCAGCTTTTCAATCACACCGGTGCAACGCCGTCGGCATTTACGAGGTTCGAACCAACAAGAATGCCCACTAGCCGCACACGCTTTTCGACCAGATCTACGGGCGTGCGATGAAGCTCGAGCTCGAACCTCCCACCAAGATCTCGACGCAGGTAGAAGCCACCGCCGTCGCGGATCAACGTCCCGACCTCGTCGATCCGCGTTCCGATCTCCATCCCTCGCTCCCGCCTGGACCTGCGAACCGATAAATCGCCGCCATGCACAGAGGCATTACACAGCGGCTTTTAGGGGATCAACGCCATCGACGACGGGGCAGCGTAGACAGGCGCTTCGCTGCGAGGAACCAGAAGCGGACGTTCGGACAACCCTTCCCGCTTCTACTCCGGCCATTCATTCACGGCGGCCTGGCGGCTGCTTCCGCCGAGCACGAGGACAGCCCGTACGTCTCAAATTGGGTGGAGAACGGAACGGCGGCTTACCGAAGCTCAGAGCGCCTATGCGGACGTTTGCGGCGAATTGGGCCTGCGTTAGTGTGGGGCAACCGGACCTCGAAGCGTCGCAGCTCTTGGCCTGCATCTCGATCGCCCAATCGTGCCGCTCTATTGAGCCAATGCCTATACCCTTGGAGGTCGTTCCGGTTGAACGCGATCATCGCAAGGTGCTGCGCTCCCAAGTAATTGCTCCGCCGATACGCCAAATAAGCGAGACCGCTCCGGCTAAACCGATCGGCGACACGGCCTCCCCCGCAGAGGTCGCTGCTCTATTCCACCATCGCGTCCGTGTCACCGCCGAGAGCGAGATGCCATAGTATTGGCATGCGATGACCATTCTGATGGTCGTGTCGAATACCCCAGTAACGCTGCCACAGATTGTCGCTCTTGCTCATTGACACAGAATACCGGCATGAGCGAGTGCGTGCTGGATGGTGAACTCAAAGAAGCGCACCCATAATTGATCTGTACATTTTCATCCTCCCTAATCACGGGAGGTTAGACGAAGGAGCACCGCAACGCGATAGTTGGTTATGACTTTTCAAAGCAATTAGCGCTTCGGCCTCAGCGTTGCAGGCGCTTTAACAGTAGCCGAAGCGGCTGCTGACCAACTTAGTTATCGCTGGCGGTCCCTTTGATCCGCCTCAGCGCTTCCTCAACCGCAAACCGGCCATTCCGTAGCCGGCCCAGAAGCAGCCGACATCGTATGTGCCTTTCCAATGACCGGAAGTGGGCCGGTAGCCGCCGGGCAGCTTCTGGGCGGAGGCAATATTTCAGTGGACATTCGATAAACCGAGGGATGGAAACGAAGGCCCAAGATCGTCGTCATGGCGCAGCACCCAAAGTGGATTCGTCGCTGCCGTCGTTGATCGTGTGGAAGCTAACGAAGAACGGGACGATGACCGCGTCATGCTCCGGCGCATTGGTCAGCGTGATTGTCTCACCAAGGTCGAGCGGATGGTGCGGCACGATATGGGTATTGAGAAACCAGCTGTGAAAGGCCTGGCAGGCGATGTCCGTGTCGCCGAGGACTTCGAGCGCGTCTTCCGCCAGGATGTTTATCGCCTCGCGTGCCGTTTCGGTGCCGAGCAGCACTGCCAGGGCGCGAAGCTCGAGCACTTCGGCACTCATGTACAGGGTCGTCGCAAAATGCTCGCCGTGATAGTCGAAGAGTTCCGGCTCACCGATCGTGTCGAGCGCCGCACGGGCGACGTCAGCGTCTTGATGGAAGCCCATGGTGTGCCGCAACCGGCTAAGCGGTGCGCCGGAATTGGAAAAATACCGACGGACGCGTTTCACTGCAGCCACCGCCTCGGCGGGCAAGTCTTCCTGCCAATGACGCGAGAAGGTGCCCAGCTGGCGAAGTAGTGCTGCGCCTTCGTGCAGCCGGCTCGCAAGCAGGCGGAGGTTGAGAAGTTCGGTCGCGATGGCGGCATGGCCGTCCGCGTCGGTAAAGCCGCTGGCCGGACGATTCCGCGCGGTCAGCATCTGCCGAGTTAGAATGACGCAGTCGTTCCAGAGCCGCCCGAGCATCAAATAGCCGAGACGATATGCCTCCGGTGCCTGATCAAAGAGGGTACGGGGAAATGCGAAACGAAAGATATCGGCCATGTTGCCTCCGGCCGGCATATGGGGACGAAACGTGGCAGGTGCGACCCGTGATGGATGTGACAATAGATCATCCGTCGCATACGAAAGGCAGGTTGTGAAAAGGGCCGATCGAGCGGAGAACAGCATGAATCGAACCGTGCCGCTGCGCGTTGTTTGCGCTTGCCGCAGGGCAGAAATCATCAGCCTTACCTAATGGACCAACATCGTGACGCATGCTTACGCCTTTCTGTTCGACGGCAGCGTCGCTGGTTTGCCCGAGCCGCAATTGCCGTTCTTCACTGCTGCGGTCTTCGCCGCCGTCTCAGGTGCTGACCCGGGCGGTACGGTCCGTTCGCAATTCCGGCTTGGTTTGCCCTCACTGCTCGGCTTTGCGGAACGGACGACGGCGGTGCACGGAACCGAGAAGGGTAGCGGGCGCACCGTCTCGCGCGATATAGACACGTACAAGCTGGTCATCTTGCAATGGCTTAATTCGCTCGACGGCGGATGGAGCAGCATCGACCGCGCATGGGGAGAGCGAATCTTTCGCCGTCGAACCGAAGAGTGCGTGGTGTTGTCGGCGCTGACCGACGAGATGCGCGATCGTGTCGATGGGTCACTGAAGCGCGTAACCGGTTATGTCGGCGGCTTCGCGATCGATCCGGGTAATCCGCTCCATCGCGGCGGCTTTTTCGAGCTCTTGATTTTCGGCGCAGCGATTGTCGACGGGACGGTCGTCCAGGATCGCACAATTGAGGGCGACGAGGATTGGGCGCTGGAGGGCGCGGCGCAGTTCAAACCCGGGGGTCTCATTTGGGAGGATTATGGCTGGTTGCGGTCGCAAGGGCCGGATGGTTTGCCCAAATCCGAGCTTTCGGAGGTGGGCGCTGCGATCGCGTCGGCCCTCGCCCGCAAGCACGCGCCAAACGTCGAGCACCGCGTGATCGAGGCGCTGAGCGAAGCAATGTTCTTGAACGCCGAGAAGAAGACGTTCGAGTTCGAGGCTTCGAGTGATCCGGACGACATCCTGGAGGCGATCATGCCCGAGGGTAAATTCACCAAATATCTGTTCGATCGCACGCACAAGGATGGTGGATCGAAGGCGAATTTCATCATCGACGACATCGGCATCGATCCGGAGGATTGGCGCTACCTCGCCGGGCAACTTTACTATGGGCTTGCTTCGGCAGATCCTGAGGCGGTCCAGCTCAACGAATGGCAGGACGGCTACGGCGCACGCTTCGATGTCGTGATGCGGGTACGCAGCCGCGGCGGCAAGACGGGCGTGCTGGTAACTGGCTGGAACATGAACCCCGGTGCGCTGCCGTCGCTCTCGACCGCCTACCCTGGCAAACGTGACGCAGATGCAATCGAGCCGGGGGACGTGCCGATCCTGCCGCCGGGCGAGCGCGATGAAAATGATTGGGCGCGGCTGTGGGAATGGGCGAACAGCAGGGGTCTTCGCGACGCCGAGGCCGTGGTTCCGACGCCGATGTATATAACTGGGTGCGAGCCCATCGCCGAGGGCGAGTTCGGCAGCGCCGCTGTGCGTGTGGCCGACGCGCGGCGGGGTCTCGCGCGGTGGTTGGCGCGCTATGGCCTCGGCACTAGAGATGGGTACCCGGGGATCCTTGCGTTGAGCCCTGTCGACGGCCAGTCCTTTGATCGCGCGGTCGCGTGGGCGCGGGCGGTGACAGTGGTCCTGCGGCTCAACGGGATCGAAGCAGAAGTCGAGACAACGAAGCATTGAATCGCGCATCAGCGCAGGATGAGGACACGATGCCAACCATTGAAATTCCCTGTAATTTTGTCGGGTCATTCAAAGTCGGCGACAATCTTCGGTACAATTGTGATGTGCTATGCAACCTGGTCGACGCGAACGCGGAAAATTCTTTTGGCAAAATGATCGTGCTGCAGGCCGGTGCCATCTTAGAAGCGGCGTTGACGCAGATCATTTATCGAGCACAAAACTACAATCTCGAGGGAGTGCCCAATATCGTCGAGGCGGATCGCAAGAAGATCGAGGAGAGCAGAATCGACAAGTTCGCCATCGCGATCGACGTGCTCCGGAAATATGCGGTTCTCGATGGTTTGGCCGGGGACGTGTACGGCGAACTCCACCGGCTGCGTCAGTACCGCAACAAGATTCACATTCAGGAGGACGTCAAGGTCGCGGGCGCGCCGCGCGATGAGGACGCGATCTTCATCGCCGATCTGACCGTTTGGGCGCTTGACCTCATCCGACGTGTCCTACTGCATCTCAGCGAGGCGCTGGCACGACCCCAGCACAATTACGTCGGCATGATGCGTCTGCCGGCATGATGCCAGGTATCAAAACGTGATTGCAAAAGTGACCTTCAAGGTGTATGTGGTATGACCGTAAAGCGAAAGCCGCATCACGATCTGAGCGCGATCCAAGCGAAGTTCGTCGACGTGGACTCGTTGTCGATCACGACGACGGCCAACCGAGATGCGCAGGCAATCGGTTATTCGTTGGAGGATGTCATTGATGTCGTGCAGGCGCTGGAGCCACAGGACTTTGTCAAGTCGGAGACTGCCCACAATCCAGTCAACTACCTGATGTGGCACGACACCTACGTTATCCCATATGACGACATGGATCTGTATTTGAAATTTGCCGGCGAGACGTTGGTCGATATCGTGCTGACCTCGTTCAAGGAGAGTTTCCCGTGAGTGACAAGCGCATTCATCCCGAGACGGGTCAGGAATTGCACCGCGACGTTCGTCAGCAGACGGTCGCATTCGGATCGCTCTCGCGAACAATCGATGTGCCGGGATGGTATCCCGATGGCGATGGCGATGCCTTGTTCGTCGGAACAGACCTCCACGCGTCCAATACTGCTTTCAAAGAGCTGCGCAGCGAATATGGCGGCCATGTAAAGGCGGTCCGCAAGGCGCGCGGGCTGACCCAGGAGGAGGCGGGGCGGATCGTCGGGGGTGGTCGCCGCGCGTTCCAGAAATATGAGAGCGGGAAAACACCGCCGAGTGAAGCCGCGGTCGGGCTGATCGAGGTGCTAGCGAAGCATCCCGAAGCGCTTGCGACTTTGCGCGATGTGCGAGCTAAGATGGTTACCGTCACGGCCTCGACGACGGGCAAAAAGAAGACGGCTGAACCGAAGCAGCTTGTGCGCACGCGAGGCCGCAGAGTCCGGATGAAGGCGGCGAAAGCGCGCGCATGACATAGGTTAAGGACATGGCGCGGGCGGTGAACAGGCGGAGAAGCCGCCGCATGTAATGCGGCCAGTTCTTCCCGACGCCGCCCACATGAGCGCCGCCCCGGCTTTACCAGCGATACAGAACACACTCACTGGAAATGCGCTTGATGTCTGCTCTCTTTGAAAATGCCGTCGCGAGCATCCGGATGGGGATCGAGGACTATCAGTCGCAGGACGCGTTCCGCGACATCTCGGCGGTCCGCAATTACTATGCCGGCGTTCTCCTTCTGGCGAAGGAGGCGTTGGTCCAGTGCTTCCCCGAGGAGGATCCCGATGTGATCTTGGCGGCCAAGGTCCGTCCCGTCGCAAAGGGCGAGCGACTGGTGATGGAGGCCGAGGGCACCGCCACCGTGGATTTCGCCAATATTGGTCGCCGGCTTAAGGATTTCGGTGTTCATATCGACGTCGGGCGGCTCGAGGAACTGCGCAGGATCCGCAACGATATCGAGCATAAATACTCGACCGCAAAACCTAAAGTCATCAAGCGCGCGATCGCGAAGGGTTTCCCGGTGATTGCCGAGCTATTCCGGGTGTTGAATAAAGGTCCGGCGATCAATCTCGAGGAAGCGTGGACAGCGATGCTCGCGACAACCGAACTATATGAGGCGGAGCTCGCGCGTGCTCGCGCGACCCTCGCGCCGATCCATTGGCATTCGCGCGTCATCGGGCGAGCGAAGTTCGAATGTCCTGAATGCTCGTCAGAGCTGGTGATTCAGGAAGATCCGTCGAACACCAGTCAGGACGACGCCCACCTCGCGTGCGAGGCATGCGGGACGATGATCCTCGAGACGGCCACCTTCTTTGAAACGCTGGTCGACCAGGAACTCGGCGCGGAGTGCTATATCCGTGCGAAGGAAACAGGCGAGGATGGCCCGGTTTTTGGTTGTCCGTCGTGCAACCGCGCGACGTTCATCGAAGACGAATGGACCTGCGCCAATTGCGGTTATGGGCTGCCGGACGTGACGGGCCGGTGCGAGGTTTGCGGCACGAATATCCCCGTCAGCGATCTGCTCGCAGACCCCGACAGATTGCTCTGTTCCTATCACGAGTATCTGGCGCAGAAAGACGATTGAGGAAGGCGCCTACGGGATTGCCTAGCTAATAGGCTGGACGGTGAGCAATGCCAGGCGGCCCACATGACGTGACTTGCCGCGACCAGTCGTCGGGCAGTACGGTCTACCAGAACAGAAAGGCGACATCGGACTCGCCAAATAGGTTCTAGGCTTTACGTTCACATCATGGATATCGAGACCTCTGCTCCTGAAATACCGACCGACGATTTCGCGCGACGATTCTCGATGCGCCCCGGGCGATTGATGTGGTTTCTCGGAGCCGGTGTCTCGGCCTCAGCGGGGATTCCGACCGCTTGGGACATGATATGGCGGTTTAAGCGCGAGCTTTATGTCGCGCAGCGCAAGGTGTCGGTGCAAACTGTTGCCGATCTCGCCGATCCGGCTGTGCAGCGGCGACTCGACGCGCACATCGCAACACTTGAGCGATCACCCGCTCCCGGATCGCCTGAAGAATATTCCGCATTGTTCGAGGTCGCCTATCCGGCGGAGAAAGATCGCCAGACGTTCATCGCGTCGATGATCGCCGGTGCGAAGCTCGCATACGGCCATCTCGCGCTCGCGGCGATGTTGAAGGCCGGTCACAGCAATCTCGTCTGGACAACGAACTTCGATCATCTGTTGGCCGATGCCAGCGCGAGGACGTTCGGAACAACCCGCAACCTGACAGTTGTGGGGCTCGACAGCACGAGCCTCGCGGGCCAGCAAATTGCGTCGCAAAGCTGGCCGATCGAGGTCAAGCTGCACGGCGATTTCCGGTCGCAACATCTGAAGAATACTGCTGCCGAACTCAGACATCAAGACGCGCAGCTTGGCGCACAGCTCGCTGACAATTGCGGACGCTATGGGCTGATCGTTGCCGGGTATAGTGGTCGAGACGCGTCGGTGATGGCAGTGTTCGATCAGGCTCTTGCGGCTAACACTCCGTTTCCCAACGGACTATTCTGGCTCCATCGCGGGGCGGATGCACCGCTTCCGCAAGTCGTCGATCTTCTCAACCGCGCGACGAGCGCCGGAGTCGAGGCAGCTTTGGTTCGGATCGACAGCTTCGACGAGATCATGAGCGATCTCGTTCGACAGGCTGGTACGTTCGAGACGATGGAACTCGATGCCCTTGGGGCAACGCGACCGCGGGTTTCGGCCGCGCGCGCGCCTACCGGTGCGCCGGGATGGCCGATCATTCGGCTGAACGCGATTGAAGTTTCTGTCCGTCCGACACATTGCCGCAAGGTCGTCTGCTCGGTCGGGGGATTTCGCGCGATGCGCGAGGCCGTCGAGGCAGCGGGTGTCGACCTCCTCGTGGCGCGAACCTCGCGTGGCGTCCTGGGGTTCGGAGCCGACGATGATTTTCGTGCGGCGTTTGCCAGCTTCGACATTGCCGAGTTCGACATCGCCAATCTCGAAAAAGGTCGGATGCGGTATGACTCGCATGAGCGGGGATTGTTGCGATCGGGACTGATCCGGGCGCTGGCAAGTGAACATGGTCTCGACGTCGTCCACCAGCGCAGCCAGGATTTGGTCGCGCCGGCAGATGCGAGCGATCCTGCCTGGCAGAAACTTGCCGAGATTGCCGGACGGGTGGAGGGCACGATCCGCGATCATCCAGAGATCCGCTGGCGCGAAGGGGCGTCGCTGCGGCTCGAATGGGCTGACGAAAGACTGTGGCTGTTGATCGATCCGCGTATCGTATTCGACGGCGTTACGGCGGAGAATAAAGCGCTCGCAGCCGACTTCGCGCGCGAGCGCACGGCGCAGCGTTACAATCAGAAGATCGACAAACTCGTCGCGTTCTGGACCAAGCGCCTTGCGGGCCAGGATTTGAGGGCGTTCGGCATCGGCAACGGAATCGATGCCGTTTTCACGCTCGACCGGAACACCGCCTTCAGCCGCACGGTGCAGGCATGAGCAGCGAGATCGGCGCGACGATCGCGCTGCCGGAGCCGGAACTCTTGTTCAGCGCAGAGCGCGAGAGTTATCGCGACATTCATCCATTGCGAGGGCTCGCACGCTACGGGCCTTATTCTAACAGCTTTTTTGTCTCGAATCCGATCCAGATCGCGACGATCGCGCCGTTCGGCGAGTCTCATCGCTTGAACGAGTTCATGCGCGATCTCGATCAAAGCTTCAGACCTACGGAGCGTACCGATTATCTTCCCGATTGGCCGGGCTTTTCGAAGGTGTTCGGAACCCGCAAGGCGGCCGCCGACAAGAGTTGCCGCGTCGAACTGGATCGCGACCTCGACGAATTGCTGCGCGACAGCGAGCTTCCGCATCTCGTGCTGGTCGAACGACTGGTTCGCGCAATCCAGCAGATCGAGGCGCATCGGACGGCGTTCGACGTCCTCTTCGTGTATCTGCCCGAGCGGTGGGGGGCGGCGTTCAGGGGCGTCGAAGACGATTTCGATCTCCACGATCACCTCAAGGCCTATACCGCCGCTCACGCCATTCCGCTTCAGATCGTACGGGAAGGGCGCGCATTGTCGTATCCGTGCAAGGCGAGCGTGATGTGGCGGATCGGACTTGCGCTCTACGCAAAGGCTGGCGGCGTGCCGTGGAAGCTCGCCGACGTCGAGCCCGACACCGCATATATCGGTCTGTCCTACGCAGTCCGGCCGGTCGAGACCGACAAGCCACGGTTCGTCACCTGCTGCAGCCAGGTATTCGACGCCGACGGCGCCGGTCTCGAGTTCATCGCCTATGATGCCGACGCCACCGAAATGCAGGTGCAACGCGACAACCCTTTCCTGTCTCGCCACGAGATGTTCCGCGTGATCACACGTTCGATGCTCCTCTACCGCCGACGTCACGGCGGCGCGTCGCCACGGCGCGTGATGATCCATAAATCGACCGAATTTCGCGAGGAAGAAGCCTTGGGCTGCTTCGACGCGCTACCGACGTGCAATGAGATCGATCTGGTCCAGGTCGTCGGCGACGTCGGCTGGCGCGGCGCCAAATGGGATCGCGACCGCAAGGACCCGGAAAAGCAGCTCGCCGATCGCTTTCCGGTCAGGCGCGGCAGTCTTATAGGGATCGGCGACCGGGAGGCCCTGCTCTGGATCCACGGCGCGGTCGAGCTCAACCAGCGCACCCATTTTCAGGGTGGAAAGAGCACGCCGCAGCCGATCAAGCTCGTCCGGCACGCCGGGCACGGTGGCTGGGAAGACACCGCGCGGGCCGCGCTGGCGCTCTCGAAGATGAATTGGAACAACGACAATCTTTATGACACGCTGCCAGTGACGATGAGCTATGCTCAGGTCCTTGCGCGCGTGCTGAAGCGAATGCCACTGCTTGGCAGTTCGGCGTTCCACTTTCGATATTTCATGTGAGCCGGCACAGCGGCACGACTATGCCGGTATATCATCGATCGCGGTTATGAGGCGATCTAGGCATCGCACTATTCAAAAAGGGGGCCGGACCAAGGCAGTAGATCGCTGACGGCCATCGCCCCGCTCGATCAAGCGAGCCACTACTACCCGCCGGCGCTCGACAAATTGCTGGGGATGCGGTGAAGCACGCGGGTCTTGCGTGCTAGCTGAGCCAACGGCAGCTTTTGGGATCGAGGGAACTGAACGGAAACGACCGACTTGGGGCGCATTTCCGCTTGGCAGGTTGTGCCCGGAGCGGACCAGCCTCTTCTGGGCCGTCAGCCGTCAGTCAGCTTCAAGGCCCGCCATGTAGCGAAGCGGCCATTCAAATTTGAGTTATCCGGCATCCATGAGAACAATCATCCTTCTCGCGTCGGGATGCTCATTCTGGTGGATTCCGGTCGTTTTATCCGACGGAGACCTGATCGGCGATCCCACGTCTACGGCCGCGACTGGATCGCGCTTCACAAAACGGCTTTGGAGGTAATCAATGGGATGTTTGGCGATCCATACTGACTAGATTGCGGGCGGGCGCTCGCGAAGCACGTCATCGGCCTTCATGATGATGATCGGCTTACCCTGCGCCCACTCCGCAGCCGCTTTCGAGATGCCGTGAAGGGTGGCCAAGATCGCCACCTGAGCATCACTATGCGTGAGCGTACCATATAGCTCCCGCACTACGGCTGGACTTACCGGCTTAGCGAAAGCCTTGCACTGGACCAGCCCCTTTATCCCGGCGCGGCGAACCACAAGGTCGATGCCACCATCGTTGCGGCCGCCGACTTCATCAACGTCGAAGCCCCATTGCCGAAATGCGCGAGCAATCCGGCGCTCGAACTCTTGCCCGCCCGCCGCGTAGAGCGACTTGATGTCGTGTCCCCGACTAAGGATCGCGCGCGCGGCTTCGATGGTTTCGTGACGTTGCAACGCCTTACGATAGGCGCGATGCGCACCGGCATTTGGGAGGATCGCGTTCACCGCCGCGACAAGCGCCACCATTCCAATAGCTGCGCCAATCCCGATGGTGGGCGCAATGAAGAATGAGATCAAGAGCGCGGTGCCTAAGTCAGCACCGCTGACGATGATCAAATAAGCCATGTCGCCGATGAAGAGCGCAGCGGCAATCGTGAGAATGGCATAGGGATTCTCAAGCAGCACGGTCGCCCATTCCGGGAGGATCGATGGCCGCTTGTCCGAATCTAGGCCAAAGTCCTCGGGCTCCGGGCGTGCCACAGGGTGCTCAAGCTCGCCTTCATTGATCACCCCTAGACCATAGGCTACTTCGACGGCCTCGAGCTTGTCAGCTAGGATGATGTTGCCCTTGAGGATGTCGGCAAACGCCTCAATGCCGCCCTCACCTGATCTGAGGCGCGCGAAGGTGATGCTCAGTTCCCGGTTGATTACCACTCCGCTCCTCCGCCTAAAGCGGCACCCTTCCCCCGGCACCACAGCCCTGTTAGCCAATGCCGTTCAGGGGGAATACCGTCATGATCATCGCTCTATTGATCCTGATAATCGCCATCATGCTGTTCGGCGCTGGCTTCGTGAAGGGCTGGCTTAAGAACGTGATCGGTATGATCGGCGGGTTCGTCGTGATGGCCGGTCTCGCGATCTGGGTAGGATCGTTCTTCGGCGAAGATGGGCCGATCTGGGTAATCATGATCGGGATGGGGCTTCTGTTCGTGCTCGCCATCTGGGTGCGTTCGACGGAGCCTGGACCGCCATCGCGCCCACCCTTGTCGCGGCCATCATCGAAGCGATTCCATTCGAAAGCGCCGAGCCGTGAAGAGCGGAAGCGCAATCGCGACGATCTGCGCGGTCGTTCATGACGAACAAGCCAAACGACTGGAGGAAGGCGCTGATCGAAGCGACCACAGGGCCGATGATCGCGATCCTGTTCTGGTTCACGATGATCGTCGTCGTGACGCTCGCGCTAGGGCACGGGAAGGCCTTCGATGCTAACGTTTTCGAGGCGTTCGGGGCTATCGGTCAGGTAGCGATCGCAGCCGCCCTTCTTTGGCTAGGCTATCAGCAATACAACTTTACCAAAGAGCTTGGTGAGCGCCAGCGCCGGCTCGATATGCATGATCGGCGGGCGAAGATGGTCGCTGAGTATGGCCACTGGTCAGATAAGCATCTTCTGCCACTGGCACCGGAACTCGACATCTCGACGCTGTTGTCGCTCACGCTTCGCTCAAAGGCCCTTTTCAGCCGCGCCGTGATCAACGATCTAGCGAAGCTAGTGGAAGACTACACCAGAGCCGAAACCCTGCGCGGAACCGTCGAGACGTTGAAGAATATGCAGGATGTGATGGCCTTCATGACCGTGCAGCGCGAGCATGATGGCGTTCGCCAAGAGATGCGCGCCACAGATGAGCGCGTAAGAGTGCGGATGCTACTCGAGATTGATGCCGCTCCCGATGCAGCGCCGCTTGATCTGGTCTTCAGCGATGACGCGAGGCCGAAGGATGAGAGAGCCTAGCCACCACGTTGCTCACGCTCTGTCACACGATCTACCGCTGCAAGGTGAACACTCACCAACCAAGTGGTTTTGCGACGCTCCGAGATAGGATGATTTAGCTCCCGAAATCCGGCGGCCTGAACGAACAGCAGCTTACGGGTACCCCGGGGCTAGGCCGAACGGCCGATATGCGGCGCGTAGCTGCCATCGCGCGCTTGATGAACAAATGTCGGCCTACGATATGACCGTCCGAAAGCGGCCGTTCCGCTATCCCCCCATCAAGCCATTGCTCGCCGCTTGAATGAACAGCGGCTTTAGGATCCCACGCACGCCCAGGATCAGGCCTTAGCGGTGATGATCTGCACACTCAAATGAGCTGAAGGCAACCGCCGCTAATCTGCCTCTCCTGCGGCAAGTCGCTCGGCGCAAGCTGTGCTAACGAGATGCTGCAGGGTCGCCACTTGGCCAAGCAGCCACTCCAATTCTTCTGGAGTGATCTTGTAGTGTGGCGAATATCGCGCATCGACATAGGCACGACGAAGTAGCTCAAAACTGCGCTGTGCAAATTTCGTCTCACGCGGCCAGGCAGCAATCAACCTGGGATCCAGTTCCTCGCATAGATCCCGCAGGAAGTTCAGCTTATGCGATTTTGGGCTGTAGAGCGTCCTGACAAGAAGCAGGCAATGATACAGCCGCTCCGATGCTTGGTGGAGATTGAAGGCCGCCTCATTGAGCGCGCTTTGCGTAGTGGCATAGCGTGCGATGTCGAGAAAATTGGACGCGCTAGGGAACCACTTATTGAAGTAGCCGAGCGCTTCGGCATGGGCGGCATCCTCGCCTAAAGGCTCCGGATGGGCAAAAGGGTGATCTGGCGCTTCGTACAGCGCAATCCCGTCTCGCACGATATCAGTGAAAAAGTACCGCCCATGCTTCAACTGCCGGTTCACGTCGGTAAGGCTATGCACGATAAAGCCGACCTGCGTCTTGAGCTGCTTCGTCACCACATAGTCGCGCACGAGGTGATCCTCGGCCGCGGTCCAATATTCCGCGGCGTCGGCGAGCTCGTCATAGTTCACGACAACCAGCAGATCGAAGTCCGAGAAATAACCCCCGACCGGATCCTCGACCCAATCGCCGCGCGCGTAGGATCCGAACAAAATGATCTTGAGGATCCGCCCGGCCTTGCGGTGCGGGGCGTTGCGCCCGGCAAGCGCGTCCTGGAACTCCTCGAACAGCACCTTCACGACATGCTCGAGCTCACGCCGCTTGCGGTCGGGCAAATGGTCGAGGTCGGTCTTCATCGGCAACAGAATCGGAGCCTTCGCGCAACGATGCAAGCGCAAACGCATCGTTATCTGGGCGCTCTTCCGTTCGCGCTTCGATTACAGGCACCGACGCGCGGGCCGCTCAAAGCGACGGTCCCCGCTCCCGTCCCATAGTCCAGCTGACACCCCTCTCCCGCATGATCCCACGCACCGCCTTGCCGATCTGCCGCTCCAGCACCGGCCGCCACGGCACAAGCGTGAAATCGCGGGCCTTCTCGACGACGCCATATCTCCCGCTGGCGAGGTCGATATGCCGGCGCAAAACACCTGACACAGGCTCGCCGTTTTTGACCTCAGCAAATGCCTTGCCAAGCTCGTCGGAAAGCTGCCCCGCCACGCGCAGGAGTTCGCGTCGCCGAAGCACCTCCACCAAGTTCTTCTGGAAGGCCGGCCCGCCGCCCCGCTCCTCCGCCAGTCCCTCGCCGATCAGCCAGCGCAACCGCTGCCGCTGCGCGTCGCGCGCCGCGGCACCAAATCCCGCATCGCGCAAATGTACCGGATCCGAGGCGAGCAACTGGGTATCGAGCCAGGTCGGGCCGTCGGCCGCGATCTGCGCTTCGAGCGGAAGCCGGGACAGCACCTTGACATCGACGGGACGATCGCGGGCCTGCCGCTGCTCGAACGCGGCCACCCGCGCGAGATGATCGGGGTGGATTCGCCAGCTGCCATCGACTTCGCGATCGGCGCCGCCGGTATGGCGGCGGATGGCCTCGAGCCGGCGGACATGCGTCTCGGCAAATGCCTGGGTGGCCGACGGGTCGTGGCGCAGGTGGAGATCGACGCTGTAGCGACCTCCATTGCGCGCCGCCACCTCCGCCACCGTCCTGTCTACGGCGCGCGGCTCCGAGCGACGCGCCGCGATGCCGACGACCGTGCCCTCGGGAAGCGGCTCGAGCGCCTCGCCCTTCCCGACATCGACATAGTGGGTGCGGCCGTCGGTCGCCTCGACGATCAGATAATGCCGGTCCCGCAGCTCGTCCGAAAGCCCGCGCGCAACGATGCGCCCGACGATCCCTTGCCCTGCACTTGTCGGCTCGAAGACGGCCAGGTCGCGACCAGCAAATTCGATCGAGCGCTGGCGCATCGCGCAATGCATCGTCTTGATGATGTCGCAGCGCTCCCCCATCCGGCGAAGCGTCGGCTCCAGCTCCCCCGCGAGGCGCCAGCGCCCCGCCCCGCCGTGCTCCGCCAGCCCCAGGCGCTCGAGCTTGGCCAGCCGGCCGGTCAGCGCGGTCCGCAGCACCGGCGAGCCTCGCCCTATTTGCGTCCACCGATCACTATCCATCGCCGCGACCAGCTGCCGGTCGAGCCCGGTCCAGCGCTCCTGTTCCATCTCGCGCAAGAGCCGGCGCCGGACCTCGAGGTCGCTGCGTGGCCCAAGGTCCATGCTGACGATCTCCGCGGCGCGCTCGCGCATGCCGGCCGAGAGATACTCGCGCGCGATGATCAGGTCGCGCCCGCGATCGTCGCGTCCGCGCAGCAGGACATGGGTATGGGGATGGCCGGTGTTGAAGTGATCGACGGCCACCCAGTCGAGGCGCGTGCCGAGGTCCTGTTCCATCCGCGCCATCAGCGCCCGGGTGAGCGGCTTGAGGTCGTCATATTCGGCGCCGTCCTCGGCCGAGACGATGAAGCGGAACTGATGCCGGTCGCCTGTCGATCGATCGAGGAATGCCTTGCCGTCCTCAACATCGCGCTCGGCACCATATAGTTCACCGGGCGTGCCGTCGCGGGTGACGCCGTCGCGCTGGATGTAGCGCATATGCGCCCGCGCGCCCTGCGCACCGCGCCCTGCCAGCCGGACCAGCCGCGACTTGACGATGACCCGGCGGTGGCGGAAGCGCCCGAGCGCGTCGCCGCTGGCGAGGAGGCGGCCGATGCCGGCGCCGCGCCCGATCCGGTTGCCATGGAAGCCCGACCCGCCCCGATTCGCGCTACCTGCCAGCCCGGCTGCCTGTAGCACCCGGTGCAGATAGCTTCGCCCACCCTTCGACCCGCCGGCGCGCATCCGGCCAAGGCGCGGCTCGAAGTCGTCCTCGCCGCTCATCGGTCGTGTCCGACGGCCTAGGACGCAGACGCCAACGCCGCACCGTCTCGATACGGCATGGTGCCATGCCAACCGCGGAAATCCGCGGCTTCCGCACGCGTCGGCGCCACCGCGAACCTGCACGGCGCCATGCCCAGCCTTCCAAAAACGATGTGCAGACAAGCACTTGCCGACTGCGCAGCGGCGGCATGGCGCCCTTGCTTTATCTTGCCTTCGCTGTTCTGTCTTTCCCTCCCCCTCCCCCTCCCGACACAGCCCGCTCCACCCCACCCTTCCCCTGCCGACCCAGGGGCAGAAAGGCAGCCGCCGCGCTGCCCGAACGGGCATAGGCGCGCAGTCATTGCGGCGTCGTTTCCACCGCGCGCAGCTGCACGAAAATGCCATTGCGCGGCGCTGGGGACGTCGAGGATTCCAACCCTTGCAGCTGCCCGGCGCGCTGCCCGCGGAGCTCGAAAAACACGTCGATCCGGCGCTCCGCCGGCGTCAATCCGGGTCGCTTTTCGGGGGGAATGAGCGGCGCTCCAGTCACCCGCGCCAGATAGATCCGGGTCTCGCCAGGCAGTGGATTGCCGGTGCGCAGATGCGCCGCATAACGCGCCGGGCCGGCATTGTAGGCGGCGAACAGCCCAGGATAGCCGAAGCGGTCGTACATCGCGCGCAGATAGGCGGCGCCGGCCAGGATATTGTCGCGCGGTGCATGGGGATCGGCGCCGAGGCCATGGCGGCGCGCCATCTCGGCATAGGTCGCGGGCATGACCTGCATCAGGCCCATCGCCCCCTTCGCGCTCGCAATCGGCCGGCCCGCCAGCGTCGTCCGGCCGCCGCTCTCGGCACGCATCACCCGTCGGATCCAGTCGTCGGGAATGCCGAAGCGCGAAGCAGCTTCGGCGATCAATCCATCCCATTGTGCCATGCGATCGGCAGCTTGCGGCGAGGCGACGGCCATCGCCACGGCCGCCAGGACGGCGATCACTCGGTCCATAGCGGCACTGCCCTTCCCAGGATGTTGGTACGTGTGACCGGCCCGAAATAGCGGCCGTCGAACGACGCATCGGCCGGCATCAGCAGCAGATACTCGGCTTTTCCAAGAGGCCTGCAGCCGCGCCACCAGGGCATCGCGCGGCCGGCGTGATCGTGGGTCTGGCGATGCGCGACGGCCGAATAGCGCACATAGATCCAGCGTCCGCGCGCGCAGACGCGATCGCCTGGAAGCGCCGCAACGCGCTTCACCAGCGGCACGTTCGCCGGCAGATAGTGCCGCTCGGCGGCGAGTGCTCGAACCGCAGCGGGCGTGCGCGCGACGACCATCATCCCGCGATCGAGCACTGCGCCGGGGAGCACGCCGTAGAGGCCGCGCGGCGCGCTCGCAGAGACATTCCAGACCAATAGTGGCACGCGCGGGAGCAGTGACGCGACCGCGAGCGCGACGACGCCGGCGAGGCCGCAGGCGAGCAGGCGGAGCCGCTGCCGCCGCAAAAGCCGAGCAGCGCGAAGCTCGGCGCCCCAGCGAAACAAGGGCAGATCGCGGGGCTCAGGCATCGCGCGTCGTCCCGCACGACCGGGTCTGCGACCAGGCGTCGAGCTCGTCGATGTGGTAGCGGACATAGCGGGCATGCTTGCGGAAGCGCGGTCCGCCGCCACGCGTCCGCAGCTTCTCGAGCGTGCGCGGCGACAGGCCGAGATAGAGCGCCGCCTGCGCGGCAGTGAGGAACGGACTTCCCTTGCGCGCCAGTTCGGCACGCGCATTTTCGTCTTCCATCGCACCGGTCTCCAGGCAGCGGCGGACAGCGCGTGTCGCTGTCCTCGCGTCGGGGATCGGCGAATTGGGTCGGCGATCGCAGGCTCGAAAAAAGCAGCCCTGCGAAATCGAGCCGCCCCGTAGCGGACGTGCAGCCTGCGGCGTTTCGACCAGAAATTGACGGCGGTGCGCGCCCGTTCATGGTTCGGGCCCTGACCCTTGGCCGACGTGCCGATCGTCTCCCTTGTGCGCCTCGAGGGGCCCGCATTCGTGCGCTTCGAGGGGGATTGAGAAGCCCCGCCGCGGCATCCGCGGCGGGGCCGGTCCGCTCTCAGCGCGACCAGATCAAGGCGAATTCGCCGCGCTCGCCCTCGACCAAGGTGGCGTAGATCGGCGCCGGAAGGCTGGGGTCGTCGAGCTTGACCGAAAGATAGTCGCGATCCTCGCGCGAGGTCTTGGACCATGCCGCACCGATCTCGACCTGGCCGACATGGACCCGGTAGTCGGGAGCCTTTTCATTGTCCTTGCTCGAGGGTCGGATGCTCGCCTTCACGCTCAGCGCGAGGGTCTTGATGGTGCCCGCGAGATTGCCGTTTTCGTCGCGGGTGAAAGTGCCGATCTGTGCCATGATGGGTTCCAGTCTGTTTCTCGGGACCGCCCGATGCGGCCTCGATGGCGTCGATCCGGCGTGGCGGCGGCCGGTCCGCACCCTTGGGCCGCAGCGAAAGCGGAGGACGGCGAGAGCCGGCTTTCTTGGCCCGCGAGGAGCCGCGCAGCGGCGGGGAAGAAAGTCGGCGAAGCCGTTGCGGGTAGAAGGCCGGGGTTCGGCGCAGCCGGGCCCGTACGCTACGCCAGACAGCCCAAACGAGGACGCCGGCGCGTCTCGGAACCGACCGGAAACAGCGCGCAGGCTCGGTCGCATCCGCGACGAATTCGGCCACCCGGCCGCCCTATCGCAACCGGCGCGAAGGCAGCGAATGCACCCCCGAGACGGGCAGGCTAGACGGCATTGGTGCGGTCCACTGCATGGCCAGCCGGTGCCATGCGGCACTCGACAGGCGTACAGCGTGCCGCGAGGACGCAAGCGTACGATCCCCGTGCGGCCCCCGTCGAAGCAAGAGGTCGGCAGGTCGCCGCGCTGCGTCGACCCGGTGGTCGAGCGCGCTCTGCCCGCGCGCTGGCCCGGCGCCATCGTCATCCGTCGTGCGTCGCAGGTTGGCCCGACACGGCCGGCGAAATCGGGGATTGCGGCCCGCCGGACCGGGCCGGCCCATTGTCACCCGTGCGCGCATCGAGACTGGTCGATGCCGTTCGCGTCGCCCTGGATCCGGGCTGGGTGGCCGGAAGCGGGTCTTCCGTAGTGACAGTCTTCCGGCCACGCGCCGGCCCGCGAAGAGGGACTAAGCGAGCGCACCCAGGCTATCATCGTCGGCGCATGTTGCAATGGAGGACGATGCCCCAATCAGAGACGGCGCCCCGCAGCCTTGGCACGGCGGACGGCAGGTCGCGACGGGCGTTCCGGGAAGCATCCCGGAACATTGCAGGCCCTGGGGAGCCTTCGCGCGCTCGTCGCCACGCTGCGAGGAGACCGGCGCACTGCGTTTCCTCGCCAAGCAACGGCAGCGCCTGCATTCGCCGGCACCAGCAACGCGCCAAATGTTCCGCCAGACCTTCGCCCGGCAGCGCGACCCAATACGACTTGCGCGCCGGACATGAGCGGTCCTGTACATGGGCGACGGCTCTCACCGCCGCCCATCCGCGTTTCACGCGGCGATCCGATCCGGTTCTGCGCCCTGGCGGTTGCGATCCTCCGCTTCGGCATCCGGCGTCGGTCCTTCGCGCTCGGTCCGAGACGCATCCGCGTGCAATGGCGCAGGTCCGCGCCGGTTGCCCGCCGACGCGTCCGTATCGTCGCCCGCCCCGGCTTGCGTGTCGAAAAGCGAGGCCACCCGCTGCCAGTTGCGCACCGCGCGGACACCCCCGCGCTCGGTGTAGCTGGCAGGCGGCATCGCCAGCCAGCGCGGCACCCAGCCCTCGACCTTTGTCCGTCCGCCGGTCCCCGCGAGGCAGTCGCGCAGGACGCCGCGTTGCACCGCGATGGTCGCGCGCGCGTTGGCCGAGGCGACGTCTTCGCCCGCCACCTCGGCCACCATCGCGGTAACCACCTCGCGGTCGCGGAGCAAGTCGAGCAGGCAGTCATCGGGCTTGAACAGCGTGGTCATGTCGATGCCGAGAGGATGGCCGAGCGCCTCGACGATTGCGCTTCCGGCCGCGAGGCTGTCTGCCATGACGACGGCAAGCGCGCCGAGGATCACCGCGTCGTCGAGCGCCAGCAGGCGCACGAAAATCGCGCTGGTCTCGTCCTCGCCGGCCCCCGCTATCGCCAGTTCGCTCTCCTCCAGCCCCAGCAGCACGCGAGCGGCGCGGCGGCGAAGCGCGAGCGTCGCGCTTGCCGCGCTCGCCGCGACGCTCGCCCGGATCGCGTCGGTCGCCGCCGCCTCGGGGTCGGCAGTGACCCGGAAGAGCGGCGTCGCCGCCAGCGCATAAGCAAGCACCAGCCGCAAAGCCATGGCGGGCCGGTCGAGCAACGCCGCGCGCACCGCCGCATGGCGATGCAGGTCGACATAATTGCCAAGCGCGCTGCTCACTTCGGCGCGGACCGGCTTCGGTGCCGCCTCCTCGCCGCCGGACGCCTGCTTGCGGGCCTCCTTCGCCGGGAGATAGCCCTCGTGGAAGACCACTTCGCCCCGGGGCGACAGCACGACATAGACGCGCCCGCCCTTGCGCTTGGGGGTGCGCTGATATTCGTAGCTGCTGAAATAGGTGCCAGGCTCGAACAGCACCACCTCGCGCCAGCCTTCGGCGAGATACGCCTGCCGCCGGGTCTCGATCGCGGCGCGCTGCGCTTCCCAGAACTGCCCGCTATCGGCAAACCAGCCGTCGCTCCCGAACAAGTCGGAGACGATCTGCCCTTGATAGGAAGCGAGGTCGAACAACGCATGCGCGGTCGAGATCGCCTGCCCGCCGAACAGCCAATGGCGCAGTTGCTGGCCGGTAGGCGTGCGGCGCTCGGGATCGGCGAAGATCGCGAGCCAGTCGCGCTGTTGCGCCTTGGTGGCCATGGTCAGCAACCGGATGCTCGCCACGTCGATCCGCTCGGCGCGGTAGAGGTCGCGGATGCGGGGCAGCAGATTGCCGAGCGCGAGAATCTGGCCGATCTGCCGTTCGCTAAAGCCGAACGTCGCAGCGATCTCCCCGGCGCTGCGCCCTTGCCGCACCAGCTTGGTGAAGCTCGCCCATAGCTCGCTCTCGTGCGGGTTCTCGCGTGCGAAATTCTCGAGGAGCGAGGCTTCGAGCGCGGCGGCATCGTCGCCTGCGGCGATGATCGCGCAGGGAAGCGCGCTGTCTTCCCCGGTCTCTGCGGCAATGGTCCACGCGGCATGGAAACGCCGCCGCCCGGCGACGATTTCGAAGGCGTCCTGCGTGTCTGCCACCGGCCGGACGATCAGCGGAACGAGCACGCCGCGCGCCCGGATCGAGGGCAGGATGTCGTCTATGGCGGGCGGCTTCCTGCCGTCGCGCATGTTCACCGCGGCGATGCTGAGCCGCGCGAGCGGGATGATATCGAGTTGCATTAACCTGTCCTTCTCAAGAACGGCTCGCAAATCTGCCGAGCCGATGCGCGCCGGACGGGCGCGCGCGTCACCCGCCCTGCGGCGGAAGCTCGGGATCGTCCGGACGCGCCGCACGCAGCCGCGCCGCAGCGCGCGCCAGCGCGTCCGGACACTGCGTGATCGCGCCCTTGTGGCGCGCCGCGGCGGCATAGACCGACAAGGGATGCGTGCCGGTAAAATGCAGGTCGCGCGCGATGCGCAGCCCGAAGGGCAAGCGCAGCGCGCCGATCTCGCCGATGCTGAAATAGCCGAGCTCGGGGCAGCCGAACCCCAGATCGGCAAGCCCGAACAGCGTGTCGCCGTCCCCACCCAGCTCGGTCGCCAGCCATGTCGCAGGCCCCAGCGGATGGAACAGCCTGAGCAGCGGCACCGGATCGGCGGGACGCGCACGGCCTTGCGCGAGAAGCTGCGCGCGCAGCGTTTCGGGGAGCAGGCTCATGCCGCCAGCGCCGGGCAGGCGTGCAGTCCAACCCCGTCCGCAGCCGCCTGCGCAGCGTGCGGCACCGGCTGGGGGCGGAAGCCGAGCAGATAGTCGGCGGCGCGCGCCGCGAGGCTCGCCGCCTTGAAGATCGCGCGATTGTCGGCGCGCAGCACCGCCAGCCACGACCCGACATAGTCCGAATGCCGTACGCTCGGCTCGATGCCGAGAGTCGCGAGGACGAAGGCCGCGCACAGTTCGGCGACGAGTTCCTCGCGGGCGTAGCTGGCCGAGCCGAACGCGCCGCTCTGGTCGCGCGCCAGCCGCGAGCGGTGCCCGGTCCAATGGCCAAGCTCGTGCGTGGCGGTTCGGTAGTAATCAATCTGCTGGCGGAACGCCTGCTGCGGCGGGACCTGCACGAAGTCGTGCGTGGGCGAATAGAAAGCGCTCGGCCCGCCGATCCGGAAGTCGGCGCCCGTCGCGGCGATCAGCTGCTCGCCGACCGGCACGATTTCCCGTGGCGCGAGCGGACCAGCGTCGGCGGCGAAGCGTGGAAGTCCGCTGTCGCCCCAGTCGATCTGGTCGGTATTGAACACGGTGAAGCGCTTGAGAAAGGGTATCGAGCCCGGCTCGCTCCCTTCGTCCTCGGCGCGCGCGCGTTCCTTGTCGGGGGTGAAGCGGTCGGCATAGCAGACGCAGGTCCCACGCTGGCCCTTTCGCACGGCACCGCCTGCGGCAAGCGCCTGCTTGAAGGTCAGCCAGCCCTGCCCGGCATAGCCCTGCGCATGCGCCTCTCCCCAAAGGATCAGGACATTGATGCCCGAATAGGCGCGCCCGGTGACGGCGTTGCGGGGCATGCCCGGTTGCGCAGCAGCGCTGCTCCATGGCTGCACCCAAGGAAAGCGCCCGGCTTCCAGTTCGGCGACGATCCGCGCAGTGACCTCGGCATACAGGCTCGGTCGCGCATCGCGCGCTTGCGCACCCTTGCCGGCTCCAGAGGTCGCCCCTCGCCGCGCCCGGCAGTCGGCACGGCTGTTCCTGGCCTTCGCCACCATCGCTCTTCTCCTCGAACACACCGCACCCCCGGAAGGGGGGTGGGCGGCGAGAGCGACCAGAGAGGCCCGCACCGAGCGGACGGAGGCACCTGCAAGGCCGAAACGCAGTGGAGGACCGGCGCCAAGCCGGTTGCCGCCGCCCGCGGCGGGCCTAGACGGGAGCGCCGACCATCCCCCTTCCGGGGGGCACCACGACAACGTCGCCGCGTAGCGGCGTCCGCATTGCCGCGGCGGCGCAGCCGCCGCCTGCAAGAGGCTGGCCCACCGGCAGCGCGGGCGGATCAGCGGCGACGAACCGGGCTTCGAGCGTTGGGCGGCAACTGTCGTCCGCGCCGAAACCGGTCGCGCCGCCCGACCGTGCCGCCGGAGTGCCGCGGGGCCGCTACGGGGCGCCGCACCCTGTCCGGTGCGCAGCATCCTGCAGCGTGCGTCCTCAGCCCCGCTCCTTCTTTCGGGGCGTTACGGGGCCATGCCCCGCTGAAGGGGTAGACCGAAACCGGCACGGGTTCGGGATCAGGGGAAGGCTTTCCCCGCCAGCGGACGCACGGTGCGCGACAAGTCGATATTGTCCGGCATGCCCAGGTCGCAGGCGCTACGCCGCCAAGGTTCGGAAAGCCCGACATCGCTTTGGTCGGCGCAAGCGCCGCCGCGCCAAGCCGCCCGCGCGAGCGGGGGCAAGCTGGGTTCGAGGTTTTGACACGCCCGATCGACGAACCGCACCGCGTCAGCGTGTCGAGGCCGCCCCGGTACCCACGCCGCCAGCAGGCCGACCCGCGGCCGGCGTTACCCTCCATACCGTATTCGACAAATCGTCGGCAATGTAGAGCGCCCTGCCCGCGCCGCTGAACGCGACGCCGACCGGCCGCCCCCGCGCCTTGCCATCGACCAGGAAGCCCGTGACGAAATCCCGTTGCGGGCCTGACGGGCGACCGTTGGCAAACGGTACCCAGGTCACCTTGTACCCGGACAGATCCGATCGGTTCCAACTGCCATGCTGCCCGACAAAGGCGCCGTCGCCATAGCCCGGCGCCATCGCGCCACTGCGCACGAACGCCAGTCCGAGCGCCGCGACATGGGCACCCAATGCATAATCGGGCGCGATCGCACGCGCGACCATGTCCGGCCTTGCCGGGCGCACGCGAGGATCCCCGTGTTTACCCCAATAGCTGTATGGCCATCCGTAAAAGGCGCCCGGCTGCACCGAGGTCAGATAGTCGGGCACCAGATGCGGACCGATCTCGTCACGTTCGTTCACCACGGCCCAAAGGCCATTGGTCCAGGGGTTGATCGCCAGCGCGGTAGGGTTGCGGATGCCGCTGGCATAGGGTCGACGCGCGCCGGTGGCACGATCGATTTCGAGGATGACGGCGCGTTCCTCCTCCACCGCCATCCCGCGTTCGCCGATATTGCTGTTCGATCCGATGCCGACATAAAGGTCGTCGCCGTCGGTGCTGGCAGCAAGCGATTTGGTCCAGTGGTGGTTGACCTGCGAGGGCAGCGCGGTGACTTCTACACCCGCCGACCGCGGGATTGCCGTCTGGCCTTGGCTGTAGGGAAAGCGCAGCAGCGCGCCTTGGTTGGCAACGTAGATGTTGCCATCGACATAGGCCAAGCCATAAGGCGCATCGAGGCCGTCGATGAACACTGTGCGCACCTCCGGCCTGCCATCGCCATCGGCATCGCGGAGCAGGGTCAGGCGATCGCCGCCCTCGACGGTCGACGTGCCCAAGGCCTTGATATATCCTGCGATCACATCCTTGGGGCGAAGCTTGGGCGCATGGCCGCCGCGGCCTTCCGACACGAGCAGATCGCCATTGGGCAGCACCAGCATCTGACGGGGAATCCGCAGGTCGGTAGCGAGCGGCACGATCCTGAAGCCCTCGGGCACCGTCGGCAGCGCGCCTTCCCAGCCGGCCGGGCTGGCGATCTTGATCGTCGGGACCAGATTTTGCTGGATAGCCGGGAGTTGGGGCGTCGGGCCGGTATCTCGACCCGCATTGCCGCCTCCGCAGGCGGCGAGCAGAAGCGCGAGGGCGCTGGCGCTCGACCATCGAGCGATCGTCATGCCTTGTCTCCCGCGAGGATTTCCGAATGCGCGACCCAGGCCGCGGCGAGAGCCAGCATCGTGGACAGGATCGAGAGCAACAGGCCGCCAGCCTCCACCGAACTCCACGCGTCTTGGCTGTGCTTGAAGGCGTTGAGCAGGCCAACTATCCACATGGCGCAGATCAGGATCAAATAGATCGACGGGCGACTGCGCACGCCGGCCCCGCGGGCGCGTACCCTGGCGAAGACCGCCCAGCCCAGGACCGGCGCACCAAACACCAAACCCCCCGTGATCGCCCATTGCGACAAGTTCGACCACTGAACCTCGCCGCTGTTAAAATAGGTGATGTCGGACGCGAGCGCCGAGGCGAACAACGCCACGGGAAACGATAAGAGGATCGCGTGGAGCGGGTGGATCCAGGGGCGCGCAAGCGTAGCGGGCATCATGACGGTCTCCATGCCATCGCCCCCCTATGCGCTGGCTATCCGCTGACAATCGATCGGCACGCGGATAGTTGCACTCGATCGCGCAGGTAGGGCGGTTGCACTCGCAAGCAGGCATTGTCGCGATACGGGCAATCCGTTTCGCCGGCCCCAAGCGCGGGTCTCCCGACTTGCGACCGGCCGTTGGAACTCCGTTGCGTCGTCATCCGAGGAACGGCCCGGCGTCGAAGTGGTTCATGCCCCTGCAACTCCTGGGAAAAACACGATGAACGCGCCGGTTCGATACACGCCTTCTGTCGAGCAACCGCAGCCTGACGAGGCGGAAACGATCGCGGGACTGGAGGACCAATTCGAGAAGATCCTCGACACCACCTCGACGGATTATGGCCATGCCGTCCGTGCCGTGCACGCCAAGGGACATGGACTGGCGCGAGGCACGCTGAGCATCGCCGACGGTCTTCCGCCAGAACTCGCGCAAGGGCTCTTCGCGGCGCCGGGCGATCATGAGGCGATCGTCCGCTTTTCGACCAACGCCGGCGACATTCTTGATGATTCGATCCGCCTGCCGCGGGGCGTCGCGCTGAAGATCCTGGGCGTCGAAGGGGAACGGCTGCCCGGTAGCGAGGGCGAGACGACACAGGACTTCGTGCTGGCGAACGCCCCTGCCTTTGCCGCGCCCAATCCCAAAAAGTTTCTCGCCAACCTCAAACTGCTGGCCGCGACGACGGACAAGGCGGAAACCAGCAAGAAGCTGCTCTCGGCGGTGCTGCGCACCTTCGAATCCGCGCTGGAGGCGGTCGGCGGGCAGTCTACAATGCTCAATACGCTGGGCGGCGCCAAGCCAGTCCATCCGCTCGGCGCCACCTATTTCAGCCAGACGCCGTTTCGCTACGGCGACTATATTGCGAAGTTCCAGCTGGTGCCGGTCTCCGCGATCAAGGACTTTGCCGACGAGACGATCAACGCCACCGGTCGTCCCGACGCGATCCGCGAAGCGATGAACGCGCTGCTCGCCGAGCAAGGCGGGACATGGGAGCTTCGCGCGCAGCTCAACACCGACCTCGAGATGATGCCGATCGAGGATGCATCGGTCGTCTGGGACGAGGAGGCAAGTCCGTATCGTACGGTTGCGACGCTGCACGTGGGACCACAGCAAGCCTGGGTCCACGGCACAAGCGAGAAGGAAGAAGACGCGCTGTCCTTCGCACCGTGGCACGGCCTCGCGGCGCACCAGCCGCTTGGCGGTGTAAATCGTGCGCGCAGGAGCCCGTACCGATTTTCCGCCCGCTATCGCGGCAGGGTCAACGGGTGCCCGATGCACGAGCCGCGCGTGCTCGCGGACATTTCGGGCTGACCCCGGGGTATTTCGAGCCGCAATACCCACGCGTTTAAGACGAGGGTGGGCACCCATCTGGCGCCGGGCAATAGCGGGCGGGTGCCGCATCTCCCGCACCCGCACCGCCGCGCAAAGCTTCGAGGGATCCGGTCTGCCTCAGGGGACGGCGATCGTCCCGCCGATCAGCCTGCGATAATCGCGCCTGGCCATGCGGTCGCTCGCCCGGACCAGCCGCTGGATTCGCATCCGCAGATAGTCGGATCCGGCTCGCCAGTCGCGCGCCACCCGGCCAGGCTCGAAAAGTGCCTCCGCGATCTCGCGCTGGCTCGCGCCAGAGCGCATTGCGTCGAGCGTGCGCAGCATCTCGATCCAGCGAGGCGCGCGCAGATCGCGCGGGAAAAGACGCGCCGGCATCCGACCCAGCCGCCACAGGGCAGCAAGCCGACGCAGCGTGAGAAGCTTGCGCTCGAGGTCGTCGAATCCCTCCAGCGCATAGCGCAGCCGCACCGGCCCCTCGAGCAGCGATCCCTCGCGGACCGTAAGCCGGATGTGGCGCGATCCGTCGCGCAACAGGATTTCAGCGCGGTCGGCAGGCGTGCCCAGCACGAGGGTCTCGACGCCGGACTTGGAGATGTCGAGCGTGTCGAACGCGCCCGGCGCTGCGGGAATCGCATCGACGGTGATCACGCCCGGATCGACGTCCCCCCGCCACAAGAAGCGGGCGCGCGCGGCATCGCGGTCGACGCAGTCGTGGAAACCACAATCCCCAGTGCGCCGCACCTCCAGCCGGCGCGTCGAGAAACACCAGGCGATCGCCGATCCGGTCTTCGCGCGGCAACGGCGTACGCGCGGACGCCGCACGAAACGCCCGATTGCGCCGGAGGAACTCCCAGGCGAAGCCGGGCCGGTCGAGCGCCTGCAGCGCCCGATAGTCATCGAGCCGGCACCAATCGGGCTCCCCGTTCGAAGGCACGGACTTGGCTCCCCGCCGCCATTCAGATGCCAAGGAGAGCATGCAGCAGCACGTTTCGTCGCGGCGGGACGCCGGCGCGACTCGAAGCGAGCGGCCAACCGCAACTTTCTGCGCATCGGGCGCCAATTTCCTGCGGGCTCCGGGAGAGATTTGTCGCTCGGTGCGGATCGGCATGCCGGGCGGCTGGCAGGTTTCGCCACGGAGTCGTGCCGGCGCCGCCACGGTCGATCTTGCTTGTCGTGCGCGGAAGGCTTGGGCAGGTTCGGCGCTGTCGGGTGCCGTCAAACAGAGGCGATTCTTGAGCCGGGGTAATGGCAGCGGATCTTCCTTAAATAGCGGGCCTTTGCACAAAGGTTTCCAACACCCGACCCCCATTTCCGCCTGAGTTGCCACGAGTCCGCGAATACGGCAGCATGCACACGCCGCCGAAGCATCGGCGGCAGGGGCGTGGAAACCCCTGTGCACGATCGACCAGCCTGGCGCCGCTTGCCGCAGCGCGGGGCTGCATTCGACGTACCGGCGCGACTAGCCGGGCGTCGCGCCCGCCCAGGCTTTCCACCGGCAGTGCCGCATCGCCCCTGATCCTGTTGGGGAGACGTTGCCATGGCCAGCAATGGGCCGGAGAAACGGGACCGAAGCGCCCGCGACGCTGCGCCGCTCGAAGATCTCTACCGGCGCCATGCCGGATGGCTGGCGCGCATCCTCGCCTGGCGGCTGCGATCGACTGCGCTCGACGTGGACGACATCGCGCAGGAGACCTGGATGCGCGTCGCGCGCTATTCGCGCAGCGACGCGGAGCGCCACCCCAAGGCCCTGCTGTTGCAGATCGCCGTCAATCTCGCGCGCGACCATATGCGGCGAAACGTCGTCCGCGGCGGCCTGGCGCAGCCGCTGGCGGAGAGCGATGCGGCGGCGCTGGGCACGAGCCTGCCCGACCAGCATCAGGCGCTCGAACTGAAGCAGGCCATCCTGGCGCTGCCGCCGCTCTATCGCGACGTGTTCGTGCTCAACCGATTTACCGGTTTGACCTATGACGAAATCGCGAGCCATGTTGGCGTATCGGTGAAGACCGTTGAGTGGCGGATGAGCCGTGCGTTGGCAATGTGTGCTGCCAGGCTATGCGATTGAAGTGCGGGGCAAGATGGGCACGGACGAGGATCGCGCGAACGAACAGGCAGCGGAATGGCTAGCGCGCCTCAATACGCGTTCGGTCACGACCGACGAGCTCGAAGCATTCTACGACTGGCGGCGCGAGCCGGGCAACGCCGAGCGCTACGCGCGCGTCGAGGCGATCTGGCGGCAGTCGCGCACGCTAGGCGACGATCCCGACATCGCCCAGGCGAGCCGCGACGCGCTCGCGCGTCCGCGGCTCGATCATCGCAGCTGGCGCCCGAGCCGCCGCATGGTGCTCGCGGGCGCCGGCGCGATACCGGTGGCTGCGGGCACCGGCTGGCTGCTCGTGCAAAGCGCGCAGGCGTACGAGACCGGGATCGGCGAGCAGCTATCCATCAGCCTGCGCGACGGCTCGCGGATCCGTCTCAATACCGATAGCCGGTTGCGGGTCGCCGGCGGCGACGCGTCGCGGCGCGTGACCCTGGATCGAGGCGAGGCCTTTTTCGAGGTCAAGCATGATCCGGCGCGCCCCTTCGAAGTGCGCACGCTGGACGTCTTGGTCAGGGCGGCGGGCACCCGGTTCGATATCCGCTGCCAGGGCGATACGGTGCGCGTCGTCCTCGCCGAGGGCCAGGTCTCGGTCGATCCTGGGACGGGCCAGGCGCCAGCCCGCCTCCAGCTGCCCGGTGACGCGGCGTTGGTCGACCCCCATGGCGGTGTCGCGACGCAGCGCGCCGATCTCGAGCAGGCAACGAGCTGGACCTCGGGCCGCCTGTTCTTCCGCGCGACCCCGCTCGCCGCGGCCATCGCCGAGGCCAACCGCTACAGCACGCTCAAGATCGAGCTGGGCGATCCATCGCTTGGTCAAGAGAAAGTCGATGGCACCTTCGAGAGCGGCGATACAGGATCGTTAATCGAAGCCGTGTCGGCGATCTTCGATCTCAAGAAGAAAACCGAAGATGATAGGGTTGTCCTGACCCGGAATTGACACCCCCGGCGGAGCCGCCAGAATTATTTCGCAGGGCAGTTAGGGTAGCCCCCCCTCTACCGCGTTGCTTCCTCCGTCGCTGCAATCACGCGCGACTTGGGTGAACGGCCGGAAATCCCGGTCCGCTGGGAGATGGTCGTGGGGGAAGAAATAAACATCGCCGGGGGCAAGCGATCTTTGTGGCTGGGGGCGGTCGCGGCCATTGCGATCGTTGCCCCAAGTCCCGCTCGCGCGGCGAGCGCGGTGCAGGAATTTCATATCGGCGCGGGGCCACTCGGCGAGGCGCTAGTCGCCTATGCGCGGGCCACGCGCCGCCAGTTGCTCTATTCGAGCGCGCTGGTCGCGGGCCGCACGAGCCAGGCAGTCCATGGCCAATATTCGGATGACGAGGCCCTGCGGATCCTGTTGCGCGGGACCGGGCTGATCGTACGCCGCGCCGGCAACGCCTTCGTCCTGGTCCAGCAGCCGCAGACGCAATCGCGGGCGGCCCCTGCGCGCCCGCGTCCCGGGCGCGCGAAGCCCGCGCCGATGCAGGCGTTCGAGCCGCATCGGGCGCCGGAGGATCGCGACGAGTCGGCAATCGTCGTGACTGGCACCAATATCCGCGGGCCTTCGGAAGGCAATTCGCAGGTCATCACGATCGACAGGTCCGAGATCGACCGCGCCGGCCACGGCACCGTCGGCGAAGCAATCGCCGCGCTTCCCCAGAATTTCGGCGGAACCGGCACCGAGGACACCAGCCTGACGGCTGCCGACCGCTCGACGCAGAATATCGGCTTGGGCACGAGCGCCAATCTGCGCGGCCTGGGCAGCGACGCAACGCTGACGCTCGTCAACGGACGCAGGCTGGCGGGCTCGGGGGGACAGGGAGACTTTTCCGACATCTCGCTCATCCCCCTCGCCGCCGTCGCGCGGATCGAGGTGCTCACCGATGGCGCCTCCGCGCTCTATGGCTCCGACGCGGTCGGCGGCGTGGTCAACATCCTCCTGCGCAAGACGCTCGATGGCGGCGAGACGCGGCTGCGCCTGGGCACCGCGACGCAGGGCGGTGCCAGCGAAATCCAGCTCGGCCAGGTCCTCGGCAAGAGCTGGTCCACCGGGCATGTGCTCGCGGCCTATGAATATATGCATCGTGCGCGGCTCGGCGCGGACCAGCGCGGCTTCACTCGGTCCGCCGACCTCCGCCCGTACGGCGGCAGCGACTGGCGCTCCTATTTTGCGGTGCCTGCGACGATCATGGCGATCAGCCCGGCGGGGTCGCTCGTGCCGGCTTTTGCCGTGCCGCCGGGCCAGAACGGCGTCGGGCTGCGCCTCGCCGATTTTGCGCCGAGGCAGAATTACGAAAACTACCGCGAAGGCGTCGATATCCTGCCGCGTCAGGATCGCCATAGTGCCTATCTGAGCGCGGAGCAGGCGCTCGGCGACGGCGTCCGCTTCTTCGCCGAGGGTCGCTATGCGCATCGCGCGTTCGAGAGCAAAGGGCAGGCTACCACCGCGCTGGCGCAGGTCGACGCGCGCAACCCCTGGTTCGTCAGCCCCGACGGCGCGCCCTTCAGCCTCGTCTCGTATTCCTTCCTCCGCGAAGTCGGGCCGATCCGGCAGCCCGGCTCGGTCGAATCGTGGAGCGGCGCCACGGGGCTGACCGCGACGACGCCGGGCGGCTGGGAACTCGAGGCGTATCTGACGCACGCTTCGGAACGAACGGTCACCGCCTATGACAACATCGTCAACACGACCTATTTCTCCGAGGCGCTGGGCTCGACTGCGGATAATCCCAGCACCCCGTACAACACGGCGGTGGACGGATTTTTCAACCCCTATGGCAATGGCGCGTCGAACAGCCAGAAGGTACTCGACTTCATCAACCAAGGCTTTGCCTACAACCATACGCTAAGCCGCATGACTTCGGCCAATCTGAAGGCCGACGGCAGCCTGTTCGACCTGCCCGGCGGCGCAGTGAAGGCGGCGTTCGGCATAAACTACCGGCGCGAGAAGTTCGATCGCAACGGGCGCAACTTCTTCTCGGGCACCACGCCCAAGCCGATCAGCACCACCGACGCCGGGCGCTCGATCGCGGCGACCTTCGCCGAACTGGCCGTGCCGCTGTTCGGCCCGGAAAATGCGCGGCCGGGCCTGCGACGCCTGCAGCTCTCGGCGGCGGTTCGCTACGAATATTACAGCGACTTTGGCAGCACCTCCAATCCCAAGGTCGGACTGCTCTGGGAACCCGCTGCCGGGCTGACGCTCAAGACCAGCTACGGCACCTCGTTTCGCGCGCCGGTGCTGCGCGAAGTCCGCGATCCCTTGACCGTTTCCTATGTCCAGTTGCGCGATGCCGCTGGCATACTCACGCCGGTGGTGACGCTTTTCGGCGGCAATCCCGAGCTGGAGCCCGAAACCGCGAATTCGCTCACCTTCAGCGCGCGCTTCGCACCCGAATGGGCCAAGGGCTGGCATATCGAGGCGAGCTATTTCCAGACCCGGTTCAGCAACCGGATCGAACGCCCCGCCGCCGACAATCTCAGCCAGGCGCTTTCGGACGCAATCTACTCCCCCTATGTAAGCCGAGTGAACGCCGCGGCCGATCCCGGCGACCGCGCCCGGCTCGAGGCCCTGATCAACGATCCCGGGTCGGTGATCAGGGGCCTGTTTCCGCCCGAATTCTTCCGCGCCGTCCTCGATGGCAGGCTGGTCAATTCCACCGAGCTGGTGGTGCGCGGTCTCGACATACTAGCCGCGGGCAGTTTCAGCCTCGGCGGCGGCACTGTTTCGCTGAGCGGGAATGCCTCGCATATGCTCGACTATCAGCGCCGCATCACGCCGCGCGCGCCGCTGGTCGAGCAGGTCGGCACCTTGTCGAATCCCCCAGCCTGGCGACTGCGCGGCTCGGCGGGCTGGGACCGTGACGGCTGGGGGATGACGGCGACGCTCAGCCATGTCAGCGGCTATGTCGATGCCGTCAGCATGCCCCACCGGCCGGTGGGTAGCTGGACGACGATCGACACGCAGTTGCGCATCCAGCCAAAAATGCTCGAGCGCGTCGGCCTGAGCCTGGCGCTCAGCGCCCAGAACCTGCTGGACGCCGATCCGCCCTTTGTCGATCAGCTGACGGGCTTTGGCTATGGCGCTGCGAACGCCGATCCGATCGGGCGATTCGTCTCGCTGCAGGTCATCAAGCGATGGTGACGCAGATCTAGTCGGTCCTCTCTAGCTTCAGGATCTCCACCATGCGCTTTTCATGGCTGGCGGCGCTGTGCCTGTTGCACGCAGTGCCATCGCTTGCCCGCCCCTATTCGGTCGGCGACCTGCTTCGGCTCGAGGACTATGGCCAGGTCGTGCTCGACCCGGCCCGCCGCTGGGCAGTTGTCGAGCGACGCGACCGCTTCGACGGCGCGACAGGCTATCGCTACGACTGGTTCACCCGCAGGCTGCTATCGAAGCTGCTGCTCGTCGACCTCACGGGCAAGCAGCGCCCGGTGCCGCTGTTCGCGCAGGACCGCGCCGCCGGCTATTGGAGCGGCGGCTTCTCGCCGACGGGCAGGAAGCTCTCGGTCGTGCGTCTTGCCGACGATCGAGTCCGGATCGGAATCGTCGAAATGGCGAGCCGCAAGGTCCGCTGGCTCGCCATCGTTCCCGATCTCCCCGACGCACGGCCCGCCCCGATCTGGATCGATGACGACCGGCTGATCCTGGTGACGCTCGTCGATGGCGGGCTGCCGGCCTTGTTCCAGACGCCGGGCTATGCGCAGCGCGAATCGATCCGGGGCTGGGCACGGGCGGAACGCGGCCGGGTTCCGTCGGCAACGGTGCTGGGCAGCGGCCGGTATGTGATGACCGGCGCGACCACGCGCCAGCGCCGGGTGGTCGAGGTCAATCTGGCGACGGGCGCGCGCCGGACGCTGTTCGAAGGCGACGTTCTCGACATCGCACTTTCGGGGGATCGCAGCCGGCTGGCGGTTCTCGCCAAGGGACCGCCGGTCCAGCCCGATCCGAAGCGCGGAATCGACCCCGCGTTCGAGCCGCGCCGGCAGCGCCTCACCGTTGTCGATCTCGCCACGAGGATACGGCATAGGCCCTGCCCGGACTGCGACGTGCTGCCGAGCCTTTTGCACTGGTCGCCTGAAGGCGCGGCGCTGCTGTTCTTCGCGCGGAACGACGCCGCAGACTGGAACGACGGACAGCTTTATCGTTTCGAGGCGCGGTCCGGGGTCGCGAGAATGGCGCTCCCCGCCGAGCTGCGTCCCGTGACGCAAATCGGCGGCGGCAATGCACGCTTCGTGCGCGCCGGCTGGGCGGCCAGCTGCCCGGTGGTGTTCGCCGAACGCAAGACCGATGGCCGCCGCGACTGGTACCTGCTTGCCGATGACGGAAAAGCGCGCGCGCTCACCGCCTCGCTTGCCACCGCCCCCACCGACCTCGCATCGCTCAGCGCGTCGCATTATGTAGTGGGTGACGCATCCGGGCTCTGGCGCGGCGATTGGGCCGGAACGCTCACTCGGATCGTGGAAGGTCCGATCGTGTCGGTCCGGCCGGCCTTGCTCGACGGACATAGTGTCGGGACACGCGACTGGATGAACGCCATTCCCTCGCGAACCTTTGCGGTGGCACGCGCCGGTGGCGCGCTGCGCGCGATCGCCGAAGACGACCGGGGGAAGCTGCACATGGAGGATCTGGCGCTGCGCGATCGCATTCTGGCGACCACGGCAACCGGCGCATTGCTCGCGTATGCCGAAGAGGAGAACGGCGTCGGGTCGCTGACCCATATTGGCCCGGGTCGCCGCAGCATCCTCGATCGGGTCAACCGGCACCTCGCCACGGTCACACCGGCGCGACACATTCGTCTCCAAAGCAAAGGAGCGGACGGCACGCTGCTCAACCACTGGCTTACCCTGCCGAGCGCACCGCACGAGGGGCTGCCCCGGCTCGTCGTCGTCCCCTACCCCGGCTATCCCCTGGGCGCCGAGCCGCCGAGGGACGCACGCCCCTCGACGCCCTCGCTGATGACGCACCCCTTGTTGCTCGCGAGCCATGGCTACGCCGTACTCCAGCCGAGCATCCCGCTCCCGCAAGGCGCGGGCGATCCGTTGCCCGCGATCGCGAAGGCAATGGTAGAGGCAGTCGACGCGGCCCAGGCCAGCGGTCTCGTCGCATCGTCGAAACCGTTCCTGCTCGGGCATAGCTATGGCGGCTACAGCGTCCTGGGCGTCGCGAGCGTGAGCGACCGGTTCGCCGCAGTGGTCGCCGCCTCGGGCATCTACGACCTCGCCAGCCTCTACGGGTCGGCCGATCCGAGGCTCGACTACGGCGCCAACGGCATCTCGCTGACGATCCCGATGGGCTGGGCCGAGGGCGGCCAAGGCCGAATGGGCCTGCCGCCCTGGGTCGGCCTCGAGCGCTATGCGCGCAACAGCGCCTTCTATCATGTCGAGGACATCCATATCCCCGTGCTCCTGATGTCCGCGGATCTCGACTATGTTCCGGTCTCGCAGGCCGAGCGCATGTTCCTGGCGCTATATCGCGAGGGCAAGGACGCGATGCTGCTGCGCTATCGCGGCGAGTCGCATAGCCTCACCAGCCCGGCCAATGTGCGGGACTATTGGTCGCGAATCTTCGGCTTTTTCGACGGCATTCAGGACGAGAGGCCCCAATAGCGAGCCCAGGCCTCGAAGCTCGCATAGACGGCGATCATGCGCGACTGATCGGTCCAGATCAGGCTGGTATCGCGCAGCGCCGCATCGATCCCGGGGCCGTCGAGCAAGCCGTGCGCGACGAGCACGCCGCCCAGCAGGAAGTCGCGTAGCCAGGGCAGATTCTCGACGATCGCGCGGCGATAGTAATTGGTCGCCTCGCCTTTGTTGCGGCGATTGCGAACCACCTCGGGAAGCCAGTCGCCGAACAGCTCGCGTGCCAGCGCGCGGTTGCCGCTGCCATGGGTGAGGCGCCAGGCCGGGATCGCGAGGCACGCCTCGACGACGGGCTGCGCCAGCAAGGGATGCACCAGCGCCGCCGCGCTGCTTCGCCAGGTCGGACCATAGAAATGCTGGCAGTTGGCGATCGCTTCGAATTGCATCCTGCGCGCGGGCGGCATTCCTTCGTCGCCGTGCAGCCAAGGATGCCGAAGGTCATGTTCGCCCGCTGCGACGGCGGTGCGGCCCAGCTGGCTGCCCGGCATCGCATAACGAGTCCGTCGCGTGCCGCCGAACCGGTCGCGCAGGATTCGGCCCTGGACATGCCAGAGCGAACGGTACGAGCGTTGCGCCTCGTGATAGGCGACGCGCGACCAGAGCGCGCGCCAGCCCACGGCACGCGCATAGTCGACGGCGACGGGAGCGGTCGGCAGGTTGAAGAATACGGCGTCGCCGCCTTGGCCGGTGAAGATCGCGCTTGCGTCGAAGGCCCGGGCGACGCCGATGCTGGCGCGCTCGAGCGTGACATCGAGGCCGTAGAGGACGGGCTCGACCGGCTGCTCGCCACAAAGAACGTCTTGGAAGCGCAACGTCTCTGCTGCCGCGGTGACCTCCACCAGCCGCGCCTGCCACCGGTCGGCGACGGCGCGCGCCTCGGACCGTTCGTCGCCCCCGGCATGCGCCACCGCGAAATTGACGCAGCTCAGATCGGCGGTTCGTCCCTCGCTTGCGAGTGCGCCGAGCACGATCGCGGAATCGAGGCCGCCCGACAGCTCGACCGTAAGCCGCTTATGGCGTGACGCCAGTGCCCGGACGCACCCCGTCACGGCGGCCCGCAGCGTCTCGGGCCCTTGCGGATCCTCCGCTTCACGATGCAGGATCTCGCCGGGGGGCCAGAGCGCGCGCGATCGTCCGGGCTTGGCACCCACCAGGTCGACGGCGTGACCGGCAGGCAGCACGTGGATGCCATGGAGCATGCTGCGATGCGTGAGCAGCAATGGATTGGCCAAGGCGGCCGCGAGTGCGTCGGTGTCGATCGGCGGCGCGATACCGGCGGCGTCACGCAGCCAGCGCGGCAGGCAGGGTGCGGCAAGGGCGCTGTCGCCGGCTTCCGCTACCACGACCGCAAGCCCGCCGCCTGGATCCCGTACTACGCTCAGCCCGGGCCTGCCGGGCAGGCGCCGTATCGCAACGTAATTGCCCCAGACGCAGCGCACTAGCGCGCCGTCTGAAAGCGCTGCGATCGGGCCGAGCGTGATATCGCGGGCGCCCGCGTCGCTAAGCCCCTCCCGATCGAATACGACGCCGATAAAGGCCAGCGTCTCGTCGCGATCCATCGCGACCGCCCAACGCGGATCCGTCAATTGCCCGAACAGTCGCACGCCCGGCCGGGACAGAATTAGTCGCAATTTCGGTGCATGCGTCGCTAGCGCACGCTGAATCGGCTCGAGCGAGGCCGGCACGGCGCCGTCCGGGTGCCAGGCCATCGCCAGATAGCCGAGGTCGGAGCCACCCTCAGACGGCGGCAATGGGCGTGAAGGACCGGGCGTGTTCAAGACTGTCATTCAAAATCATCCCGTCATGCTCGACCCAGCAATGCGCTTCGAAGGGATAGGTCCGGACACCGAACACCCAGCGGGCGCTGAGCCCGCGCCGGTGCAGGACGCCAAGCAGGAAGAGCGAGCTACCCAGGCATCTCGCGGTTCCGGGCAAGAAGGGCTGCGCGGCGCGTGCCAGCCGCGCGAGCGCCGCTATTTCGATCCCCGCGCGAGCCCCTCGTCTCCCATGAGCGTTTCGACGCGCAATCCTCCGAAACCACCGCTCGGGCCGCGCGAACCGGATGGCCAGCTGCGCGGATACGAACGCCGACGCGAGGTCCCAGATCTGGTGCGGGGTCAAGGCCGCACGCCTGCCTGGGCTGCCATACAGGTCGCAGGTCGCAAGGAACGGCAGCAGCGCCGAGGGCGAGGGCGTGTCGATGGTGGTAAACAATCCAGCCGCTTCCAGCTCGTCCAGCATGTCTGCGGCCGGCCGAAACCGACTGTTGCCGGTCAGCGCCGCCTTGAGCCCGCCGGCATCCGCGCGCGGCACGCAGAAATACGCGTTCTGCCTCGCGTCGAGGAGGACGAGATCGCCCTCGACATCCGCGAGGTACACGCCTGGGGCCATTCCGTAGAACATGCGAATAAGGGGAGCGGCCCGAGCCGCTCCCCAGGTGCCGTCAGGCGGTCGGTTCGCCGAGGAACAGGCTTCCCGCCTCGGTGGGCGGAAGCACGACGATCGACTTGGTGAGCGCGCTGACCCGTCCGACACGGACGAGCCGCGAAGTTGCTTGAGTCTTCATTTGGACCTCCAACTTGCAGGCGCCGCGGATTGCGGCAGTCCCAGCTGAGGCCTCGCGCGCTCTATACTCAAACGATATTGGCTCTATTTTTTGCCCGGTGTGCAGCTGCCATGGCAAAGGCAACGGACTCCGCGCGGCTGCGGCGTCTACGAAATTCTCTCCGCACATACTGAAGCGCCGCGCGCCAATTCCCCGCGGCGACCATCTCCGATAGCTGGATGCGATCGCTGCTGTCGCCATACAGCCTGGCATCGATCCGAATGGCTCCGGAGAGACAATCGACTTGCAAGCGGCCGGCGGCAAGGAGCCTGGCGTTCCGCGACAGCGAAAGCAACGTGGTCAGCTGCACGCCGAACGATTGCGGCGTCCTGGCATGATCGGACATCGGCGCAGCATCAATCGCGGGCGGCGCGCCTCGATCCCTGGCATCGCGAAGCGCTGCCAGGATGAGCGCTTCGCAGAGATCATAGAGCTCCAGGAGATCGAACCACGACAGCAATGGGACGAAATAGCCATGCCGGCGACGGTCCTCGACGAGTCCTTCGCCCACCAGCCGCGCAAGCGCCTCGCGGACCGGCGTCGGGCTGACCCGCAGACCTTTGGCGACCTCCGTCACGACGATCTGGTCGCCGGGGGACGCCGTTCCCGCCACCAGGCTTTGCCGCAGCGAGCGATACACTCGGGTAAAGGTATCGCCGCCGCCTCGCTCAATCTTACTCGATCCATCCGTCACGGGCGGAAGCATGCCACGAGGTTCGGCGCGCGCCGCCCCGTGCGGACCGCTGACACGGCAAAGGACGCGATTGCGAGCCTGAGCACCAAAAACTGGCCGTGGATCGGCATGATAACCGTGCATGCTACCCGGATATTGTCGTGCCAATGTTGAAAAACGCAGAAAACTCGGCACAATTCGCGCGAACTCGTGTCGCACGAAGCGACGCACGGCAATCCTGCCGTCTATCGAGGAAAGATCGGGCGCACGGATATAGCCTCGTCAGCCGATGGCTCGACTGCGGCGTCACGAGCGCAGGGGAAGGTATGAAGAGCACGGAGGAGCGGGCCGACGTCGATCTTCTCTCGACGACGCTCAAGGCAATCCGGAAGGATCGTCGACTGCGGTCGAGCGAAGTCGCCCGTGCGCTGGGGATGCCATTGCGCTCGTACGAGCATCTCGAGTCAGGACGCGGGCGTTTCACCTTCGACCGGATTGTGCGCTTCGCCGAGGTCACCAACAGCGACCCGTTCGCGATCATCGCCGTGCTGGCGCTGAAATCCCCGGAGTTCGCGTTGCGGTGTGCGGACAACAAGCTGATGACGATTCTGATGATCGCAATGAGCGAACTCAACGAAAAGCTCGGTGAAGATATCGTTTTTCTCGAACCCGGAACCCTTATCGGTGCCTTCACCCGCGTGGTGAAGGACCTGAAAGACCATATCGAGAAACGGGACCTGTTTGCAGAAACCTGGCTCCAGGAGCGCAGTTCCAAGGTCCAGGGAGCCCGGCCGCTTCGCGACGGGAGATTGCGTGGACGCGTTGTCGAATAGCGAATGATCCATCCGCACGAATGAGCGCGTCGGGACAAATCGAGGAAGCGCGGCAGGCCCGCGCTGCGCGACCGCCCTTGCCAGCATATTGCGACGATATTCGATGCGCCCATTCGGGGGACGAGTTCGAATAAGGTCGTGCTACATAAACGACCGCCTTCAGCGCAAAGACCGAACGCCCGAGCTTTTAGGTACTTCAGGTTACGTTTGAGCCAACTTCTTCGGACTCTTAGATGGAGCCTTGCCCGGGCCGGTGCGGAGCTTACGTCTGTTTCGCCTTGACGCGACAGCTGCCTGCATACTGGTCCACCTACTTGCTCCCCGCTTTGGCGGTCACGCCACTTGGCTTCCCTTGCTGATGCCGAAACATCCTCGACAAGCCTCTTTAGCAGACGAACCTTTGGCGAGATTATTTCGGGTTTAATCGGCTGCCGTCTTGGAAGTGGAGAGGCAACTAAGACCTACTTCCGGCCGTTCAGCGCGCCGGCGCCCGGACGTCGGCTAGTGGGCCGGCTACGGACAGGCCACTTCTGGTCGGCCTGAAACACAAAGCAGACGTTTGATCAGAAAGCGGAAGCGTCGCTTGCCCCTCTCTCGATCATTCACGCGTCCCGAAAGCGCTCAATCGTGCATGTAAGCGTGACCGAAGACATTCCGGCCCATAAGCGCGCGTTGTAGGGGTCGGCGTCCTCCGCCGTTCGCACCCCAGCCAGATCGGGCTCGTCGGTCAACGCGATCGCGATCATCGCCCGCGTGATCCATGGCAGAGCCGATGGTTGGGACGTGGCGTTTCGAGATAGGCGTCAGCACAGAGCTTGCAGCCCCTTCCCCAAGCCAATCGATTAAGTCTTTGACTAAATCGATATTGCGCCCATCCGAAAAGACGGCAGCGAACTCCGCGCCTGTCGCGCGAAACGGGCTGAAAGTGGCGTTCACAGCACCGGCCGCCGCCTTCTCCACCATTTGGCGGACGCGGCTCAGAACATGCGCCGCTAACCTGTTCGAATACCAAGTAGCGGGGCGGGCTTACAGAAATGACGATGGTTAGCGCAGTCAAGGCAGCAACCTCGATCTTGCGGAATTCTTACGACACATCTGGCCTGGTCTGCGACGACCCGCGTTGCTCGGACGCAGCGAATGTTGCGATCGATGCTACTAGCTGATCCGGCGATCGATGCGGTGCACAGAAGCGCCGGCGCGACTGAAGGCCTTGCGTCGCACCCTGGTCCCGCGTCCAGCACCTTCAGCTTTTCCCCCGGGCTGATTGACAGGCTGGCGTGCCTCGACGTGGCAATGGCATTCACGTCGTACCAGGCGGGTATGCTGTACATGCTAGGTTCCCAGTCAGGGCATGGGGCGCAACTGCATCAGGCGGTGGTCGACAAGCCGATGGGTCTGGCCGTCGGTGATGACGGCGCGCTAGTGATGGCCGGGGATACCGCCATAACCCGCTATCGCAATGCGCTGAGGCCAAACCAGCGGGTCGGCGACGTCTTCGACGCGTGCTTCATGCCGCGCCAGACCTGGCTGACCGGCGCGCTCGACGCGCACGACGTCGGGATCGATGCGGCGGGACGTATCCTCTTCGTCAACACCGCCTTCAACTGTATCGCGACCCTGTCACCGGTGCATTCGTTTGCCGAGGTCTGGCGCCCTCGTTTCATTTCTGCGCTCGTGGATGAGGATCGCTGCCACCTGAACGGCCTTGCGATGGATCGGGGTGCCCCCGTGGCGGTGACCGCGTGCAGCCGTTCCGACACGATTGACGGGTGGCGCGACCGACGCAGTGGCGGTGGCGTGGTCATCGATGTCGCGAGCGGCGAGATCATCTGTGCAGGGCTTTCGATGCCGCATTCGCCGCGAGCGCATCAGGGGCTGTTGTGGCTGCTCAATTCCGGGACCGGAGAACTTGGCTTCATCGCGGAGAACGAACGGTTCGAGCCGGCGGCCTTCTGCCCAGGCTTCGTCCGCGGCCTCACCTTTCAGGGAAACCTCGCCTTTGTCGGCCTGTCCAAGCCACGCTATCGGCGGTTCGAAGGGCTTCCGCTCGATCGCCGGTTGCAGGACGCGGATTCCGATCCCTGGTGCGGCATCCAGGTCATCGACCTGGAAAACGGCGCCTGCGTCGACTGGTTCAGGATCGATGGCCCCGTCACCGAAATCTACGATGTCGCGCTGATACCCGGGCACCGCTGCCCGATGTCCGTCAGTCCAGGATCGCCCGATGCTGGGCGTCTCGTGACCATCGCTGATCAATCAAACGCCTGAGCGTCGCATGCCGAAACAGGAGGGAAGCATGACCAACCGCAATACCGCGCGTGCCCGGCTGGCTGCCAGCGCCTCGGCAGTCGTCACCATTCTCGCAGGCTATGGCCGCGCTGCCGCGCAGACCTGCACGCCGCGCCCCGACGGCACCACGATCCTTTGCAGCGGCCCGATTACCACATCGCAGAGCATCACGCTGACGCCACCGCGCGACACGATCAACACGGACCCCAGCTTTTCCATCGATACCAGCAGCGGCCCCGCTCTGACCATCACCGGTCCGGGCGCCTTCAACAATAGCAGCGGCGGCGCGATCAGCGGACAGACGGACGGGATCCGCTTCACTACGAGCAGCGGCGCTATCAACCTTACCACCAGCGGGGCGGTGACTGGACGCACCGGTAGCGGCATCTATGCGCGTAACACCGCAGGCAACATCGCCATCACGGCCGGCGCGGTTACCGGGCTGAACACCGTCGTCGACGCCGCCACGTTCGGTGCGAACAGCAACCTCTCGGTCACCCTGAATGGTCCGGTAACGCAGCTCAACGCACCCGGCAGCACCGGACGCGTCCAAGCCATCTACGCCCGCGTACAGGGCTATTCGAGTACGGGTAGCCTCACCGTCACGACCGGCGACGTTACTGCAGACTGGCGCGCAATCTGGGCGTCGAACCAGGGTTCGGGTGACGTCAGCGTCACCTCCACCGGCACGTTGCGCGGCAGCGGCGATTCCACGCTCGATGCCCGTGCGCTGGGCGGTGGCGACGTGACGGTGAACGTGCGCGACGTGGTGGGCGAAAGCACAGCGGTCAACGCTCGCTCCGCGACCGGGGACATCAACGTCACCGTCTCTGGCGCAGTCGGCGTATCGAGCGCTACCCAGAGCCTGGCGGAGAGCGCGCGGGCGATCAACACCCAGGCTTCGGTCTCCGGTGGCGCCTCGTCCGGGGCCACGAACATTCGGGTGACCAACACCGGTAGTATCCGCTCCACCAGCCAGGCAATCAACGCGCTCGGCGGAGGCGGCGCGATCACGATCCTGCTCGATGGCGAGACGCGGCGTACCGGAAGTCTGACAACGTCTCCCGGGAACGCCAACAGCGTCGTGGCGGCACAGCAGATCGCCGGCGCCCCCGCGACCCCGATCACAATCACCGCCAATGCCGACGTTATCGACGAATCGCGCCTTGCGGCCGGCCTCTACGCTGACAGCACCGGCCCGATCCGGATCGACCTGGCGGCAGGTGCGACGGTGGATGCAGGCGTCGCTATCGACGCGGGGGGAGCGGCGGCGATCAATGTCGCCGGCACGCTGATCGGACGCAACCTCAATGCCGCCGGCTACGTCCCGGGGGTCGCGTCTGCGGTGCTGCTCGACATGGCCGCCGGGCAGGCCGGATCGCTGACGGTGGCGACCACCGGTCGGATCGATGGGCAGGTGACAGTCAACCGCAACCTCAACAACAGCGCCACTTTCGCGTTGACCAATGCCGGTACGATCACACAGACCGTCTTCAGTCAGGCCGACATCACCCTGACCAACAGCGGCACGATCACCGCCTCAACGGGTCAACCCGCCATTCTTGCACAGGGACGGAACGCGAAGGTCGTCCTGACTGGCGGAACGGTGGCCGGCGATATCCGCCTCGCCGACAGCGATATGTCGAGCGCGAGTTCGCTGGACTGGCGCGCGGGCGCAGTGATCGGCGGCATCGATGTCTCGCCGCTGAGCGGAAACGTTACCACCGCGCCGGGCACCACCGTCACCATCGGCGCGGCGGCGCAGTTGAGCGGGCTGACCTATCTGCGGGCAAATGCGGCCACCGACACGCTCGTACTGGACGGGGTGCAGATGCGCGGCGCGTCGATGGACATCCCTGATGCCTCGCGTGGCGTGGCCATCGGCCGCAATTCCAGCGCCTTTAAGACCATACGCCTGACGAACGGCGCGGTGCTTTCGCTGACCGGTTCCCTGCGCACCAATAGCGGACCGGCCAGCTCGATCGATATCGACGCGTCTTCGACCCTGCGCACCGGCAGCGCCCCGAATGCGACGATCGGCGGACCCGACACGACCGCCCTTGGCTTCGTGCTGAACAATGCCGGAGTCCTCGATCTCGCCTCAGGCGGCACGCCGGGCGATCTCGCCACGATCAACGGCGGATATGTACAGGCTGCGGCGGGCAGTCTGATCGTGGGAGTGACACCGACAGCAATCGATCGACTGAACATCCTCGGGACTGCGAGCCTTGCCGGCAATCTCGCAATCGCCTGGGCGCCGGGAACCTATGTTGCCGGCACCCGCAACTTCCTGAGTTCCACTGCCCTGAGCGGCTCCTTCGCGACCATCGGCAACGCGCCCGGAACGAGCGCCCCAACCGATCTCTCGGCGTCGGTGGCCTATACCGCTACCGGTGCCGATCTGGTCCTAACCATAGCCACACCGACCCCAACTCCGACTCCGACCCCCACCCCCACGCCTACTCCAACCCCGACACCGACGCCCACGCCCACGCCCACTCCGACGCCAACGCCAACGCCAACGCCCACTCCAACCCCGACGCCAACACCAACGCCCACTCCAACCCCCACGCCAACACCGGTAGTGGCACCCGCCTCGGCGCGACTATTCAGCCAGCAGATCGCGGGGTTCCTGACGGGCACCGAAACACAGGCGCTCGACCTGCTCGGCCGAGTGCAACCGGATGGTGGCGGGAACAGCTTTTTCAATCGGGAGACCGGCGAGCCGCATCGCTCACGCGCCTGGCTCGAAGCGAGAGGGACCACTACCGGAGCGGGATTCCGTGCACGCTCGGCATCGCTACAAATGGGCGGCGATCTTACGGCCGGCTCCCAGACTCGGGTCGGCCTAGCCCTTGCCTATGAACGCAACAGCGTGGATCGCGCCGGATCAGGCGGCAGCAGCGGCGATGGTGACGCCGTCAGCGCCAGCCTCTATGCCTCGCAACCGCTTGGCCCGATCGGGCTGTCCGCGGTGGTCAGTTACTCTCGTGCCTGGCTTGACTCGATGCGCGACACCGGTGCCGGGATCGCGCGGGCAAAGCGGGACCTCACCACCTTATCCGGCGGCATCCAGCTCTCCGCGCCCGTCGTGAGCGGTGGCTTCATCCTGACCCCGGCGGCTGGTGTGCTGGTATCGCATGTGAAGGCCGATGGCTTCACCGAGCGCGGCGCCCTGCCCGGCTTCGCCATACGCGGCCGCGAGTCCAGTCAAAGCTTGGCCTCGCCTTTCGCCACACTGGGCGTTTCTTACAAGTTCGTCGCCGGCAACGGCACCGCCTGGGTGCCCGATGTCGAGATCGGCTATCGCCGCAGCGATGTGGCGCATGGGCTCGATACGGCCCTGATCGCAGAGGACGGCACCGTTTTTGGCGGCAATCGCGCTGAACTGTCGCGGAATGTGATGCGCGGCGGCGCCAGCCTCAGCGTGCACCGCGATCGATGGACCGTTTATGCGAGCTACAGGGCGCAGGTCGCCGATGGCTGGGACAACCATAGCGGTCGCGTCGGCCTACGCTGGGCGTTCTAGCGCGGCCGTAAATGCCGAAGCGTCAGGACCCCCATTTGCGCTTTCGCAATCCGCAGCGTCTCTACGAGGGAACAGGAAATGGCATTTGCAAAATCTGGTTGGATCCTGATCGTCGCTGGGATGCTTGCGGTGAGCGGGTGCGACAAGCTCGGCATTGTCGGCGGCAACGATAGCAGCGCGTCCGTCGCCGATACCGATGCCGGCAAGAATCTGGACGGCTATATCGAGGCGTACAACGCGCTGCTGGGTACCATGGGCTTCGAGAAGCAGGCGCAGGACTATCGCGAGTCCAATATCCCCGATGGCGCCCCCGGCGGGGAATTCCGGGTCAGCCCGGGTTGGATCGACCAGGGCCTGCAGAAGCTGCAGACGGCGCGCGCCATGCCGAATGGCGATCCTCAGATGGAGTCCGCCGCCGATGCCGTCCTGCGCTCGACCGGCAAGGTGCAATCGCATCTTGCGAGCCTGCAAACCTATTATCAGGGCAAGAAATACCTCGATGACGATTTCGCTCGTGGCAAGGCCGAGAATGGGCCGATGCTCGCCGAGATCGATGCGGCCGAAAGGGATATCGTCAGCTTCGGCAAGCTATTGGAAGCAGCTATCGAGCGACGCGATCTTGCAGTGCTAGACAAGCTCAAAGGCAGTGATCCGCTCGGGTACAACACCAAGGTCGCGCTTATCCACTCGAAGAAACTGCTCGACATTTTCAACGGACAGCAAAAACCCTCACAACCCGATCTCATCGCGAAAGGCGATGCTGAATTTGCAATCATCGAAAAGGCAATCACCGAAGGTCGACAGGAAGCCGCAAAGTCAGGGAAACCTATTCCCCAAGCGTTAGACTTGTTGAATGCAATGCTCGGTTATTATCGGGAGTTCAAACGGGATCGCGATCCTACGCATTTGAACACCGTCTTGACCTACTACAATGGCGCCATCGAGGCAGCGAACCATTGATGCGCCAAACGCATGGCGCTTCATGCCTGTCCACGCATCATCCAGGCGCTGCGTGATCAATTGCTCGTGAAACGGCCGCTTTCAAGATCATCGTAGAATGGACCGGATAGGGCTGTTGGCACTCATCGTCCGCTGACGAGCTCCCATGGCGTCGCGTGGCCCTCGGGGCGATACGGGACGGGCTGCGCCATCTGTTCCACCGTCAGCCAGCACACGCCCCTCATCCACGTTTCCACGCAACCTCAATCAGATCGCGGACGCTCACCTCACTGGGTCGCGCTCCTGGTTGCCGTGTGCTCAGACCTTCGTTATTGATATATGCCAGCGAGGATCATCGCGTTCGCGTGATGTTCAGGACAGGTGAGTGACTGCCGAATTGGCAGTTTCGTCTCCTTATCGCGAGTTGTGGGCGTATCGCGGCTTGATGAGGTTCTCGGTAATATGGCGTCCGATTCGGCAATCGACGCGCTCTATGCCGATCTGCATCGAGTGGCGCAGCGAGAACGGTTCCGCGCCGGGCGCCCCAACACTCTACAGACCACTGCAATATTGCACGAAGCTTATATCAAACTCAGCAACCGCGATGCATGGGACAGCAGGGAGCATTTCCTGGCGACCGCCGCGACGACGATGCGGCATGTCTTGATCGATGCGGCGCGCGAGCGGATGAGCGCAAAGCGCGGAGCCGGCATTCGCCCGATAGCGCTTGGCGATGCACACGAAATTCCCGGCCTGGATCGAGAGGATGACGAGCAGTTGCTCGCGGTTGGGCTCGCATTGCAGCGCCTCGAGCAATTCGACCCCGAGCTCGCGAAGTTGGTTGACTGCCGATTCTTTGTTGGGCTGAGCGAGCGGGAGACGGGGGAGATAATGGGATTTAGCGAACGGACCGTACGCCGGCGCTGGTCGCACGCGCGGGCATGGATCCACCGTGAACTCTCAACCGGTCGAGATTCGCCCGAAGAACGGTGATATCGGCCAGCGCCCGAGGAGCGGCCACTCTTTTGAATACCGCCGTTGCCGCGTCGATATCGCTGCTTGCCTCTACCAGCCGGCCTTGCGCGATACGTAAGACCGCGCGGGCGCGAAGCAACAAACCCTGATTAAGTTGCCGGCCGGGAATGTCGGATAGATTGGCGGTTGCCACTTGAAGTAGCTTCTCCGCTTCGCCAAGCCTGCCCAATTTAGCCAGTGCTTCGATTTTCGCCGTGTCTATTTTACTGTTCAGGCGACTAGAACTCGAGTCGAAATTCCTCGCGATATGAGATGCCTCATTCAATGCTTGTAGCGCCTCATTGGGTCGATCCATCATCGTGAGGATCTGACCGTCGCGCGAAAGATAGTCAGCCAGCACGAGCGAGCGACCGTTCACCCGGCGCTCGATTGCGACGCTGCGTCGTATCAGCGATTCCGCTCTTGCGAACTCTCGCTTTTGGATCGCGATTTCCGATTGCGCCATATAGACGACCGTGACGCCGTTTGAACCATCGCCTCCCTGTTCGATGATCCTTTGACCGCGCTGCAATAAAGCATCGGCTTCATCAAGACGGCCAAGCGTCGCCAAATACATCGATTGATAGGAGTATCGCCACGGAAGATTGTAGAAATACAGCGTGTACGCCCGCTCCGCGTCTGACTGGTGCTCTTTCAGCAGGGCAACGGCCTGATCGGTTCTTCCCGAATCGCGAAGCCAATATGCTTTTATGTCTATCGTGTCTGCGATTTCCTTGATGAAACGATCTGGGGCAGATCTCCAAACACGCTCCGCCTGATCGAGAAGCGCCGCCGCCGCCGCTGGATTGCCGTCTCTCAAGTGAACGATCGCCAACTTCACCTTAAGCCGCGCGGCGCCAACTGGATCCGTCCGTTCGATGCCGCGCGCAAAGGCGCCGAGCAAAAGGGGCCTCGCACCCTGCCAGTTGCCACTGCTGATATAGATGTCGGCCAGAGTTTCGATCCTGACCGCAACATCCGGTGATCGCGCCGGCAAAGATTGGACGAGGTTGCGCGTCGTCGTGTCCATCATGTCGCCGACCGATGTCGACTTCGCTTTCTTCTCGTCATAGGCATCGCGCAGCATGATAAGCATCGTCTGACTGGCAGCGCGCTGCCGGGCAGATTGCTCTTTAGCGATGTCTCGCTCCGCGGTGGCCTCTCGCGCTTTTAGCGATATTCCAGTGACTGCTGCGAGCAGCGCGACCGAAACAATCACCCCGGCCACCACCACTACCCGATTTCTACGGAGGAATCGCTGCGCCCGGTACGTGCTCGATCCCGAACGCGCCTGCACGGGCTCGAAAGAAAGGTGGCGCCGGACATCGGTGGAGAGGTCGGCAACGCTGGCGTATCGGCCGCTCGCCGCGTGCCGCATCGCCTTCAGCACGATCGCGTCAAGGTCGCCAGCGAGTGATCGCGCAGGCACTGGTGCCCCTTCGCAGCGCGCAGGTATCCAGCTGGGCGGTGCCGGATCGCCGCGCAAGATTCGCAGAGCAAGGGATGACAGCGTAGCGTTTTCGGATTGCCAGGGACCCTGGCCGGTCAACAGTTTGAACAGGAGGGCGCCCAGCGAGTAGACGTCGGTTGCGACAGATACCGGTTTGTTTTCCAACTGCTCGGGCGCTGCATAATCGGGAGTCAGCAGGGTTTTGGTCCGCGACAGGTCGTTTCCCTCATCGACGATACGCGCGATGCCGAAGTCCAGCAGCCTGACCCGACCGTAACGATCGACCAACACATTGGTCGGCTTGAGGTCGAGATGGACCACCAGCCGACCATGTGCATAAGAAACTGCTTCGCAAACATCGAGGAAGAGCGTCAGCCGCTGCGACAAAGATGCGCGCCTGCTTTCGCACCAGTCATCTATCGCTTCCCCCTCAACATATTCCAGCGCCATGAAAGGGCGGCCATCGTCGGCGGTGCCGCCATCGATAAGGCGCGCGATGCCGGGATGTTCCAGATCGGCCAGAATTCCGCGTTCGAGCCCGAATAAGGCGGTGCTGGTGACTGCTTCGGGTCGCAGCATCTTGAGCGCAACGCGCTGCCCAAACCCGCCTTGCACCCGCTCGGCGAGATAGACTTCTCCCGTTCCGCCGCGGCCGATCAGATGAAGGATGCGGAATTGCCCGACCATCGTTCCGGACGGCAGCGACGCGTAGCCGCTCAATCGCCCGGTATCGGGAAGCTCGAGGCCATGATCGAGGAAGCCGTTCTCCTCGCTCGATTGCAACAGGCTTTGAACTTCGTCGATCACCAATTGACTGCCGCCTGCGGCAAGCAGCCGCTTTTCGCGCTCCGGGCCCGGCAGACCGGATAAGATGTCGAACAATTTCCAGATCGCGAACCACTCGGACGGGGAGGGCTGACGCGGCACCGCCGCAGCGTCGCTCCTCTCGCCTAGTGTGACACCTCGCCGATTTCCGCGCCGCGCTGCCAATGTCGCCCTCCTTCGCCCGCAGGGCGCCCACACCATGTTAGCTCGAATCAGCGCGACCGTAAGCCGGAGCGTGAAGGCGCCGCATCCCGGAGTCGTAGGAGGAAAGCTGATTTCTGGCCGGGTTGTCCCGCCGTTCCCGTATCTTTGGTTGCATGAAGCAAAAAGGGGAACATGAATGCCATTTGCGCAAGCGCAATTTCGGCAGACGGATCGGGTGCAATCCGGGCCAGTGGTAACGGCAAGTTCGGCGGGCTTGATCTGGATCGACCGGCAGCGGATCGTGGTAGGCCGGAACGCCGCAGCTGAGGAAATTCTGGAAAAAGCCGATCCGCTAGAGCTCGCCTTCGGCCGCCTGCACGCGCGTTGCCGGCATGACCTGGCCAAGCTGGAAACAGCGATGACGCAGGCACAAGCCGGAGGCTATGCGACAGCCGTGCTGGGCGAAGCAGGGCTCGGTGTTGAGGTGGTACGCGGGGCCCCCAATGCAGTCGAACAGTGTGTGGTGCTGCTTCGTGATCCGTCGAAGCAACGCGCGGCGAAGATCGTAGACGTTGCTCGCCAATTCGGCCTGACCAAAGCCGAGCAGCGCCTGCTGGAAATCCTGATTCAAGGCGCCTCCCTGCCGGATGCCGCGCGGATGCTTGGCGTGGCGCGCAGCACTACCCGTACGCACTTGCAACGCCTTTTCGACAAGACCGGCAAGCGACGTCAGGTCGATTTACTTCGGATGATCACGACGCCCTGACGAGACGCGTCGACGCAGGAACAACTTATAGTGCGCTAAGCAATTGACCTCCATCGATCGGTGGACGCAGCATACCAGGTTGTCGGCTAATTGTCGCTCCATATCAAGAGCGGCGCGGGTGCATCTGCGTGAACACAGGTAATTGAGGGTGGGCATGGGGAGCAATTGCGTCGGGATTTTCTGGAAGCGGTCGTGTTGGATTTACTTATCTCTGCGCAATTGACGAAATCCGCGCCATCTCCTGACTAGCGTCAATCTATTGCAGTTGAAAAGAAAGGCACTCCATGTTTCGTACACCATCCTTTCTCGAACATTCGTCCACGAAGATCCTGCGGACTACCTTTGCAATTAGCAGCGCGGCTCTCGCTGCCACTTTTTCCTCAGCGCCAGCGCGCGCGGACAACACGCCGGACTGCAACTTGAACGGCAACTACACCAACGCGCTCGAGTGCGGATATCTCGCAACCAGCAATGGCAGCTTCACGGTTGCAGTGGGCAACTTGGCCAACACGACTGCCGATGCAGGTACGGCGGTCGGTAATGCTGCCTCGGCCGGCAATTTCGGTACTGCCGTTGGCCAGGCATCGAACGCGCCGGCAGTCGGTAGCACCGCCGTCGGTGCCAGCGCCGCCGCGACCGGCGAGTTCAGTTCCGCGTTTGGTTCGAGCGCGGTGGCCAATGGTCGCGGGTCGCTGGCGACGGGGAACGGCGCGGCCTCCTCGGGATTCTATTCATTGGCATCTGGCTCCAACAGCAAGTCGACGGGGTATGGGGCCGTCGCTGTAGGTAGCGGCAGCACCGCAGGAGCCGATGGCGCGATCGCGATCGGCGGCACGGACCTTTTCGTCAAAACCTCAGCCACAGGTGTGAGTTCGACAGCAATTGGTTTCGGGGCGAACTCGACCGGCTACGGCGCGATTGCGCTCGGCAGGAGCAGTAGTGCGACCACGGATAACGCAACGGCGGTGGGTGCTGCCTCGAGGGTGACGGCACCAGGCGGCACCGCGCTAGGAGCCACGGCAGCGTCGCTGGGCGCGAACTCGGTGGCGATCGGCAGCAGCTCGGCCAACGGCGCAAACTCGATCTCGGTGGGTACCCAGGCCAGAACGACGGGAGATGTCGCCACGGCTATTGGATACGGCTCGTCGGCCGCGAATGCCGGCACCGCTCTGGGACAAAACGCAAATGCTGCGCTTGGTGGTACGGCGCTGGGCGGCACTGCTCGAGCTAGTGGCGCAAACAGCGTGGCGGTTGGTTCAGCCGAAGCGAGTGGCGCCAACGCGATAGCGGTAGGCGCGGTAGCCTACGCCACCGCCGACAACAGCACTTCGCTGGGCTACAATGCCCTGGCCACCTTTGCGGGGTCGACCGCGATCGGATCGACCGCAGCGACGACGCGCGACAATCAGGTCATGCTCGGTGGCACCGGCAGCTCTGTGACCGTTGGAGACTTGATCGCCAGTACTGCGGCGCAGTCGGGCGCGGTCAACCTGGTTACCGCGGACGCCAGCGGCACGCTCGGAGCGGGCGTCAGTGTTGCCTCGTTGGCGACATCGGCTTCCGTCACTGCGGTCAACACCCAAGTTGTCGCGAACACCGCCTCCATTAGCACGCTGAACGGTCAGGTAGCCGGCAATACCGCGTCGATCGACACGTTGAACGGAAGGGTGGCCGGTAACACCGCGTCGATCGACACGTTGAACGGAAGGGTGGCCGGTAACACCGCGTCGATCGACACGTTGAACGGTCAAGTGGCGAGTAACACTACCTCGATCAACACGATCAATATGAATGTTGCCGGGATCAATACACAGCTTGGTACGATGAACGGTCAAATCGGCACGCTCAACGGACAGGTTAATACGCTGTTCGACTTGGCGCGCATAAACCGCCGCGAAATCTCCCGCGCTAATGAAGGCGTCGCGATGGCGTTGGCGATGGAGTCGCCGGCGGTCCCTGCTGGCAGCAACTTCGCGATGTCCGGCGGGATCGGCTATTTTAACAGCAGGGCAGCCGGCACGATCGCGCTCAGCGCGCGGGTCGCCGAGAAGGCGCAGCTGTCGTTCGGTATCGGTACCGGGTTCGAGAGCGGCGAAACCGGGGCGCGCGCCGGCTTTCAGGTCGCATTCTGATGCGTGCGTTCAATGTTGCCGCAGGATTGGGAACAGCGCTTTTGTGGACAGCTCCCGCAGTCGCGCAGACATCCCCGTCTGTCACATCGGCTCCGCCTGCCGTTCCGTACAGCCAGCCAGCCTCTGCATTGCCTCTGCCGAACGAACTGATGCGCGCGCGCTTGATCTGGTCGACGATGATCGCGGTGGAACAGGCCAATGAATCTGGCAATTATTCGGTCATGCGCGATATCGCTGCGCCTGATTTTCAGACCCAGAACGACCCGGCCAAGCTCACCGCGATCTTCGCCGGCATCCGCGCCACCAATGTCGACCTGTCGGATACATTGATGCTGTCGCCCACCTATACGCAGACCCCGTCGGTGGACGCACAAGGAATGATGCATTTGGTCGGCGGGTTTGGTCTGCGACCAACCGCAATCCTGTTCGATCTGACGTTTCAATGGGTGACAAACCGATGGAAACTTTATCGGGTCGCGATGGGGGCACGCAGCATCAGCTCGGTGCAGGCAGATCCAGGCGTCCAGCGGAAGGGAAGCCGGCCGCCAGCAAGGAGCGGAAGTGGGAATTGATTCATCTCAGCGATCGGAGATCGGATGAGGAGCGACATCGATACGGCACCTCCACGGCCACGCCGGTCCCGCACGATCTGGTGGGTTCTCGGCCTGTTCGCAGTCGTCACCGTCGTGGCTGTCTTTGCAGCGTTTGCGCTGACCAGCGGCGCGGTCACGGAGGCGGATCGCTTTCTTCAGGTCAACGCGGCACAAGGTGCCGAGAAAGCCTGGAACCAGACGTCGCCCGGCTTTCAGAGCGCAACTACCAGGGAAGGTTGGGCGGCGCTCTCGCAGGCGCAGGGGCTGAACCATTATGTCAGCGCCTCGTGGAACCGGCGATCTGTGTCGGGCCAAAGGGCCACGTTGAGCGGGACGGTCAATCTGGCTGATGGCCGGAGCGTGCCGGCGGAGTTGACGTTGATCGAGGATTCCTCGGGCTGGAAGGTGCAGAGCATCGGTTTCGGCTCGGCGGGAGCAAGCTCGGCACCTGCCAGTGCCACGAGCCAAATCCCCGGAGAGTTTCTCGCAAGCGCTTGCCGCGACATCCTTGCACAGAAGACAGGCATGCAGCTCGATGGCGCCAGCTGCCCCTCGGTCGCCGCCGTGAGGGGGGCGGTGGCGGAATGCACCGCGAGGCGTGACGATGCGAACGGGCCTTTGCGGGTCACTATCGATGGGATCGGCGACGACGGACACATCAGCCTCGATTGCAAGGCCGACCTGTCGAAGTCGAAGCGTTAAGGCTTCACCAGATGGCGATGCGCACCCTGCTTCCGAGTGTCCGCTAGTGTCCGCTAGTGTCCGCTAGTGTCCGCTAGTGTCCGCTAGTGTCCGATGGCTACTCTAAGCCCTCCAGCAGAATTTGCGTCTGCTTTCGGGCAGGGCGGCGGCGACGCGTAGTGACCGACTTTGGTCGCTTGCTCTCCGGCAGCTTGCGTCCGATCCGGACCTTCGCAACGCATTTGGTGAACGGCAATACCTGGTCGGGTGCGGGCCTGAGCCGCGAAGCTCACATATGTCCGCTTTGCAGCGCAGCGCGCCGAAACCTGCCAGCCCGTTAGCGGCGCAGTTGCCGGCCGCGGCGGAGTCTGAACAGATGTCCGCTTTTGGGTCAAAGGACAGGCATGTCGAACGCGCGGGCGACCGTTCATCATACAGACGCGACTCGACAAAATGTGCGGCACCTTCTTCTGCTAATGCAACCGACTTGCATTAACGGCACCTAGCCCGTAAGCGGCGCCGCGCAGAAGGGGAGTCGCATGAAGAGCAAAGCGGGTGCGGTGATCGTCGCAGGGCTTTGGGCGGGGAGCGCCAGCGCGCAGATCGCTACCCCTCCCGAGGCCGGCCAAACACCGGAGGGTGACAGCGATATCGTCGTGACCGCGGCGCGATCCACGCTGCCGGCGAGCGCGCTGCCGCTGACGGTGGACGTGATCGATCGCGAGACGCTGTCGCGCCAAGTGACCGTGTCGGGTTCGGTTGTGGATGCCGTATCCGCGCTGCTGCCAGCCTTTTCGCCGACGCGCGAGAAGATCACAGGCTCGGGCGAGACGCTGCGCGGCCGCTCTCCACTCTACGCGATCAACGGTATCCCGCAGACGACGCCGATCCGCGACGGTGCACGTGATGGCTATACGATCGATCCGTTCTTCATCGATCGCGTCGAGGTCATCTATGGCTCCAACGCGCTGCAGGGGATCGGCGCGACGGGCGGCGTAGTCAACCAGGTCACCGTCACCGCGCCCAAGCAGGATGGCTGGTCCGGCCGCACGCTGCTTCAGGGCAATGCGGGCAACGATTTCTCCTTCGCGTCGCTCGGCGGCAAGCTCGCGGGGCTGGTGAGTTTCCGCAGCGGCCGCCTGGACGCGACTGCCGGTGCTGCGTTCGAGCGGCGGAGCGTGTTCATCGACGGCCGCGGCCGGCGCATCGGCTATGACGGCAATCAGAGCGAGATCCAGGACACCGACAGCCTGTCCTTCTTCGGGCGCATCGGCCTAGATCTGTCCGACACCGCCCGCTTCGAAGTGATCGCCAACCGCTTCGAGCTTGAGGGCAACAACCATTATGTACCGGTCGACGGCAGCCGCGCACTCGGCATTCCGGCGACGACTCGCCGGGGCCAGACACCTGGTATCCCCTCCACCGGCCTCGCCGAGATGGTGTCGGCATCGCTGACCGACAGCGACCTCGCAGGCGGCGCCTTCGCCCTTCAGGGCTTCTACAATCGCACCAGCGATACCTTCGCCGGTGGCATCCTAGCGACCTTCCAGGATGCGGCGATCGCGCCGGTGGGCACCTTGTTCGAACAGTCACGCAACGTGTCGCGCAAGCTCGGCGGAAAGGTGAGCTATGAGCGCGCGGTGCCGGGCTTCGAGGCGCTGACGCTGACCCTTGGATTCGACGCGCTGATCGACCGTACCGCCCAGACGCTGGTTCACACCAAGCGAAGCTGGGTGCCGCAGACCGACTTCCGAAGCCTTGCCCCGTTCGGTCAGGCCAACCTCAAGCTGCTCGACGGTATCGTCCGGCTCGCAGGCGGCGTCCGCTACGAGAATGTCCAGCTCGATATTCCCGACTATACTACCATCGCGACGTCGAGATCGCGCTTCGTCACCGGCGGCACGCCCTCGTTCGAGCGCGCGCTGTGGAACGGCGGCATCGTGCTCGAGCCGGTCAAGGGCATCCGCGCCTATGGCAGCTATGCCGAAGGCTATACCATCGCCGATATCGGCCGCGTGCTGCGCGGGATCAGCCAGCCCGATGTGCGGATCGACGACTATCTCGACCTCACGCCGGTGACGTCGAACAATCGCGAGCTGGGGCTGGAGGTGAACCAGGGCCCGCTCATCGCCAGCGCCACCTATTACTGGTCGTCGAGCGACGCCGGGCAGGTGCTGGTCCGCAATGACGACGGCATCTTCAACGTCGTGCGCCAGCCTATCGACATTGAGGGGCTCGAACTCAACCTCGACACGCGCACCCCCGTGCCCGGACTGAAGCTTGGCGTTGGCTACAGCCATGTCGAGGGTCGGACCGACGTCAATGGCGACGGCTTTTTCGAGGCCGATCTCGATGGCGCGAACATCTCGCCCGATCGCCTCAACCTCAATGCCGATTTCAGCAGCGGCCGCTTCAGTGCCCGGATGCAGGGCCGCTACTATCTGGCGCGGCGCTTCGAAGGCCAGCCGGCCGCCAACGAGTTTGTCGGCTATCAGCTGTTCGACGCTTATCTCGCCTATGAGCTGTCGATCGGCCGTTTAATGCTGAGCGTTCAGAACCTCGGCAACACCGACTATGTCACTTATTACAGCGACACGCAGGGGCCGACCGACAATGCTCGCTTCTACACCGGGCGCGGACGCAACTTCACGCTGAGTTGGCAAGCGGCATTCTAATGCGGCTGCTGTCGCTGTTCCATCGCTGGGTCGGCGGAATTTCCGGGGCCCTGCTGGCACTGCTCGGGCTTACCGGAGCGCTGCTGGTCTGGCGCGACGCGCTCACTTTTGTGCCGCACGCAAATGGTCCGGTCGTTCCCGATGCTGCGGCACTGGAGCGGGTCGTGGCGACGCTCGCTCACAGCGCGCAGCCGATCGATCGCGTCACCTTTGCGGGCGATGGTTTCGGGCTGCATCAGGTCGTATATGCCAATGGCAGCGGCGCCTATCTCAGCCAGGGTGGCGAGGTCGTTACCCTATGGACGAGCGCGTGGCAGCGCCCCGAGCTTTGGCTATTCGATCTCCACCACCGGCTACTGCTCGGCGATGTCGGCGAGACGGTGAACGGCATCGTGGGGCTGATCGGGCTGTTCTTCGTGGTTAGCGGCGTCATCCTGTGGTGGCGGATGCGCGCACGCTTCCGGCCGCGGCTGTGGCCGGCCAAGATGACGCCGGGCGCGATCGTCCACCACCATCGCGACCTTGGCATCGTCACTGCGCCGCTGCTGCTGCTGTCGCTGCTGACCGGCGTGATGATGGCCCTGCCGGCGATCGGTCAGTTCGTCCTGTCGCCGCTCGGCGAGAATCCGCGGCTCCGCCCGCCTAAGGTGCCGGTCGATCATGCGCTTGCAACGCCCGCCTTGGTGCCTGGCGTGCTACGGAGCGCGCAGGATCGCTTCCCGGGGGCCGAGCCGCGTCGGCTGCAATGGCCGAAGCGTCCGGGCACGCCGATCACGCTGCGCCTGCGACAATCGTTCGAATGGACGCCCAATGGTCGGACCTTTCTATATTTCGATCCGGCGACGATGACGGTGATCGGCGCTGTCGACGCGACGACCGCCGGCTCCCATGCGTCGGCGCGGGAGAAGCTATATCCGCTGCACGCCGCGAAGGTCGGCGGACTGGCTTGGAAGGTTGCGATGACGCTGTCCGGGCTGGCGCTGGCGATGCTTGGCAGCCTAGCGGTCTACGGCTTCTGGAAGACGCGTTCGAACATGCGGGCGAGTGCCCGCAGGAAGCGCGTCGCCGCTGCCAAGGTCTAGTCGCAACATCCGGCGATCGGTGAGATGCGCAATGCTGCCACCAGCCCTGCCCTCCGGCGCGCCGGAGCAGCCGCCACGCGGACATGAACGAATGGCCGAAATTGAGGACCCGGAAGGGCGTTTTGAATGGCCGCTTGTGGGTCTTAGCGGCTCCGCGGTGCTCCTGAACGAACGTCCGCTTTCCAGCCTGGATTACTTCGAAGCTGCCGGTCTCCAACCGGCCCAGAAGCTTCCCAACCCAGCGTTCCCTACTCGGCCAATCACGGCCGAGGAGATGAACATGGGATACTCTCGATTTGACCCCACCATACAGGCTCGCACCACCTGGAACGCTGGCAAGAATGTCGGCACCAAGCGACCAATTACCCAGAAGCAAATTTGGGCGATCCGCTTCCACTTGGATCGCGAAGGGCGTCTGCGGGATAAGGCACTGTTCGATCTCGCGATCGACAGCAAGCTGCGGGGCTGCGACTTGGTCAAGATCAAGATCGGCGATGTCGTTGCTGGCGCGGACGTTCGGAACCGCGCGATCGTCATCCAGCAAAAGACCAACCGCCCCGTCCAGTTCGAGCTCACGGCGGATGTCCGTGCAACCTTGATCGCTTGGCTCGAGCGGGCGCGGCGGTTTGGAAAATAACTACCTGTTCCCGAGCCGTGTGGATCTTGGTGCGCATATGAGCACCCGTCAGTCCGCACGCTTGGTCGACGAGTGGGTAACCGCCATCGGTCTGCGCAAGGCCGAGTATGGCACGCACTCGCTGCGTCGCACGAAAGCCGCGATGATCTACCGAGCCACAGGCAACATCCGGGCAATTCAAATCTTGCTCGGCCACACAAAGATCGAAAACACGGTCCGATACCTCGGCGTCGACGTAGAAGATGCCTTGCTTCTGGCAGAGCGAACTGAAATTTGACTATCTGGCGGCTGGCCGGTCATTTCGGTCGGCCGCTTTGAGGCAAGTACCTAGGTGCACCGAATGTCCGAGATTGGGCCGTTAGCGGTCTGGCAGCTTTCACGATCAGAACCCACCAGAGTTGTCGTTGCGAAACTGGCTAGCGCGAATGGTGGCAAAAGCCTTTGGGAATGACTCAAAGCGAGGTTGTAACACCTCAAGCGCAAGCTGGGAGTCTGATCACTTTGGTCCCATCCGTCCGCCCAGGAGCGTGCCTCTGATTTGTCGCTAGTGTCGCAATTATCGGGAAGCAAAATTGCCTGAGCCACCTACCTCGGCGCAACTCGCCATCACCGCCCTTCCGGCTGCAAGCACGGTCTTCTTCGTCGTGCTGTTCGGGCGTGATTCTTTGGGTAGCCAGGCGCACCGTTTAAGGTAGGGCGACAATAGTTCGACCCAGGCATTTGCCACCATCGGACTTGCCTACGCTGGCGGGACAGGCGCTGCACGCTTTCCCAAAGTACCCGGCAAGTGCGACCGTGGTATGGGCTGGGAGCGGATAAGGGTGCTGCTGGGGTGGCGGTGAGACTGGAGATGCACAGTGCACGGGCGGAGGGCGTCATCAGTTCGCTGGCGACGCTCGCCCCGGACCGGGATATCATGCGCGATGAAATGCCCAAACGGTAGAGGCGATGGAGCGTCATCCGGGCGCGCACAATCTGCGGATTCCCCTGACCGGCGGGCGGTCGGGCACCGTGGACGTGGAGACGCTCTGATGCCGTAAGTGAGGGGAGACCAGACCCCCAAGTCGAGAGAGACCGAAGCAGCCGGTAAAGAAAAATTTAGCATTAATCGCCTACCGAATCCCGCGAATCGACGTGGGGGGAGTGGTCGTGTTGGTTGGGGCTACGGGCATTCTACGGCGCTGCGCGCAGGCAATCGGTGCCGTTTCCCATGCTCGTTCGTCGCGGAGAATCGCATCGAATCAGCCCGCCGCCGCCTTTCGGCGATCCTGCCTTTCTGCGTCTCTGATCTTGGTTGCGGCGTTCGCGCCCGCTGCCGCCCAGGCATCGACCGGCTGTGACGCGATCAACAGCGGCGTCCTCAATTTCAACATGACGACGAGCGGGACCACCATCACGTCCTCGACGGCGAAGGGATCGGCCGCCAGCTATCGCGCCAACACGGCCCGCACCTCGGCGCAGACCGGCGACGGTGGCCTGTCGCCGGCGAGCTGGGCCCCGGACAGCACCACTTTCTACACGTTTGACGTCGGCGATGTGATCGCCATGACTGCCAATGTCACTGGCTTTTCCGGCACCGGAAGTCTCTCGGCACGTCTCTTCGAAGGAACGGGCGGCTCAGCTTTCACGCAGCGGGCCTTCGAAGTGTTCACGGGCAACGGCTCGAATACGACGACGCTCAGCTTCACAGCCTCGGCCTCGACCGCCGCGGTGCAGTCGCGCGCGATCCGATCGGGCACGGTGGACGGCACGATCACTCTCGCGGTCACCTGCACGCCCGGCACGCCTCCCGTGCCGGCGCTCAACAGCTTCACTGCCAGTGCGGTCGGCTATGGCTCGACCGGCAATTCGATCAACGCTGCCACCGGTACCAGCGCGACCAACAGCCCGACGGGCTGGCTCATCTCGAAAACCAGCGGGGGTAGCTTCGCCGCAACTGCGCAGAGCGCCAACAGCAGCACGACCAACGTCTCGATCAACACCTCCGGCGTCGTCACCTATGCAGCTCCGGCCGGCTTCCGCGGCAGCGACACCTTCTATGTCCGCGCGTCCAACGCCAATGGCGATTCGAATGTCGCCACGGTGACGGTGCCGGTCAACAATCCGACGCTGTCGGGTACGTTCTCCGGTTCGGGCACGCGCGGTACCGCCCTTAGTGGTGTCGCGATAACGCCTGCTGGGGGAACGGGCCCCTATACCTGCGGCACCACGCTCGCCTCGGGCGCGCTGCCGGCAGGCACCCAGCTCAACAGCAATTGCACGATCACCGGGACGCCGACGGCGAGCGGGTCGTTCAACTTCACCGCCAACATCACCGACAGTTCGACGCCCGCCTTCACCCAGGCGACGAGCACGCTGACGCTCGTCATCGCGGCGCCGACGCTCAGCCTGTCGCCCGCCGCGGGCGCGCTGCCCGGCGCCACTGCCGGCGCGTCCTATTCGCAGAGCTTCACCGCCAGCGGCGGCACGCCGACCTATAGCTATGCCGTCACTGCCGGCACCTTGCCGACCGGGATCACGCTGGCCGGAGGCACCATCTCGGGCGTGCCCACCGCCGTCGGCACGTTCAACTTCACGATCACTGCGACCGACAGCTCCACGGTGGGCAGCGGCGGGCCGTATACGGTGGCGAATGCCTATTCGATCACCGTCTCCCCGCCGGTAATCTTGCTGTTGCCGTCGACCTTCCCCAACGGCGCGATCGGCACTGCCTATCCGCAGACCGCCACGGCGAGCGGCGGCAACGCGACCTACAGCTATGCCGTGACCTCGGGCTCCTTGCCCACCGGCCTGTCGATCAACGGCAGCACCGGCGCGATCAGCGGCACGCCGACGGCAGGCGGCACGTTCAACTTCACGCTCACCGCAACCGACAGCACCACCGGGCCCGCGGCGCCCTATGGCGGCAGCCAGGCCTATGCGATCACCATCGGCGCGCCGACGATCACGCTGAGCCCTGCCTCGCTGACCAACGCGACGGTCGGCACCGCCTATTCGGCGACGATCACCGCGAGCGGCGGCACCGCGACCTACACCTATGCCGTGACTGCCGGCGCGCTTCCGGCAGGGCTCAACCTGACGGCAGGCGGCGCGCTCTTGGGCACGCCGACCGCGGGCGGAAGCTTCAACTTCACCGTCACCGCGACCGACAGCTCGGGCGGTGCGGGCCCCTATACCGGCAACCGGGCCTATACGCTGACCGTCGCGGCGCCGACGATCGCGATTGCGCCGGCCTCGTTGCCCAATGCGACCGCGGGCGCGGCATATAGCCAGGCGATCACCACGAGCGGCGGCACCGCGACCTACAGCTATGCCGTCACCGCCGGTGCGCTGCCCGCCGGACTGAGCCTGACCGGCAACACGATTTCGGGCACGCCGACCGCAGGCGGCAGCTTCAACTTCACGATCACCGCGACCGACAGCTCTGGCGGTTCCGGCCCTTACAGCGCCAGCCGCTCGTATACGCTGACCGTCGCGGCCGCGATCGTGACGCTCTCGCCCACATCCGTGCCCAACGGTTACGCCGGCACGCCGTACAGCCAGACGTTGACTGCGTCCGGCGGCAATGGGCCCTACAACTTTGCGGTCACCGCCGGCGCGCTGCCGCCGGGCCTCAGCCTGTCTGCCAGCGGCGTGCTCTCGGGCACCGGGACGGCGAACGACCTTTATACGTTCACGATCACTGCGACCGACAGCTCCACCGGCGCGGGCGCGCCTTATAGCGGCAGCCGCAGCTACACGCTCCTTATGAACTCGCCCAACTTCACGCTCGCGGCGCCAACCCTGTCGAGTTCGGTGGGTGCCACCTATACCGGTAACTTCGTCGCCGGCGGCGGTACGGCGCCCTACACCTATTCTCGTTTCTCCGGCACGATTCCGCCGGGCCTGACGCTGGCGTCCAACGGCACGCTTTCGGGCACGCCGACGGCGGCAGGCAGTTTCAACTTTGCCGTCGTCGCCCGCGATTCGACCGCGGGTGCCGGCGCTCCCTATGGCGTGGCCTCCGGCTACACCTTCACCGTCTCGGCCCCGTCGATTACGCTCGCGCCTGCCACGCTCGGTAATGGTGCGATCGGCACGCCATACAGCGAGGCCCTCAGCGCCTCGGGCGGCACGGCGCCTTACAGCTACGCGGTCACGGCGGGCGCCGTGCCCGCCGGCGTCTCGCTCAATCCCACGACCGGCGCGCTGACCGGCACGCCGACCGCGGGCGGCACCTTCAACTTCACGATCGCCGCGACCGACAGCTCGACCGGCGCCGGTGCGCCGTTCTCGACCAATCGCGCTTATGCGGTGACCATCGCGGCGCCGACGGTCACGATCGCGCCGACGACGCTGCCCAGCGGCACGCCCGGTGTGGCTTACAGCCAGGCGCTCACCGCGAGCGGCGGCACGGCACCCTATAGCTATGCGGTCGCCTCGGGCGCCCTGCCCGGCGGCCTGACGCTGTCGCCGACCGGCACGCTCGCCGGAACGCCGAGCTCGGCAGGCACCTTCTCCTTCACTGTCACGGCGACCGACAGCTCGACCGGCAGCGGCCCTTATGCAGGAACGCGCGGCTATACGCTGACCGTCGGCACCCCGGCGATCGTCGTCGACACCACAAGTCTGCCCAACGCCACCGTCGCCGCGGCCTACAGCCAGACCGTTACCGCAAGTGGCGGCACCGCGCCGTACAGTTTCGCGGTCACCGCCGGCGCGCTGCCGGCAGGAGTGAACCTGTCGACGGGGGGCACGCTCTCCGGTACGCCCAGCGCGGGTGGCACCTTCAACTTCACGATCACTGCCACCGACAGTTCGGGCGGCACCGGGCCGTATAGCGGCAGCCGTGCGCTCAGCCTGACGGTCGCTGCGCCGACGATCGCGCTCGCGCCCGCCGCGCTGCCCAATGCGACGGTGGCCACGGCATATAGCCAGGCGATCACCGCCTCGGGCGGCACTGCCGGCTACAGCTATGCCGTCACTGCCGGCGCGCTGCCCGCGGGCCTGACGCTGTCGCCCACCGGCACGCTGTCGGGCACTGCCACGGCGAGCGGCACCTTCACCTTCACGGTCACCGCGACCGACAGCTCGACCGGCACCGGCGCGCCCTATACTGGCAGCCGTGCCTATTCCCTGACCGTCGGCGCGCCGACGATTGCCCTCGCACCGCCGACCCTGACCGGCGGCCAGATGGACGTCGCCTACAGCCAGGCGCTCAGCGCCAGCGGCGGCACCACGCCGTACAGCTATGCGGTCACCGCCGGCGCGCTGCCTGCCGGGCTGACGCTCTCGCCGGCCGGTACGATCTCGGGCACGTCGAGCGTCCATGGCACGTTCAACGTCACCATCACCGCGACCGACAGCTCGACCGGCGCCGGTGCGCCGTTCACCGGAAGCCGCGCCTACAGCCTAGTCATCGCCGTGCCCACGGCGCCGTCCGCAGGCCCGGTCAGCGAAACCGTCCCCTATAATTCGGGCGCGAACCCGATCACGCTCGCGATCTCGGGCGGCACGGCGACCAGCGTCGCAGTCGCCTCGCCGCCGGCGCACGGCACCGCCAGCGTCTCGGGGCTGACCATCACCTACACCCCGGCCACCGGCTATTATGGTGCGGACAGCTTCACTTATACGGCCACCAATGACGGCGGCACCTCGGCGCCCGCCTTAGTGAGCATCACGGTCAGCACCCCCGCTGCGCCGACCGCGGCTAATGTCAGCAACGTCGCCATGCCCTATAACAGCGGCGGCACCGCGATCGATCTCGCCCCGTCGATCGCCGGCGTCCATTCGAGCATCGCGATCGGCACCGCGCCGGCGCACGGCACGACGACGATCGCCGGCGATGTCGTCACCTACACGCCGGCCGCCGGCTATTATGGCGCCGACAGCTTCACCTATACCGCGACCGGCCCCGGCGGCACCTCGTCCCCGGCGACGGTGACGCTGAACGTCGCCGTCCCGGCACCGCCGGCGGCCGCCGATCTCGCGGGCGTCGCCGTGCCCTATGGCAGCAGCGGCACCCCGATCGATCTCGCCCCGTCGATCACCGGCGTCCATTCGAGCATCGCGATCGGCACCGCGCCGGCGCATGGCACGACGACGATCGCCGGCGATGTCGTCACCTACACGCCGGCCGCCGGCTATTATGGCGCCGACAGCTTCACCTACACCGCCACCGGCCCCGGCGGCACGTCGAACGTCGCGACGGTGACGTTCAACGTCGCGCTGCCCCCGGCACCGACTGCCGCGACCGTCAGCAACGTCGCTGTGCCGTACAACAGCACTGGCACCGCGATCGACCTGACCAGCTCGGTGAGCGGCGTCTATACCAGCCTTGCGATCGGCACCGCGCCGGCGCACGGCACCGCCACGGTCGCCGGCAATGTCGTCACCTATACGCCGGCCGCCGGCTATCACGGCGCCGACAGCTTCACCTATACCGCGACCGGCCCCGGCGGCACCTCGTCGGCCGCGACCGTCAGCCTGGCGGTCGACACCCCGCCGCCACCTGCCGCCCAGCCGGGCAGCAGCACGGTGGCCGGCAGCACGCCGGTCAATCCGAACAGCAGCGTCCAGATCAACCTCTCGGCGCTGGTCACCGGCGACTACACTTCGATTGAGATCGAAACCCCGCCTGCGCATGGCACTGTGACGCTGCAGACCACAGGCTCGGCCGGTGGCGGCTCGGGCATCGGCACGCTTGCCAGCCTGACGGTGACCGCCACCTACACAGCAGCGGTGGGCTATGTCGGAAGCGACAGCTTCACTTTCGCTGCAGTGGGCCCGGGCGGCGCCTCGTCGCCGGCAGCGGTGACGATCAGCATCGTCGGCGCAATCCCGGTTGCGCTGCCCAAGGTGGCGACCGTCGGCGACGGCCAGACTGTGTCGGTCGATCTCACCACCGGCGCCTCGAACGGGCCGTTCACCGCCGCCAATGTGGTAAGTGTTCTCCCGGCCAATGCGGCGACCACGGCGATCGTGGCGAGCGGCTCGGGCGCGACCCAAGGGTACCGTCTCGACGTCACTGCGATTAACCGCTTCGATGGTGCGATCACGATCCAGTACACGCTGAGCAACGCCTATGGCGTTTCGGCTCCTGCGACCGTGACCGTGACAGTCACTGCACGTCCTGATCCCACCGCAGATCCGAACGTCCGCGCAGTCAGCGATGCCCAGGCCGAGGCGGCTCGCCGCTTCGCGCGCAGCCAAGTGTCGAACTTCATGCGCCGCACCGAGCAACTTCATCATGGCGGTGGAGCGGGCGGTGCCCGGATGGGCATCACGCTCAACTCTCGGGACGGTCGCGGCCCCGTCCAGGCCAGCCCGGCCTTCGATGCCTCGGCGCTCGCGATCACCGAACGGATGCGGCCCAGCGCCGCCGATCCCGAGATGGGCGCCTATCTCAACAGCCAGGCCGGTCCCAGCGATCGCGGTGTACTACTCGGTGCGCTCGGCAGCGTGAACAACACGGCGGCCGTCAGTGTTCCAATCAGCAACAACGGCGCGGCGCGGGCAAATGCGGGGGCGGGCGAGCAAGCCGCGGCCTACGGTGCCGATGAAGCTGAGGACGATGGCACCCGCCGTGTCGGTTCGGTCGGGCTGTGGAGCGGTGGCGCGATCGATATCGGCACGCAGGATGAGACCACAGACCGTTCCAAGATCACTGCGACGACCTCCGGCCTAAGCGGCGGCATCGACATCAAGGTCGCCGAGGGCGCGGTAATCGGCATCGGCGGCGGCTATGGCAACGACGTCAGCCATATCGGCGGCGGCGCGGCGCGGGTGCGCAGCCAGAGCAGTCTGGTCGCAGCCTATGCCAGCCTGATGCCCTTCGAGAGCGTCTTCGTCGACGGGATGATCGGCCGGGGCGACCTGAGCTTTGCCACACGCCGCGTAGTTGCAGCGGCTAACGCCACCGCCAATGGCAGCCGCGACGGCAGCTTCACCGTCGGCGCGCTCGCGCTCGGTATTGATCAGGCAAGCGGCTCGGTCCGCTGGTCGATCTACGGCCGAGGCGAGTTCATGAACGCCGATCTTGGTACCTATGTCGAGAGCGGGACAGGGCGCTACGACCTGCGCTTCGACGCGCGCGACCTCAAATCGCTCACCGGGACGCTCGGCGCGCGGATCGAGATCGACCGGCGTTACGGCGACACTACGATCACGCCGCGGCTGCGCTTCGAGTGGAACCACGAGTTCGACGAGGCCGATGCCCAATGGCTAGATTATGCCAACATCCCCGGTCAGTCTTTCTACAGCCTGGGCACCCAAGGCTGGATGCGCGATCAGTTCCAGATGGCCGTCGGCAGCCGCTTCGTCTTCCCGCCGAGCTGGTCGATCGACTTCGAAGGTGGCGCGCGTCTTGGCGGTAACGAGACTGCGGGCATCTTCCGGCTCATAGTGTCCAAGCGATTCTGATCAGGGCCGGGATGACGGTCACGCCACCCTGGATCCTGCCGCAATCCCCCCTGCGAGGAGATGGAGATCATTGGCATCGATCTGACCCGCCGGACGGCTCTAAGCGCGAGAAGGGTACAGCGTAGAGCAAACGGAATTGGCGTGCGGGGGCGATCAAGGCTTGAGCGAACGGCAGCTTTTGGCAGCTGTCGCCATGCCGCTCGATGACCGATTAGGGGGCGCATCGCTGCCGGCGCGAGCCACATGGCGAAGCGGCCGCTTGCCCTAGCCCTGCGCCCCAAAGCGGCCTTTCCGCTTCCCCCCTCCCGCGCCAGCGATTGTCACCATCAGGCCGAGCCAAAGGGCTCGGCGTCGTGCAGCGCCGTAGAGCGCGGTCGCGCCACAGGCGCGAGGCGCAAGCACGAGGGAGAATGCCGCTCTTCGGAGCAGAGGCGCGCCGCCTCAAACGTCCTCTACAACCGCGTTGTCGACCGCAGGCTCGCCTTCTGGCGCGAGCTCCTCGTCCAAGTCCAGCGACGGCGAAGGCGTAGGCTTGGGCGCCACCGCCCTCGCCCGCGCCTGGAGCGCCTCGAGCCGCAGGTCGGCCTCGCCTGCCTCCTGCCCCGCCTTGGTCGCCAAGGCCAGGTAGCGTCCGGCCGCGGCTTCCGAACCGAAATACGCAACTTCGCCGGTGAGCCCCTCGGTCGCAGCTGTGTCGACCGCCGCCACCGCAAGCATGTCGAAGCCGCCGCAAAGGTCGAGCCGGACCCAGCTGAAGTTACGACTTAGGGCGTCGTAGCAATTCTGGCTGTAGATCATAGCGCCCGAAAGACCCTCGGCGCCAAGGACCATCGTCAGATGCTGCCGTCCTTTGCGAACACTCGCCAGGCTGAGCGCAGCAATCGGCGCTGGCGCGGGTACCGGCATCGTCTCGATCTGGTTGGTGAGCGTCGGTGAAGCAAAGGACTGCGCAGTTTTGTCCGTCGAGCGCGAGGAGCACATACCAATCGCAAACAGCAGCCCCAGCACGATTGCCGCCGCCACCCAGCCGCTCGCCCCTGTCTTCGCTTGCGCGTTCGCCATCCTCGTCCCCCGCAATACAGGTTATGTAAGCGTCAGGCGGCGATCAACCTGTAATCGCGTACGCTCCTGGCAGCTCTTCCGGTTTTTCTTCCAAGGCCCGCCAAGCTCTTGTGCAAATGCCTCGACCCCGTTTAGCCTGGCCGACGGGGGAGATGTAGGCATGGGGACTATCGCGGAGTTCGCGATCGACGCTGGGGCAAAAGAGATTGCCGCGTGCGCAGTACATTGGCTCGGCGGCTTCACGCCGCACGTACAGGCGACACTGAGCGATACGAGGGTTCGACTTCAATCCGACCAGCATGACCATCCTGACCTGGCAGCAATCTGGGCGGCCGCGCTCGCGAACGAGGTCTCGCACCAGCGCGCGCAGGCGCATCGGGCTGGCGCCTATAGGATGCTGGCGCAATGAGCTTCGTGCCGCTGCGCATGCGCCCGCTTGGCGACGAGCAGGTGCTCTGCGTACACGACACCGGCCGCTTCTTCACGACCACTTCGCCCTTTCTAGAGCGCTTCGCCGCCGACGAGCTTTCGCCCTTCGACCATCGCTTCCTCATCGAAGAAGGCCATGCGCTCGCGCCAGACGACGCGCTCGGTCATGCCGGCTATCTCTATGGCCTTGCAGAGCGGGCGGCGCATGCGGGACCGCTCGACTATCTGATCCTGGTACCGACCCTGCGCTGCAATCTGAGCTGCAGCTATTGCCAGGTGTCGCGCGCGGGGCTCAAGCAGCCCGGCTTCGACTGGAGCGACGAGACGCTCGGCGCGGTGCTCACAATCCTCGACGAACTGCCCGGCGATCGGATCAAGATCGAACTCCAGGGCGGCGAGCCGACGCTGCGGCCAGACCTGATCCGCGCGGTGATCGAGCGGTGCCAGCGCTTTGAAGAACGCCAGTTCGTAATCTGCACCAATCTCCAGCAAATCGATGACAATATCCTTGCGCTGTTCGACAATCCCGAACTCTATATCAGCACCTCGCTCGATGGAGACGCGCTGACCCATCAGCGCCACCGCACCGGCAGCAACAGCGCGACCGACCAGTTCCTGGCGAACCTGCGCTTCGTCCTCGCTCGCTATGGTCCGCACAAGGTTTCGGCCTTGCCGACAGTCGATCCCCGCAACCCGCCCGAAATCGACACGCTGATCGATACCTATGCCGCGCTGGGCTTCGACAGCATCTTCCTGCGACCGATCAATTATCAGGGGTTCGCGCGCAAGCGGCACAGCGATTCGCGCGAGCAGTCGGAGACTTGGCGCGCCTATCACGAGCGCTTTGTCCGGGCGCTGATCGCGCGGAACTGGTCCGACCGTAGCCGCGTGCTCGAGGAGAGCTACACCGGCATCTGCCTGCGACGGATCTTCCAGCCCGGCGTCGACCGCCATGTCGACCTGCGCAACCCCAATCCGCTTGGCCACGATTATGTCGTGATCGACCATGACGGCCTGGTCTATCCCACCGACGAAGCGCGCATGCTGTCGCGCTCGGGCGTGATCGACCTCGCGATCGGGGACGTGCAAACCGGCTGGGCCGGCACCCGCCGCGATTTGCTCAACGCGCACAATTCGAACTATGACGATCCGGCCTGCCAACGCTGTGCCTACCAGCCGTATTGCGGCCGCGATCTGGTCGACGATCTCGCGCGCTATGGCCGCATCGACCGGCCGAGGCTTGAGACCGAGTTCTGCCGCAGGCACCTCCATCTCTTCGATTTCCTGTTCAGCCTGATCTACGAGGACGATCCGGCCGTGCGCTATTCGCTCAGCCGCTGGCTCCGGTTAGACGGCACTCCGCAAGCCTTCGGCGTGGCGCACGCATGATCGAGCTCACGCTGCCCGCACTCGCCGAAGCACCTCTGCCGTTCGTCGCGCGTCTGCGAACGCGCCGTCAGGATGACGCGCATCGGGACGACGCTTTTCTCTGCGACGAGGACGATGCCGGCGTGACGTTTGCTGGCGCGCATGGCCTGCTCGCAATCGACGGCATGGCCTCGGCTGCACTCGATGGCGATGTGGTGCTGGTCCAGCCAGATGGCGGCCGGGTCGAGCGGCTGCTGCGCGCCGGCTCGCCGCATAACACACTGCTGGTTACCGAGCGCTGCGACCAGCTCTGCGTGATGTGCTCGCAGCCACCAAAGAAAACGCATATCGACCGCTTTGCATTGCTCGAGCAAGCGTGCCTGCTCGCGGAGGCCGACAGCGTCATCGGCATCTCGGGAGGCGAGCCGACGCTCTACAAGGGACAATTGCTCTCCCTGATCGAGCGCATAGTGGCCGCGCGCCCCGATCTCGCCTTCCACGTCCTTACCAACGGCCAGCATTTCGAGGCCGCCGACGTCGCGCGACTACGCAACCCGCTTTTCGCCCACGTGCTCTGGGGCATCCCGCTCTATGCTCGCGATCCTGGGCTGCACGACTTGATCGTCGGCAAGACCGGTGCCTTTGCTCGCCTCGAGCAGAGCCTTGCGCATCTGGTAATGAGCGGCGCGCGCATCGAGCTGCGCACGGTGCTGGTCCAGGACAATCTCGCCGAGCTCCCTGCACTCGCTCGCTACGTCACCACGCGACTGCGCTTCCTCCATGCCTGGTCGATCATGCAGCTCGAACATGTCGGCTTCGCGCGCAACCGCTGGGCACAGCTCTATGTCAATCACAGTCGCGACTTCGCGCCGATCGCAGCCGCGCTGGATCACGCCAAGCTGCATGGCATGCCGGCGCGTCTGTTCAACTTCCCGCGCTGCACGGTGCCCGAGCAATACCGGTATCTCGCGGCCGCCTCGATCTCGGATTGGAAGCGAAGATATGTCGAGACGTGCGGGAGCTGCCGAGAACGCGAAGCCTGTACCGGCTTTTTCGAATGGCATCCTGATGCTGCAACCGCGGGAGTACATCCGCTATGAAGCGCACACGCTTCCTAATCCCGAGCCTTGTCGCCGCGGGTTTCGGCGTCCCCACCGACGCGCTCGCGACTACACCCCAGCTCAGCTTGGGCAATGACGATCCGAATAAGGCGACGCTGTTCGACATCTTCAAGCAGGGGCATCTGGTGACCCTCGCCGAACATCGCAGCCACAGCAGTCACCGTAGCCATAGCAGCCATCGCTCCGGGAGCGGCGGCCATTACAGCCATACGAGCCATACCAGTCATCGCTCTAGCACGGGGGGCAGCTATGGCGGATCGTACACGCCGCCGGCATATGAGGCCCCCGAACCGGTCACGCCGCCACCGCCGCGTCGCATCCTGCCGCTGCGGAGTGCCCAACCCGGCGAGGCGACCCCGCCCCCCGCAGATGCCTTGCCGACGCTGAGCGGGCGCACCGAGCGGTTCAAGTCGATCGTCAAGCGCGTCCAGATCGCGTTGCTGGCACAGGGCTATTATCAAGGCGCGATCGACGGGATTGTCGGTCCCGGGATGCGCGCGGCGATCCGCAAGTTCCAGGGCGCCCGCGACCTGCCAGTCACCGGCACGATCACGTCCGAGGTTCTGGATGCGCTACGCGTATCCAGCGAGTGACGGACGGCCACGCCCCCCCCTAGCGGACTGGCCACCATCCCCCATAGAATCAATCGACTCAATCTGAACGAGCGGCAGCTTCCGAGATCAGCAGCTGAGACGCTGAATGACCGGCTTCGGGCGCTTAGCGGCCATGAGCATGAGACTTCGCGCAATGACTGCTTCCCACAATCCGCCGACCCGGATACCCTGATGGACTGAGTGGGGCGGAGAGCCCTCGCACATCGGTCTCGGCCCTTTGCGCGTTAGCAATACACCGCCGCTATGACTGCTTTCGCCCCAAAACGGTCAGATGTTCGCAACAAACCAAACGACAAAAGCGGCCACTGACATCAGCGCTAGAAAAAGGATTGCTCGCACAACCGGTGGGTCCTTTGACGTCAGCTCACCGGGCCAAGGCATGGTAAGCGCCTTCAGGGGAGCGACGAAGGCGGCGGTTGCACCTGCGACACGAAGCCAGTCGAGCATCACCCACTGCCTAGCCATTGCGATCGATTGCGCGTCGGTGATCGTGTCCTTCGGCGAATGCGCGCCGTGATAGTAGAGAGCCGCGTTCATCGGCCAGAAGGCCACGACCGTGAGGATGAGCAACGAAAGAATGCCGAGCGATGGCAGGCACAACAGCCATCGGTAGCGCCATGGCGTCCGCCAACCTGTCGTCAGCGCACCGAAGCCGGCAATGAGCATTGCGGCCGAAAAGGGGATGAAGAAGACGCCCGTGTCGATGGGCCAGGCCTTCCCATACGGCATCATGGCAAGGGAAGCTGGCGGGTTTGTGCTCCACGCTCCGGCCAGAACCACGAGATCGAACAGCTTAGCGCCCAGTAGTGGTCCGCCTACCAACACCGCGAGCCACAGGAACGTGCGCGTTAGAAGTTCTCTCTTCATCATCCCCCCGAGGTCGTCGGCAACATTGCCGTATTTGCACCTATAAGCGGCCTGACGGCAATCCACCCATTGTCGGACGTCCCTATTACCGAAGGTTGGCCTGAAAGCGGGCTGGCAGCTAACGCCCCAAACCCGGTTATTCTGCCCATCCGCTGATCATCCTGAAAGCCGTCTTTTTTGGGCCGGCAGCTAGCGAACTCGTTTCCGCCGACGATACTGAAGCATACACTTGACTAACGCGATTTCTCGTTACATACAGAAGTCGCTACTTCAGTGTTTTGGGAGAGAGATTTTGAACGATCCTGCTGTAACGCACGCCACGTTTGTCCTTGAGCGTAGCTTCAAGGCCAAACCATCAACGGTGTTCGCCGCACTGTCTGATCCCGCCATCAAGCGGGGCTGGTACGCCGAGAGCGAAACGCATGAGGTGATCCGGTTCGACAGCGACTGTCGCCCTGGTGGCGCCGACAATTTGCACTACCGTTTTGGCGAGGGTACGCCCTTCCCCGGCGTGATCCTCGCTAATGATGGCGCGTATCAAGATGTTGTGCCAGACGAACGTATTGTTTCGACCAGTACGATGACACTCGGCGGTCGAGCGATCTCGGTCTCGTTGACGACGTTCGAACTTGTACCGACAGAATTGGGGACCGACCTTATCTGTACGAATCAGGTAGCATTTTTCGCGGGATCCGACGGTCCCGTGATGCGCGAGGAGGGTTGGCGCATTCAGTTCGACAATCTTCGCAAGGCGATCGAAAGCCAGGCATGAGCGCAGGAGTTGATGGGCTATTCCACGCACTCGGCGATCCAACACGGCGCGCAATAGTCGATCACCTGACTACGGGCCCGCTGTCCGTGTCGAGCTTGTCGGAACCGCTCGGGATAACCCTCACCGCCGTTTCGCAACATCTGCGGGTGTTGGAACAGTGCGGAGTGGTCGCGACCGAAAAGCTCGGTCGCGTGCGTGTGGCAAGGCTCGTGCCGGACGGGCTTGTCCCGCTGGAAGCGTGGGCGCGACAGCGGCGTTCGACGCTAGAGCGGCAGCTTGATCGTTTAAGCAAACTGCTCGAGGAGCACTAACGACCGTTGTCGTCATCTGGAGCCAGGCAGCTATCCCGCCTCAGGCTCCAGAAAGCCGACGATCCGCTAACCACCCAAGACTCGACATCGGTGTCGGATCGGCTTGCTCCCGTCGCTGAACGCACGAAATCGGGTGGGAAACGGTCGTCTGCTCTACTTCACGGTGGCGATCGTCGCTTGGCGGGCGATCAGTTGCCAGCCTGCGCTCCGCTTTGCCCAGATATCTGTAAATGGTCGCATGACCTGCTTGCCGGCACCGGGGCCCTTCAGTGGAATCATCGTGTCATATCCCATGACAACCGTGACCTCGGGCTTTTCGCCGATAAAGGTAATATGTTTGTGGAAGTCGCGATATTCGAGGAAGTCTCTTTCCATGACGCCGATAACATCCTCTCGCCGCATAACGGTGTTGTTCGGCGAGTTGACCACAAAATCTTCGGCCCAGATGTCTCTGACAGCTGATGCGTCGTGAGCCATCATCGCTTTTCCAAGTTTACCATATGCTGCGCCGATCTCCGGAGGCATCCGAACACCGGGCGCAAGCTGAGCAAGCGCGGGGTTGGCGAAGGCGATTGCCCCAAGCAGTACAAACTTCTTGAACATGCTCCACCCTCTTCGATCCCAAAACTGGCAGCATGATGCGCCGGATTATTATTAGGTGCAACGGCGGCTTCCGTGGCAGTTGCTGCCATCCACGGAGAGTCTGAACAGAGGGCCGCTTTCGGGATCGACGTCCAATCGCATCAATGGCGGCAGTTGGGCGCTATCCGGACGTTAGCTATCCCGAAATCGGCACATCAGATTGATAGTCGCATCGCTCGTTCCCCGATGACGAAGCAACGCAGCATCTTGGACATAAAAGACGCGCTGATCAGCTATTCGGCGATAAGTTCGCGAATTCGGGACGCTAGCGCTTCCATCGCAAATGGCTTGGTGATGACGTGCATTCCCGCTTCCAGATGGCCGTGGTTAAGCACGGCATTCTCCGCATATCCGGTGATGAACAGAATCTTTAGGTCGGGGCGGCTCGATCGGATGGCGTCGGCGAGTTGGCGTCCGTTCATGCCTGGCAGACCGACGTCCGTCACGAGCAAATCGATATGGCTTTCGGTGGTGAGCAGCTTCAACGCCGATGGGCCGTCCGCCGCCTCCAGGGCATGATACCCGAGATCGGCCAGCGTCTCGGTGACCAGCATCCGGATCGACTCCTCGTCGTCCACGACCAGCACCGTTTCCCCGCCCTCGGCCCGCGGAGCTTGGGAAAGCGTCGCCGGTGCTTCTTCGGGTTCCGCGGCACGCGCGTTGCGCGGCAGATAGATCGTGACCGTCGTACCCGCGTCAGGCGCTGAATGGATACGAACCTGCCCACCGGATTGCCGCGCAAAGCCGTAGATCATCGAAAGGCCAAGGCCGGTACCACTACCAATCGGCTTGGTGGTGAAGAACGGCTCGAACGCTTTAGCGATTACAGCCGGCGACATGCCCGTGCCGGTATCGCTGACCGATAGGCACACATAATCGCCCGGTTCGATATCACGCTCGCGACCAGCCCGCTCGTCGATCCTCCGATCCGTCGTCTCGATCATGATCCTGCCGCCATCGGGCATCGCATCGCGTGCGTTGATGCACAGGTTCAGCAGTGCGTTCTCAAGCTGGCTGGGATCGACCAATGTCGAACCGAGCTCGAGAGCCAGCGAGGTTTCGACGATAACGGACGGCCCCACCGTGCGGCGGATGAGTTCCTCCATGCCCGTGATGAGCACATTGGCGTCGGTCGGACGCGGGTCAAGTGTCTGGCGCCGGCTGAAGGCTAAAAGCCGGTGGGTCAGCGCCGCGGCACGTCGTGACGCGCCCAGCGCCGCATCGACGTATCGATCAACGTCAGCGCTACGACCTTGCTTCAGGCGGAGCTGGATCATTTCCAGGCTGCCGCTGATGCCGGTCAGCAGGTTATTGAAGTCGTGCGCTAGGCCGCCGGTGAGCTGCCCAACCGCCTCCATCTTCTGGCTTTGACGCAGCGCGTCCTCTGTTGCGATGAGTTCGGCCGTGCGCTCGGCGACCTGCCTCTCGAGCGAGGCTGCGAGGTCAGCCAGCTCGCGCTCAGCCCGCCGCCGCTCCGAGGCATCGCGTGTCCGTTCGGCGACCTCACGCACGAAGGCGATATCATCCTCCGACCATTGCCGCGGCGAAGAGTCGTTGACGAAGATCAGGGCGACGAAGCCGCCCTGTTCGGTGAGTGGCATGTTGATGAACGATCGCGCGTTGATCGCTTCCAGCACTGCCGAGGTTTCGGCGGTGCGTGGATCGAGGCGAGAGTCAGCGACTGTCACGGTGTCGCCGCGCTTCAGGTCATCGATGTACGAACCATAGTCGCGGAAGGCGAGCGTGCCCGCAATCGACGACACACCCGGCGCGTTCCAGTCGCGTTCGATCGTGATCGTTTCGTTGGCCGGATCGACGAGGCCGTAACCCGCGCGGCTGACCCCTAGCGTCTGGCCCAAAATCTCGGCGGCCACGAACGAAATGTCCGCGCTTTGATCGAGATCGCGAAACAGGTCATTGAGCTGCGCCAGTGCACTTCGCTTCAGATCGGCGCGTTTGGTGGTGGTGATGTCCATGGATACGCCGGCAACCCGGACAGGTTGATCATCGGCATCAAAGAATGGTTGGCCGCGCGATGACAGCCAATGCATCGACCCGTCCGGCCAATAAATCCGATACTCTTCATTATGCTCGCGGCGAAGGTCGCCGGCGTTCTCCATGCTGGAGATCGCTCGCTGGCGGTCATCGGGGTGGACCGCCGCGACCCGGTCCTCGTAGGTAAACGGCAGTTCGGGATCGCGGCCGAACAACGCCTTGCACTCATCAGACGCGGTGAGCGTCTTGGTGGCAAGCTCGAAGCTCCAGGTCCCGAAGCCGCCCGCCTTCAACGCCAACGCCAGTTCGCGCTCACGCTCCTGCTGCGAGCGTAGCCGGCTCGTCACCTCCGCCATCAAGGCGGTATTGTCGCGCTCGAGGCCGCTCAGGCGGTCGCGTTCCAATGTGACATCGACCTGACTGGCGAAGAAGTAGACAAGCGTCCCGTCCACATCGAACACCGGCGCCATCAGCAAACGATTCCAGAACGCCTCGCCGTCCTTCCGATAATTGCGGATGTCCGTTTCGATCGGCTGGACGTTCCTGACCGCATCGTGGAGCGCTTGCCGTGTCGCCGGATCGGTGTCCGGCCCCTGTAAAAATCGGCAGTTGCGGCCGACGATCTCTTCTCGATCGTAGCCCGTCAGCCGGCAAAAGGAGTCGTTCGCAAATACGACCGGGTTGTCCGGCAGGCGCGGGTTGGTGATGATCATCGGCATCCGCGTCGCATGAACCGCCGCAACGAACGGATCGGTGTGGCGCAGGCCAACGAGTTCGCTCGCGATGCGTTCGTCATCGGCGACGCTCTGCCCCGACCGACCGCTTTCGCTCTTCAAATCTGACAAGGACGACCTTTCATAAGTCCGTGCCGCACCGACACCTGCGAACTCTCATAGGGTCTGCGAAGGATTTGCGCATCCGTTTTTTCGGATCAAACCATGAACATCAATTAGTTGCGACCTAGCTATCGTTTTGAACGAAAACAAAAGTTGCACCTTAACCGTGCGCCGACGGTTGCCTGTGCCGGAGGATCGCGCATGTGTCTTGTCCTGGTGATCGAAGACGAACCACTGATCGCCGACTATGTGGCCGATCTCGCCAGCATGGGTGGCGCAACCTCTGTTGCTGTGGCGATATCCGAAACCGAAGCGATGGAGGCGGCCCGAGCGACCTTACCAGCTGTGATCTTGTCGGACGTCGATCTGAAATCCGAGGGCAGCGGCCCGGCTGCCTGTGCCGCGATACGGGCTGAACTCGGTTCGATTCCCGTCATTTCATCACTGCAAGTCCCGAACAGTGTGACCCGTGCGACTATGCCGCTACGATCCTCGATAAGCATATAACTGCGGATCACATCGTCTCCGTGCTTCGTAGGGTAGCTCCAGCCCCAACTAGCGCTTGAGTCTCACCTAGCGACGATCTGAAGCGGGGTGCGAACCGCGCGAGCGCGTTCGACGCAACCGCCGATGAGAAGTTCGGATTTCGGCAAGAAGAACCGGGACGGGAGCCTCGAACGTGATCCGCAGATGGAGTCGATACTCGCGGCACGTAAGAAGCAACTCGGGATCACGATCGATACCGGCCGTCGGCTCGGAGCCGAGTTGGCGTTCAATCACGGGATCGCTCTCGGAGGGGGGCGTGGGCTTGGACGCTAGGGCGTCGGCCGGCGTCCTCAATATGGCACTTCGGTCCACTCGCCCAGGTGCCCGTGAGTTGCTGTTCTGTCAGTCCTCCGGATCCCTGCAGCTACACCCCAACAGCGGACCCTGATTGTGCGCAGCGTGCCCCTTGGATGACGATTGAGGTATACACGGCGCGCCGGGCTTGGCTTGCCCCGGAAACTGGCGAGAAGCGAAAGGCGTTGCACACGCCGCCGATGGGCGATCTATTGCGATGGGGCGGAATAGTGAACCGGGGGGCGCTATGTGGGACTTTGTGCTCAAGCACGAGATCGGGGTCGGCGATATTATCCAGACGGCGGCCTTCCTCGCCGCGCTCGTAACGGTGATCATTGAAAGCAACCGCTACCGGAGGGGCCAGGTCGAAGCCGCGGCCCAGCGGCGCGAGGACGCCGCCCAGGGACTCGAGGCCCGCAAGATCGAGATCTACCAGCGGCTTGAGATCGAATCGAACCGTGTGTTCGAGTTCGAGGCCCGTCATCCCGAGCTCGTTCCCATGATGAAACGCCGCCTCGCCCCAGTCGCGAAGCTAGGCGATCTCGTCGTCAGGGACGAATATAGCGAAGAGATGAACGCGCGGCAGATCGCGATGATTGCCCGCAAATATTACGAGATGAATTGTAACTTGTTTGAGATCGCGGCGCGCTTGCGCAAATACCGCTTGATCGACGATGATGTGTTCGGGAGCTGGGTGGCCTGGTATTTCGACACCTGTACCGAATGGGGGTTCCGGGCTTTATGGAACGACCTTCGTGACAATTACACCGCCGATCTGCGCGCCATCTTCGATCCGTTGTGCGGCCGCCTTCTGCTAGCATGGGACATCCCCCATGCGTCGCCGGATGCAAATGATCCTTTCACGACGTACGGTCTACCGGACGTGCCGCCCGCGGAGCTGGAGGCGCGGCGCTCCGAATTCTATGTGGAGATCGCGAATCTGTTTGACTGCCCAACCATCGGCGGGTGGATGGCCAAGGTCGCCGCGACCGGACTACCTGCGGAGCATCCCCTCGCCTATAGCTGAGCGATGATTGACTGCCGCTGGGCCACCGCTGACGAATTTCCGTCGCTCGCCACCTTCTTTGCGCGCATCATCGCGCTCGACTCCTCCTATGTAAGTCATGGCGAGATCCAGACCGGTCTAAGCTTGGATGGGGTCGATTGGGCGCCCGACCTTGAGGCCCGTATGGCGGAGGACTTCGCGGCGCTCGGCGTCGAACGCTCGGTGGCGGTCGCGGTAGGCCCGGACGGGGTCGCCGGAGCTGCGATCCTGCTTTGGGAAACCACGCCCCGGGTCTCCTTCATGGTGATCGAAGACCTAGCTGTGGACCCCGGGATGCGATCACACGGCGTGGGGGCGGCACTTGTCGCGTTCGCCGAACAGGAAGGCATCGCACGAGGCATGAAATGGGCCTTCCTTGAGAGCGGTCTGGAGAATGAGGGGGCCCACCGCTTCTTCGAGCGTTACGGCTTCCATCCTATGTCGAAGACTTTCGCGAAACGACTGAGTCCGACACAAGCCTGAGGGACGCTTGTCATCGGCCGACCACTGATTGACCGCCACCATCCAAGGCGGTGATACGTGTGGGACTGCTTTGTGCCCAATCTCAGCCGTTCGACTGGGTTTGGCGCAATCCTGAAAACTGCCGTACATTCGGCCCGTCCAGCGATGGCTGACGGCCGAGATTGGCACATTGCTGCCGTTCACCGGCGACGCGACGAACGGCGAGTCTTATCAAATGCCGACGTTCAGCGATCGCACCTCTGATTTCATTGGCCGACTGAGATTGGGCCGCTAGCGGACTGGCAGCTCTCGCGGCGCAGCGCGCGCGAACGGACAAGAGACGGGGCTGCAGCATGGCGAGTTCTTCCGTCAGACGAAGAGGACATACGCCGCACCGAGCGCGGCGCTGGCGAAAAGGATCGGGAACATCCCGGCCTTGTAGCCGAACACCGCAACCGCAGCGCCGCCGGCGAGAATCAGCGCCGGCAGGTTGAGCGAGGCGAGCACCGGGAGCTCGAACGCCGCGAAACCGAGGCGAACCGGCTGGACCCGGCCGAACAGCGTGTGGATCGCGAACCAGACCGCGAGATTGAGGATCACACCGACCACCGCCGCGGTAATCGCGCCGAGCGCCGCCGACAGCGCCCGGTTGCCGCGCAGCCGTTCGACGAACGGCGCGCCGGCGAAGATCCACAGATAGCAGGGCAGGAACGTCACCCATGTAGTCAGCGTCGCGCCGAGGGTCGCGGCGACCAGCGGCGGCAGCCCGCTCGCATCGCGGAAGGCGGCGAGGAAGCCGACAAACTGGGTCACCATGATCAGCGGCCCCGGCGTGGTCTCGGCAAGCCCGAGTCCGTCGAGCATCTCCCCCGGGGTGACCCAGTGGTAGGTGCCCACCGCTTGTTGGCCGACATAGGCGAGTACCGCATAGGCGCCGCCGAAGGTCACCACCGCCATCTGGCTGAAAAAGCCGGCGATGTGCGAGAAGACGTTGCCCGGCCCGGCGAGCGCGAACAGCAGCGCAACCGGTGCCAGCCACAGGAACAGCAAAAGAGCCGAGATCTTGAGCGACCAGCCGAGATTGGGCCGCGCATGCTCGGGCAGCCCCTCGCCGAGCGCGGTGTCACGGTCCTGGACGATCTCGCCCTTGGACGGGCCGTGTCCGCCGCCGGCCTTGAACGCCGAGATGCCCGCGCGACCGCCGAGATAGCCGGCAAGCGCCGCCAGCAGCACGATCATCGGGAACGGCGCGCCTAGGAAAAAGATCGCGACGAATGCGGCGGCGGCAATGCCGCGCATGACGTTGTTCCTGAGTGTGCGCGAGCCGACCCGCACCACTGCCTGGACGACAACCGCCAGCACGGCTGCCTTGAGCCCGAAGAACAGCCCTTCGATCACCGGCGCATGGCCGAACAGCACATAGATGTAGCTCAGCGCGAGGATCGCGAGGAAGCCGGGCAGCACGAACAGAGCGCCGGCGACCAGCCCGCCTTTGGTCTTGTGGAGCAGCCAGCCGATATAGGCGGCGAGCTGCTGCGCCTCGGGACCCGGCAGCAGCATGCAATAGTTGAGCGCATGGAGGAATCGCTCCTCGCCGATCCACCTTTTCTCCTCGACGAGGATGCGGTGCATCACCGCGATCTGGCCGGCGGGTCCGCCAAAGCTGAGCGCCGCGATCCGCGCCCAGACCGTCACGGCCTCCGCGAAGGAGACGCCGTGGTCACGCGGTGCGGTCGGCGCTTCGGAAGCGATTATGGTGGCCTTCATCGATCGGCCTTTCGGCTGGAGAAGAAAGCGTAGAACTGGTCGAGCGCATCGCTCGCCCGGGCGATGCGCTCGAGATCGTCGTCGCTGGAGGCGCAGACGCCGGAAAGCATCGCCCCGACACCTGCCGTCTCGGGGCGCGCAAACTTGCCGTCGCCGATATCGAGCTCGTGGATGATCTCGCCAAGCGCCGCGAGGCCGGAATCGCCAGTGAGGTTGCCGCGCAGCACGATGGTTTCGAAGCTGCAGCGATCCCCTTCATGGGTGAACTCGGCATCCGCCATGTCGAAGCGCAGTTCGCCGGGCTGGGGTGCGTGCGTCTTGGCATCGACGAAGCGGAAGACCGCTTGCGGATCGACGAAGCGCTGGATCAGCCAGGCACAGGCGATGCGGTCGACATGCACCCCGCGCCGCGTGACCCAAGTCTTGCCGGTAAGGTCGGCCGGGTCAATCGCATCAGCGGGCTCGTGGCGACCAATATCGGGGTGCTGGTAGCGCTGGAGGTCGAGCTCTGCGAGTGCCGCATCTGCGTCCTGGCGGCCATGCGCCCCGAAAAAGTCCAGCGCCCCGACGTCCGCCAGCCGCCGCTGCAGCTTGGCGATGTCCTGGCCACTCGCGGGACCAGTCTCGAGCAGGCGGCGCGCCGCATCGGCGATCTCGGCATAGTCGGCATCGCGGGCGGTATCGAACAGCGCCCGCACCGCGCCGTCGTTCTGCCCCAGCACGAGCCGAGCCTCGAGCAGGGTGGCGTCGCCGCCACTCGCGACGATCTCGGCGAGCAGTTCGCGAAACGCCGCTTCCGCAGTGTCGCTCTTGGGCAGGACGTGGACGGCGTTCTTGAGCGGAACGGCACCGATCCCCTGCAGCCGCCGCCAGATCTTAACCCGCAGATAGGGCGGCTTTGCGGGGAGCTGATGAAGGAGCGCGAGCCACGTTGCCGAATCGTTTGGCGTTATCATGATGCATATGTATCATGTACATCGAATCGAAGGAACACCTATATCGATGGTGCGCACTTGCTTTTACATGTTCGCGTCGCTGACGCTCGCCGGGACGCCGATGCTGTCGTCGATACCAGCGTCGGCCCAGGACGTCGCCGAGGGCCTGAGCGTCACGGGATCGATGCGCCTGCGCTACGAGGCGATCGATGGGCAGGCGCGCGCCGGCTTCAACGAAAGCGATGAACTGGTGAACCTGCGCACCGCGATCCTGGCCGAGTATCGCACGCGGACCGTCCGGCTCGGCGTCGAGCTATACGACAGCCGCGTCTGGGGCGATCGCGCCGAAACCCCCGTCACGACCAACGAAGTGAATGCGCTCGAGCCGATACAGGCCTATGTCGCTGGCGATATCGATGGCGCCTTCGGCAAGGGCACGAAGCTGACGCTGACCGCAGGGCGAATGACGCTCAACCTCGGGGCGCGGCGGCTAGTGGCGGCGGACGATTATCGTAACACCACCAACGGCTATACCGGCATCCGCGCCGAGATCGCCGCGCAGCACGGTTGGAAGGCAACGCTTATCTATACGCTGCCGCAGGTCCGCCTGCCCGACGACGATGCCGGGATCCGCGACGCCCAGGTCCGTCTCGACCGCCAAAGCTTCGATCTGGTCCTCTGGGGTGGTCAGGTCTCGAAGGCCAGGGCGTTCGGGTCAGGGACCGCGGAACTGACCTGGTTCCATCTCGGCGAGCGCGACGGGCCCGGGAATGCCACGCGCGACCGCTCGCTCGATACTTTCGGTGGCCGGATCATGGCTGAACCCCGGGCCGACGGGTTCGACTACGAGGTCGAGGCATTCTACCAGACCGGCCATGCCAGCACGTCCCTGGCACCGACCGCGCCGCGCCAAGCGGTGAGCGCGAGCTTCGTCCATGCCGACGCCGGCTACAGCTTCCGGGGCCCGTGGAAGCCGCGGCTGTCGGTCGAATTCGACCGGGCGAGTGGCGACCGGCTAGGCGGCCGCTACGGCCGATTCGACACGCTGTTCGGCATGCGCCGGGCCGACCTCGCGCCCGCCGGGCTCTATAATGCCGTTGGGCGCGCCAACCTGATGACGATTGGCCTGCGTGTCGAAGCGACCCCGAGCAGGCGGCTCGACTGGTTTGCAGCCTATCGGCCGATGTGGCTTGCCGCCGACCGGGATGGCTTCTCTACCACAGGCGTGCGCGACATGTCGGGCCGCTCGGGCGATTTCGCAGGAAACCAACTCGAGGCGCGGCTGCGCTACTGGCTGATGCCGGCACGCCTGCGCTTCGAGTTCGATGGCGCGCTGCTCGCCAAGGGGCGTTTTCTGCGCGAGGCGCCCAACGCGCCCGCGGGCCGCTGGACGCGCTACGGGTCGTTCAACCTTACGGCGAGCTTCTGATCGACTTCAATCCGCGACCAGCAGTCACCGTCGGCTTTCGCGAGTTTTCACGCACGCACTGAACGGCTGATTTTGGGGCGCAAAGCTGCCATCCCCGCGCCCCCGCGCCCTCCCCGGCAGCGGATCGTCACCCGCCAGGGCCGAGATCCAGCGTAGCTGGAGCTCGGTCGGCGAACAGCGCCGACAGAGCCACGATGCCCGCGCAGCGGGCAGCCGACGCACGCCTCTCCCGCTGCACCCACCCCCTGTCCGATCTGCCAACGCCCCCCATCCCAGACCCTGCCATCATGACCTCAGCCAAGGGACGCCAGCCGCCTTCGACGGATTCGCCAGGCAGGACTTTATTCTTGAACTCCCGCATCGTAGCCCGGAGCGATTCGTTGAGGTCGTCCAAGGAGAGCATGATCATGGCGACCACCCCGCAGAACGAAGAACCCGGCTTCGAGCACGACCAGAACGAGCTTCCCGAGGATCACGGCAGCACGTCCGAGACGACCCTCGAGGATGGCCCCGAGGAAGAGGACGCCGCCGATATGGAGGATGTCCAGGAAGAAACCGCCGAGGAGCGCAAGGAAGGCGGCTACCAGTAAGAAGCTTCTGTCCCGCCACGCCTATTCATGGCGGGACAACCTCTCATCGTCGCCCCGATACGCGCATTCTTGCGGCCGGCCCAAGCGATCCCTGCCCCAGTCGCGTCGACCGGCACCTGTTCCGAACCGTCCCCAGGCCTGGCGTTCCCGCCGTCAGACCTGCCGCATGCCCCCATCGACGCATAGTTCCGCCCCGGTGACGAAGCTTGCGGCATCGCTCAGCAGAAACACCGCCGCGGCGGCGACCTCCTCGGCCCGAGCCATGCGGCCGAGCGGGATCGGTGCGATCAGCATCTGTCGCATCTCTTCGGAGACGGCCGCCATCATGTCCGTGTCGGTCGGTCCCGGCGCCACGACATTGACGCGGATCCGGCGCGGCGCGAGTTCGGCCGCCCAGCTGCGCGCATAGGACCGCAGGGACGCCTTGGTCGCCGCATAGGTGCTGAACGGCGACACCCCCATCACGTCCGCGATCGACCCGACCAATACCACCGAGGCCCCGTCGCTGAGCACCGGCAAGGCTGCCTGGATGCCGAAAAGCGCGCTGCGGACGTTGACGGCGAAATGCAGATCGAAATGCTCTGCCGTCTCCTCGGGAATCGTCGCAGGCTCCGACAAGCCGGCGTTCAGCACCAGGGCGTCGATACGACCGTGCGCCCGCTGCGCCTCCCGCATGACCCGTTGCAGGTCGACTTGAGACGCGGCATCAGCCTCAATTCCCAGTGCCAAGGAACCAATGCTTCCAGCGGCGGCAGCGACCTCCTGCTGCCTGCGCCCCGTCAGCAGCACGGTAGCGCCTTCCTCTGCGAGCGCGCGGGCGGTCGCGAGGCCGATCCCCTTGGCTCCGCCTATGACCACCGCGACCTTGCCCGTCATTCTTCCCATCGTCCGTCCTTCCATTTCAAGACGGAGGACCAGATATACAACGCATATCTGATAACAAGAACGCACCTGGAGTAGCGTAGATATGGCCGACGATACCGACCTAGAGGCACTGTCCTGCAGGGCCATGATGGACGTCCCCCGCATCCGCCCGGTGCTGGACAAGATCGCGGACAAATGGACGATCATGATCCTCACCGTCCTGTGCCCCGAGCCCGCGCGCTTCAACGCGATCAAGCGGCGGCTCGACGGCATCACCCACAAGTCGCTGGCCGACGCGCTGAAGCGGCTCGAGCGCAACGGACTGATCACCAGGACCGTTTTTCCGACCAGCCCGATTGCCGTCGAATATGCGATAACGCCGCTGGGCCATTCGCTTCGCGGTCCATTCGAAGCGCTCTGTTCATGGGCGCTGGAGAACGAGCAGGCATTCGCCGCGGCCGCCAAAGCCTATGATGAAGCGTGTCCCTGAACGCTATCTGCGTCGAACGGCTCGATCGTCCTGCCGGCTCACGTTCCTTCCCCACTCACCGGCTGCGCTCGTGACCGGCGGCAAAAAGCGGGGCCGGAACCAGACTGTCCGGCTCAGGGCGCCGCACATGGCGGAAGCGGATGCGAGCGGCGAGCGGCAGATTGCGGTGAGAGCGATCTCAGTCGCGCTGCGCGAGCGACAGCGAAATGGCTCAGAATCGCCCCGACGAAACTACGCTAAGGACAGTAGCCCAGACGCTCGTTTCGCCTTGTCGAGAAAGGTCGGATAAAGAATATTAAGCGTGGCGCCGGGGGGGATCGGCACCGATACAAAGGGGGTGGTATGCGGCTGTTGGTCCTGGCGCTCGCGGCGGCTGCCTCGGTCAGTCAAACCCAGAGTCCGACGCCCAAGGCAGCACCGCCTGACTGGGACCTGAGCGCACTTTACCCAAGCGCGGATGCCGCAGCCAAGGACCGAGCGGAGATCGAGGCTGAAATGCCCGGTCTTGCCCGGTGGAAGGGCACGCTCGTCGACGCCCAGTCGATCCGAGACGCGCTGGCGGCGAGATCCGCGCTCCGCATGCGGCTTGCGCGCTACTATGCGTGGGCGATGTTGCGCGTAAGCCGCGACGGAAGCGATGAGGCGGCCGGTGCGGACCTGGCGGCAGCGACCGACCTGTCCTCCAATATCGAGACAACGGCCGCATTTATCGAGCCCGAATTGGTTGCGCTCGGCAACGCGCGGCTGGCGGAACTCGCGCGAAACGAACAGCTCGCTGCCTACGCCAAAACGCTGACGCTTCTACGGATCCGGGCGAGTCACGTGCTGCCGACCGCCCAGGAAGAGCTGGTTACCAGTGTACAGCCGCTGCTGCGCCAGCCGGCGAGCGTGCGCGATACGCTGTTCAACGTCGAGCTGCCCTATCCCACCATTACCGCCGAGGGCGAACCTCGCCGGCTCGTACCGGGCGCGCTGAGGCGGTCGCTGACCGATCCGGACCGGGCAACGCGCAAGGCCGCATGGCACGCATTCACGACCACGCAGGACAGCTTCAAGCTCACGCAAGCGGCCCTATTGTCGAGCTACCTGTCCGGACTGGCCTGGGAGGCGAAGAAGCGCGGCTGGGCCAGCCAGACCGAGATGGTGACGGCATCCGACCCGGTGCCGGCGGCGGCCTTCTCCGCCTTGAGCGCGGAAGCGGAGCGCGCGGTGCGCGGGCCGCTGACACGTTATGTCGCGCTCAAGGCCCGTGCGCTTCACCTCCCCGCGCTCGCGACCTACGACTTGGGGGCGCCGATCGCTCCCGACACGCGCCACTACACGATCGACGATGCCAAGGCGTTGACGCTCGCGGCGGTGGCGCCAATGGGACAAGAGTATCAGCAGCGCCTGGCACGCGGGTTTGCGGGGAAGTGGATCGACTGGCATCCAGGACCAACCAAAGCGCCTGGCGGCCTCACTCTCTACGGCGTGGCGAGCGTGCCAGCCTATATCTCGATCAGCTACTCCGAGGACGCGCCCGGCTTAGCGATCTTCGCCCACGAATGGGGGCATTGGCTGCACTGGGACTATGCCCGCGAGGCGAACCGGCCATATGAGACGCTGGCGCCCGAAACCACGACCAACGACCTGATCACCTTCGTTCACGAGATGCTGGTCACGGACGCCGAGATCGCGCGGGCAAAGACTTCGGCCGAGCGTATAGCTGCGCTGACCACCGCGATAGATGCGCTGCGCAGTCCCTATATCGGCGTGGTGGCCCAAGCCGCGTTCGACCTGGCGGTGCGCGATGCGGCCGACAAGGGGCGCGCTTTGACGCCCGAAGCCATCAGCAAACTCTACTGCGACGCTCGCGACCGCTTCTCGCCATCGACGATCCAGCGCGGCGAGCATGACTGCCTGGGCTGGGTGACGGAGCCTTACGTCTATTACGACATGTATTTCTACCGCTACCTCCTGGCGACCAGCGCCGCCGCCTGGTTTGCCGAGCGGATCGCCGCTGGCGACCATCAAGCCGCGGATCGTCTGAAAGACCTGATGCGTGCGGGTGGTTCCAAAGACGGCCCGGCCCTTCTCAAACAGGCGGACTTCGATGTAGCGGACCCGTCGGGGTATGCTGCGATGACCAGACGGATAGAGCGCCTCACCGCGGCTTTGGAGCGGGAAGTGAAACGGACGCAACCGACCCGCTAAAAGCTTGGCTCGCTGGAGCTGGGGATGAGATGCATGCCATTCACCGGCACTTCCGAGGGTCAGCAAAGTCCGCCTGCGGGCACCCGCGTTACTCCCGCCGTTGACCGATCTGGGGCCCCGACCCGACAGGCAAAATTGCTCTCAAAGCGGTCCGGCTGCTCATCGGCCGAAAGCGGTCCGGCAGCTTTCAGGCGGGGCCACGCGGAAAGTTGCCGTCTATTTGAAGTCAGGTTCGCACCTTTATTCATCCCTTCAAGACCACCCTTCCCGTCCATTTGCGGGCCGTTTGCCAAAGATCCGCAATCAGCTCCCTGCTGCGAAAGTCGACTCCGCTCATCCCATCATTTGGTAGTGGACCCTTCCCTTAGCCGCTCCATCTCAGCGAAGAACCGGATCTCCCATGCATTAGCGTCGTCGCCCAGGCACCGGATCAGATAAGGGAGAACCGCCCAACTCAGCTCGCCGGCTTCGACCTCCGGTCCCAGCAACTGAACCAGCCGCCCGGCGGCGGCCTCAGGCGCCATCGGCCGTAGCGCCTCGGCAAGCCCGAGGTCGCGCCAGACAATGGTCGGCACTTCGAAGCTGTTGTAGAAGTTGAAGATCAGCACCCATAGCATGAAGTCCATAGTGGCTTCGTTCCAGCCACGGGCCTCGAGGACGCCCGGCACAATTTCGTTGGGAAAGTAATGCTCGTGCCCGCCGTCCATCAACTCGCCGTAGCGCCGCACCAGCGGCAATGCCCCGGCGTCGAGCTGAACGAGCTTCAGCACCGCCTGGCCCAGCAGGCCGTCGTCATTGGGCTGGTATAGCGTTTGGTGCCGTGGTGCGACGGTCACGAAGCGGTCGATGAGCGAACGGAGCGCTGGCACGGCCCAAAGGCGATCCGCGGGTCCAATGGCTTCGAAGAACGCCTTCTCCGGGATGACCTCCGCGGCAAACGTGAAGCCGATGTCGATCGTCGAGTCCACCGCCCTGCTCGCAAATCGGGCGTCGAGCGTGCCCGCGAGCCGCAAGATCGCCGCCGCGCGTGCCGTCTCGTCGAGCGAGTCCAATCGAATCCTGACAATGCTGCGATCCTCACGCAGCTGCATGACCACGGCCTCGACATGTTGCTTCGCAACGACACTCTCGGGCAAACCCGCGGTCCCGGGACGCCAGCCATCCGTGTAAGCCGGAATCCGCACGGGCTCATAGGCCTCCGGAACAGCGCTCCCGTCGATGACAAACGCGCCACCCTCCCTCGGCTCAAGCGATCCCAGCCGTTCAGGGCGCGGAAGCTCGCCCGCGTCCAGCCGCCTGCTGGGGCAGATGCCGAAAATCTGCGGTGCGTTAGCGAACGGCGCCATCATGCCGGTCCGCATCCCGAACCGCTCGGACCAAAGCCGTGGAGAAACATGGCCGTCCATTCCGGCGCAGACCAGAAAGCCTTTCATATCGACCCACATGGCCTCGCCATCCGGCTGCCAGCCGACCGACGCGAAGGGACGGCGCACCAGATCTTCAAGGTTCTTCGTGATCGCGCTCCACAAGATATCGTCGGTGACGACCTCCGCCCCGAAATCCTCGCGATCCGGGAATTGCGAAGCGGGATCGCGCTCCGGGCGATGCAGCCCCTGGCTAATGGATCGCCAGAGCCGATCCCTTGCCGGCACCGACGCAAGCATCGCTGCATCGGCTCCGGTGGCGGGCGGGGACGTTTCGAGCCCCTTGCGACCGAAGGCACGAACCAGCGTATTGGCGAGACGCGGAGCCGGTGGCGGTGAAAGAGCAGGAGCTGGCTGGGGAAGCTCCCATGGCCGGTAAATGCCGGTCGCGTCGGGCAGATCCTCGGCCTTCAGCCAAGCGAGAATTATTCGCCTCTCGAAATGTAGCGGAAAGGCGGACCATAGCTGAAACGTAAGCCCATAATAAGTGCGAACCGGCTGGCCCGGGCCTCGGCTTCGTTCGACCATGGGGAAATGCGTATGATCGAAACGCAGCCACCAGCGCCCGTCGGGGCTGTGGCCGGCCCAGCGGGCTCTGGCATAGGTGGCGGGAATTTTCGCGAGCGGCAGAAACGAGTCCGCGAAGTCCCGGGTTGCCGGATCTATCCGCCCGAAAAAGGCGCCATGCTCACTTCCGCCCTGCGCATCGTAGCGCACCTCTTCGCCCGTGATCAGGATAGCGTCATCCGGCATGACCATGACGTCCCGGTCGAAACCACCGATCGGGTAACTGCCCCGGTTGAGGATTTCCAAGGCGTCTAGGTCTATCGTTGAGACCTCGGCATAAACTATTTTCCTGCCGTCGCGAGCTAATTTGTCGGTTTCGACCTTGCGGACGATATGCAGCGCGTTGCGGCTTGCGACGGGCAGGATCACCGCGCCGCTTTCAACGGCGCCCAGCTGGGCTTCGCCGAGCTGTGCGCGCGTTGGGATATCATAGGTGGCAAGTTTCCCTTCGGAGGATATCTGCCAGAGCAGGGCGCCGTCAGGGCCCGCCGTGCCCGCGCGACCCCAAGCCTCGAAGATCCACTCGCTGCCATCCCGGTAGCCCGTGACGACAATGTGGCCGCCGATGATCTCCGTCTCAAACATCAACCCCTCCGCAATACGTAATTATCTTCGTGGGATGAATCATTCATGTAGGCGCCGTACCGCCGTCGGCAGCTTTTGGAGGACACCCAGGACGAGGGTTACGACTGCTATTGAGGAGCAATGCCGACGCGACTTAGATTGCGCCGGGAGTTGGAAACGCGGTCTTAGGAAAGCGTAAGATAGAGCTCGGCCTCAATGCACCAGCTGCTGGCGATACGTCGCCATTTGGCGGTATAGATGCCGCTGGCCTGACGAACACCGCTGAGCGATGTTCCCGTCCAGTCTCCATGCTCGAAGGCGATCGGTTCTACCGGGGAAACCGTGATCGTTTGCGGCGTCCGGACATAGATCGAGCGGTCCGGTGCCGCGAACTCGCGCTTCCAAGCCGAGAGTTGGGCGCTGCGTCCTGACAACAGCGCGCTGTCGGTGCCGGCGACCAGGATGGCGGTAGGCGAGAGAATCGGTCCGACCGCAGCAAGGTTGCCCGCTGCCAGCGCGCGGTTGAAGGCGGCGCGCTGCAAACGGATCTCGAGCTCGGCCCCAATATGCATCGCAGCTAGCTACTACACAGCAGCCAGACCGCAAGGCTTCGTGCAGACCCCATGCGTCAGCGATCCAGCAGACGGCGGGTGTGCCCGCCGCCATGCGCGGACAATCGTTTGCTTGCGCAGGACCGAGCACTTCCCGTTAGGATAAGCCCGCCTTATCCAGGCCAAAGGCGCTGTCCTGTGAGCCGGGCACCGACTGGAACGCGATTGACGCGCGGTTCCAGGCGTTGATCACCATCACCATGTAGGTGAGGTAGACCAGCTCATCTTCCGAAAACTGTACACGCACGGCGGCGTAGATTTCATCCGAGACTCCGTGCGGCGACAGTCGGGTCAGCGCTTCAGTCCATTCCAGCGCGGCACGCTCGCGATCGTTGAACAAAGTCGACTCACGCCAGATTGCGACGTGGTGGATGCGAAGTTCGCGCTCGCCGTGGAGCTTTGCCTGCTTGATGTGCATATCGAGGCAGAAGGCGCAGCCATTGAGCTGCGACGCGCGAATTTCGACGAAGCTCAGGATTGTCTGCTCGACGGTGCCCTTTTTGAGCGCGAAGGTAAGCTCGGTCAGCTTCTGCGTCAGCGCCGGTACTTGCTGCATATGGTTCAGTCGTTCGGTCATGGTCTCAGTCCAATCTGTCGGAGAGGGTCAGGGCTTGGCTTTCACCGGCAAGCGGAATGGCGCGCCCAGGCGATTGAAGGCGTTCATTGCCGCGATCGCGATCGTCAGGTCGACCAGGTCGCGCGGCTCGAACGCTGCCGCTGCGGCGGCATAAGCCTCGTCCGAAGCATGGGTTTCGCTGACCCGCGTGACCTCCTCGGCCCAGGCGAGCGCTGCGCGATGTTGCGGATCGAACAGGTGCGGCAGCTCAGCCCAGACCGGCAGCAGCACCACTTTGTCGAGGGGCATCGTCTTGAGCAGGTCGCGCGTATGCAAGTCGATGCAATGGGCGCAGCCGTTAATCTGCGACACGCGCAGGAACACGAGGTGGATCATCTCTTCGGGCAGATTGGTGCCGGTCGTGATGTAGTGGTGCACGCCGAACAGTGCCTGCGCACCTTTCGGCGCCACTTCATGCCAAGCCAGGCGCTTGATTTCGTTCATGCCATCGTTCCCTTCGCAGCAGCGTCCAATCGGCGCCCGCTGCACTGACGAGGCGGGTTGCCGCGATGTGACATGGACAAGAAATTTTCGCCGTGGCAGCGATCATGTCACACTGCGCCGGGCTGGCTCGTCAGATCAGGGAGACCAGAGGAGCAACGCAAGATGACGGGGATCGACAGCGCGGAGACGGCAGGAAGGCGGATCGAACCAAGCTCTCGCCTGGCTGATTTCCAGCACGAGCGTAGGCGGCTTGTCCGCTTGGCATATCGGATGCTCGGTTCAGTCAGCGAAGCTGAGGATGTCGCGCAGGATGCGTGGCTCAAATGGGAGCAGGTCGAGGGCGGCATCGATTCACCCGCCGCCTATTTGACGCGGATCGTCACGCGGCTGTGCCTCGATCGTATCAAATCCGCTCGCTCGCGCCGGGAAACCTATATCGGTCCGTGGTTGCCGGACCCGTTGGTGGGCTCGATCGATCCCGATGAAACGATTGCCGACGATATCACGATGACGCTGATGCTCGCCATGGAACGCCTGTCGCCGCTGGAACGCGCGGCCTTCCTGCTCCACGACGTATTCGACGTCGCGTTGAGCGACGTCGCTGTCACGCTCAGTCGCGAGCCAGCGGCGGTGCGTCAGTTGGCTTCTCGAGCGCGCAAGCATGTCCAAGCCGCTCGCCCGCGTTTCAGCGTCGAAGCGGCCGAGGCACGCCGGATTACGCAGGCATTCTTCGTCGCCGCACGCGATGGGGATACTGCTTCGCTCGCATCGTTGCTGGCGCAAGATGTCGAGATTCACTCGGACGGCGGCGGCAAGGTCCTGGCCTTCCGCAACGTTATTCGCGGCGCTGATCGCGTGCTGCGCCTGTTCGCCGGACTGCGGCGCAAGAACGCGCCGGCCGCCGAACTACTGCGCACTGCGGAGATCGATGGTCTGCCTGGCTACATCAGCGTCGACCGCGGTCTCGTGCAGACCACCGCGCTCGATATACGCCGCGGCAAGATCGCGGCGATCTACATCGTTCGCAATCCTGACAAGTTGCAGCATCTGACAGGCAACATGATCGCCGAGATCGACCAACCAAGGCCCCGCCCCTAACCCACGCAGAACGGCCGCTCGTAGGAATGCGCAAACGGGGTCCGAACGGCCGTATTGGGCGCGTAGCTACCTTGGCGAGGCGTATGAACAAGCGTCTGATTATGCCACCTGAGGCTGGATAGCCGTTGGTCGGCTTCCCCATCATCGGCGGCGTCTTGCGAAGGTGGACCGGCTCATCACCAGGTACTTTCATAGCGATATTGAGGGTCGCGAGCAGCCTTGGCCTACCCTGCACAATCCCGTAGCCTCCGCCGCGTCGTCCGGGTTGCCCGCGCCGGTTCAGGCTCAGGCTTAAGGCGTCGGCGGTCTGCAAGCGGACTTCTCGACACCCGGGCGATACCTTCCCGCTCCCTTTTTGCGCCAGCGATCGTACCGCCAGGCCGAGACCCGGCACACTGGTGGGGCTTAGCGGCGCAGCCGTGGAGCGCGGTCGCGCCGCCCGGCGCGAGGCGCCGAGAAGGAAGCATCCACAGCACCGGCAGGCCCACAGCTTGACGCGCCCAAGTCTTTCAGAACAAAAAAGGAACGAATCAACCGCTTCCCGAGTCTTTTCCGTCATGAGGCACCCTGCCGTCCTTGCCGAGTTGCGCGCGCGCATCGCCGCTATCGAAGGCACCAGTGCGCCGCGCGCCGCTTTGCCCTTCGGGCTTCGCGCGATCGACCGCCATCTACCCGGCGGCGGGCTCGCCGGCGGCGCGCTGCACGAAGTCGCGGGCAGCAGCGAGCTGTGCGACGATGCCGCCGCAACGGTGTTCCTGGCCGGGATCCTCGCGCGGATCGAAGGGCCGGTGTTCTGGTGCCTGCGCTGGCGCGACCTGTTCGCCCCCGCGCTCGACCTTGCCGGGCTCGCCCCCGATCGCGTGATCCATGTCGAGGCGGGCAGCGACACCCATGTGCTCCTCGCGATGGAGGAGTGCCTGCGCCATCCCGGGCTCGCTGGGGTGGTTGGCGAGGTCGCCAAGCTGTCGACCACCGCGTCGAAGCGGCTGCAGCTCGCCGCCGAAAGCTCCGGGGTCATGGCGTTCGTGTTCCGGCGCGCCTCGGCGATCGACGCCATGGCCGAAAGCACTGCCGCGGTCACCCGCTGGCGGGTGCGCGCCGCGCCGAGCGAAGCGCTCGGCATCCCGAGTCTTGCGCGCCCACGCTGGGACGTCCGGCTCGAGCGGGTCCGCGGCGGCGACGCCAAATCCTGGATCGTGGAGGCCTGCGATGCGCAGGGTCGTCTCGCTCTACCTGCCTTACTGGTCGACCGACCGGCTGCGGCGGAAGAGCGGCGCCGGGCTGGCTGAGCCCGGCCCTTCGCGCGACGCGCCGCTCGCCACGGCCGTCCCCTACCATGGCCGCAAGGTCATCGCGGCGGCCGATGCGGCGTCGAAGGCGGCGGGCATCCGCACCGGCATGACCGCGACCAAGGCGCGCAGCCTGGTGCCCGAGCTCGTCGTGGTCGATGGCGATCCGGCAGGTGACCTAGCCGCGCTGACGCGCCTCGCTTTGTGGTGCGGGCGCTATTCGCCATTCGTTGCGCCCGATCCGCCCAATGGCATCTGGATCGACATCAGCGGCTGTGCGCCGCTGTTCGGCGGCGAGCCCGCCTTGCTCAAGGACCTGCACCGACGCATCGCGCGCGCCGGCTACGAGGCGCAGATCGCCGTCGCCGACACGGCGGGCTGCGCGCATGCGGTCGCGCGCCAGGTGCCTGCCGGCCGGCCGGTGATCATCGAGCCCGGCCAGAGCGCCAAGGCAATGACGCTGCTGCCGATTGCAAGCCTGCGCCTCGAGCCCGGGGTGGTCGAAGGGCTTCGGAAACTCGGCTTCGAGCGCGTCGAGCAACTGCTCGGCACGCCGCGCGGGCCGCTCGCCCGCCGGTTCGGCCGCAGCCTGCACGCTCGGCTCAACCAAGCGCTCGGCCATGCCCCGGAAGCGATCGAAGCGGTGTTTCCCCCCACGCAGCCGCGCGCCCGTCGCGGCCTGCTCGAGCCGATCAGCACGGTCGAGGCCTTCGTGCAGGTGATCGGCGACCTCGTCGCGGACCTGGTCCGCCAGTTCGTCGCGGCCGGCACCGGGGCGCGCCGGCTCGACTGCTGGTTCCACCGTGTCGATGGCGGCATCCAGTCGATCCGGGTGGGCACCGCCACCCCCACGCGCGACCCCGCCCATCTCGCCAAACTGCTGGCCGCGCGCGTGGACCAGGTCGAGCCCGGCTTCGGGATAGAGGCGATGACGCTGATCGCGCCGCTGACCGAAGTGCTGGCCGGCGCCCAGCACGACCTTGCCGAGCGTTCCGAGCGCAAGGCCGATCTGAGCGGCTTGGTCGACGCGCTCGCGAACCGGTTCGGCCAGGCAAGCCTGTACCGCGCCGAGCCCCGCTCGGGCGGCATGCCCGAACGCTCGGTGGGCGCGTCGCGCGCGCTCGACGCGCCGCATGGCAGGCGCTGGGCGGACGATCTGCCCCGTCCCGGCCGGCTGCTCGATCCGCCGCAGGCGATCCAGGTGATGGCGATGCTCCCCGACCATCCGCCGGCGATGTTCGTATGGAAACGCAAACGCTATCGCGTCGTCCAGGCGGACGGCCCCGAGCGGCTGCATGGCGAATGGTGGCGCGAGGCCGGGCACGAGGCGCGCCAGCCTTATGCGGTCCGCGACTATTTCCAGGTCGAGGTTGAAGGCGGCGGGCGCTACTGGCTGTTCCGACAAGGCGATGGCGAGCATAGCGCGACCGGACCGATGACCTGGTTCCTGCACGGGGCGTTTGCGTGACCGAATTGTCGGCGGTCCGCAGTCGCGCCAAACGGCGTCGGATGCGCGCTTCCCGGCGCCGCTGGATTTCGGTCTGATTGGCCTCCGAAACCCTGCCCCGAAGGAAGCCTATCATATCCTCGATCGCGATCTCGGGGTCGAAGCTGCCGTCATGGCTGAGCGCTTCCATGCCGCGCGCTCCCGGACACCGTCCGTCGCTGTAAATAACCCATCTTGCGCGTCTTGCCGCAACCGCAAACGTTGCCTCGTGCGCCGGCCCCTCGCCTGGAGCTTTGCGCGCCCGGTCGGTCGCCCGCCCCTCGCAGGTGAAGTCTGCGCACCGTCACCTCCAACCCGGACTCGTCATTGTTCCTTATTTGTTCTATTAGCAGGGACTTGTTCGAGTCGATGGAGCACGCGATGCGGATCACCGGAACCTGGCGGGTCTATGTCAGCCCGGGCTTTGGCGAAGATGTAGAGTGGGATGGGTTGCCGACCATCCGCTTCGCGGACGGCTGCATCACGCTGGAGGATGGCAGTCATCCGGCTTTCGTGACCAATGCACGCGGCCTGCGCTTCAGCATGCCAAGCGGCAGCGAAAACCCTGGGCAGCAGGTCGCGACGCTCCTGATCGACCGCGGCAGCGATGGCTTTTTGCAAGGACGGCGCGTGCTCGCCGATAAGCCGGTAGGCCGCTTCCCCGTGGATGCCGATGCATTCGCCGATGGCAGATGCACCGCCGTTCGGCTGATCCGAGAGGACAAGCTGCCTGGCTTTCGCGAAGAGCAGCAGGGTTTCGCCGCGGTTCAGCGTGCGATCCTGGAGGATCGCGAGCCCGGCACGTCCCCCCCTACCCGCCACTGATCGACGGCCGATCCGCCGCCCACATCGCACGTGTCATGTCCCTCCCCGCCTATGCCGAACTCCAGGTCACCAGTCATTTCAGCTTCCTGCGCGGTGCGTCCTCGCCGGAGGATCTGTTCGCCGCGGCCGCGCTGCTCGGCCTGCCAGCGCTCGGTATCGTCGACCGCAATTCGGTCGCGGGCATCGTGCGCGCCTGGGACGCTCAGAAGACGACTGGCGTTCGCGCGATCGCCGGCTGCCGGCTGGACCTCGCCGATGGCAGCGCGCTGTTGGCCTATCCGACGGACCGCGCTGCCTGGGGCCGGCTGACCCGCCTGCTCTCAGTGGGCAAGATGCGGGCGGGCAAGGGCGCCTGCCATCTCGACTGGGCCGATGTCGAGGAATGGAGCGAGGGGCTGATCGGCCTGCTAGTCCCGGATCGCGCCGACGCCACCACCGAAATGGCGCTTGCCCGCACCGCACGGATCTTCGGCGACCGCTCCTATCTGGCGCTGTCGCTGCGCCGTCGGCCCAGGGACGCGATTCGGCTGCGCGACCTCGTCGCGCTAGCCGAACGTGCCCGCGTTGCCACGGTCGCGACCGGCGACGTTCTCTATCACAGCCCCGAGCGCCGGCTGCTCCAGGACGTGGTTACCTGCATCCGTGAGAAGTGCACGATCGACCAGCTCGGCGACCGGCGCGAGGCGATCGCCGATCGTCATCTCAAGCCGGCCGCCGAAATGGAGCGGCTGTTCCAGCGCTATCTCGGCGACGCCCGCCCCGTGGCGCGCAGTCTCGAGATCGCGCAGCGCTGCAACTTCGATCTCGAGCAATTGCGCTATCAATATCCCGACGAGATCCGGGTGCCGGGCCGCACGCCGCAGCAGGAACTCGAACGGCTGACCTGGGAGAAGGCGCCACAGCGCTATCCCGACGGTGTCACGCCCAAGATCCGGTCGCAGCTCGAGCATGAGCTGAGCCTGATCGCCGAACTCGATTATGCGCCCTATTTCCTGACGGTCCATTCGATCGTTGCCGAAGCCCGCCGACGCGAGATCCTGTGCCAGGGCCGCGGCAGCGCCGCCAACTCCGCGGTCTGCTATTGCCTTGGCATCACGTCGATCGATCCGGTGCGCTCCGAACTGCTATTCGAGCGCTTCGTTTCCGCCGAACGCCGCGAGCCACCCGATATCGATGTCGATTTCGAGCATGAGCGGCGCGAGGAAGTGATCCAATGGATCTACGAGACCTATGGCCGCGACCGCTCGGCGCTGACCGCGGTGGTGACGCGCTACCGCGCCCGGGGCGCCGTGCGTGAAGTCGGCAAGGCGCTGGGGCTTAGCGAGGACATGACCGCTGGCCTCGCCAGCCAAGTATGGGGCTGGAGCCGCGAGGGCGTCGAAGAGAAGCACGCCGCCGAGCTCAACCTCGACATGGCGGATCCGCGCCTTGCTCTCACCCTCGAGCTCGCCAGGCAGCTGATCGACACCCCGCGTCACCTCTCCCAGCATCCCGGCGGTTTTGTTCTCACCCGCGATCGGCTCGACGATCTCGTGCCGATCGAGCCAGCGGCGATGGAGGATCGCCAAGTCATCGAATGGGACAAGGACGATATCGACGCATTGGGCTTCATGAAGGTCGATGTGCTCGCGCTCGGCATGCTGTCCTGCATGCGCCGTGCCTTCGCGTTTCTCGAGCAGGACAAGGGCGTGATGCTCGACCTTTCGACGATCCCGGCAGAGGATGCCGCCACCTATAAGATGATCCGCAAGGCCGACACGCTCGGCGTGTTCCAGATCGAGAGCCGCGCGCAAATGGCGTCGCTGCCGCTGATGGCACCCCGGACCTTCTACGACTTGGTGATCCAGGTCGCGATCGTGCGGCCGGGGCCCATCCAGGGCGACATGGTCCATCCCTATCGTCGCCGGCGTGCCGGGCTCGAGAAGGTAACCTATCCGACCCCCGAGCTGCGCCGCGTGCTCGAAAAGACCTTGGGCGTGCCGCTGTTCCAGGAGCAGGCAATGCGCGTCGCGATCGAATGCGCCGGCTTCACCGCAAGCGAGGCGGACCTGTTGCGGCGCGCGATGGCGACCTTCAAGCTTACCGGCGGCGTCAGCCATTTCCGCGACAAGCTGATCGATGGGATGGTCGCGCGCGGTTACGATCCCGCCTTTGCCGAAAAGACCTTCACGCAGATCGAGGGGTTCGGCAGCTATGGGTTCCCCGAGAGCCATGCCGCGAGCTTCGCGCTGATCGCCTATGCCTCGTCCTGGATGAAGTGCCACCATCCCGACGCCTTCTGCGCGGCGCTGCTCAATGCCCAGCCGATGGGCTTCTACGCGCCGGCGCAGATCGTCCGCGACGCGCGCGAGCATGGCATCGTGGTGCGCGCGATCGACATCAATCGCAGCCGCTGGGACTGCACGCTCGAGGACACGGGCGGCACCTTCAAGGCGGTGCGGCTCGGGCTGCGCATGGTCCGCGGCCTCGCCAATGCCGACGCCGCAGCAATCGTGTCGGCACGCGGTGCCATGCCATATGGCAGCGTCGAGGAGGTCCAGCGCCGTGCCGGGGTCGGTGCCGGTGCGCTCAACCGCATCGGCGAAGCCGATGGCTTCGGCTCGCTCGACCAGTCGCGCCGCGCCGGGCTCTGGCAGGTCAAGGGTTTGGCCGATGCCCCGCTGCCGCTGTTCGCCGCCGCCGACGCACGTGAAGCGAAATGGTGCGACGAGGCAGTGGAGCCCGAAGTCGCGCTAGTACCGATGGGCGAAGGACAGGAAGTGGTCGAGGACTATCGCGCCACCGCCTTGTCGCTGCGCGCACATCCCCTCGCCTTTCTGCGCGACGAATTGGCACGGCGCAGAATCCTGCCTTGCTCCGCGACCCGCACCATCAAGGACGGACGCTGGATCGAACTGGCCGGGCTGGTTCTGGTGCGCCAGAAGCCGGGTTCGGCCAAGGGCGTGATGTTCATCACGCTCGAGGACGAGACCGATGTCGCCAACTTGGTGGTGTGGACCAACGTCTTCGAGAAATACCGCCGCACGGTGCTCGGCGCGTCGATGATGGGGGTGCGCGGCAAGGTTCAGCGCGAAGGAGACGTCGTCCATGTCGTCGCCGACCGCCTCGACGATCTGTCACCGATGCTCGCCAGCGTCGGCAGCCGCGACGATATCGGCGAGATCTACCGCGTCAGCCGGGCCGATGTGGTCAAGCACGGACAGGGACCGGATCCACGCGATCCCGCCGAACGGCCGCTGGGCAAGGCCGCACGCGAGATCTACATTCCCGACCTGCGTCTGGGCTCCGGCATCATTCCCGGGCAGCAGACCGAGGGCATCAAGATCAAGCCGCGCGATTTCCGCTGAGCCAGGGTGTCGGCATCTAGAGCAGCGCAGGCTGCGCGGACGCGCGCGGGTAGACCCGCACGACATCGAGACTGCCCTTGGGCAGCGGCTGCACTATCTCGCGCGCAGGCACGGACGCATCGAGCCAGTCCGCCCAGCGATCGCGCGGCAGGGTCACGATCTGCCGGCTATGATAGGGCGCTACATCCTCGCCGGGCGCCATCGTGAGCATGGTGAAGGCCTCCCCGACCTGCGGATGTGCCCGCCAGATGCCCGCAATGCACAACCAGCGATGGTCGCGAAGCGTAAACAGCCACTTGTCCTGCCGTTTCTGCTTGGGGTCTTCGGGCCTGGTGAATTCGTAGAAGCCGTCCGCGAGGATCAGGCATCGGCGGGACGTGAACTCGCGACCTTCGGAGCGGAAATTGTAGACCGGCTTGCCCTGCTGCCCGGGCCAGCTCCAGCGCCGGTTGACGAGTTCGCCCCCTCCCCCCTCCGCGCTGCGGACGATGGGGGCAATGTCGGTGATGAGGATGTCGCTGCGCGCCGCGACGTTGGGCGTACCCTCGGGCGCATCGACGGCGATCTCGAGATCCGCGAAGTCCTCGAGGATCGACGCGATCCCCACCTCGAGGCGATAGTCATTGCACATCGCGGCTTCCCGATTTGCCTGCGTCGCACGTTCGCATTATGTTCTCATCATGGAAGCCATGCCCTTCGAGTCGGATGCCGCGCTAGGTAGTCGCAAGGCGATCGTCCGGCGCAACCCCCTCAGCGGAAAGCCGCAGCTGATCGAAGCGGCCTGGGGGTTGGACGGAGTCGAGCCGGGCGACAAGCCGCGCAAGTTCCTCCGGGCCGAAGGCCGGACCTTCCCGCACCAGCGATGCCTGATCCCGGCGAGCGAATTCCAGGTGACGAACGGCGACCGCAAGTTCCGGGTGATGCTCGAGGACGGCAATTTCTTCTATCTCGCCGGGGTCTGGCGCCCCAGCTTCGGCGACAAGGACGTCAGCTACGCGATCATCACGATCGAGGCCAACCCGGACATTTTTCCCTATCAGGAGCGCCAGGGCGCGGTGCTGCTGCGGCGCCAGAACATGGCCTGGCTCGATCTCAGCCAGCCTGAGGACATGCTGTTGCGCGCGCTGCCAGCGCGCAGCTTTCAGATCGAGGAAGTGGGCCCGCTCGGGCTCGAGGACCGCCAGCGCAGGCTGGCATATTAAGCGAGAGCCGTCGCCATGTTGCCGCATCCATCCACCGCCCCGGCTCCCGCCGCACCGGCCCTCAGCGCGATCGATCGCCTGAACGCAGTTCCCTTGTCGGGGCAGCAGCTGGCTGCGGCGCTCGCGATGTTGGCGATGGTGCCTGCCAGCCATCAGGACGATCCGCATGCCCAGGCACTGGCGCTGCAGGCCTATGCGGCGGATTCGGGCTTTGCCGACGACGCGCTTGCCGGCGCGGCACTCCATGCGCGAGTCACCGCGCTCGCCAAATGGACGGCGGCGCATGATCCGACCCGGCAGTCGGACCCGCAAGCGGTACTGGCGGCCGCGGCGCAGCACCCGCTGGTCGACACCGGCACCGGCACCGGCACCGGCATCGGCATCGGCTTCGAGGCGGCGGCGTTCCAAGAGATGGTCCTCTTCCTCGAAGACCTTCCCTGGTAGGCGCCTCCTTGGCCAAGCCGGGCGGCCCGAACGGTAAGTGGCACACCGGCACGGGGCCTTCCCCTTCGGTCTCGCACTGTCGTCCCGCATCCCGGGAGGACAATGGCGACCGCGAGGCCGAGCCTCGTACCGAGTAAAGCCGCTGCCAGTCTCTAGCGAAACAGCGGCGCGATCCACGCATAGAGTTGGATGGCCATGCCGAGGCCAATCAATGCGACGATGGCGCCGACTGCCCACTTGCTGTCGGGCTTGCTGTCGCGCGGGTCCGGCCAGATTCGTAGCATGCTGCGGTTCCAGCCCTGAAAAGCGCACGACCAAGATCTTGCGCCCATCAACCATTATTCCGACGGGCGCCGCCGCACGACTGCGGAATACTCTGTTCGATCGCCTGCTCTTTTGGTCTTTCCGGATTTTAAGACCGATGCATGGTCGAATGACCCACACCGGCGACGCAAGAGACGCTTTTAGACCCCGCGTCGGACCACCAGGGGCGCCCGCTAGCGCCCCCGACTCCATGGCCCGATCCGAGCGGGAACGATGAAGGTGATCAGAGGTTCATTCAGCGCGCTGTATCCAGCCGGAGAAATCGATCATGAACCGCCAGGAACGTCGCGCGATCGCCGCTCGAAACCGGCCACCAGCGCAGCCTCGATGCGCCTGCTGCGCGCCGCGGAACGACCTCGCTGGGGCAAGAGGCGCCAAGGCCGATCCCGCTGACCTCGAGCCCGACACCGCTCAACTAAGGTCCGCTTGACGAGCCCATGCCGTCCGCTGCTTCACGCATGATCATGGCGGCACTGCGATGATGCCGAGCCGCCCGAGCCATCGGATCTTGTGCCAGGTGCCATGCTTCATCGTCTCGCGCAGACCTGCACAGGTTGCCACGACGACCTCGCATGGACCAACATGATCCAGGCCGGGTCCCGGCATCGGAGGGATTCAAACCGTGACAGCGAACCGGTTCGACGCGACGGGGCGCGAGCGGTCTGAAATCAGTCCGACGAGGCGCCGACGCGACGATGTGCTCGGCTGGCAGGATAGCGAAACAATCCGGGAGGAGCTGCTCGTCCGTCCCGGTTCGCCCTTCCTGGTCGCGAAAGCATGGGGGCGCCCGGTGGATCCCAGGCGAAGTCGATCCGGCCGAAGCGTGGAAGAGGTTCGCGCCCCGCGAAGCAGCAGAGGCGTTTGGCATCGAGATCCCCCCCGTTTCAGCCGCTCGGCACGCTGTGCCAGAAGGTGCAACGCGGATGTCCGCCTTCGGCTGCCCGTTCAATTCGATCCCGAATATCTGCAGCGCATGCGTTTTGAGATCGAGGGGCTCACCGGCAACGGTCGCAAAGCGTGATTTCCCAGGTCGATGCGGCACGCTGGATGCGGAGCGAGGATGCACGGTCACGATGCTGAGGAGCCCGCGTCCGCTTCTCGCGCGCTGTCAGATGCTGCGCGCGGAACCGAACGGCACGCCCCGCACTCTGGCACGGTAGCAAAAATGGGAGCCAACCGATGACCGAAGCCACCCGGGACGATCCCACCAAGACGCCCGAAATCGACTGGCGGATGAGTGCCTCCCTAGAGAACGTCCCCCGGGGAGAGGAGGAGCTTGCCGAAGTCACCAGCCTGGAGCGCGCGGTGCGCGCCTGGCGTGCGCTCGACGATCCTCATCGCGACGTCGCAAGGCTGACGCTCGAGCGCCCGGTCCAACTCGACGGCGCGCTTGCCGATCAGTTCATCGGCGCGGCGATCGCCCAATTGGTGGAGCGCCTTCCCGCGGCAAGCCAACGCTGAGCCGGCCCGCCCGTGCCGGGGAGCCGGCACGGACCAGGATGGGGGCCAGGCTCAGCGCCAACCGAGCGCCGGCGCGACATGGTTGAGGATGCTCTCAAGCACGTGCGCATTATTGTCGACGCCCAGCTGATTCGGCACGGTCAGCAGGATGGTGTCCGCCTCCGCTATTGCCTCGTCCAGCCGCAACTGCTCGATCAGACGCTCCGGCTCAGCCGCATATGAGCGTCCGAACACCGCGCGCATGTTGTCGATGACACCGGTCTGGTCGCTATCGTCACCCCGCCCAAAATAGTCGCGGTCCTGATCGTTCATCAGCGCGAAGATCGAGCGCGACACCGAGACGCGCGGCTCCCAGTCGTGCCCCGCTTCCTTCCATGCCTGGCGGTACAATCGAATCTGCCTGGCCTGTTGGACATGGAAGGCCTCGCCGCCCTCGTCGGCCTTAAGGGTCGAGCTCTGCAGGTTCATGCCCTTCTGCGCGGCCCAGAGCGCCGTCGCATTGGACGCGGAGCCCCACCATATCCGTCGGCGCAATCCCTCCGAATGGGGTTCCAGGCGCAGCAGGCCCGGCGGGTTGGGGAACATCGGTCGCGGATTGGGCTGTGCGAAGCCCTCGCCCCGCAACAGGTCGAGCAACACCTCGCCGTGCCGACGGCCCATATCGGCATCGCTTTCGCCTTCAGCGGGTGCATAGCCGAAATGGCGCCATCCCTCGATTACTTGCTCGGGCGATCCCCGGCTGATCCCCAGTTGCAGACGCCCGCGGCTGATCAGGTCAGCGGCGCCTGCATCCTCGGCCATGTAGAAAGGGTTTTCGTAGCGCATGTCGATCACGCCGGTTCCGATCTCGATCCGCTTCGTCCGCGCGCCGACTGCCGCCAGCAGCGGGAACGGGGACGCAAGCTGACGCGCGAAATGATGAACCCGGAAATAGGCGCCGTCGGCGCCGAGTTCTTCCGCGGCGATTGCGAGGTCTATCGACTGGAGCAGCACATCGGACGCCGAGCGCGTCGCCGAATAGGGTGCGCCCGACCAATGGCCGAACGAGAGAAAGCCGATCTTCTTCATATCTATGTTCGATCCCGTCGCGCGCGCCATGCGTGCCATGGCAGGCCTTTCCCTTCAGATAAGTCTCGCCCAGCCCTTCCGCATCGTTTCCGGACAGGCCGGACGGAAACGCTGGGTTTCCCGATGGTGCAAAACGGCTCGGCTTTGGGCGGCGGCACGGTGTCGCGAGTGCAATCGCAGCGTTGGGCGGGGCGGCAGCACGTCCGAACCCTCGCACTGCACTCAAGGCATCGACGTTAGGAGTCTTCTCAGCTGGCAAGGGACATTTTATCCGAGTGCTCGCCGCCCACATGCCGAGATGGCAAAGCGCTACGCGTCACGATAGTTGGATGCATGGCCCGCAAGCACTCGAAACATGATCCGTATGGCGATTCGCATCGCGAGGACGCGCCACCGGCGCCGCCGGCACTTTGCTGGCTGTGCGGCAGGCCCACTGGCAAGACCATCATTTGGCACCACCCCGTGCCCAAGAGCCGTGGCGGGCGCGATGTCGTGCCGATGCACTCGATCTGCCAGCAGACGCTGACGGCCAATTTCAGCAATTCCGAGCTCCAGCGCCACGGTTTGAACGTTGAGGGGCTGCTGGCCAATCCCAACATCTGCAAGTTCGTCGACTGGGTGGCCAACAAGGATCCGGATTTCACTGCCACCATTGCCAAGAAACAGCGCTGATCCCGTCGCCGGGTCGATGCCGGGGCTCGTCTCTAGGCTTCCCTCATCACCGCCTGACACGCATGGGGTCCTGTGCTCCTGTCAGACCCCGCGCGCTTCCGAGGATCCGCCATCATGCGACGCAATCCCTACTATAACGGCCCGGCCAGCGACCATTATGACGGCCGCCGCTTCTTCAACCCGGGCGAGCCGGACACCGATCGGTCGCTGCGCGAGGTGCTTCGCTGGAGGCGCTCGATTCCGGACAATCCCTGGCCGAAATCAGTCCCCGTCACGCCGACGGTCCCGGCGGCGCGTGTCGAAGGGCTGCGGATTACCATGATCGGCCACGCGACCATGCTCATCCAAAACGCAGGACTGAACCTATTGACGGATCCAGTCTGGTCCGATCGCGCCAGTCCGCTTGCGTTCGCAGGGCCACGTCGCGTCGCGGCCCCCGGCATAAGGCTCGAGGATCTTCCACCGATCGATGTCGTCTTGCTTTCTCACAATCATTACGACCATCTCGACATCACGACCTTGCGCGCGCTCCACCGGCGGCACGCGCCGTTGATCGTGACGCCGCTCGGCAACGACGTCATCGTCCGCCGCCGCATCCCCGAAGCACGTATCGCGGCCGGCGACTGGGGCGACGACTTCGAAGTCGCCTCCGGAACCCGGGTGCATATCGTTCCCGCGACGCACTGGTCCTCTCGGGGATTCCGGGACAGGCGCATGGCCCTTTGGGGAGGCTTCATGGTCGAGTCTCGGGGCACGCTCGTCTATTTCGCTGGAGACACGGGATACGGCAGCGGCAGAATCTTCCGAGCGATGCGCCAGCGATTCGGCCCGCCCGACCTGGCGCTGCTGCCGATCGGTGCTTATGATCCGCGCTGGTTCATGGCCGCCCAGCACACCGACCCGGAGGAAGCGATCCAGATCATGCGCGACCTTGAGGCGCGCGCGGCAGTTGGCATGCACTGGGGCACCTTCAAGCTGACGGACGAGCCTTGCGAAGAGCCTGCGCAGCGACTGGCTGCGGGCCTTGCCGCTCGAGGGATTATAGCCAGCGCATTTCTCGCGATGCGCCCGGGCGCAACCGTCGATTTTTGAGTACCTGATGTGCGCCGCGCTGCGTGGGATCAGGATCGATGCGACGCCACCGGCTTCCCTTGCGCTCGCTTGCCGCGACCCGCTCGATGTTCGTAGGATGGCGAGAGGGAGATCGCTGCATGATACTCAATCGGGCGCTGGTAGTGGCCGTGATGTTGCCGGCAACGGCAATGGCACAGGATTCAGCGGAACAGGCGCGCGCACTTGCGGGGGCACCTGTGCCGACGCGGCAGCACCTTGCTTTAAGGGGTATCCCCACCCCCTCGGGGCGGCCGATTGCCCTATTCGACGGCCGCAGCTTAGACCGGTGGCAGCCCTGGCTGGGCTATCCCGATCCCGCCGTGACCTACAAGTCCAACCCTAGAGACATGGCGATCGGCACAACGCGAGATACGAGCGGCGACTTCGCAGTCCGCCAAATCGACGGGCGCCCGGCCATCTGGATCAAAGGCGAGACCTGGGGCAGCCTCGTGCACGAGGCGGACCTGCGGGACTATCATCTCCGATTGCAGTACAAGTGGGGCGAGAAGACTTGGGCGCCGCGCGCCGCCGCGCCTCAGAATAATGGACTGCTCTACCACACCCATGGCGCTCCTGGCGAAGTGTTCGGCACTTGGCGACCGTCGATGGAGTTCGAAATCATGAAGGGATCGACCGGGATGGCCGTGACGGTTGGCCGCCAGGTGCGTGCCCGGACGACCGTCGCCTTTGATGATGCGCTGATTGCGCCGCACCTGCGCTTCCATGTCGGAGGTCGCCCAATCGACATGATCAACGGGACGGCGACCTGGAACGTCGAAGCGGCGACAGATGCAGAGCGCCCCGTCGGGCATTGGAATACACTGGACCTTTATGTCGTTGCGGACCGCGCCGTGCATGTCGTCAACGGCGTGCCGGTCGGCGAAGTTCGCGACATCGCGACCATTCTCCCGGATGGGAGTCGCCGCCCGTTGACTCATGGCCACATCCAGCTTCAGTCCGAGGGCGCCGAGACATGGTTTCGGGACATCACGGTCGAACCGATCCGTGCTTTGCCGCGCATCGTCGCGGTCCGGCGATAGCGCCCGGCGCCAGGCTCCCCGCCGAGGTGCACGCGTCACCCCGGCTGGGTTGCCAGGCTGGCTCGACGCAGTCGCAACGGGAGAAATGAGAAGCCCGTGCACGCGAGGCTCTCGCGTGTCTCCGAACTGCCACGCTGGTCGCTTCAACCAGCGTCCGGTGCGCACGTCACGGATTTGGCACGGACGCAGGACCACGCTTGGTCGGGCGCGAAACCGTGCACGTCTTCGGGCCGGCCCACCAGAAAGCCTTGCACCTGGTCGCAACCCCATTCCCTGAGCTGCGCGAGCTGAGCATGGTCCTCGACGCCTTCGGCAACGATCGTGAGCCCCAGGCTTTTGCCCAACCCTATCGTGGCCCGCACGATCGAGGCAGAGGGAGCATGATCGCACATCACCCCAACGAAGCTGCGATCGATCTTGAGCTTGTCGAAGGTGAAGTCCTTGAGGTTGCTCAGCGACGAATGACCCGTGCCGAAATCGTCCATCACGATCCGGGCGCCTGCCTGCTGCAGCGATCTCAGCGCAAGCAGCACTTCTTCGCGGTGGAACCCAAGCAGGGTGGCACTCTCGGTCACCTCGAACTCGAGCCGCGCAAAAGCCAAATTGGATTCTTGGGCGATCCGGAGGAGCTGTGCGGCCAAACCGGGTCGACGAAACTGGATCGGAGACAGATTGAGCGAGAGCGCTATGTCCTCGGGCCACAGGGCAGCGGCAGCCATTGCCTGCTCCGCGACCCAGGCGCCGATGCCATCGATCAGGCCGGCGGACTCAGCGATCGGAATGAACCGATCGGGCGGAATTTCCCCGAGCAAAGGGTGTTTCCATCGCAGCAGCGCCTCGAAGCCGCGAATCTCCAGCGACCCTGTGTCGGAGATCGGCTGATAGACGAGATGAAGTTCGTTGGCCGCGAGCGCCTGCTCCAAGTCGCGGGCCAGTTGCACGCGCATGCTCTCCTGTTCCTTGAGGCTTGCATCGAAAAAGCGGACGGTGTTCCGCCCCGCCGACTTCGCCCGGTAGAGGGCCAGGTCCGCCAGATCGTACAGATTCTCACCTTCCCATTCTGAATGCGAGATGGCGATACCGATGCTGGCCCGCAACGCGATTTCCTCGGAGACCGTCGCACGCATGGCCGTGAACAAGCGCGACACCAAAGCTTCCGCAGCCGCCGGTTGCGATGGGGCAACCTGGATGATGGCGAATTCGTCGCCACCAAGACGAGCGACCAGGTCGTCGCTTCGCACCGAACCCGCGAGCAGATCCGCCATGCGACGCAATGCGCGATCGCCACCGGCATGGCCAAGACGATCGTTGATCGCCTTGAAGTTGTCGACGTCGATCGCGAATACCGCGACACGATCCCCCGATCGCCGTGCGCGAACGAGTTCGTGTGCGAGGCGGTCCTCGAAAAGCAGGCGGTTGGCGAGCCCGGTAAGTGTGTCGTGATGCGCGAGGAATGCTGCCCGGCGTTCGGCAGATCGCCGCTCGTCGACCGCAGCGCGATACTCGGCGAGCCCGCGGGCGAGGTCGCCAAGCTCGTCTGCACGCGCCAGACCCGGGATCGCCGCGGGCGCCTTCTCGTTATCGAATTCGCGCAGGCTGGTGGCGATGTTCTCGATCGGTGCAAGCAATTGCGATCTCAACCAGACCGTCATCCAGAAAAAGATCGTGACGATGACGAGCCCGCCTGCCAGCACGCTGTAGATATCGCGATCACTGTCGCGTGCGTTCTGTTTGGCGGTCTCGGCGATTTGTCGAGTGACCGCAGCGCTTGCTTCGAGGTTTGCCTGTTCGGTCGCCTTCAGGGAGGCGAGAAAGGGCGGCATCGCTGATTTGACCGCGGAAGAATTGCTTCGCGCCGTTGCTAGAAGCCGGCGGCAATTGGCTGCGAAGCGTTGCGCGGCGAACCGGGCACGCCCTAGCGCTCCTTCGGACACGACCGATGAGGCCGGACCGCCGGCGGGGGGGAGAATGTACTCCTGCTCGAACGCGTCGATCTTGCGCGACAGCCGCTCCCAGCGCGCTGCCGGGACGGTCTTCCCCGCTTCGGCAGCCCTAGTCAGGTCACCGACCGCGAGCCTCAGGCGCGCCTGGGCGGCGCCGTGATCGCCGATCTGCCCTAGTATGTGGCTCAACGTTTCCACGCGGCCATTCGCATCGCGAATGCCCTTGCCCACGGCGAGCCCCATGGCGAGCAACAAGAGCGACAGAATTAGCACCCCGCTGCAGGCCAGGGACACGCGAGTGGCTATCGAAAGTCGCACGGTCATCTCCACCGAACAGTAGCGAAGCAGCCTTACCGCAATCTTATTCGCGCGATCGTCGGATACGCGCCGCGGGCGCGCTCGAAAGGCGGATCGAGTTGTCGAATTTGCGAAATGCCAAGCCGGCCTCGCGGTGGGACAAGATGGCGCTTCGACCCAACGATCTATGCGGACCGCGAAGGCTCCTACTTGGCCCTGCCCTGGTCACGGGCGGCCTTGCGAAGCGGACTGCGAACGGGCGGCGACACCCAATTCACGATCTTTGCGACACCGCCTGACCGAACACCGCCGGGGTCAACCCTGCTCAAGCGACTCTGTCATCAGGCTCGAGGTCGTCCACATCATCGAGATCGTCTTCGAGGTCGGGATCGGTATCGAGCGCATCCAGGCAGGCGATCAGCGTCTCGATGCGATCTTCGATGGCGACCCTGACGGGCATCGCGTCCTCGTCTTCCGCCTCCACTGCGTCGAACCAGCAGAGCAGATGCTCGACGTCGCGTCGCGGCATCGGGACGATCAGCGCGCCCGTTCTCGCAAGAATTTGGCGCAGTTCGCGTCGCGGACGCTCGAGGCGCCAGAGCAGGCGGTCGCACGCGCGGCGATGCACTGTTCCCCGTGCCTGCTCAGCGACGTCGCGCCTGCGGGTCATCGTCGATACTCGCACGTCGGTCGAGTACGACTCCGATCACCAATGCCATCAGCACCGGCACCGCCCACAATGCCTGCAGCAGGAAGTATACATCCCGCGCGTAGCCCGGCGCCAGGATGCTCCCGAGATGTACGGTCACGCCAACCAGCTGAAGCCCCGCACTCCAGATGGGAAACCACCGGTCTGAGCGCAAAGCGATCGCGATCAAGGCGGTTAGCAACAGCGTGTCGATGGCGAGCACCCATAGGTTGGGAGCGAGCCAGGAATTGCCGTCCGGCACCAGGGTGGTGGTGGCGGTTGCCAGCAGGGCGGCCGCCGCCACGCGCCTCCCACTGCGCCCGCCATAGCAAGCGGCGAAACCGCAGCACAAAAAGGCGAGGAGCCAGAAGAGTAGCGCTACTACCATCGAAGTCCTCGAACATCGCGCTGTCTTTCAGGTCAAATGGCTTGATGGTTCACGCGGTCGGCGGCGCGGAGGCAAGTCCGGCCCCCGTGAAGAAATCAGGCATGACCGGCGCGTTAGACTCCGGCAGGCCCTTGGGACAGCCAAAAGCCAGCTCGCGCTGATCGCTGGCGTGCTTGACCACCGTCATCGCGGCGATCAAGTCGCAGAGACCCTGGCGGCCTTCGAGTAATTTACCCGAATGGGCATGCGCCCGAGTCAACAGCCGCTGGGTAGCGGAAATCGGAAGATTCGTTGCGGCAGCGCCTTCGATCAAAGAGGTGAGAAGCTGGGTGCCGGCGTGGATCGCGCGATCGGTGGCACCGATCGCGGAGCGCGTTTCGGCCGCGAGGGCAAGGACCGTCGATTGGGGAATGCGATACATACAGGTCTCCTTTCGCGAGAAGCGGCTTCTCGCGTCGTTCTGGTTGGGGGCGGTGGAAGTTAGCGGATCAGCCAGAGCAGCACGGCGGCTGTCAGGCTCAAAGCAATGACGCTAGCGATACCGAGCACGGCTACGCGGACGACTGCGTAGATTTTCTGCTCGGCGGCGATTGTGTTGCGGACTCCTCCCAGCGGCGGCACGAAACGACGGAACCGATATGGTACGGCGTCGACCGCGATACGCTCAGATGGCGGGATTTCGGGAGTCTGGGCAAGCGCTGGCGGCTGCTTAGGTAGACTCCGCTCAGCCTCCTGGGCCGCCAGCGCGCGGGCCGCTTCGGCACGGCTGGAGGCACCGATAAGCTCGAGCGCTAGATAAATGTGATTGTCGACGGTGCGGTCACTGATGGTGAGGAACCGGCCGATCTGCTTTGACGTGTAGCCTTGACCGACGAGCCGCAGACACTCCTTCTGCCTATCCGACAACCGCGCATATCCGTCCACGAGCCCCGATCTCCTCCGGTTCGGATGTTGTTGGGATAGGGTGCAGGCGAGATATTGTAAGGTAAAGACAGTCATCTGTACTTTATCTCGTCCATAGCGGATTCACAGCTCTGCTGTACAATATCCGCAATACTCTTCAGGTCGTCTTGCATGGCGCCGACCCGGCCTCATCGCCGACCCCTGACCTGCGTGCAGGATCTGCCAGGTCAGCGCTGGCGAACGGGCCGCCATCCGTGGCGCGCAGCGTCCGCTGCCGAGCAAAACCAACGCTCCCCGTTGCGAACGTCGATCCGGACCTCCGAATACGTCCGTGATCCGGGAAAATTATAGATTCGTTCGCCTTGGGCGGAAACGTTCCCCTTGATGGAGCACCGCCGACCGGGCGGCGCGGGATCCAGGGCACGGCGATTGCGACGATACGCTTCCGGCCGCTCAAATCCCATTTGCCAGATCCCGCGGCGCGCTGCCTTCAGCCCGCACATAGGCAATGGATATCCCCGCCACGCAGTCACCCAGCGGCCATGCAGGCGACGATCGACCGCGGAGAGATCGCGGGCGCCGCCTCAACGCGCCGCCCGGGCTGCCTGGCGTCTCGAAGCCTATCGCGGACCCGGCCCATCGAGAACCGGTTCCCTTATTCGGCGCGGGTCGCTTGCCCCCAAAGCAGCCTACATTCCTCTAGCCAAGCCCCCCTCCTTGGGCGATGATGTTCTTGAACGTTTGCGAAGGGCAAGGCGTTGATCTGCATCGAAAATGGTCTCGATGCACCTGGAGAACCCGTGTCCGCAATCTCGGAAGAAGTGGCAACATCTGCTTTTCTCGTTGGCGGCGGCGAGATGGGCGCACTCATGCGAGAGCATGATTGGTTGGCCTCAACGCTGGGCGAACCTCAAGGCTGGCCCCAGCCATTGAAAACGCTCGTGGCCTTGATGCTCGCTGCCGGACAGCCGATGTTCGTCGCCTGGGGCCCGGATCGCACGCTTCTCTACAACGACGCTTACGCCGTGCTCATGGCCGATCGTCATCCGGCTGGGTTCGCGCGGCCTTTTTTCACAGTTTGGCCCGACATCGAGATGGAGATCGCTCCTCTGTTTGAGCGGGTCTTCAAGGGCGCGCCGGTTCACATGGCGGATATCGAGCTAAGCCCCGAGCGTCCGGGACGACCGCGCGAGGCACACTTCGCGTTTTCCTACACGCCGGTGCGGGACATGACGGATGCCGTGGCCGGACTATTCTGCGTGTGCTCCGAGACTACCGATCAGGTGTTTGCCGAGCGTCGGCTGGCAGAGGACCGAGACCGGCAGCGCAGGCTTTTCGAGCGGGCGCCGGGTTTTATCGCCATTCTAGCTGGTCCCGAGCACCGCTTCGAGTTCGCGAACGAGGCGTTTGATCGACTGTTCGATCGCCGCGATCTTGCCGGCAGGACCGTCGCTGAGGCATTCCCCATCGTCGATGGGCAGCGCTTCTTTGAGCTGCTCGACAGCGTGTATGCGGGGGGCGAGCGCTTCGTTGCGAACGCCATGCCGGTTTGGCTGGCGTCATCACCCGCGAACGATCCTGCCGACCACTTCCTCGACTTCATCTTCGAACCAGTTCGCGACGACGCTGGAACCGTCACTAGCATCTTCATCGAGGGCCAAGACGTCACAGGGAGGGTGCGGGCAGGGATTCGCCGGGAGGCGCTGCTATCGCTGGACGACCGGCTCCGAGACGAACTGGATACCGCCGACCTGTCGTTTGCTGCATCGGAACTGCTAGGTCAGGTACTCGGCGCAACTCGCGTCGGCTACGGCGCTGTGAACACCGAAACGGGCACGATTACGGTCGATCGGACTTGGGGCGAGGCGGGTTTCGACGACCTCGCCGGCGTTCACCGTTTCGCCGACTATGGTGCGTATATCGACGACCTGCGGCGCGGCACGCCTGTGCCCAACGCCGATGTCGAAGGCGACCCGCGCACGGCCAAGAATGGCGACGCTTTCCGCAAGCTCGGTATTCGCGCACACCTCGACGTGCCCGTCGTAGAACACGGACAAATGATCGCGACGATGTTCGTACATTCGGCGATGCCGCGTGACTGGACTGACGAGGAGGTATCGTTCGTTCGTGACTTTGCGGCGCGCACCCGCGCCGCCATCGCACGGCGTGTGGCAGAGCAGGAGCGCGCGGACGCCGAAGCAAGCCTGCGCGAAAGCGAGGCGCGTCAGGCGTTCCTGCTCGAGCTCTCCGATGCCCTCCGGTCACTTTATACGCCCGCAGAGATCGCATCGGCTGCCGCCGAGAAACTCTGCGAGCGGTTCGATCTCAACCGCGTTTTCTACGCGGAGTATTTCGGCAGCGTGATGCGAGTTGAGCGCGACTTCACCAAAGGCGTAGATACCATCGTCGGCGAGCACGATCTGGAGGCATTCGGACCGGAACTGCTGCGTGCTTACCACGAGTGCCCGGTCGTCAAAGTCAATGATGTCGCGACGGATGCACGGTTTAACGACCAGGCGCGATCAGGGCTCCGAGCCAGGCAGGTCGGCGCGTACCTTGACGTCGTGTTGTTCGAGAATGAGAAATGGGTGAGCCTGCTGGCATTCCAGAGCGCCACGCCTCGAAAGTGGACAGCGGCGGAAGAAGATCTGTTCCGAGAAGTTGGCGAGCGAGTCAAAGCCGCGATCGAACGCGCCCGCGTGGACGAGCAGCTTCTCGACTTGAACGAAACGCTGGAGCAGCGGGTCGAGCAACGGACTGCGGAGCGCAACCAGATGTGGACGCTGTCGCGCGACGTCATGCTGCGCTGCGGTTTAGATGGTCGGATCCTGGCCGTGAATCCGGCCTGGACCGAGACACTGGGCTGGCGTGAAGAAGAGCTGGTCGGGCAAATCTTATTCGAATTGATCCATCCAGAGGACCTGCGCCACACGCAGGAGGGTGCGCAGTCTCACGCGGAAGGTCGATCCTTCGAGCGCTTTGAGAACCGCTACCGAACCAAGGGCGGCGACTATCGCTGGATCTCGTGGTCAACGCGGGCCGACGCCAACGTGATCGTGGCGGTCGGGCGCGACATCACCGAAGATAAAGAGCGGGAGAAGGCCCTCCGACAAGCGGAGGAAGCATTGCGCCAGTCCCAGAAAATGGAGGCGATGGGCAGCCTCACCGGTGGAGTAGCGCACGACTTCAACAATCTGCTCACGCCAATCATCGGCTCACTCGATATGCTGGTGCGCAAAGGCATTGGCAACGACCGCGAACGCAGGCTAATCGACGGCGCTCTACAGTCGGCGGAACGGGCAAAAGTCCTTGTCCAGCGACTGCTCGCCTTCGCCCGGCGCCAGCCGCTACAGCCAATTGCAGTAGACGTCGGACGTCTAATCGACGGAATGGCGGGTTTGATCGGCTCCACTCTTGGCCCAACTATTGACGTCCGTGTCGATCTTGCTGTTGATCTGCCGCCGGCGCAGGCCGATCCAAACCAGCTCGAAATGGCACTTCTTAACCTGGCGGTGAACGCTCGCGATGCGATGCCCGAAGGTGGCCAGCTCACGATCGAAGCAAGACGCGAGAGCATTCGTGGCGTACACAACTCCGGCGTGAAGCTCGGACATTACGTCAAGCTACGGGTTGCGGACAGCGGCGTCGGCATGGATGAGGCTACACTCGCACGAGCCGTCGAGCCCTTCTTCTCCACCAAGGGGATTGGAAAGGGCACGGGTCTGGGACTGTCCATGGTTCACGGGCTCGCCGCCCAGCTCGGCGGGGGACTAACTATTGAAAGTCAGCCAGACCGGGGAACGAGCATCGAGCTCTGGCTGCCGATCAGCGGGACGGTCGTCGGCGACGATGACGAGGCCGCTCCCGCGCCGGCGGCAGGCGTAGGCCGCGGCACGGCACTTCTGGTCGACGACGAGGAACTCGTTCGCATGAGCACCGCCGATATGTTGATTGATCTTGGCTTCGAGGTCATTGAAGCGAGTTCTGCTGAGGAAGCGTTACTGATTGTCAGGAGTGGCGCAGATCCTGACATTCTTGTGACTGATCATCTCATGCCAGGAATGAATGGTGCAGACTTGGCGCGCGAGGCCCGTGTGTTGAAGCCCTCCCTGCGGGTGCTGGTGGTATCCGGATACGCGGATATGGAAGGCATTGCGCCGGAGTTGCCGCGATTGACGAAGCCGTTCCGAAGCTCCGAGTTGGCCACAAGCCTTGCGACCATCATCCCTTTGGACGGTGCATAAGACGAGCCGACAGGGGCATCGATCATGGAATCAGTCGATTGAACCGCAACTGCTCAAACAGAGCAAAGAAGGCATCGTCAGTCGGCTGATAGCCCGCGAAGCCAAAGCGGCGGCTCTTGGACATGTCTGTGACCACCTCGATCGGTCGACCGAGGTCAGCATCGGTATGCCAGGCCGAGGCCAGTCGATGTAAGTCGGGCTCGATCAGCCCCTCGCGGTCGGCGATGGCGCGCCACACTCCAGCATCGCCAGCCATTTGCTCCTCCAGCGGGCGAACTGTTCCATCAAATGACGCTGCTCGCAGCCCGAACCATTCGGCAAGACGCGGCCACATCCACTGCCAGCGGAAGATGTCCCCGTTGACGACGTTGAATGCCTCGTCATGCGCCGCCTCTGTCTCGGTCGCCCATAGCAAATGAGAGGCGAGTTGGCCGGCATCGGTCATGTCGGTGAGACCCGTCCACTGCGTCGCGGAGCCCGGGAACGTGAAGGGCCGCTGCGTCTCGCGGCACAGCGTCGCATACACCGCCAGTGTCGTGCCCATGTTCATCGCATTGCCGACCGCCAGGCCGATGACCGTATGAGGGCGATGCACACTCCAGCTGAATCCGTCGCGGGCGGCGGCGGCAAACAGCTCATCCTCTTGCGCGTAGTAGAAGTTCTCGATGTTCAGTCGGCCCTGTTCCTCGCGGAAAGGCGTTTGGGGCAGCCCGCCCTGTCCGTAGGCTTCGAACGGGCCGAGATAATGCTTAAGGCCAGTCACCAGAGCGACGTGGCGCGGCCTGGTTGCCTTGGGCAGCCCATCAAGCAGATTGCGGACCATCGCGGCGTTGACGCGGATGTTCTTCGCTTCGGTATCCTGTCGTAGCCAGGTGGTGATGAAAATGGCATCGGGGTCGATGGCAGCGAGCGCCTTGGCGGTACCCGGGGCGTCCTGAAGGTCGGCTGGCACCGGCTGAACCCCATCTTGCATCGTCGGTCGCCGGGCCAACCCGGCCACGGACCAGCTCCGACTCTTGAGAAGGGCCACGGTTGCGCTGCCGACGATGCCGCTTGCACCCACGACCAAAGCTGTTCTTGTCATCGTGCTATTCCGATCGGTGGTGTTTTCACCGACGGTTCGGCTGCAGTTCCAACGATCGCGGGGGTTATGGTATCCGCGCCAATCATCGACGACTTTCACGATAAGCGGAAGTTTAGGGGAGGTTGGCGCACCTACGCCGGTCGTCCACGGCGCGCCAAGCAATACCGATGCCCGCAGTTCGTTCGAATGCGTCGACAGGCCTTTGAAGGGCCCGGTACGGGTCAGGGCGACGTCCGACCCTTGGTCAGGGTCGGACGCAGAGCAACGGTAATGATTGTGCGGCTCAGCCGTGCGGGCGCATCACCACCTTGATCACGCCATCGTCTTTGTCGCGAAATTTCGCGTACATCTCAGGCGCGTCCTCAAGGCTTGCCGGGTGGGTAATCACGAAGCTGGGATCAATCTCCCCGGCTATAATCTTTTCCAGGAGCGGTGCGGTGTAGCGCTGCACATGAGTCTGCCCGAGCTTGATGGTGAGCCCCTTGTTCATCGCCGCGCCGATAGGCAGCTTATCCCCCATACCGACGTACACGCCGGGAACGGAAACCGTCCCGCCCTTGCGGCAGCTCATGATCGCTTGCCGCAGCACATGGACGCGATCGGTGGCGAGCATCACACTCGCCTTTACCTTGTCGATTACAGCGTCTGCGGCTCCGTGACCGGCGGCCTCGCAGCCGACGGCATCGATGCAACTGTCAGGCCCACGTCCCTTTGTTCGCGCCTGCAGTTCGTCGTAAACTTCGGTCTCGGCGAAATTGATTGTCTCAGCCCCACCGGCCTCGGCCATAGCGAGGCGCTCGGGAATTTCGTCAATTGCAATGACGCGGCCGGCACCCATCATGAGTGCGGAGCGGATAGCGAATTGGCCGACCGGGCCGCAGCCCCAGATGGCGACCGTGTCGCCTGCTTCAATCTGCGCATTCTCGGCTGCCATGTATCCGGTGGGGAAGATGTCGGACAGGAACAGCGCCTGATCGTCGGTGACGCTGTCCGGTATCTTGATCGGCCCGATATCGGCCATCGGGACGCGGAGATACTCTGCCTGACCGCCACAATAACCGCCGAGCATGTGGCTGAAACCCAATAGGCCGGCGGGCGAGTGCCCCATGGCCTTGGCGGCCATTTCGGCATTCGGATTGGTCCGATCACACGCTGCGAACAGGCCCTTCCTGCAGAACCAGCAGTCGCCGCAGCTAATGGTGAACGGTACGACCACGCGGTCGCCGATCCTGAGGTTGGTGACCTCGGAGCCCAGCGCCACGACCTCGCCCATATTCTCGTGACCGAGGATGTCGCCTGCCTCCATGGTAGGCTGAAAACCGTCGAACAGATGGAGGTCAGACCCGCAGATCGCGCAGGCGGTCACCTTGATGATGGCGTCTCGCGGGTGCTTAATCTCGGGATCTGCGACGGTGTCGACGCGAACGTCGCCTTTGCCGTGCCAGCATAGTGCGCGCATTTTTCTTCTCCGTTTGAGCAGGAGCTCCGCCAGGATCGGAAAAGCGACTGAACCACCTCAACGTTTGTGAGAGCGGAATGGGCTCGGCCTTCCACCGCAAGCAACTTCGCGTTACCGGAAGCGGGTCGTCGCATCTTGTCGCATAGCGTCGAGAAGCATCAGAATTAGCGGATCAGATTTCCATGTACCCGACCGAGACGGCTGGCAGTTGGGCAATGTACATTCGCCATGCAGAACGCTTCCTCCTGTTGCGAGGAGAAATGGGCGCCGCGAAAATATCGCGACGCCCTGACTCATTTCGATACCGCCAAAGGATGGACAGAAACTACGGCGCGTCGGCCATCTTTGCTGCGTCCTTGATGTCTTCGGCACCGCCCAGATCCTCGCCCGTAATCGGGCCCGCACCCGGGCCCGCGCCAAGATCGACGCCGGTCTCGGGATCGCTCTCCGGATCCGACGCGGTCCGCGCCGCCAGCTTATCCGCCACTGCGGCATCGTTCTTGGCAAGCGTGACGCTCGCGGTGCCGTCGCCGTCGTCGATCGGCATGGTCTGATCGAGATCGTCGATCCGAACCCATTGATCACCCGTATTCCAGGGGCCGTCCGTGTCACCTTCGCCTTGCGACGTGTTGACGTAGATGTTGGCGAACTTCTCGATCCCTGGCAGCTTGCCCGAGGGGAAATTGTCCTCGATCGCGTAGAGGGCCTTCTCGAAGGACTTCTGGTGCGCGATTTCGCGGGTCATCAGGAACCCGAGTGCGTCCTTGATGCCCGGATCGTCGGTGATGTTGATGAGGCGCTCATAGACGATCTTCGCGCGGCTTTCGGCCGCGATGTTCGAGCGCATGTCGCAGGTCGGATCGCCGCGGCTGTCGATATAGGCAGCGGTCCATGGCACACCGGACGAATTCGTCAGCGAGGGACCGCCGCCGAACAGCAGCGACTGGGTGTGGCTGTTGCCGCCCGCGGTCATCGAGAGATAGAGCTCGGCCTCTTCCATCGCCGCTTCGGCCAGCTGGGCCTTGGCACCCTTGTTCAGCATCGCGACGATCGATCCGATCACCTCGAGATGGCTGAGCTCTTCGGTTGCGATGTCGAGGAGCAGATCCTTGCGGCCCGCGTCCAGTTCGCCCAACCCTTGCGTGAAGTAGCGCATCGCCGCCGCGAGCTCGCCGTCGGCACCGCCGAATTGTTCGAGCATGAGCGAGGCGAGAACCGGGTTCGGCTCCGATACTCGGACGGTATATTGTAGTCGCTTGTTGTGCATGAACATGATGCGCTCCTGTCGTCGTTGAATCGCGTGGAATTGGTTCAGCCGGCGCTGACCTTGCGTGCCGGCTGCTCGACCGCAGTCCGGGCGTCGGGATAGGCAGGTTCGGCCGACGAGGAGGCCATCCGGCGATAGGTGGCGAGCGCCTGGCCGACGACCTGGTCCATATTGTAATAGCGATAGGTCGCGAGCCGGCCGACGAACGTCACGCCGGACAGGCCGAGCGCCAATGCTTCATAGCGCTTGAAAAGCGCCTGATTCTCGGGCCGCGGGATGGGGTAATAGGGATCGCCCGTCGCGCTGGGAATCTCATAGGTCAGACTGGTACGCGGCGCTGTCTGCCCCGTGAGATGCTTGTATTCGGTGATCCGGGTATGCGGCGCCGATTCCGCCGGGAAGTTGACCACCGCCACGTCCTGGAACCACTCGCAATCGTGCGTTTCGTGCCGGAATTCGAGCGAGCGATAGGGAAGCTTGCCGTATCGGTGGCCGAAATACTCGTCGATCGGACCGGTAAAGACCAGATGGTCGTGCGGATAAGCCTCGCGCGCTTCCTCGAAATCGACTCCGAGCAACAGGTCGATATTGGGGTGATCGAGCATGCGCTCGAACATCTTGGTGTAGCCGTCGCGCGGCATCGCCTGGAAGCTGTCGTTGAAATAGCGGTCGTCTGTCGAGGTTCGCGTGGGCACTCTCGCGGTGACTGACTTGTCGAGCTCGGAGGGATCCATGCCCCATTGCTTGCGCGTATAGCCCTGGAAGAAGGTCTCGTAGAGTTCGCGGCCGACCTTCGAGATCACGACATCGGCCGAGGTGACGATCGGCTCGACCGGTTCGGCCTTGCTGGCAAGAAAGGCTTCCGCCTCGGCATCGCTGGCGAGGTCGAGTCCATAGAGCAGATTGAGCGTGGTGCGGTTGATCGGCATTGGCACCCGCAGCCCATCGATATCGGCCAGCACGCGGTGCTCGTACGAGCGCCACTCGGTGAAGCGCGACAGATAGTCGACGATGTCGCTCGAATTGGTGTGGAAGATATGGGGGCCATATTGGTGGATCAGCACCCCCGCATCGTCGAGCCGGTCGAACGCGTTGCCGGCGACATGCGGCCTGCGATCGACCACCAGCACGCGCTTGCCGCCATCGCGGGCAAGACGCTCGGCCATCACCGCGCCGGCAAAGCCAGCGCCCACGACCATCACGTCATAACGCTTCACGCGTTCGGCCGGCCAGCTGGTCGGCGAGACGATCGGGTGGGCCCGATCCGCAGCGCGAATGGCCAGCGCGATCAACTCCGACATGTGCTGGAACGTCCGGTCCCACGACATGCGGGCCAGCAGGACGTCGATTTCTTCGCGCCATGCGCTTGATGCGCTTGGCTCGCGCGACATTGCGAGCGCGGCATCGCAGGCCTCGACAAATACTTGCGGGGTATCGGCAATCCTGACGGCAGCGACCTTGCCGTAATGACGGGTGACGTCCGCGATGGGGGTCGACACCACCGGGCGCCCCGCGGCGAGATATTCCGGCGTCTTGGTCGGGCTGATGAAGCGCGTCGAGTCGTTGATTGCGAACGGCATCAACGCGACATCCCACCCGCCCAGATAGGCAGGCAGCTCGTCATAGGTCTTGCTGCCGAGATACTGGAGATTGGGTCGCTGCGGCAGATCGGCGGGGTCGATCTTGACGACCGGGCCGACGATAATGATCGACCAGTCCGGCCGCGCGTCGGCGAGATACGCCAGCAGACCGAGATCCATGCGCTCGTCGACCACGCCGTAGAAGCCGAAGCGTGGCCGCGGCAGGCCGGCCTGGTCGGCTGGATCTTCGTCGTGCGAACGCGCAGCGGCGAAGTGCGCGACGTCCACGCTCGACGGAAAGGCGTGGACGTTCGCGTGCCGGCCGCGCTTCGCCTCGTAGAGGCTGTAGCCGCCGGTGAAGACGATATCCGCCTGCTCGAACAGGCGCAGCTCGAGCTGCATCAGCTCGGCGGGCGCGTTCTTGAAATTGGCCAGCTCGTCCATGCAGTCATAGACGACGCACTGCGCTTCGACATGCTCGGAGAAGGGGAGCATCATCGGCGTGTAATACCAGCGCATCACCGGCTGCCCGAGGTCGCCGAGGCAGGTGTCGAGCAGGCGCTTGAGCATCGCGGTTTGGTTCGCCGGCGACTGGCCGCGCGGCAGCTGCGGCGTCGCAACGGTGACTCCGGTGACGGCGCAACGCGCGGTCTCGAGCCACGGCGTCTCGTGTTCGTCCAGATAGTGCGGCTCTTCCCAGTACAGCACGTCACGTTCGCGGGCGAAGCGGCTCATCAGGTGCTGCGGACGCTGGAAGACGAATGCCCAGCGCAGATGGCTGAAGCAAAGCACGGGGCTGGCGCGCGTGGTCCCGCCGCGCGTATCGTCGTTCCCCGGTACGTGACCGAAGGCGCTCAACCGGACCATGCATTTTCCCTAAATTGGAGGCGAGATCAAAAAAGAAATCTCGTGAGGTTTGAACAATGGAGCAAAGTGTTCGTTCCCGAAGAATTCCGAATGATATTGATTTACAAAATTGATCTGTATCATCAATTGATCCAGATTAACTTGCGCGCGATAATAAATAATATCACTGATATAATTTTCGGAAATACAAATATAATAAGGCTATTATTTACGGATATGCTGGTGGAAAAGCTGATGGCTGCGGCGATCGAGCTGTGGGGTGGGCATGAATGCACGGTCAATCGGGTCGGCGAATGCTTCAGCGACCAGTCGCTGATCAGCGGTCACGATACGCGGAATGACGATTTAGACCGCTTCGCAGCGCTGGGCGTCACAGCGTTGCGCTACCCCGTCTTGTGGGAACGTATTGCGCCCGCCGATCCGTTTGCCCGCGACTGGAGATGGACCGATGCCAGGCTCCAGCGGCTGCGATCACTGCAGATCCGGCCGGTCGCCGGGCTCGTCCATCATGGCAGCGGGCCACGGTACACCAATCTGCTCGACGAAGACTTCGCACAGGGGCTGTCGGCCTTCGCCGGTGCCGCCGCGGCGCGGTACGAATGGATCGAGGACTGGACGCCGATCAACGAGCCGCTCACCACGGCGCGCTTCTCCGCACTCTATGGCTATTGGTATCCGCATGCCCGCGACGAGCGCAGCTTCTGGCTTGCCTTGCTCAACCAGATCGACGGGATCCGCCTTTCGATGCGCGAGATCCGCATCGTCAATTCCTCCGCGCGGCTGATCCAGACCGAAGACCTCGGCCGCAGCTGGTCGACTGCGCCGCTTCGCCACCAGGCGGGGTTCGACAATGTGCGACGCTGGATGACGTGGGACCTGCTGTGCGGACGCGTCGTTCCCGAACACGACATGTGGAACCGTCTCGCGAACCTAGGTCTCGCACGCCGCTTGGCAGCGATTGCCGACGATCCGTGTGTCCCCGACATCATCGGCGTGAACCACTACCTCACGAGCGATCGCTTTCTCGACCACCGCTTGCGGCGCTATCCTGCACAGGTGATCGGCGGCAACGACGAGCAGCGCTATGCCGATGTCGAGGCGATCCGGGTGCTGAGCCCGGCACCCGCGGGGTTGCGCGGGGCGCTGCGCGAAGCATGGCTGCGCTATCGGATTCCGCTCGCAGTCACCGAGGTGCACAATGGCAGCACGCGCGACGAGCAAATGCGCTGGATGGGCGAGGCATGGCAAATCGCCGGAGAGCTGCGCCAAACCGGTGTTAATATCCGTGCCGTGACGAACTGGGCTTTGCTGGGAAGTCAGGGCTGGAACACGCTGCTGACCGGTACAGGGCGGTACGAAGCAGGGGCATTCGATACCAGAAGCGGCGCGCCGAGACCGACCGCCGTCGCGGACCTGCTGGGCGCGCTCGACCATCCGGAGGTCCAGCATCCGGTGATGCGCGGAGCAGGCTGGTGGCGGCGACCGATCCGATTGCTGTACCCTCCCGTGCCGCGGGCGGCACCGATGACCGAGACTGGCGCGGTCAAGTGTCCGCAGGCAACGGTGCCGCCGCTGCTTATCTGCGGTGCGTCGGGCACGCTCGGCCGTGCGCTCGCCAAAGCCTGCGTCCATCGCGACATCGGCCATGTGCTGCTCGATCGCCACGCGCTCGATGTGACCGACTTGGCGAGCATTTCAGCCGCGCTCGATGCCCATCGACCATGGGCGGTGATCAACGCCGCGGGCTGGGTACGGGTGGATGAAGCAGAGGAGGCCTCCGACGCATGCGTCGGGGTCAATACCGACGGTGCGGTTGCGCTGGTACGGCAATGCGCGGAACGCGGCATCCCGACCTTGAGTTTCTCGAGCGACCTCGTCTTCGACGGCGCGAAGCGATCGCCCTATCTCGAGGCCGACCCGGCCGCGCCGCTTTCGGTCTACGGAGCGAGCAAGGCGCGCGCCGACGCGGCGATCGCGGCGCTTGAGGGCGTGCATCTCGTCATCCGCACCGCAGCATTCTTCTCACCTGACGACCCGCACAATTTCGCGATGCAACTTGTCGCGCGCTTGCTTTCGGGACAACGCTTCGCTGCATCCGCAACGCATATCGTTTCGCCGACCTATGTCCCGCATCTCTGCGATACCGCGCTCGATCTGCTGATCGATGGCGCGTCCGGCCTCTGGCACGTCGCCGGCGACACCGCATTGTCCTGGCATGATTTCGCCCGGCGGATCGCCAATGGTTGTGGCTTGCAGCAGGCACTCATCGACCAGTCCTCTCCGCACGAACTGGGTTGGAGAGCCGAGCGGCCGGCCTATACTGCGTTGGCAACCAGCCGCGGGCTGGCGATGCCGAGCCTCGATGCCGCGATCGGTCAGTTTTGCGATTCGCTGCCGGTTCTCTCGCGTCCTCCGCTGCTCGCCGTGTCCGAGGTCTGAGAAGGTAGCGCGCAATCTTCGCCCTAGCACGCGCCTACCAAGGAAGCCGAAAGGTCGGTCGGCCTAAAGCGGCGAACCCGAATGGACTATGTTTGCGTCGCCATCGGCAAAACCGCAGCGATGGCGTGCTGGTCCGGTCTACCGTCAATCTGGCGCACGAAGTCGGCCTGAAAGTGGTGGCAGAAGGCGTCGAGGATGCTGCGTGCTTGGAGTTCCCCTAGTCGATCGACTGCGACATCGCGCAGGGCTATTTCGTGAGCCGACCTGTCTCTGCCGATGCACTCGAAGGCCAGCTTTCCGAGTACTCACTTGCTGTGTAGCCGGCATATCGGCTCAGCGGGCGGCGGCCGCACTGTGAATGAACCTTGCTTCCATCCATATCTTAGTCGTTTGCATGGTACCGCGCGACAATATGCTGCGCTCGATCCGACGGACAAATCTTCCGTTGGAGTTCGGAAGCGTGACGAAGCGCCCACGCCGGTACTCCGGATTGCGCCGAGGCGGGATGGCGGCCTAGCCTGCGCAACCTATATTCCCCGCCCTTCCCCACCGGCGCCGATCCTGAGGGTCTGAACAAGGGTGCCGGGGACCTGAGGCTGTTCCGAGCACGATAGCAAGTCGGAAGTCGCACTGGAACGTTGCCAGAGGCCACCGGTTATCGCTGCTCAAAGCGCCGGTCGCGGTGTGCAACCTACAGGGAGGTTCTTATGGGTATCATCATGTGGCTCATTGTGGGCGGCGTCATCGGCTGGCTCGCGAGCATCATCATGCGCACCGACGGCCAGCAGGGCATCTTTCTCAATATCGTGGTTGGCATTGTCGGGTCCTTCCTAGGTGGGCTGCTTCTCGCGCGCGGCGACATCAATGACGCGCCGCTAACGGTGACGACCTTCCTCGTCTCGCTCATCGGCGCTGTCGTCCTGCTAGCGATCGTCAACCTCGTCCGGCGCGGCCGCGTGCGCTAAAGCACCCGCACCTCCCGACGGCCAATCCTTTGCGGACTCCATCTTTAACGAGGGAGCGGCGTCTGGTCCCTCTCTTCCGGAACTCCGATGAAGATCAGCATCGAGGCCATGCTCGACTATCAGCTTGAGCGACCAACCGACATCCTGCTCCAGATCGAGGCTGCTGCGATTCCTGAGCAGGTGATTGAAAGCGCCAACCTGACCCTTTGCGACAATGCGCATTTCGCTCGCGTCTGTGCGCAGGACAGCGTGGGCGAGCGCATCTGGGTGCGTGCCGAGGGCCGCTTCACCGCGGCCTATAAGGCGACCGTCTCAATTCAGCGGATTCTCGCCGACTGCCTCGACCTGCCGATCCTCCCACCGCACCAGCTTCCCGGCGAAACCGTCCAATATTTGATGGGCTCACGCTATTGCCCCTCGGACCAGTTCCAGAGCTTCGTGGACGGGGAGTTCGGCAGCATCGAGGGCGGCGCCAGGATCATCGCGATCCGCGACTGGGTGCACAACCATTTGCGCTATGTACCCGGCGTCAGCACCTCGGACACGACTGCAGCCGACACTTTATCCGGCGCGAGGGCGTATGCCGAGACTATGCCCATGTGATGATTACCCTGGCGCGAGCGGCGGGCGTGCCCGCGCGTATCGCCAGCGTCTATGCGCTAGGAGTCGAGCCGCAGGACTTCCACGCCGTCGCCGAGATATTCCTGGGAGGCGAATGGCATCTGGTCGATGCCACTGGCATGGCTGAGGAAGGCGCGATGGCTAAGATTGGCGTCGGTCGTGACGCCGCCGATGTCTCGTTTCTGACAGTGTTCGGCACCGCGGTGATGAACGGGCAGAGCGTCAAGGTCGCCGCCGCCTGACAGCTTGCGACTTGCGCGATCTGGTCTCCAAAATTCCCTATCGTGAAAAGCCTGATTGCTGCACTTCTGGCAAATCACGGAACACAAAAGCAGATGCCGGGAATTTACGCGACAATGCCTCTGTCTATCGCCTTTGTCGGAGCCGGCCCGACCACCATCTACACCTTCTGTGCCTTTCTCCGGGAAGTCAGCGGCGCTGCGTCGGTGACGATTTATGAGGAGCAGGCGCGCGCAGGCCTTGGCACGCCCTACCGACCGGGCTGGAACGATCCGGCGATGCTGTCCAATATCGCCAGCATCGAGATCCCGCCCATCTGCGAGACGCTTATAGCATGGCTGGAGCGCCAGCCGCGCGCGCGTCTGGTGCGACTCGGTATCGATCCCGACCTGATCGATGAGCACGCCTTCTACCCGCGGCTGGCCCTAGGCGAATATTTCCTCGACCAGTTCAACGGGCTGATCGACCAGGCGCGCGCGCGCGGTATCACCGTCGAGGTCGCGACCAGCTGCCGGGTGACCGACATTCGCGCCGAGGAGGCCGGCCTGCGTCTGGCGGTTGAGCCGCGTGATAGCAAGGCGTGCAAACGGGTCTACGACCGCGTCGTGCTCGCGACCGGCCATCAATGGCCCGAAGAGCCCGAGGTCCGGCCCGGCTATTTCTTGAGCCCTTGGCCGGCGACCGCGCTCCAGCGCATCCCGCCGATCGAGATCGGCATTCGCGGCAGCTCGCTAACCGCGATCGACGCCGCGGTGGCGCTTGCGGTCGCGCATGGCACGATGATCGAAACCGAAGGCGAGGCGATTCACTATCGCATCCATCCCGGCGCCGAGGCGCTGGGTATCACCATGATGTCGCGGAAGGGCCTGCTGCCAGAAGCCGATTTCTATTATCCGATTCCGTTCGAGCCGTTGTCGATCTGTACGCCGGAGGCGGTTGAGCGGCTGATCGCCAAGGACTGCGCGCATCTGCTTGACCAGTGCTACGACCTGTTTCGCGCCGAACTCACTGCAGCCGACCCGGGCTATGCCGCGCATGTCGGCCTCGCCGAGTTGTCGGTCGAGGACATTGCCGAGCGCTATTTCGCCGACCGCGTCGCCGCCGATCCCTTCCAATGGACCGAGACGAACCTCGCCGAAGCCCGCGCCAATTTCGAACGGGAGTATACCGTGCCGTGGCGCTACGCGATCCTGCGCATGCACGAGGTGGTCGGTCTGATCGTGCCGCATCTGGAGGAAGAAGCGCTTCATCGCTTCAACCGCTATCTCAAACCCGTCTTCGTCGACGAGTATGCGACAGTCCCTCATCTCTCGATCGAGCGTCTGCTGGCGCTGCACCGGGCAGGACATCTCAAGGTGCTAGCGCTCGGCGACGATCCCCGCATCGACACCCACGGCAGGGAGCCAGGCGCGGTCGTCACGATCCAGGGCGAACGCCGCCACTTCCCGGCCTTCATCGATGCCACCGGCCAGCGCCCGCTCGCCGCCGACGCATTTCCTTTTCCGAGCCTGCTGGAGCAGGACGTGGTTCGCGATGCCGCCGAGGACGATGCCGCTAGCATCAAGGGGATCGTGGTCGACGACCAGTTCCATCCGGTAAGCGATCACCCGGCGCGGGATCGCCTGTTCTGCCTCAGCATCCCCTTTATTCTCGAACGTCATCCTTTCATCCAGGGCATCACCAGCTCACATGAAATGGGCTGCATCGTCGGTGGCGAGTTAGCACGCGCTGTTCGCCAGACGGGGGCAGGCCAATACGCGACCGATAGGTATCGGGAGTCGGCGGCATGAAGCTCTTTGCGATCTATATCGGCGGCGAGCACCCCGCCGCACACATCGAAGTTCACGATGTCCGCTTCTTGGTCGCCGAAACGATCAAGGACACCTACGACCGGCTGCGTGCGGAATGGTGGGGAACGCCGGGCACGCTGCATATCGACTGCTGGGCGGAGATCTCGCATGCCGACGGCTATGATGTTGCCCTGCGGCGTGAGCCCTCGAACGGTGCCGAGAAGCTGTGGTTCGTCAATCTTGGCGGCTATGACGGCAGAGATTTTGCCGAGCAGCACAAGAACATGTTCGTGGTGGCGTTGTCGGCGAAGGACGCTAAGACACGCGCGCTCGCGACGATCGTCGACTGGAAGGACGCGCACCGCGACGATATCTATGAGGCCGAACTGGCCTTTGCGCTCGACAGTAAGGTCGGCGATGGACTGCATATCCATCTGTCCCCCGCGGAACGGACCGCATCGCCTCGCTTCACGTGCCGCTACGTCCCGCTCAAATGATGTCGCGCGCGCAAACGAAAAGCGCCACCCGATCGGGTGGCGCTTCCTACCGTTAAGGCGGAACTTACTTCGCGCCGCTGCCAACCGGGGTGGTGTTGGGCGCTTCGCCGTCCTCGAACTCGCCCTCACTGCGCGGATCGGTCTGCCAACGGCAAGCTCTGCTCTGGCCGACGCGCCCGGCTTTCTAGCCATGTAATGTGTGAACGAAAAGACGGCGCTGCCTACACTATGCGTCACCATTCCGGACGAGAGATATGCCGATGGACTGGAGATTATGATGCTATTAGCCTTCGCGTTCTCGATTGCTCTCACACCTACCCAGGCCACATGCACCGCGTCGACTAGCAGCCGCTGGCTAACGCCTACTGGGTACCAAGAGAGAATTCGAGAAACGGTGCCGCTCTGGATCGTGTATGCGGTGAATAAGAAAGAGCGCAATGAGGCAATCGCGAGATTGGAGGCTCGCCCTGCTGTGCCGCTTGGCCGTCGCGAAGCGAAACAAATTGCCGGGGCACCACTCCTTCTATATCCCCATCCAACGCTGCCAAGATACTCGCCAGCCAGTTTGAAAAAGCGGCTTCGCCCTTATCTTGTACGCGCTGTTTATCCGGTCGCTCACCCGAGAGTCGAGTTAGGCTGGACAGGCTCGCGATTGCTGGTGCGCACATCCGGGATGGGATGCGTACCCTTTTTTGAAGAGCCTCTAATAGTGTGGCTGCCTCGAGCACCTTCGGATGTTCTGACATGGGCAGTTTCAGACCTGTAGTAGCATCCGACGGCAGTTGATAATCTGGCGTGTGCCGCCCGCTCCTGCGGCGTTTCCAAATGCAAAAGCAGCATGTGCTTGCGACGGAGATGGATCGGCAAGTTCACCTATCCCTCATGATCACTTCCCATCGTCCCGAATTCGCGGCGGCAACATCCCGACCAGCCGCAAACTCAACAATCGTCCGGCGATGTCGTCCGCCTCCTCCCACAACGAATTTCGAATTTTATCCACGAAGGACTGCCATTTCGCACTTTTGCCGATCTCCGTGCGCTCGCAGCCTTTATCGGCGACCAGGCGGAATGGTCCGACCTCCCCTTCATCGTCCTCACCGAGCGCGGTGGCGGTCTCGAGCGCAATCCTGGGGCGGTTCGCCTACTTGAGACGCTGGGCAACGTGACGTTCCTCGAGCGGCCTTTCCATCCCACCACTCTCGTCAGTCTGGCGCGTGCCGCCAGGCGCGCGCGGAAGCGTCAGTATGACGCGCGCACGCGACTGGACGATATTCGCGAAGGACAGGAGCGCTTGCGCGTCGCGCTTGCCGCGGGCGGACTCGGCGCTTGGCTGCTGGACGTCCCGACGCGCACCTTGCGTGCCTCAGACGATTGCAAGGCACATTACGGTCGAGGTCCGGCCGAACCGTTCGACTATCCCGACCTCCTCGACGCAGTTCACCCCGATGATCTCGACCGGATGCAGGCCGCGGTCCGGCAGTCGCTGGACACCGGCGAAGACTACGACATCGAGTATCGCTGCATCTGGCCCGACCGGTCCGAACATTGGGTCAGGGTCAATGGTCGCGTCGAGGCCGGCACGCCCACCATGCCAGAGCGGATGGTTGGCGTATCGCAGGACATCACCATGCGCCGTGCCGCCCAGGCTCGTCAGGCTGCGCTGCTGGCGCTGGGGGATGGCCTCCGCCAGATGAGCGATCCTGTGGAGATGTCGTTGCTCGCGGCGGAAATACTCGGCTCGACACTTCGAATCAGCCGCGCCGGTTTCGGCTTCGTCGATTCTGCTCGCGAAAACATTGCTATCACGCGGTACTGGAGCGTTCCCGGTGCCCCCGACCTTCCCCCCCGATATTCACCTGCGCGACTATGGCAGCTTCATCGATGATCTGAAGCGTGGCGAATTGGTCGCGATCGCTGACGCGCGGCTCGATCCGCGAACCGCCGCTTCGGCGTCGGCAATGGAAGCGCTGCACGCCCGTGCGATTCTCAACGTGCCGGTGATCGACCAGAACGAATTGGTCGCATTGCTATATCTGAATCATGCCGAGCCGCGCGAGTGGAGCGCGGAGGAAGCCAGCTTTGTCCGCGATGTGGCCGACCGCACTCAGGCTGCGATCGAGCGACACAAGGCCGAGCGCGCGCTCGCGGACCTGGCAGAATCACTCGAGCGTCAGGTCGAGGAACGCACGCGCGAGCTCGACAGTACCTGGAAGAACTCGCAGGATCTTCTCGCGATCGTTGCGCTCGACGGCACATTCGTGGCGGTCAATCCTGCGTGGAGCGCCGTGCTGGGTTGGCGCCAGGACGAGATCATCGGGAAAGACCACCTCACTTTCAGCCACCCAGAGGACCGGCCGGCCAGCGATGCGGCGCTTCAGACCGCCCGCATCGGCCTGTTGCGGCAATACGAGAACCGCGTGCTGCACCAAGATGGATCCTATCGCTGGGTATCCTGGGTCGCATCGCACGCGGGCGATCGCATTTACGCAAGCGGCCGGCACATAACTGCGGAGAAGGAAGCCCAGCTTCAGCTCGAAGACACGCAGGAACAGTTGCGGCAGGCGCAAAAGATGGAAGCAGTCGGGCAACTCACCGGCGGGCTCGCGCACGATTTCAACAATCTGCTCGCCGGAATTTCGGGTAGCCTCGAGATGATCCAGATGCGGCTCAAACAGTGCCGGTCTGCCGATATCGATCGCTATCTGGAGATGGCATCCGGCGCGACCAGGCGCGCGGCGGCTCTCACCCATCGGTTGCTGGCATTTTCGCGTCGCCAGACGCTCGATCCCAAGCCGACCGACATCAATCGCCTTATCGCCAGCCTCGAAGAATTGCTGAGGCGGTCTGTCGGGCCCCAGGTCGAGATCGAGGTTGTGGGCGCGGGCGGCCTCTGGACGACGTTGATCGATCCCAACCAGCTCGAAAGTGCCGTACTCAATCTCTGTATCAACGCGCGCGATGCCATGCCCGACGGCGGTCGGATCACCATCGAGACCGCGAACAAATGGCTCGACTAGCGGTCCGCCCGCGAGAGCGACTTGCCGCCGGGGCAATATGTGTCGCTGTGCGTGACGGACACCGGCACCGGCATGTCGCCGGAGACAATCGAGCGCGCATTCGATCCCTTCTACACGACCAAGCCCATGGGCGAGGGTACAGGCCTTGGGCTTTCGATGATCTACGGCTTCGTCCGGCAATCCGGCGGCCAAGTGCGGATCTATTCGGAGCTCGGCCAAGGTACGACGATGTGCCTCTATTTCCCGCGGGTGTTGGATGCCGACAGTCGGGATCAAGACGGCGAGAGACTGGAGTCTCCTTTGCTCGGGTCCACTGGCGAGACGGTGCTCGTCGTTGACGACGAGCCCGCGATCCGAACCCTAATCGTCGATGTCCTCACGGAACTGGGTTACAATGCGCTCGAAGCTGACGACGGCGCGGGCGGCCTAGCCTTGCTCAAAAAGCAGCCCGGGATAGAATTGTTGGTTACCGACGTGGGCTTGCCGCGCGGAATGAATGGCCGACAACTGGCCGATGCGGCTCGCGTCGAGAGGCCTGAGCTGAAAGTGCTCTTCATAACCGGCTATGCCGAAAACGCGGTCATCGGAAACGGTCGACTCGAACCTGGGATGCATATTCTGACCAAGCCGTTCGCGATCGATGCGCTCGCAACGCGCATTCGGGATTTGATCGCTGCAGGTTGATATCAGTAGCGGACAAAAGCCTTGGTCCGCGGTTTCGTGCTACTAGGTATCGCGTCGCACACTCTTTTGGCCGACAGTTGCCTGGCAGGATATACTGGCCTGCAGCAAGAAATCACGGAGGAACAGACCGGCCGGCAATCCGCACGAGGGCCGGTTCAGAACCCGATTGGCGATCGGCTCGTCGCGTACCGCGCATTGTAGCAACCGCTTCCAGGAGTGTGGGCACGCTTCAGCAGCTTGTGTACGAAAATGCCTCGGATCTTCTCGCGGAACGGAAGAAAGCTTCCGCAGTTGGTCGAAGGCGATGCGACGGAGGCGCGAGTTGCTGACTTTGGAAGACCGTGGCGCGCTTACCGCGCTGTCGGACGCATTGAAAGATGCTGCGGTTGTACATCGTTCAAGCGCCGAGATCGCGAGCGATGCGACCTTGCGCGCTCGCCTGAAACGACGTGCTGATCGCCTGGAGGCGCTCAGCGATCAGGCGCGAAGTGGCGTGGATGACGATCAGGAAGCCGGGTCGATGCTGGTGTTGCTCGATCGGCTTCGACTGACGGTCGATCAATGGTTTGGCGACGACGATGCGGCCGCCGACGCGGCGAGCAGTCGAGCCATCGCCGATTTGATAGCGCTCATCGACGACTTTATCGGAGGCCCGGAGATATCCGAAGAGGTGCGCGCGATTTTCACTGCGATCCGCGCGCAGGTTACCCACGGCCGACCCGTCGCGCGGGCCCAGCCGACCGGACTTAGATCCATGCCGAGCTAGGCTTCGATCGGCGGCTTCGCGCGTTCCAGTTCGCCCTCCAGCGGATCGCTTTCCAGCCCTTCCAGCGGCGCACCGGAAACGTAGGCGGCGCGCCCTAGCAATTGCGCGCCGACGGGCAGCGTGAGCAGCAGGAATACCATCGCAAGCAGCCCGGTCCAGCCGATCTCGACGACGCCGGACAGCATCACGCCGCCCAGCATCAGCGCGGTCCCCAGCGTGCCGGCCTTGGTGGCGCTGTGCATCCGCTGCAACGGATCGGGCAGCCGGATCACGCCGATCGCGGCGATCAGCAGGAAGCCCGCGCCCAGCGTTAGCAGCAGCATGGCGATCACGATCATCGATCTCTCCGCTTTCTTTCGAGGAATACCGAAAAGGCCGCGGTCGCGACGAAGTTTATCAGGGCTAGACCCAAGGCAATGTCGAGAAAGACTCCTCTGCCGGTCGCCACGGTGGTGAGCGCGGCGAAACCCACGGCGATGGCTGTCAGCATGTCGATGGCAATGAACCGGTCGACAAAGCTCGGGCCACGGATCATTCGCCAGCCGGCGAGGCACAAAGCGGCGACGAGCGCGAGCGAGAGGGCCGGGGTCAACATCGCCATCAAGTTCATGCCTCCAGCTCCGCGATCCAGCGTTCGTACAGTCGCTTGAAACGGGTGGCCGCACGCTGCGCGTCCGGCGCGTCGAGGACGTGGATGTACAGGCGTGTGCGGTCCTCGGAGACATGCAGGCAGGTCGAGCCGGGCGTCAGCGACGTGAAATAGGCGAAGAGCGCGACGGCCCAGGGCCGTTTCAACCCGACCGGGACGATCACGATCGCGGGGCAGGTGCGGATCCGGGGGGACAAGACGATTCGCGCGACGCTGACGGAGGCGGCAACCAAATCCCACAGGAACACGCCGATGAGCACGATTACGGCGCGCAGGCGGCGGTATAGGTTCACAACCCGGCCTCCAGGCTCTGGGCCGATTGCAGGGCAATGCCCCACAGCCATTGTGGGGCGAGCCCGATCGCGACGGTCGCGCTAGACAGCAACCCCATCGCCACGAGTCCCGATCGCGGTATGCGGCGCACGGCCCCGGGGGCGCTCTTCCAGCAAGCGTCCGACCAGAAGCTCGCCATCGACAATATCGTCATGAACCCCGCCAGGAGCGCAACCCCGCCCAGCCAGGCGCTGCCGCCTGCCAGGCTCTCACGAATAACAATCAGCTTCGCCCAGAACCCCGAAAAGGGTGGGATCCCGGCAAGCGACAGCACCGGCACGGCGAACAGGATCGCGAACTGCGGCTCGCGTCGCACCATGCTCCCGGTGCGGGTGAGGTCCCAGCTGCCGGTGGCGTGGCGGATCAGGCCGGCGCCGAGGAAAAGGTTCGCTTGCACGATGATGGAGTGGAACATGTAGAACACCGACGCCGCCACGCCTTCGCGGGTGGCGAGTGCAAGCCCGGCCATCATGTATCCGACCTGGGCGATGACATGATAGGCGAGCAGCCGGCGCATGTCGGTCTGTGCAAGAGCGCCCGCAACGCACAGCAACATGGTCATCGCCGCGATCGCGCCGAACAGCGGCACCAGCTGCGCCGCCCCCGGCGCCCCGCGGCCCACCCCGAACATCCCGGCGAAGATCAGCAACAGCGCGAAGAAGCCCATCTTGGTGAGCAGCCCGGCAAACGCCGCGAGCGCCGATATGGGCGCGGTATGATAGGATGTCGGCAGCCAGAGATGGAAGGGCGCCAGCCCGGACTTGAGCGCGAATCCCCCCAGCAGAAGCGCGGCCGCAAGCGCCGTGGCAAAGCCGGGCGGCTGGTTTGCCAGGACCTTCGCAGCGCTGCCGATGTGCAGCGTGCCGGTGATTCCATAGACCATACCGACGCCGACCAGGATCAGCGTCGCGGCGAGCATCGCGAAGGCGGCGTAGCGGATGGCGGCATCGATCTGCGGCGCGCGGCGGTCCAGCGTCAACAGTCCCAGCGCGGCGATCAAGGCGAGTTCGAACCACACATAGAGATTGAACAGGTCGTCGGTCAGGAAGGCGCCGTTCACCGCGCCGACCATCGCCAGCATCATCGCGTCATAGCCCGCGCGGCGACGGCGCGGGCCGATGTCGGCCAGCGCGTAGATCGACACCGCAAGCGTCACCAGCGCCGTGACCAGCACGAAGGCGACGCCGGGCATCGATGCCGAAAAGCTGATGCCGATGCCCTGAGGCCATCCGCCGAACACGTTGCGGATGGCCCCCGGGCGGGCCTGCGCCTGCAGGAACAGCAGCGTCGAAAGCACCGCCAGAAGAGAAACCGTTGCGAGTCCGCATGCCGTCGCCGCGGCTGGCCGCGCACGCAGGCTCAGCGCGATCGCCGCGCCGAGGAACGGCAGCAGCACCGGCGCGACGACGAGCCCGGCATCAAACATCGATCGGATCCCGCGACTTCGGCGGCCCCAGCGTTTCGGCGGCGTCGACGTTGCGCGCATCGACGGTGGATGCCGTCCGCCAGGTCCGCAGCACCAGGATCGCAAGCACCACGGTGAGCGCGAAGCCGATGACGATGGCGGTCAGGATGAGCGCCTGGGAGAGCGGATCGGCCGCCTCGCCCAAGGTCTTCGCGCCTTCCGCGATGATCGGCGGCTGCTCGCTGCGGACGCGGCCCGCCAGGAACAGCAGCAGATTGGTGCCGGTGGCGAGCAGCGACAGGCCGAGCAGCATCCGAACGAGATTGCGCGACAGGACCATGAACAGCGCGCTGGCCATGATGCCGGCACCTGCCAGGGCATAAAGGATCATCATCGTGCCGCCTCCCGCTGCAGGCCGAAGAGGAAGGTGAGAATGGCGCCGAGAACGACCAGATATACGCCGATGTCGAATATCAGCGTGGTGCCGAGCTTGGGCAGCCAGCCGCCCGGCTGCCACCATAGCTGCTCGAGGAACGACCCGCCGGCCAGCATGCCGGGCAAGCCGCTGGCCAACGTGAGGAGCATGCCGCCCGCGACAAGGGTCAGCGGCCTTGCACGCAGCGCGCGTTCCGATCGATCGACGCCATAAGCGAGCGAGAGAAGCGCAAACGACAGCGCGGCGACCAGCCCGCCGATAAAGCCCCCCCCGGGCTGGTCGTGACCGCGCCACAGAATGACGAGCGAGGCGAACAGGAGCAGCCAGCCGAGCGGCCGGCCCGCAATCTGGAGCGAGAAATGCACCGGTTGCGCCCCTCCCGTCGCACCCGTGCCGCTGCGGCGGGGCATCAGGGCGCGGGCAAGCACCGCCGCCATGGCGATCACCATTGTCTCGCCCAGCGTGTCGAAACCGCGGAAGTCGACCAGGATCACGTTGACGACATTGTGTCCGTGCGCGGCAACATAGCTCATCCGCCCGTAAAAGGCGCTGGCGATCGAAGCATGCTCGTTCGCGATCATGTCGAGCATGCCGGCGAACAGCAGGAGGCCGAGGCAGGCGGCAACGATGGCGTCGCTACGGCGCATGGCCGGAGAACGCGTCGCCGGAGACGCCAGCGGCACCGCAAGCAGGAGCGCGGTCAGCAGCACGACGATCAACGCCTCGACCGAGAACTGGGTGAGCGCGAGATCGGGCGCGCCGTTCATCAGGAAGGTAATCGCCACGCAGAAGCCCGTCAGGCCGGTGGCGATCATCGCGGCCAGCAGCGAAGTCGCGCGTGCTGCGGCTATCGCGCCAGCGAGCCCGATCAGCGCCACGATCGCCGCCGCCGGCCGAATGTCGCCGATCGCGGGAAGCCGCGGGAACGCCCCGGCGGCAAGGACCGACCAGAGGATCAGCGCGATCACGCCGAGCGTCACGACCAGCAGATAGCGGCGCAGGTCGCCATGCTGCACCCAGGCAGTGATCGCGCGCGATCCATAGATCAGCCTGCGCAGGCTGCGTTCCCAGAGCCGCTCGACTGCGAAGGTTTCCGGCCATTGCCGGCTGCGCAGCCGAATGTGGATCGGCCGCCAGAAGCGGACGATCAGCGCGCCGATGCCCACCACCACGACGCTGAGCATCAGCATCGGCGTCACGCCATGCCACACGGCGATGTCGACCTCGACCGCGCGGCCATATACCGCGGCGACCGCCGGGCGGAGCGCCACCCGCGTGATCCAGCCGGGTTCCAGGCTGATGACGAGCCCGGTTACCGCCAGCAGCAGCGGCGGCGCCACCAGCGAAAAGCTCTCGCCGTGCCTGACCTCCTGCACCTTGCCCCGCCCGAGGAAGAAGGGGCGCAGCGTCACTACCCCCGCCACGCCGACCATCGCGGCGTTGACGATGACGGCGATTGCCAGCGGCACCAGCTCCCAGCTGCTCTCCAGCTGGGCTTCGAACAGGAATTCCTTGGAGATGAAGCCGATAAAGGGCGGAATGCCGGCCATCGACAGGCTCGCCCCGACGCAGGCGAGCGCCGTAAGCGGCAGGAATCTCGCCAGACCACCCATCGATCGCAGGCTGTACAGTCCGGTCGCATGCAGCACCGAGCCCGCGCAGAAGAACAGTGCCGCCTTGTACAGCGCATGCGCCATGAGAAATCCGACCATGGCGACCGTGGCCGCTGGTCCGTCCAACCCGACCAGCAGCACCAGGATGCCGAGCGAGGCGATCGTGGAATAGGCCAGCGCCGACTTGAAGTTTTCCGCGCGCAATGCCTGGAAAGCTGCCAACAACATCGTCAGGCATGCGACGGTGACCACGACGGTGCGGCCCCAGCTCGTCGCGGCGAACACCGGCTCGAAGCGGGCAAGCAGATAGACCCCCAGCTTCACCATCGTGGCAGAATGGAGATAGGCGGAAGCCGGCGTCGGCGCCTGCATTGCGTTGGGCAGCCAGAAGTGGAAGGGGAACTGCGCCGATTTGGTGAACGCGGCGATCAGGATACACGCCACGATCGGGCTGCCCCACGGGCTTGCCGCCAGCGTGTCGGCCTGCTCGACCGCCTTCGCCATCGAATAGGTGCCGAGTTCGTGCCCGATCATCAGGACCGCGGCAAGCAGCGCGAGGCCGCCGAATGCCGTGACCTGCAGCGCCATCAGCGCCGCGCGGCGCGAGCGGGCACTGCGGCTGTCGAACCCGACGAGCAGGAAGGAAAGGATGCTCGTCGCCTCCCAGAACAGCACGAGCACCAGCAGGTTTTCCGCCAGTACGGTCCCGAGCATGGCGGTGAGGAACAGCAGGATAAGCGTGAAGAACCGGCTGCGTTCGGCCTTTGGACGCTCGGTGAGGTAGCCGCCGGCATAAATGATCACGAGCGAACCGATTCCGGTCACCAGCAGGCAGAACAGGAAGGAGAAGCCATCGAGGCGTAACGTGAAATCGAGCCAGAGCTTCGGCGCCCAGGCTATGCCCTGGCCCCGAACCCAGCCCCGCTCGACGACGGGCGCCATCGAAACGAAGGCGGCCAGCAGCCCGAGCGGCAGCAACGCGACGACCAGCCCCGCCCCGCGCCCCATGACCCGTGCGATCAACGGCGTGACGCACGCGCCGGCGAGCGAGGCTATGAGAATCCAGAACATCCATCTGTTCTAATGCCTCAGGTCCCGATCGGATGCAGTCGGCTGTCGCTCCGCGCGGAGTTTCATGCTTCAGGTCGCGTACCGCGTTACCGAGGCGTCCGCGATCATTCGCGCGAACTGACGCAAAAGGCTTATTCCAGCGTTCAGCCCCCACGAAGGCGCTCAATCCATATACGACCGCTTTCGGCGCTTGGGTGGAAGGTCGGAGATTGGTGGTTAGCTGCCGTTCTAGCGGGAACGTAGCCGTCTTTCCCTCCCCTCCCTGGAAGGGAGGGGTTGGGGGTGGGTGCCGCCGAGGCACTCGGCGGCTTCCAGCAGAATGTGCTGGGCGGCACCTTCCGGGTTACAGAGCGCGTCCGAGTTCCACAGGCGGATGATATGCCAACCTCGCCTGCTGAGGTATGCCGAGCGACGCTCGTCGGGTTCGATCGCCTGAAGATGCTGGCTACCGTCGAATTCGATGCCCAGTTTCGCCTGACGGCACGTCAGATCGATGATGAAGGGAGCGATCACGCGTTCTCGCGTGAAGGCCGGGCGATGCCTGGAAAGCAGCCGCCAGATCGCCGCTTCGGCGGGCGTCGGATTGTTTCGCAATTCGCGCGCTCGGGCGGTCAGCTCCGGATCGATGCGATGGCGCATCGGGCCAGCGTAGGATGGCTCGCTTCGCTCGCCAACCCACCCCTAACCCCTCCCTTTCAGGGAGGGGGATGAGAAAGTCGCGGCGCCTTTGGACCGTCCGCTACTGGGCGATAGCTGACCGGTCGCTTCACGAATCTACGGACTAGAACCCCGCCAGTGCAGCCCCCGACAGAGCCGAGGACGTCGGAAGCCGACAATCCCAATTGCAATTCAAAAATCCTCGAACCGCAAACAAGAAATCTTAATCCGTTTCAGCTACTTATTGCGGCATGGTTCCGCTTACCCCTTCCCGCTCGCCTGCCCAGCCATGCGCCGGATGCCGTGACGGCAACGGTTTGGATTTCTCCTTTTCGATGGCCTTCCAACCCATCGTCGACATCGTGGAGGGTCGCGCCTTTGCCTACGAAGCGCTCGTCCGTGGTCCGTCCGGGGAGAGCGCCGCCAGCGTCCTGGCCCGCGTGACCCAGGAGAATCGCTACGCCTTCGACCAGCAATGCCGCGTCAAGGCAATCGAAACTGCCGCGCGGGCCGGGGTGGTCCAGTCCGGTGCGCGGCTGTCGATCAACTTCCTGCCGAACGCCGTCTACTCACCTGCCGCATGCATTCAGCTGACGCTCAAGACCGCAAAGGCTACCGGCTTTCCAACCGAGCGCCTGATCTTCGAGTTCACCGAGAATGAGGAGATGCGAGACCCCGACCACGTATCGAACATTATCGCTACCTATCAGAAGATGGGCTTCGGCACGGCGCTCGACGATTTCGGCGCCGGCCATGCCGGTCTCAACCTGCTCGCCAGGTTCCAACCCGACATCATCAAGCTCGACATGGAACTGATCCGCGGGCTGGACGCGAGCTTGCCGCGCCGGATGATCGTCGATGGCGTCGTGAAGATGTGCGACGCGCTCGGCGTCACGGTGATTGCCGAGGGTATCGAGACGCGAGCCGAACTGGAAGCGCTGAGCACGATCGGTGTACGCTATATTCAGGGCTTCTATTTCGCCAAGCCGGCATTCGAGGCGCTGCCGCCCATCAGCCTGGAGACCCCGGACGACTTGCTTCGGCATCGCGCCTGACACGGAGAAGTGCCGGCACGCGGGAGCGCCCGGAGAGTCGCGGTGCCCGCGCCGCGGGCAGCCGCCGAGTGCCACCCGCTTCGGTCGATATCGAACTCGATAGTCCGGGGCGGGACGAGAGGCACTCGCGAACGAGGGCCGGGAAAATCTTGCCCGCCTGCTACCAGGGCTAAGCAGCCGGTAGCGGGCAAGGCACCGCCAAGGGCATGCGGATGGCCGATATATGAAATCAATTTTCTTTATCCACGCTTGCGGCTAGTTTCCAAACCTGCTCTTCCGAGTTGCGACAACCGGCTCATCGCGGTCGTTGTCGCAACGTCGTGCCGGGCAGCCGTTTCGAAAGATCGCCTCCGCAAGACCAGGCGACGGATGGAGAGAGAGTTGATGCGTAGAGAATTGATCGGTGGCCTGTGTCTCCTGGCATTGACCGTTACGCCGGCTATCGCCGGCCAGAAGCAACCCGCCCACAACACACTCACCGCCAGCGAACGCGCCCAGGGTTGGCGGTTGCTCTTCAACGGCCGCGACTTGCGTGGCTGGCACTCCTTCGACGGCAGCGCGGCATCCCCCGATTGGTCGGTGCGCGATGGCACGCTCGTGCTCACCACGACGAGTGGGAAGATGGATGGCGGCGACCTGGTTACCGTCGACAGCTACGGCGCCTTCGAACTGACCCTCGATTGGAAGGTCGAGCGCGGCGGCAATAGCGGTGTGTTCTATCTCGCACGCAATGCCCCTGGGACCAGGAATATCTACGAAACCGGGATCGAGATGCAGGTTCTCGACAATGATGGCCATAGCGACGGCAAGATCCCCTCGCACCGCGCCGGCGCACTCTACGACATGACGGTGCCGCCATCGGGCGCGGCACGTCCCGCCGGGAGCTGGAATCACGCGCGCTTGCGCGTCGACAAGGGCCGCATTCGCCAGTGGCTGAACGGCACGCTGACGGCCGACGTCTCTTTCGGCGACGATAGCTGGCGCAAGCGCGTGGCGGCATCGAAATTCGCCTCGATGCCCCTGTTCGGCACCTTCCCGAGCGGCGTGCTGGCGTTGCAGGATCACGGCAATCCGGTCGCTTTCCGCAACATCAAGATCCGCAGGCTCGGCGAGGCAGCGCAGTGACGCTCGATACGTTCGATCCGGCGACGACGACCGTCGATGTCATCATCGTCGGCTCGGGTGCCGCCGGCGGCATGGCCGCCTTCAGCCTCACTCAGGCGGGCCTGCGCTGCCTGATACTGGAGGCGGGACGCGACTATGATCCCCAGTCCGAAGTCAACATGATGGCGCCCGAGAGCGCTGCGCCCCTGCGCGGCGCGGCAACCCCCGACAAGCCGTTCGGCTATTTCGACGCGACCGTGGGCGGTGGATGGGAAGTGGACGGCGAGCCCTACACCATGCGCGAGGGCAGCGACTTCCGCTGGTACCGCCCCCGCATGCTCGGCGGGCGGACCAACCACTGGGGCCGCCATGCGCCGCGTTGGGGTCCGTACGATTTCAAGCCGTTCTCGCGCGACGGGCTGGGCGTGGATTGGCCGATCGGCTATGACGACGTCGCGCCCTTCTACGACCGCGTGGAGCGAATGATCGGCGTGAATGGCGGCCGTCTCGAGCTGGAGAACCATCCGGATTCGCCGGCGAACTGTCTGATGCCGCCGCCCAAGCCCCGTGTCCCCGAGATGCTGCTCAAGGCGACGTGCGAAAGCATGGGAATCCCGGTGCGGGCCGCGCATACCGCGGTACTCACGCGCGACATGCCCCACGACGTCGCGCCGCGCAGCGCCTGCTTCAATGCGACGCCCTGCACCCGCGGGTGCACGATCGGCGCGTTTTTCCAGACAACCACGTCGTTCCTGCCGATCGCGAAGGCCACCGGCAGGCTGACGGTGGTCACCGACGCAATGGTCTCGAAGGTGGTGATGGCCGGCAAGGATCGCGCCGCCGGGGTCGAATATGTCGATCGAAAGACCGGCGCGCGGCACAAGGTCGAGGCCCGGGCGGTCGTCCTGGCGGCGGGGACCCTCGAGACGACGCGACTGCTGCTCAATTCCGGCGAGAGCCCCGCCGGGCTCGCCAACGCTTCGGGCGAGCTCGGGCGCAATCTCACCGATTCGACCGGCGCGTCGTTCCGGGCGTTCGTCCCCGCACTCGCCGATCGTCCGCGCTACAACGAGGACGGGATCGGCGGGCAGCACGTCTACATTCCGTTTTGGTTGTACGGGGAACAGAAGCGCGGCGAACTGGATTTCGCGCGCGGCTATCACTTCGAGATCGGCGGCCGCTTCGGCATCCCGCCGGCCGCGACGCTGCCGCGGGTCTGGGGCGCGGGGCTGAAGAAAGCCGTCCGCGCCGCCTCCGGGGCGACGATCGGCATGACATTGCGCGGCGAGATGATCCCCAACAAGGACACCTTCTGCGAGATCGACCAAGGCGTAAAGGATCGCTTCGGCATTCCCGTGCTGCGCTTCTCGTTCCGCTGGTCGCAGCACGAACTCAACCAGGTCGCGCATGGGCAGCGCATCGCGCATGCCGTGTTCAAGCGGATGAACGCCACGATCCTCAGTCCCGAGCTGCCGCCCGAAAAGCTCATCACTGCTGGTGGCGAGATCATCCATGAGCTCGGCACCGCGCGGATGGGCGCCGATCCGCGGTCTTCGGTGGTCGACAGCTATGGTCAGGCCTGGGACGTCAAGAACCTGTTCCTGATGGATGGCGCGATCTTCGCCTCGGGCGCTCACAAGAACCCTACCCTCACGATCCTGGCCTTGGCGCTACGCGCGTCCGAGCGGCTCGCTGCCCGCCTGAAATCCGGAGCTCTCGCATGACACCCTCACGCCGCCAGACATTGCAGTGGGTGATGGCCGCGGCGGCACTGCCGCTCGCCCGCTGGACGTCACCTGCACTGGCCGCAGGCCCGGGTACCCCTGCGCCGTTCGAGGTGGTGGCATGGCCCCCCACGCTGCCCCCGCCCCCGCCAGCGCAAGGCTATGGGCGCGATCCGAACCTCATGGAGCCCAAAGTGACCTGGCCGCTGACGTTGAGCACGGCACAGCGTGCAACGGTCGATATGCTCGGCGACATGATCCTGCCCGCCGATGGCAAGTCGCCGGGTGCGGGCGCATTGGGTGTCGGCGGGTTTGTCGACGAGTGGATCAGCGCACCCTATCCGGTGCAGCGGCGGGACCGCGAACTGCTGCTCGGCGGGCTGATCTGGCTCGATGCGCAGAGCCGGGCGCTGCACCAGGCGGAATTTACCGCGATCACGGCGTCTCATCGCGCTGCGCTGCTCGACGCGCTCACCGTCGAGACCCCCGATGCGCGGTTGGCGAAGCCGGTCGCGTTCATGGACGGCCTGCGCTATCTTTTCGTGCTGGGCTATTACAGCCTCGAAGAAGGCAAGGCCGATATGGGATATATCGGCGACCAGCCGACCCCGGGGGAGTATCCCGGCCCGACGCCGGAGGCGCTGGCGCATTATGCGGGGGTTCTTCGCGAATTGGGCCTGCCGACGGATTGAGCGGCGGATCCCGACGGCATCACAGCGCCAACGGAATTTGATCCGGGTGCGCTTCCTGCGCGAAATCGCTTTGCAGACGATCTAGAACCGTCTCGGCCAATTCCTGCGCTGCGCGCTCGCGCATGCGCCCATTGCGGGACGCCAGGCCGATCTTTGCCCAGCCAGGGGCGGCGAGGATAGCGGCGGTTAGCGCCGATGACGTTGCGACTCGTTCCATCCACCCGGTATAGCGAATTTGGAACATGATGAGAACATCGACGTGGGGATTGCGTGGATCGCCCAACTCTCGCTGAAAGCGCGGACCGTCCCGGCCTTGCCCAGGCAATCGTCGCGCGTGAGGTGCGCGGCTTCGATGGCAGCCATGTTCCCGCGCGGCGTTGACGTACGCGGTGTCGCCGGTAGCCTCGCGCGCATAGGCTTGGGGACCGGCGTTGCGCATTGCCATTATCGACGACAGCGGGTTGCGCGCCACGATCCTGGAGGAGGGATTGCGCGAGGCCGGCTTCGAGGAAATCGACGTCGTGCCGCCGCATGGCGCCTTTGTCGCACGGCTGGAACGAATGGCACCCGATGTGGTGCTGATGAACCTCGGTAACGCCAATCGCGATTCGCTCGAGGAAATGCTGGCGGTGAGCCGGGCACTGGCACGGCCGATCGCGATGTTCGTCGATCAGTCGGACGAGAGCATGATCGGCGCCGCGATCGATGCCGGCGTCTCCGCCTATGTCGTCGATGGGTTGCGCAAGGACCGGGTGAAGCCCGTCCTCGAACTGGCGATCCGGCGGTTCAACGCGTTCTCCAAGCTCCAGGGCGAACTGGACGCCGCGCGCACCGAGCTTGCCGAGCGAAAGACGGTGGACCGCGCCAAGGCGATCCTGATGCAGAGCCGCGGCCTCAGCGAGCCCGAGGCCTATGCACTGCTGCGCACCACCGCGATGCGGCAGGGCCGGCGCATCGCCGAAGTCGCCGACGCCCTGATTACTGCCGCTGACCTGCTGGGAGACGGGCGATGACGCCGCTTTCGATCGCCTTTCTACCGCTTACCGACGCGGCGCCGCTTATTGCCGCGCGCGAGCGGGGCTTCGCCGAGGCCGAAGGGATCGCGCTGTCGCTGATCCGCGACACCAGCTGGGCGACGGTGCGCGACCGGCTGGTCTATGGCCAGGTTCAGGCGGCGCACATGCTCGCGCCGCTCGCCGTCGCGGTCACGCTGGGGCTGAGCCAGGCGCCCTGTGCGATTGCCGCGCCGTTCAAGCTCAACGACAATGGCAACGCGCTGACGCTATCGCGCGAGCTTGCCGCAGCGCTCGACCCCGATCTGCGCCGGCGCATCGCCGATCCGGAAGCGACCGCGCATGATTTCGCCGCCGCGATCGGGCTGCATCGCCGCAAGCCGGTGCTCGGCATCGTCCATCGCTATTCGAGCCACGCGCTGATGCTGCGTTACTGGCTGGGCTATGCCGGGGTGAACCCGGACCGCGACGTGAGCCTGCGCGTGCTGCCGCCCTCGCTGATGACCCAGGCGCTGCGGCTGGGCGAGATCGACGGCTTCATCGCCGGCGAGCCGTGGAGCAGCGTCGCGGTAGCGGAAGGGATCGGCGAGATCGCCGCGGTGGGCGTGAATATCTGGCGGCGCGGCGTGGAAAAGGTCCTCGCCACCCGGACCGATTGGGCGGAGAGCAATCCGGATACGCTCGATCAACTGCTGCGCGCGCTCGACCGTGCTGCCGCGTGGTGCGATGATCCCGCCAACCACGCGGACCTCGCCGCGCTGCTCGCCCGCCCCGATTATGTCGGCCAACCCGCCGACCTGCTCCGTCAGGCGCTCGCCGGGCGCATATCGCTGGTACAAGAGGGTGAGCCCGTCGCAGTGCCCGAGTTCCTGGTCTTTCACGGCGGCGCGGCGAACTTCCCATGGCGCAGTCAGGCACTGTGGATCTACTCGCAGTTCCTCCGCTGGGACATGGTCGAGCCAAGCCCCGAAGCGCAGGCAGCCTCGGCGGGCGTGTTCCGGTCCGACCTGTATCGCCGCGCGCTGGCCGGGAGCGGAGTCGCACTGCCTGGGGCGAGTTCGAAAGTCGAAGGCGCGCTCGCCATTCCGCTCGCAGCCGCATCACATCAGGGGAGCCTGACGCTCTCGCCCGATCAGTTCTTTGACGGCAAGCCTTTCGATCCGCAGGATATTCCGGGGTATTTGCGTACCCTGAAGCAAAATTGAAATTTTTGCACTTGCGAAGAAAGCGCTGATAGGTCAGCTTTGATCGTCGCCCGAATGAACGGGTGGCCTTATCGAAGATCCGGGCCAGCGTGGGCTCGGAGCTTCACCGGAATTCAGCAAAGCCGCTGTCCGATCCCCGCCTCGCGGGAGATCGACAGCGGCTTTTTTCGTGCCTGCGGCACGGGGGAGCCCGCGAGATGAAAATCGCCGAGTTGTTGCGCGAAGGCTATGATGCGATGGGCGGGGGCGCCGAGGTCGAACCCTTCCCGACCCCACCCCCCAAATCGGCCTTCTGGAGCAGCGGCCACACGCCGACTCTGATCGCCGCCTTTCTCTATTTCGACCTGGCCTTCATGGTCTGGGTGCTGCTCGGGCCGCTCGCCCCGGAGATTGCCCGGGATATCGGGCTGAGCCCGGCGCAGAAGGGCCTGATGGTGGCGACGCCCACCCTCGCCGGCGCAGTGCTGCGGCTGCTCGTCGGTCTGCTTGCCGACCGGATCGGCCCGAAGCGCACCGGCGTGATCGGCCAGGTCATCGTGATCGCTGGCCTGTTCGTTGCCTGGCGGATGGGCGTGCACAGCTTCGCCGGCACGCTAGCCCTGGGCGGGGTGCTCGGGTTTGCCGGCGCCAGTTTCGCAGTCGCGCTGCCGCTTGCCAGCCGCTGGTATCCGCCCGAGCATCAGGGCAAGGCGATGGGCATCGCCGGCATGGGCAATTCCGGCACCGTGCTCGCCGCGCTCTTCGCGCCGATGCTGGCCAAGACATTCGGCTGGAACGCCGTGCTCGGCCTCGCCTGCATCCCGCTGGCGATCGTGCTGGTCGTCTACATAGTGCTGGCCAAGGACGCGCCGAACCAGCCCGCACCCAAGCCGCTTGCCGCCTATCTCGAGCCGCTCAAGACTGCGGACGCCTGGTGGCTCATGCTTTTCTACGGCGTCACCTTCGGCGGCTTCTCGGGCCTCGCCTCGTCGCTGACCATCTATTTCACCGACCAGTTCGCGCTGAGCACGATCACCGCCGGCTATTGCACCGCGGCCTGCGTGTTCGCCGGATCGCTGGTCCGCCCGCTCGGCGGCGCGCTGGCCGACCGGGTAGGCGGCGTCGCGGCGCTCACCGCGGTGTACGTGGTCGCGGCGCTCGCCCTGCTCGGCGTCAGCACCTCGCCCGCCAGCTTGGGCATCGCGCTCACCCTGTTCGTCATCGCGATGCTCGCGCTCGGCACCGGCAATGGCGCGGTGTTCCAGCTGGTGCCGCAGCGCTTCGGCAAGGAGATCGGCATCCTGACCGGCCTGGTCGGCATGGCGGGCGGCGTAGGCGGCTTCTACCTCGCCTCCTCGCTCGGCCTGGCACGGCAGGTGACCGGCAGCTTCGGCCCTGGCTTCCTGATCTTCGCGCTGCTCGCCCTGGTGGCGCTCACCGCGCTCAGCTTGGTCAAGGCCAGCTGGCGCACGCGCTGGGGCGCCGCCGCCCAGGGCGTGCGGATCTGATGCGCGCCCTCCCCTTTCCCTCGACAAGGCTTCAGCCATGACGCACCACATCAACCGACCGCATCTGGTGGTTATCGGCAACGGCATGGCCGGCTGCCGCGCCGTAGAGGAACTGCTCGCGCGCGATCCGAACCGCTACCGGGTGACGATCTTCGGCGCCGAGCCGCACGTAAACTACAACCGGATCATGCTCTCGCCCGTGCTCGCCGGTGAGAAGACCTTCGACGAGATCGTGATCAACCCGCGCGACTGGTATGACGGCAACGGCATCGAGCTGGTCCCCGGCGACAGCGTCACCGGGATCGACCGCGCGGCGCAGACCGTCACGGCCGCCAGCGGGCGCACCGTGCGCTATGACAAGCTGCTGATCGCCACCGGCTCGGATCCCTTCATCATCCCGGTGCCGGGCAAGGACCTGCCCGGCGTGATCAGCTTCCGCGACATGAAGGATGTCGATGCGATGCTGGAGGCGGCCGACAAGGGTGGCGATGCCGTGGTGATCGGCGGCGGCCTGCTCGGCCTCGAGGCGGCGCATGGCCTCACCCTGCGCGGCATGAAGGTCACCGTGCTGCATCTGATGCCAACGCTGATGGAGCGCCAGCTCGACGAGGCGGCGGGCTGGCTGCTCAAGTCCGAGCTCGAATCGCGCGGCCAGACGATCCTGACCGGCGCCGACACCGCCGAGATCCTGGGCACCGATCATGTCGAGGGCGTGAAGCTCAAGGACGGACGCGTGATCCCGGCGAGCCTGGTGGTGATGGCGGTGGGCATCCGCCCCTCGACCGCGCTCGCGCGCGAGGCCGGGCTGGCGGTCGGCCGCGGCATCCACGTCGACGATCATATGATCACCAGCGATCCCGATGTGCTCGCGGTCGGCGAATGCGTCGAGCATGACGGCAATGTCTACGGCCTGGTCGCACCGCTCTGGGAGATGTGCCGGGCGCTCGCCGACGGGCTGGTCGAGGCGCCCACCGGCTATCGCGGCTCGGTCACTTCGACCAAGCTCAAGGTCTCGGGCATCGACCTGTTCTCGGCGGGTGACTTCTCCGGTGGCGACGGCGCCGAGGACATCGTGCTGCGCGATGCCAGCCGCGGCATCTACAAGCGCGTGGTGGTGAAGGACGACCGCATCGTCGGTGCGGTCCTCTACGGCGATACCGCCGATGGCAGCTGGTATTTCGACCTCTTGAAGAAGCAGGAGGACATCTCCGATCTCCGCGACCTGCTGATCTTCGGCCAGGCCTTCGCCCAGGGAGGGGGGCAAGCGGACCCTAAGGCGGCCGTTGCGGCGCTCTCGGACGATGCCGAGATCTGCGGCTGCAACGGCGTGTCCAAGGGCGAGGTCGTCGCCTGCATCGCAAAGGGCGCGGCCAGCCTCGATGCCGTCCGCACCGGCTGCAAGGCCTCGGCGAGCTGCGGCTCGTGCACCGGGCTGGTCGAGACGCTGCTCGCGGTCACGCTCGGCGATGCGGTCCAGTCGGGTCCCAAGACGATGTGCAAGTGCACCAGCTTCGGCCATGACGATGTCCGCCGCGAGATCGTCGTGCAGGGCATGCGCTCGATCCCCGAGGTGATGCAGAAGCTGCACTGGTCCACGCCCGATGGCTGTTCGAGCTGCCGGCCGGCGCTAAACTATTACCTGCTCTGCGCGCTGCCCGGCGACTATCAGGATGACCAGCAGAGCCGCTTCGTCAACGAGCGCATGCACGCCAACATCCAGAAGGACGGCACCTATTCGGTCGTCCCGCGCATGTGGGGCGGCATCACCAGCCCCAGGGAGCTGCGCGCGATCGCCGATGTCGTCGAGAAGTACGACGCGCCGATGGTGAAGGTCACCGGCGGCCAGCGGCTCGACATTTTCGGGATCCGGAAGGAGGACCTGCCCGCCGTCTGGGCCGATCTCAATGCCGCGGGGATGGTCTCGGGCCACGCGTACGGAAAGGCGCTGCGTACGGTGAAGACGTGCGTGGGCTCCGAATGGTGCCGCTTCGGCACCCAGGACTCCACCGGTCTCGGCGTGAAGCTGGAACGCGGCTTCTGGGGCTCGTGGATGCCGCACAAGTTCAAGATGGCCGTCTCGGGCTGCCCGCGGAACTGCGCCGAGGCGACGATCAAGGACTTCGGCGTGGTCTGCGTGGATTCGGGCTACGAGCTCCATGTCGGCGGCAATGGCGGCATCCATGTCCGCGCGACCGACCTGCTCGTGAAGGTCGCGACCGAAGACGAAGCGATGCACTATGCCGCCGCCTTCGTGCAGCTCTACCGCGAGGAAGCCCGCTATCTCGAGCGCACCGCGCCGTGGATCGAGCGCGTGGGTTTGCAGTATCTGAAGGACCGCATCGTCGAGGACGAAGTCGCCCGAGACACTCTCGCGGCGCGCTTCTGGTATTCCCAGACCTTCAGCCAGGACGATCCCTGGGCCGAGCGCGTCGCCGGCGACGCCCGCGAGCAGCACGCGCACATGGCCGCCTTCACCCCCATCCGCACGGAGGAACTCGCATGATCGGCGAGTGGCTCGACATCGGCTGGCTGCAGGAGATCCCGGTGCGCGGCAGCCGCACCGTCCCGGTCGAGGGCGGCGAGGAGATCGCCGTGTTCCGCACAGGCGACGACAAGGTGTTCGCGCTGGTCAATCGCTGCCCGCACAAGGGCGGCCCGCTCAGCGCGGGGCTGGTCCATGGCCACAGCGTCGCCTGCCCGCTGCACAATTGGAACATCGCGCTGGCGACCGGCCAGGCGAAGGGCGAGGACAAGGGCTGCACCCCGGTGATCCCGGCCAAGATCAGCGGCGGCCGCGTGCTGATCTGCCGAGCGAGCACGCTGAAGGCGGCGGCGTGAGAGAGACGCTTCTTTCTCCCTCTCCCCTCCGGGGAGAGGGTCGGGGAGAGGGGCAAAAGCCGTGAATGCGCCGCACTTCCCCTCTCCCAACCCTCTCCCCGGAGGGGAGAGGGCTTCCGTCCGCACCACCTGCGCCTATTGCGGCGTTGGCTGCGGGATCGTCGCGACGCGCACCGGCGTGCGCGCGGTCGAGATCAAGGGCGACGCCGAGCATCCTGCCAATCGCGGCCGGCTCTGCTCCAAGGGCACGCATCTCGGCGAGACGGTGGGCCTGGAAGGCCGCCTGCTCCATCCGATGATCGGCAAGCGCCGGGCGAGCTGGGACAAGGCGCTCGACTTGGTCGCGAAGCGCTTCAAGCAGGCGATCGCCGAGCACGGGCCGGACAGCGTCGCCTTCTACGTCTCGGGCCAGCTGCTCACCGAGGACTATTACGTCGCCAACAAGTTGATGAAGGGCTTCATCGGCTCGGGGAATATCGACACCAATTCGCGGCTCTGCATGTCGAGCGCCGTCGCCGGCCAGCTCCGCGCATTCGGCGAGGATGTCGTGCCGGCGAGCTATGACGATCTCGACGCCGCGGACCTGATCATCCTGGTCGGGTCGAACACCGCCTGGTGTCACCCGATCGTCTATCAGCGCATCCGCGCACGCTGCGATGCCGGGGCGAAGCTGGTGGTGATCGATCCGCGCCGCACCGAGACGTGCGAAGGCGCCGATCTGCATCTCGCGATCCGGCCGGGCAGCGACGTCGCGCTGATGAACGGGCTGCTGACCCATTGCCGCGAAGCCGGGCTGATCGACCTGGACTATCTCGCCCGCAGCGTCAGCATGCCCGAGAATTTCTGGGACCAGGTTGGAGAGGGGAGCGACCTGTGGTCGGTGGCACGGACATGCGAAGTGCCGGCCGCCGACCTCAGGCGCTTCTACGAGCTGTTCGCCGCACATCCGCGCACGATCACGCTGTTCAGCCAGGGCATCAACCAATCGATCCGCGGCACCGACCAGGTCAATGCGATCCTCAACCTCCACCTCGCCACCGGCCGGATCGGCAAGCCGGGCGCGGCGCCCTTCTCGATCACCGGCCAGCCCAATGCGATGGGCGGGCGCGAAGTCGGTGGTCTTGCTTCCAGCCTTGCCTCGCACATGGACTTCGCGCCGGAGAGCCGCGCGCGCGTCCAGCGATTCTGGGCCTCGCCCACGATCGCGCCCAAGCCCGGCCTCAAGGCAGTCGACCTGTTCCGCGCGATGGGCGAGGGGCGGATCAAGGCGCTATGGATCATGGCGACCAACCCCGCCGTCTCAATGCCCGATGCCGGTGCGGTGCGCGAGGCGCTGGCGCGCTGCCCGTTCGTCGCGATCTCCGACGTGATCGCCGAGACCGATTGCACGCCCTTCGCGCATGTCCGCCTGCCCGCCACCGGCTGGGGCGAGAAGGACGGCACGGTCACCAATTCGGAGCGCCGCGTCAGCCGCCAGCGCGCCCTGTTCGAAGCGCCCGGCGAGGCACGGCCGGACTGGTGGATCGTCAAGGAAGTCGGCCGCCGCATGGGCTGGCCCGGCGCCTTCGCTTATGCCCGCCCCGCCGACATTTTCCGCGAGCATGCCCGCCTCTCCACCTATCAGAACGATGGCGCGCGCCTGTTCGACCTGGGCGACAAGGTCGCGATCGGCAATGCCGATTATGACGCGATGCCCCCCTTCCGCTGGGGCGGCGACGCCTTTGCCGATGGCCGCTTCCCCACCCCCGATGGCCGCGCGCGGCTGGTGCCGGTAACGCAGATGCCGCTGCCCGCGCCGCTCGCCAACTGGCCCCTGACGCTCAACACCGGGCGCTACCGCGACCAGTGGCACACGATGACGCGCACCGGCCTCAGCCCCAAGCTCTCGCGCCACCGCGAGGAGCCCCTGGTCGAGGTCCATCCCGAAGACGCGGTCGCCTATGGCCTGGCCGATGGCGGCCTCGCCCGCGTCTCGACGCCGCAGGGGGAGAGCCTGTTCCGCGTCGAGTCCAGCGCCGGCCAGCGCCGCGGCGAGATCTTCACGCCGATCCACTGGACCGACCGCCAGTCGACCGGCGGCCGCACCGGGCTGCTCCCCCGCCCGCTCGTCGATCCCCATTCGGGCCAGCCAGGGTTCAAGTCGACCCCCGCGAAGATCGAAGCAGTCGCACCCGCCTGGCGGGGCTTCCTGATCACAACCGAAGCGATAGAGCGCCCCGATTGCCTGTGGGCCACCCGCGTCACCGTGCCCGGCGGCACGCTATTCGAACTGGCGGGTGACGGCGATGCGCGGGAGATCGAAGCGAAGCTCCCGCGCGGCCAACGGATCGAAAGCTTCGACCGCGCACGCGGCTCGCACCGGATCGCCGTGATGCGCGAAGGCCGGCTAGCCGCCGCTTTGTTCCGCACCGAACGCGGCATGCTCCCCACCCGCGGCTGGCTGGTCGAGCAACTCGGCCAGGCCGCCAGCACCGCGCTGCTCGCTGGCGCGCCGCCGGGGGCACGCGAAGATCGCGGACCGACTATCTGCCTGTGCTTCGATGTCGGTCTCAAGACCATCGTTGCAGCAATCGCCAGCCAGCGGCTCGCCACCGTCGAAGCTGTGGGCGCCGCGCTTTCGGCAGGCACCAATTGCGGCTCGTGCCGACCGTCGATCCGCCGGATCCTCGAAGAAAACAGGAGTGCCGCCAATGGATGAGTTTCTTCCCGGCGACGTCTGGCTGGTCGGTGCCGGACCGGGTGATCCCGATCTGCTCACCCGCAAGGCCGAGCGACTGCTGCGGACTGCGAGCATCGTCTTCTACGATGCATTGGTCGGGCCGGGCGTGCTGGCGCTGATCCCCGAACAGGTGCGCCTCGTGCCCGTGGGCAAGCGATCGGGCCGGCATTCGAAGGACCAGAGCGCCATCAACGTGCTGCTCGTCGAGGCCGCGCTGAACGGCGAACGCATCGTACGGCTGAAGGGCGGCGATCCCTCGATCTTCGGCCGCTCGACCGAAGAGATCGGCGCGCTGTCTGCGGCCGGCATCCGCACGCGTATCTGTCCCGGCATCACTGCCGCCAGCGCGGCAGCGGCTTCGGCCGGCATCTCGCTTTCGCTGCGTGGCCTGGCGCGACGGCTCCAGTTCGTCACCGCCCATCTGCGCAACGGCGAGAAGCTGGCGCTAGACTGGGCCACGCTCGCCGATCCCACCGCAACCACTGCCTTCTATATGGGCCGTGGTGCCGCGGGGGAGATCAGCCGTCAGTTGATCGCGGCAGGGTTGAGCGGCGCGACGCCGGTGCTGATCGCCTGCGACATCAGCCTGCCCGGCGAACGGTTGCTCCATACCCGGCTCGACCTGCTGCCGATCGCGGTGGGTGCCGTCACCGAGGACAAGCCGACCCTCCTGCTGGTCGGCGAGGCAGTGGCGAGCAACGGCGCGCGGGCTGCCGCCACGCTGGCGGAGCATCTGCCATGACGCACATACCGGTTCGCATGCGCTCGCTTTACCCCCCCGTCGGCAGTTCCACCACTTCCGACGGCGCGTCCTGAAGCCGGATATAGAGCTTGCCCGCTTGTGGTGCGGGAACCTCGATCGTGCGGCCGGTAAAGCCTTGGGGCACCTGGACGAGCCCATCGAACGACGGCGTGCCCGCGATCGCCTCGATGAGGAACAAGGACTGGCCGGTGAGCGTGCACCGTCCCTGCGCGCCGCAATCGACACGCTCGATTTTTGGCAGCCGCGCCAGCGTAATGAGCGGACGCCAATCGCTCGCCTCTCCCTCGCGGACCAGCCGGAAGCGCAGCGGACCGAAGGCAGAGGGCCCCAACGCGGCCGGATCCAGCGTCGCGACGAGGACGGTATCGCCCTGGAGTTGCAGGTTCGGCCCGGCTTTCAGGATAAGCGACTGTCCCCTTGGCCCTGTGATTTCGATCGCGTCGCGCGCCGAGAGTGCTCCGTTGGCGGCGCGCAGCGAGAAATGCAGGCGGGCGGTGTCCGGCAGCAACGCGTTTCCCGCCACCAACGGAAGTTGCGAGGCAGGCGCGGTCGCGCGGACATCCTTGTCGAGCAGTTCCACACGAATGCGTGGCGGCCGCACCGTGACCGGGAGCCTGAGCGTCCGGCCATCGTTGAGCGCCACTCGCGCAGTCGCCTCGCCCGGCGCGGGGGCATCCCCTGCCCCGGCGACCCGCAGCCGATCGGTATCGCCCTCGCGAGTCAACCCATCCGGCTTCAGGCGGAGCCCGCCCAGCTCGACGCTTGCCACCTGATCGAGCCGCTGGCCGGTAAGCTCGCCCCAGCTGTCGCCGGCATGCAGCACGAGCCCTGCGATACGGCTCGCCTCGCGATAGGCGCGCAACGCGACCGTGGCGGGCGCCGGCCGGCCGGTCTGCCGGATCTCGAGCGTCACATCGCCCGGGCGCGCATCCTTGAGCGGAAGCGTCAGCGCCAGGCCGTCCTCCTCCGCCTTGAACTTCACTGGCTGTGCGGGACCATCGCCCACGCGCATCGATACGCTCGATACACAGGCGGGCGCGGGCCCCTCGAGCTTGAGCGGGTTGTCGCGCCCTGTGACCAGGCTTGGCGCCTCGGGCCCTGCCTTCCACGGCGCTGCCGTGGGGAACTGCAAGGCGAACGCGGGCCCGGTCAGCGCCTGATATCCCCATGTCCCGTGCAGGCGCCCCTCGACGCTACCCTGGAAGCGGCTCGGGTCGATCGGCGTGCGCGGTACATAGCCGCCGCGATCGGCCCGCGCCTGGAGCGCCACGTCCGCACCGTTCAGCCGCACCACCATGTTGCGGGCATAATCGGTGGAATAGATGAGCGGCGCGCCTTCCACCGGGAGCACCAGGTTGGGATCGGCACCGCAAAGGGGCGCCGCATTGGCCGCGCGCAGCCGGGGAAGGCTGTCCGCGCCGATCGCGGGCATCGATGCCACCAGAACCGATTTGGGCTTGGCGAAGGACGGCGCGGCATTGAGCAGCAGTGCGATGCGCTCGCCCTCTTGCAGACCCAGCGCGGGCAGATAGCGGAATTGCGGTGTGCTGAACGCGCCGAAAAGCCGCGCAATGTCGCGCACCACCGCGATATACTGGCTGTAATAGCCCAGGCCCGCTTCGCGCGTGTAGCTCAGTTGCAGCGCCAGGTCGGTGGGCGCGCCGGCGAGCGTCGCGGCGACCGAGCTGCTGTGCATATCGGCAAGGACGAGCGATTCGCGGTTCTCGAGAAGACACGCCGCCTGGAACTCGACGACCTTGTCGAGGCATTCGGCGTTGAGCTTGATCGCCAGGCTGCGCGCGAGCATCGGCGCGATGGCCTTCAGATGTGCGGGATCCTTGTTCTCCTGCGCACGGATCGCGGCGACGAACGCGTCCAGGCGCGAGCGATCGAGCGAGGCCTGGTTGATCGCCTGCGCGGCACGGACGAACTCGCCGGGCTTGTTGCGCACTGCATCCGCGATCGTCCCCGTCGCGCCCCCCGTTTCGGGCACCAGAAACAGCACGAGCTGCCGCGCGCCCTCGGGCACGCGGAGAGTCAGCGCGCGATCCTTTTGCTTGCGCTTCCAGGTTTCCGCCGCCTCGATCCACTCCTTGGGCGGGGGATTGGTCGCGCTGCTCAGGAAAGCCGAGACCAGCACGAAGCGAGTGCGCTGATCCTCGGGCAGATCGGCATGAATCTCGATCCGATCCCCCGCAGCGAGATCGGGAAGCTGCGCGATCGGGAGTGTCACGGTGCCCCGCGTCACGGTCACGCGCAGTCCCGGTCCCGGCAGGTCGAAGGCGGAGTCGGCTGCGCCGGCCGGAGCGGCCGCCAGACCCGCAAGGAGCAACGCCGCGCCTGCGGCCCGCCGCATCCGGTGCGGCACCAGGGAGGCAAAGGTCATCCGCCCCTAAAAGCGCGTGTGCCGCGCCGGATCAACCCCGGTTCGGTTACGGACGAACGCGGTACACCGCGCTGGACTGTCGTTTGACAATGCCATGCTCCAGCACCCGATCGACGTGCACGGCCGTCGCCCCCTCAGGCGCAGCGATCTCTGCGGCCAGCAGGCGCAGCGCTTCCGACGCCAGCGCGCGGACCGGCTGGTGCACCGTCGTCAGCGGCGGCCACAGCATCACTGCCGCGGGCGTATCGTCGAAACCGGCGACGGTCAGCGCATTCGGCACGTCGAGCTGGCGGCGGTGCGCGACCGAGACGACCGCCGCCGCCATATCGTCGTTGCTGGCAAAGATCGCCGAAGGCATCGGATCGGCGTCGAGCAACGCCTCGGCCGCCTTCAACCCCGAGGCGAAGCTGAAATCCCCCTGCGCGATCACGACTTCGACATCGCCCATCTCGTCCGCAGCGGCGCGAAAGCCGGCGAGCCGCTCGGCGCTCGCCGCCTGGTCCGGATTGCCGACGATGAAGCCCAGGCGTCGATGCCCGAGGTCGATCAGGTGCCGGGTCATCTCATAGGCGGCACGGCGATCGTCGATCCGCACGCAGATCGCCTTCGCCACACCATGCGCACCGACCGCCGCCATCGGCAGTCCGGTCTCGCCGAGCACTTCGAGCATCGCGGCGGACTCGCCCAGCGGCGGCGTCACGAGGAACCCCGCCACGCCCGAGGCCGCTAGCTTTGCGATCTGCGCCTCGGCGGGGGGCTTGCCACCCTCGCCTTTCAAGAGGGTCAAGCGAACGCCCCGCGCGGACGCCTCCTCGAACACCCCGATCAGGAAGTCGCTCATGAACGCCGCGCTGGGATTGGAATAGATCACCCCGATCCTGGGCTCGGCCGCAGTCACCAGGCTGCGCGCCGCGACGTTGGGCGTATAGCCAAGCGCGCGAATGGCCTCCTCCACCGCGGCCCGGGCTTCGGGACCGACGCCACTTTGTCCGTTGATCACGCGCGAGACGGTCATCGGGGACACGCCGACCCTTGCCGCGACATCCTTGATTGTGGCGCTGCGTGGGCGCGGCTTTCGTGACACCAATTTCCCTTCGATGCGGTGCGATACCTTGGGCTGCGCGCTCAGCGCAGCGCAAGCCCGTACAGCGCATGGTGCGTCAGAACGAACAGCGTGTCGCCGTCCCTGCCCCCGATGACGAGTTGGAGCGGACGCTCCGGCACGTCGATCAGGCCAATCTGGCGTCCGTCAGGCGCGTAGACGAAGACCTGGCCATTCGCGACGAACACCCGGCCCCGCCCATCGGTCGCCACCCCTTCCCCGCCGCGCTCGGCGAAGGGCTTCAGGTCCGTGATATCGCCGCGCGCGCCGACAAGGCCGCTATAGGTCCGGTTCTCCGATCCGTTGGTCACGAAGACCCTCTTGCCGGGCCGGCCGAGGATAAAGCCATAGCTGTCGAGCGAGTCGGAGAAGCGAAGCCCGCGATGATCGGGCGGGCCCTGCTGGAACACGCGCGAGACCGGCAGCGCGATGCTGCCGTCGGGCGAGACATATTCGCGCGTCTTGGGCAGGGCGACATCGCGCGCGAACATCTCCGCCAGCGTCGTGAATTGATAGGTCTCCGGGTCGAGCTGGTCGCGAAACTCGCCATTGTTCCACCAGTTGACCGGCAGCACCACTGCGGCATCGCTCCGCGCCGCGACGGGGGTCGCCGCGATCACCTTCACCTCCTGCTCGGGCGCGTCGGGACGGACGCTGTAGACGGTGCCATTGCGCCCATAGGAAGACAGCACCAGCAGATTGCCCGAGCGGTCCACCGTCAGGTTGACGGGGTCAAGCGCTGCGTCGCGCACCAGTTCGAGGCCGCCTGCGTCCGACCAACGCCAGATCCGCTTGAAGAAGCGATCGATGAAATACAGCCGCCCCTGCGCGTCCACCGCCCCGCCGCCGAGCGAGTGGAAGCCGTCGGCGAGCTTCTCGGGCTTCGCGGCGTTGAAGGCGGAGGCCTTCACCGGATCCGGCCGCGCAGGCACGTCGAGCACGGCGAATTCGCGTTCGCGCACGTCGAGGCCATGCGTCACGTCGCGGATCGCATTGTCGAACGGGAATTTGGTCAGCCGGAGGAAGGTCGCACAGCCATTCTCGTCGCAGGTGCCAAGCCCGCTCTCGCCGTTCACATGGACGTTGCGGAAGCGGATGTCGTGCGAATTGTACAGCGTCACCGCGGCGGGCGCCGGCTTGCGGGTACGGGTGACGCGATAGGCGTGGAGATTGGCGACCAGGATGTTGCGCGAGTTGCGGATCTCGAGCGCGACCGCGTCGCCGCTCTCGCCCGCCTCGCCTTCGGTCTGGGGCGCGAGCAGTTCCCAATTGGCCACGCGGTTGAGCCCGATCTCGGTGCGCACATGGTGCTCGACCGAAGCCTGGATGATCCGCCCCGGCGTCTCGGTGTCCGAGACCAGGATGCCGGGATGCGCAAAGGTGCTGGGGCTCCAGATGTTGGCGAAGGTGCCGCCGCCGTCATCGGTTACCCAGAGGCTGGCATATTGGCCGTCCCAGCGCCGCGCGGCATCGGGGTCGGCAGTAGCATTGTTGTTATAAGGGCTTGCGCGCGTGCCGTCGAAACGATTGGTGCCGTGCCCACCCTGGAACTTGACGTCGGTGACCAGCGAGTTGGCGCCTGCCATCCACAAAAGTGCCGTCGCACGCGGATTGGCGCCGTTGGTGTCGAGGCCGATTCCGGCGACGATCGCGTCGCCGCCGCGCGCGCTTTCGACCAGGGCCTTGGGGGCCCCGACGCCCTGCCAGGCCGGCGTGCCGTCGGGGAGCACGATCTGGGTAAGGCTCGGATGCAGCCCCAGCAGCACGGTGTCGGGGCGCAGCCGCAGCGTGTCGCTAACGCGATAGAAGCCGGCGGGAAGATAGACGACGCGGTGGCTGTCGATCGCCTTCTGGAGCGCGGCGGTATCGTCGGCCTTGTCATCGCCCTTGGCACCAAGCGACCGCACGCTGACCCATTCGGATACCGGAGGCAGCGCGCGGAGGATCGGCGTGCCGCGCGGCGGCAGCGCGGCGATGCGTTCGACCTGCATGTCGGTCTTGAACATGCCCGTCCGGCCGAGGCCCGGGAGCGTCAGTCCATAGGTGAACGACGCGACCTTGTAGGTCGCGGCCGGCCCCCTTAGCGCCTTGCCGCTGTCGCGGAAGCGCGCGAACACCGGGGTGCCGGCGGCGACCACATTCTGAAAGCCGACCTGGGTGTAGACGTTGTTCTCGTTCGAGATGATCACGCCGGCCTTCGAGACATTCTCGAAGCGGACGTCCTGCCCCCACAGCCAGTCGCCATAGCCGCGGTCGATCTCGATCCCGACGGGCACGTTGCGGAACGCGACGTTGACGAGGGTCAAGCCGGCCTCGTGCTCGCGGATCGCAGCGTCGCGCTGCCCTTCGAAGGTCGAATCGACCAATGCGAACGGCCAGGCGGGCGATGTCTTCTCGGCGAGGATGCCATAGCGTCCGCCGCGGAAATGCAGATCCTCGGCCTGGTTGGCGACGTGGTAGAGCCCCGCCAGCCCAGAACCGATATCGAAGTCGGCATGGCTGACGAAGCTGTGCTGCGCCGAGTGGAAGCGGATCGCGGTGGCGGCGGGATTGCCGTCGAGGATGCGGAAATCGATGTTGCTCAGCGCCGAATAGAAGGTGCCGGGATTGGCGTCTGGCAGGTCCTTGTCGAAGGGTACGCTGCCTGACGGCGGGAAGGCGACCTGCACGCCCGGTCGCGCATCGCGGCCGGGCCGCCCGCCTGCGAAGATCAGCATATGCGCGACGCCGCGCTGGAAGCCCGGAGTGCTGGCGCCGAGCAGGATAACCGGCCGCCTGGCGCCGATCCCGAAAAGGCGCACACCCGGCCACAATTTGATCGTCCGGGTGATGCGATACGTGCCCTCGGGCAGGAAGACGATCCCGCCCCCGCTTTTGTCCGCCGCCTTGTCGATCGCCCGCTGGAGCGCGGCGCTGTCGTCGGCGCGGCCATCGCCGATCCCGGCTACCCGTACCGCCGCCGGCTCGTCCGGCGCGCTGGCGAAGACCGATTGCGACGCCGCGGCGGGCATCGCCGCCAGCACCAGCCACGCCGCGAGGGCCGCAATCCATCTCCGGGTCATGCTGCGCGCTCCGACAAAAAATGTCCCGGCACAAAGGCCGGGACAAGTACCCACGGGAGGTGGGGTATCTCTAGAAATTGAAGCGGATGCCGGCTCGATAGGTGCGCCCCAGCGTGTCGTAGAGCGCCGGATTGACGTCGAGCCCGGTGTTGGTCTGCGGCGACGGCGCAGGATCGTGATCGAACAGATTGTCCACCTTGAAATAGGCCTTGATGTTCGAGGTCACGTTGTACGAGCCGCCGACGTCCATGTAGAACGCGCCCTTCATATAGTTGCGGTCGATCGTCGGGTGGTTGCCGGTCGATACCGGGCAACCGGTGCTGCACACGACATATTGGTTGCCGAACACGCCGTCAGAGAACCAGCGTTCTTGGACAGTGAAGCTGAACGCATCGTTCTCGTAGGTCTGGATCGCCAGCCACTTCCAGTCGGGGGTGTTGCCGGTATTCGCACCAGCCCGTTCCTCGATATCGACGCCCGCGATGCCGGCATCGACGCGGAACTCGCGGATATGGGTGCCGAGGCCCCGCACGGTGAAGCTGCCGGGCAGCCCCAGCGGGCGTTCCCAGCGGTAGCTCGCCTCGATGTCAAAGCCGCTGGTCTTCCACGAGGCGAGGTTGAACGGCTGGACGTTGATGAAATTGCCGCCCTGCACGGGACTGTTGAGCACGAAGCCGCCGCAGAACGCCTGGTTGCCCTCGAAGCAGAAGCGGACGATCTGGTCGGCCGACAGCGTCGAGACCACGCCGTCGAGCTTGATGCTGTAATAGTCGACCGACAGGCTCAGACCCGGCAGCCAGGACGGATTGGCGAGCGCTACGCCCACTTCGGTGTTGCGCGCGATTTCGGGCTTGAGGGCGGGATTGCCGACCGTGTTCTGGAACGCCTGCACCGCGCCTGCGGGCGGGAACGGATTGGCGAAGTTGGGCAATGTCGTCACCGTCGGCGCCGCAAACAGCTCGGAAAGGTTGGGCGCACGCACGTCGCGCGAAGTCACTGCGCGTAAGCGGAAGCCGTTGAGCGGGGTATCCCAAGTGCCGCCGATCTTCCACGCCCAGACGGTGCCCGAGGTGCTGTAATGCGTCATGCGCGCAGCGCCGTTCAGGTTGGCGCGGCCGATCCCGCCGCCGTCGAACAGCGGCAGGTTGAGCTCGGCATAGCCTTCGTACACGTCATAGGCGCCGCCGCCATTCTTGTAGTTGCCGGCAGCCCAGTTGCTGCCCAGCGCGGAATTGAGCAGCGGATCCGCGGGATACGCCGCGTTGTTCGGACTGATCGGGGAGACGCCGGCACCATAGGCATCAGCATTCACTCGGTAGAATTCGTGGCGATACTCGCCGCCGAACGCTAGCGTCAGCGGCCCCGCCCACAGATCGAACAGGTTGCCCGAGAGGTTGACGCTGGCGACGTCCTGGGTCAGCCGGGTATGCTGGAACGGGCCGTTGGCCGGCATGATGTACGCGAGCGCCGCCTGGGAGGGCTCGAAGCCGCCGAAGATGTTGATCGGTTGGCATCCCGCCGCGCGCGCCGCCGCGTTGGCGCAAACCACTGCGCCATTCAGCGTGATCGCGTCGCTCGCCGCGGCATAGCGATTCTGCAGGACGATATCGTTGACGTCGATCTTGGAGAGCGTGATTCCCCTCTCGTAATAGGCGTCATAGTTCCACTCGCCCTCGCCCAGGCCGAACCTGCCCTTGAGGCCGCCCACGAAGCGGTACTGCCGGCGGTCGGTAAAGACGTGCGGGCTCGGGAACGTTCCGTTGCTCGATCCGAAGTTGAAGTTGGTGATCCCCGCCGTCGCGCAGCGGTCGCGGACCAGCTGCGGAAGAAACGGATTGGCGCATTGGACGGTGAGGCTGGCGCGGTTGTAGCCCGGGCTTGGCTGGTTGTTCGTCTTCACCTGCGCCGCGCTGACGGTGACGTAGAATTCGTTGTTCGGCGCGAAATCATAGCCGATCCGGTAGAAGCCGGTGATGCGCTGGAGTTCCGAGGCGAGCGACGCGCCCGAGCCCACCGCCCCCGAAAGGTCGCCGCCGACGCAGAAGCTGTTGCCGGGATAGCAGTTGCTCACCCGCCCGTTGCCGAGCGGCACCCCGTTCGAGCCATAGTTGAAGTTGTACGGCGCGCCGTTGACGTCGAATGCGATGCCCTGGAGCGGGCCGTTGTTGATCAGGCCATAGAGCGCGTACTGATAGGGCTGCGCATAGTCGCGATAGTTGAACTGCGGCAGCCCGTTGTTGGTCACGCCGGTATTGAGCAGCGTCGAGGCCAGGTGCCAGTCGCGCTTGCCGGCGAGATCGATCCCGAAATTGCCCGGGCCGACGCCTTCGTCATGCGCATATTCGCCGCTCACGATAATATGGAGCTTGTCGTCGGCGAAGGCGCCGCCCCACGCCGCCTGGGCGAGGATCTGCTCATTGTCGCCATAGGTCGTGATGCCGCCCTGGACGTTGCCCTTGAAGCCGGTGAAGCGCGTATCGGTGATGAAGTTCACCACCCCGCCGACCGCGTCCGAACCATAAGAGGCCGAGGCGCCGCCGTTGACGATGTCGACGCGCTTGACCAGCAATTGCGGGAACAGGCTGATGTCGGGCACGCCGGTGACGTTGGCGCCGACGACGCGCTGGCCGTCGAGCAGGGTCAGCGTGCGGATCGGCTGGAGCCCCCGCAGCGAGAAGGAGCTCAGCCCCTGCTGTCCGCTCGACGTGCTGAACGTCCCCGTCGCGGTGCCGGTCGAGCCCTGGAGCGAGGGCAATTGCGCGATCGTGTTGAAGATGTTGGGCTGTGCGTTCGACGCGATCTGCTCCTCGCCGATCACCGTGGTCGGCGTCGGCGCAGTGAACCCGCTCGCGACGATTCGCGATCCAGTGACGATGATGTCGGGGTTCTGCGCGGGCGCTTCGCCAGTCTCGACCTGCGTCTCGGGCTCTTGCTGCGGCGCCGGCACGGTCTGCGCCTGTGCGGCGCCCGCCACCAGCATCGCGGCGACCGCGGCCAGGCTCACGCCTTGCGGACATGCGAAAACTCGCTTCATCTCTCCAACCCCTCTCCGTCTTTTTCTGGTTTGTTGCAGGGAAACGGTAACGCTACCGCACCCCCGCCGCACGTACGACAAAGGTCGTAGCGTCAGCCTGATCAGGGCCGCGCGGCGTAGAGCGCATGGTGCGTCAGGATAAACAGCGTACGCTTGTCGGGCCCGCCGAAGAGGATCTGGAGCGGCCGCTCGGGCACGTCGATCCGCCCGGTCTCGCTGCCGTCGGGCGCGTAGACGAACACCTGCCCATTGGCGACGAACACGCGCCCCTGCCCATCGACCGCGACGCTCTCGCCGCCGCGATTGGCGAAGACCTTCAAGTCGGTGAGCGTGCCGCCCGCGCCGACCATGCCGCTATAGGTCAGGTTCTCGGAGCCATTGGTGACGTAGAGCCGCTCGCCCGGCCTGGCGCCGACCAGCCCATTGGCGTTGAGCGCATTCGACCATCGCCAGCCGACATGATCGGCAGGCCCTTGCTGCCACACCCGGAACGCCGGAAGTGCGATGCTGCCGTCGGGCGAGACATATTCTTTAGCCTTGGGCTCGCCAGCTTCGCGCGCGAACATCTCCGCGAGCGTGGTGAATTCGTACGTCCCATGATCGAGCTGATCGCGGAACTCGCCATTATTCCACCAATTGACCGGCAGCAGCGTCGTCGCCTTGGCGCCGCGCCGCACCGGCGTCGGTTCGATCAGTTTCACCTTGTCGAAAGGCCCGTCGGGATCGATCGAGTAGACTGCGCCCTTCGCTCCGAGCGACGACAGCACCAGCAGGTCTCCCGACGCATCGATCGCAAGGTTGACCGGATCGAGCGCATGATCGCGCACCACCTCCAGTCCCTTGCCCTCGCTCCAGCGATGGATGCGCTGGAAGCGGCGATCGATGAAATAGAGCGCCCCCTTGGCGTCGACCGCGGCGCCCGAGATCGACCAGAAGCCCTCGGCGAGCTTGTCAACCCCAGCCAGACTGGGCGGCGGTGCCGCGATGCTGCGGTCGGCCGCGCCAATATCGAGCGAGGCGAACTCGCGCTCGCGCACCACCAGCCCGCGCGTGACATCCTCGATCGCATTGTCGAACGGATATTTGCTCGCGCGCAGGAACGTCCCGCAGCCTTCGTCGTCGCAGCTCGCATAGCCGCTTTCGGCGTTGACGTGGACGTTGCGGAACTTGATGTCGCTCGAGTTGAACAGCTTCACTGCGCTGCGCTGCGGCGCATAGCTTCGCGTCACGCGATAGCCGTGATAATTGGCGAACAGCAGGTTGCGCGAGTTGCGGATCTCGATCCCCACGGCATGCGGACCGTCGCCAACTTCCTGCTCGGTCTGGGGGGCGAGGAACTCCCAATTCTCCACATTGTCGAGCACGAACTCGTTGCGGGGGTGGTGCTCGACCGACATCTCGTAGACGTGGCCGGGCGTGCTTGTGTTGGTGACCGTGAACCCCGCCGAGGCGAAGGTGTTGGGGCTCCAGACATTGGCGAAGGTGCCGCCGCCGCCATCGGTGACCCAGATGCTCGAATATTGCGCGTCCCAGCGCCCGTCGGCGATCGGATCGCCGCTACGCGCAGTCCGCGTGTAGAGCGGCGCGCTGTCGGCGGTCGGCGTGCCGCCGCCGCCCATGATCTTGACGTCCTCGACCAGGCTGTTCTCGCCCGAGCGCCATAGCAGCGCCGACGCGCGCGGATTGACTCGGCCGGTGAACAGCCCGAGTCCCGAGAGGATGTTGTCGCCGCCCTTGGGGGTTTCCAGGATCGGCAGCACCGCGCCGAGCCCGGCATGGCGCGGATTGTCATCGGGGATGTAGAGCTGGGTGATCGCCGGGTGGAGCCCGATCAGCACGCTGTCCGCGCGCAGCTTGAGCCGGTCGGTCACCTTGTAGAAGCCGGTCGGGAAATAAAGCACGCGGTTGCCATCGATCGCGCGCTGGATCGCCGCGGTGTCGTCGGCCTGCCCGTCGCCCTTCACGCCGAGGCTGCGCACATTCACCCAGTCCGCCATCCGAGGCAGCGCGCGGATCGCCGGCGCACGGCGCTTGGGCATCGAGCGCAGCGGCTTGATGTCGGCCTGCGTCGCATAGTCGCCCATCTGGCCGAGTTCGGGAATGGCGAGGCCATGGCTGAACGACGCAACCTTGTACGCCTTCCCCCTGCCGTCGATCGTCTGCGCGCTGTCGCGGAAGCGCGCGAACACCGGGGTGTTGGTGGCGAGCGCGTTTTCGAAGCCCACCTGAGTGAACACGTTCTTCTCGTTCGAGATCACCACCGCCGCGCGGCTGACATTCTCGAAGCGAACGTCCTTGCCCCACAGCGAATCGCTGTACCCGCGGTCGATCTCGATCCCCACCGGCGTGTTGCGGATCGCGACGTTGACCAGGGTCAGGTCGACTTCATGCTCGCGGATCGCGGCATCGCGCTGCCCGTCGAAGGTCGAATCGAGCAGGGTGAACTGCCAGGCCGGCGAGGTTTTCTCGGTGACGATACCGTAGCGCCCGCCCTTGAAATGGACGTTCTCGAGGACGTTGCCGGCCTGGTACACCCCGGCAAAGGCCGAGCCGAGGCGGAACTCCATGTCACTCAGGAACGCGTGCTGCGCCATGCGGAAGCGCACCGCAGCCGCCGCCGGATTGCCCTCGGCGATCTCGATGTCGATATTGCGCATCGAAGAGTAGAAGCTGCCCGAATTGGCGTCGCGGACGATCTTGTCGCGCGGCACGATCGTCGGCACGGGCACCGGCACCTTGCCGACATTATACTGGTCGCCCCCGGAGAAGACGATCATCGTCGAGACGCCCTGCTGGAAGCCCGGGGTGTTCGCCGCGAGCCGGATCACCGGCCGCCTGGGGCCCACGCCATAGACCCGCACCCCCACCGGCACGACGAGCGTGCGGGTGATGCGATAGGTGCCCGAGGGCAGGAAGACGAGGCCGTGCCCGGTCTTGTCGCGCGCGCGATCGAGCGCCTGCTGGATCGCGTCGCTGTCGTCGGCCACACCGTCGCCTTTGGCGGCGACGGTCACCGCATTGGGCTCGGCGGGCGCGACGGGGAACACGCTCTGCGCCCAGCCCGGTGCCGCCAGCGCCGTCGTCACGAGCAACCCAATCAAAACGCAACGCATCGGGACCTCCAGACTTCGCCATTCGCTTCTTGCTGGCTAGCCCGCGGCCCGATCCGAGGCACCTGCGACCAAGGTCGTAGTTTCCAATTTCCCGGCCCCGATCCAGAAGCGCCGAACCCCCTTGCGAGGACGCCGCTTGCCGCCATTCGCCCGCCTTTCCACCCCCTTCGCCATGATCGTCATGGGGGTCAGCGGGTGCGGCAAGTCGACGCTCGGGGCGCTGCTCGCAGCGGCGCTGGACTGCCCGTTCCTCGAGGGCGACGACTATCACTCGCTCGCGGCGATCGCGAAGATGCGCGGCGGCGAACCGCTCGACGACGCCGATCGCTGGCCCTGGCTCGACCGGCTCGGCGCCGCCACCGCCGCGGCGGTCTCCGGACATGGCGCCGCGGTGACCGCCTGCTCGGCGTTGCGCCGAAGCTATCGCGACCGCCTGCGCGCGACGATCGGTTGGCCGGTGCGGCTGGTCCTGCTCGAGAACAGCCGCGAACGGCTGCTCGAGCGGCTCGCGGCGCGCCCGGGACATTTCATGCCGCTCAGCCTGATCGACAGCCAACTCGCCACGCTGGAACGGCCGAGTACCGACGAAGACGCGCTCGTCCTCGCGACCGAAACGCCCGCGGAGGCGCTTCTCGGCGACGTTCTCGCGCGGCTACGCATTGGCTGACTCGAACTTGTTGGACAGGTTTGACCCAATCTGCGCGCAATCGCGAAATATTGCTTGAATCTGTCGGACAACTCACCCTATGGTAGCGTTAACGTATCCACGCGGCCCGATCCGTCGAGTCGACACGAATGGAACGGCTAAAGGGAGAGGCAAGGATGCACGGCGTGACCGATCTGCATGACGATCTCGGCCATTCGGGGAGCCGGACCCAGCCGCCCCCCCGGCCCCAGCTCACCCCCACCCAGATGGAAGTGCTGCGCTGCGTGCGCTCGGGCCTGCTCAACAAGCAGATCGCCTATCAGCTCGGAATCGCCGAGGCGACGGTCAAGGTCCACATGACCGCGGTGATGCGCAAACTCAACGTCCGCAACCGCACCCAGGCCGCGATGGCCGCCGAGCAGCTCCGCCTCGTCGCCTGATCCGGGCGACCTTGGGATCGCCATGCCGGCCGGCGGCGGCTAAGCAGCCCGCACGATTTGAGTGGCGATCTGACGGAGAACCCTCGGTCGCGACTCGTCAAGACAGAGCATAAGGGGAGCGCGTAGATGCACGATCACCAGGCGCCGGGCGAAGCCACGCTCGGCCGCATCAGCCGCCGCCTGATGCCGCTGCTCTGCGTGATGTACCTGATCGCCTATATCGATCGGCAGAACGTCTCCTACGCCAAGCTCGAGATGGTCGATGCGCTCGGCCTGTCCGAAGCGGCCTATGGCCTGGGCGCCAGCCTGTTCTTCCTCGGCTATTTCCTGTTCGAGGCGCCTGCGAACATGATCCTCGCCAAGGTCGGCGCGCGCGTCTGGTTCGCGCGTATCATGGGCACCTGGGGGCTGATCACGCTGGGGCTCGGCTTCACCCAGGACGCGACGATGTTCTACGTGCTGCGCTTCCTGCTGGGCGTCGCCGAAGCGGGGTTCTTCCCCGGCGTGCTCTACGTGCTCACGCTCTGGTATCCGCAGCGGCGGCGTGCGCAGATGGTCGGCTGGTTCATGATCGCCAGCGCGATCGCCAACGCAGTCGGCTCGCTGATCGGCGGCGCGCTGCTCGAACTGGGCGGCGTCGCCGGGCTCGCCGGCTGGCAATGGGTGTTCCTCGCCACCGGCCTGCCCGCGGTGCTGCTGGTGCCTGTGGTGCTGATGACCCTGCCCAGCAACCCCGCCGATGCGAAGTTCCTGAGCGACGCCGACAAGGCCTGGCTCGCCGCCGAACTCGCCGCCGAACCCAAGCAGGCGATCGAAGGATCGGCGTGGCGCGCGCTGCTCGATCCGCGCGTGCTGCTGCTCGCCGCGCTCTATTTCGGCATGCCGCTGGGCGCCTATGGCCTCAGCTACTGGCTGCCGACCATCGTCAAGGGCTTCGGCGCCAGCAATTTGCAGAACGGCGTCATCAACGTGCTTCCCTGGATCTGCGTCGCGCTCGCCCTCTGGGCACTGCCCCGCCACGCCGCGAAGCACGGCGCCACCCGCTGGCACATCGTCGCGCCGCTGCTGATCGCCGCCGCCGCGCTGCTCGGCAGCGTGTTGCTGCCGGGGGCAGTGGTGAAGTTCGCCTGCCTGTGCATCGCTGCCGCGGCGGTCTTCGCGGGCCAGCCGATGTTCTGGAGCGTGCCCCAGCGGCTGCTGACCGGCGCGCACGCCGCCGCCGGTCTCGCCGCGATCAACTCGGTCGGCAATCTCGGCGGCTTCGTCGCGCAGAATGCCGTCCCCGCGGTGCGCGACGCGACGGGCAGCACGCTCGCGCCGATGGCGCTGCTCTCGGCCGCGCTGACGCTCTCGGCGCTAGGCTTCTTCCTGTTCCTTCCCCGGATCACCGAGGGCAAGCGCGCGCCCTAGCGCCACGGCTGCCGCGCCTCGCTCCAGCAGCCCCTCACTCGGGCCGAGCGCATCGGGCTAGCTGCCGCAAGGCCGATCCGACGCTTCGGCTTCGACCAGGCTCACCGGTCCCAGCAGCCCAGAGGGTTGCGGGGCGATCTTGCCTTGGTCCTGGTTCTGGAAACGCTCGCCATAGCGCGCGGTGAGCAACCGGAAATCGGCCGGCGCGCGCCCCGCGAGCCGGTTGAGCATCGTGTTCGATACCTGGATTTCGAGCAGGTTCTCGCCCGGGCGCAGCGCCTTGCCGATCTCGAGACGGTAAGGCGGCGCGAAGACGGTGCCGACCACCTGCCCGTTCAGCCGCACGATCGCCGCATCGCGGATCGGCGCGTCGATCGCCGCAACCGGGCGCGAAGACCGCCCGCCGGCCGCTTCCGCGCGCGGCACGCCCACACCGAAATCGAGCGCGAAGCACCTGCCCGCGGCCGGCGCGGCGTCGAAGCGGAGCCGATAGGTGGCCGTGCCCGAGAAGAAGCGCGTGTCGGGATCGTCCGCCCACGGTCTCCGCGACCCCAGCCCCCGCTCGTCCCTGCCGGGGAATTGCACCCGCCAGGCGCCGGTGAGCGCGCGGACGGACGCCGAAGCCCGCGCGACGCTGCCAGGCGCCGCCGCGCCGAACATCAGGAAGCGCGTCTCGTACGGCGCCAGCTCGATCGCGATATCGCCGGTGCCCGCTGACCAGCGCTTGCCGGTCATCGCGTCCCACCACGCGCCGGTGCCGCGATCGCCGGCGAAGCGCGCACGCGTCTGCACCGGCAAATTGCCGGTGTTCGCGACGAAATAGAGATCGCCCTCGGGTAGTTTGCGGTGGACGAATCCTAGCGTCGGGTCCGGCGCCGCGAGCACGACATCCGGCACCGCGCGCGCCAAAGCGGGCCCAAGGTCGCCCTCGCTGACGATCGTCGCACGCATCCGCTGCGACAGCCGGCGCACCGCCGCACGGGCGGCTTCGTCGCGCAGCCCGCCCGCGCTGTTCGGCAGCCGGTCGATCGCGATCAGTGTGCCGCCCTTGCGCGTCCAGCGCTCGATCGCGGCATAGGCCTCCGGATCGATCCGATCGAGCCGCGGCAGCACCAGCACCCGATGCCGGAAGCCCGGCGCCGCGATCGCCTGCGCATCGACGAAGTCGAAGCCATGCCCGGCATCGAGCACCTGCGTCACCAGGCTGTGCGGCAGGCGATGCGCGATCGCGTCGTTCACCGACGCTGCTTGTGGATGCATCGCGGCGAGCACGTCCTCGGTTGGCAGATAGATCGCGACAGCATTGGCGGGCTCTCCCAGCCGCAGCAGATGCGAGGCGCGCTGGAGATAGCGGGTCAGCGCCGGCATCGCCCCATACCAGGGATTGCGGTCGCTGAGCGCGGCGGCGGCGTAGAAGGCCCATCCCGGCTCGCCCGCACCGGGCGGGCTGTAGGGCCAGCCATGCCCGACCAGCTGGTTGACGCCCTGGAGGAAATGGCGATCGGCCTCGACCTTCATGTCGAGCGGCGTCGCCGCCCAGGACGGCGAGTGCAGCCAGGTCCAGGCCTCCGACGACACCACCGGCTTGCCATAGAGATGCGCGCCCGACGTCGCCCAGCGGGTCGAAGTGAATTCGCGCCAGTTCGCCCCCTCCCCTTCGGGCAGCGCAACCCGCCCATTGCCCGATAGGAAGGTCGGCGGCGTACCATAGGCCTGGACGCGGAAGCGCGTGCCGTGCCGCTTCGTCCACGCGTCGATCGCCGAGAGATAGCGCTCGCCGGTAAGCTCGGCGAGCGTGCGCGCCCAGTCGAAACGGACCGCGGCGCTCTCGGGGGTGTCGAGGAACAGCGCGGGCAGATGCGGCACCAGGTCATAACCGCGCCGCCGGGCGAACTGCGCCGGCAAGTCGCCGGTCCAGCTCGATCCATAGGATTCGAGGCTGTCCGAGAAGAAGGCATAAGGCGGCGCGATCCCCGCAAAGGCCGAGAGCAGCCGCTCGCCCACGGTCTCGAGATGATGCGCCACCGCTGCGCCATCCAGATGATCGAGCACATAGCCCTCGGCGCCGATCGCGGCGCGCTTGACCTGCTGCCCGGTCCGCCCGGCGACGAAAAGCAGCGCCTCGCGCGGCACTTCGCTCGCCCCTACCTGCGCGCGAAGGCCGTCGATCGCGAGTATCTTCGCGCCGATCCTCGCCGAGACCAACGCCTCGGCCGGGCCGAGCGCGGGCACGACGAATTCCGTAGCGCCCGCCGCCACGGGCACGCGGACCATCCGGATGTTCATCGCAGCCTGGGTCACAGGCACATGCGGGCCGCCGAACGGCCAGCCGCTACCGCCGGTGACATCGATGCGCATGCCCTCGGCCTGCGCGGTCCGCGCGGCGTGGCGCAGCGCGGCGAGGAAATCATCCGAAAGCCAGGGCCGGTTGCGCACCCCTGTCGCGGGGTCGTCGGGGCTCAGCGGATAGACCGGCTGGACTTCGAACCCGCCGAACCCGCCGGCCTTCATCGCGCGGATCTCGCGGTCGATCTCGGCCTCGTCGACCGCGGGGCCGAACCACCACCAGCGCATCATCGGCCGCGCTTCGGGCGGCGGGGCGAGGAAGGATTCCCATAGGAATTCGGGGTCAGCGCGGGACTGCCCGTGTGCCGGCAATGCCACGCACAGCAATGCCAGCCCGGCTGCGATCCTGCGTGTCATGCCGCCTCCTCTCCGCCGGGTCGCGCTGCTCGGAGTCGCGCGATTCCCGCTGGCAATACCTAGCATCGAAATATCAAATATTGCTAGTTCATCCCACATGATGTAACAATCACGCTAGCGGCATCCCGCCGCGATCCGCGTAACTGCACATATGCAGGCGCCAGTAGCAGGAGAGGTCGATGCGAAGCCACGGTTCCATGGGTATGATGACGGGTGCAGCCGCGCTCGCCTGGGCACTTGCCTTCTCCACCGGCGCGCACGCACAGACCGAAGCGCCTGCCGACACGGCCGACGCCGCGCCGCAGGAAGAAGCCGAGATCGTCGTTACCGGCATCCGCCAGAGCCTCGCCGACGCGCAGAGCGTCAAGCGCAACTCGGCGCAGGTGGTCGATGCGATCTCCGCCGAGGATATCGGCAAGTTCCCCGACAAGAATATCGGCGAGGCGCTCCAGCGCGTCACCGGCGTGCAGATCACCCGCGCGGCGGGCGAAGGCCAGAGCGTCTCGATCCGCGGCGCCGATCCCTCGCTCAACCGCGTCGAGATCAACGGCCAGACCGCGCTTTCGACCGTGGTCGGCAGCGGCCGCGCCGTCGAGTTCCGCGATCTTCCGGTCGAATTCGTCTCGCGCGTCGAGGTGGTCAAGTCGGCCACGGCGGACATGGTCGAAGGCGGCCTGGGCGGCACCGTCCGCGTGATCACCCGGCGGCCGTTCGACAGCAAGGTGCCCTACATCGCCGGATCGGTGCAGGGCATCTACGGCACCCTCGCCAAGAAATTCGACCCCAAGCTCGCGCTGATCGGCAGCACGCTGTTCAACAACGACACGATGGGCATCCTCGTCTCGGCGACCTACGAGAATCGCAGCCTGTGGTACGATCAGCTGCGCACCACCGGCTGGCGCCAGATCGACCGCGATCCCGCAACCGCGGGCGTGCAAGCGCTCGACCTGAACAATGACGGCATCGGCGATTTCTACCCCGACATCCCGCGCCCGGTTATCAATCGCGAATCGACCAAGCGCGGCGCGGTCAGCGGCGTGTTCGAATGGCGCCCGGACAGCGACTTCCGCGCCTTCCTCGAAGGCACCTACACCAAGTCGCGGATGACGCTGGACAGCCAGTTCCTTCAGCTCAACACCGTCCAGAACGTCGTCGACGGCGGCGTCGATCGCACCCGCACGACGATCGGGCCGGACAACACCGCGACCAGCGTGACCTTCATCGGCTCGCTCGCCGCGCCGGGCGGGCTTGGGGTGAGCTACCGCAACATCCTCGGCACCCAGGACCGCAACACCTTCAACGGCCAGACCGGGTTCGACTGGACGATCGGCCGGCTAACGCTCCAGGCGCGCGGCGGCTATGCCAAGTCGCGCGCGTACAACAACGAGATCAACGCCACCGCCGGCGCGCTCGGCATCTCGTCGCTGACGATCGACTACGACAACGACCAGCAGGCGCCCAACATCACGCTGCCGTTCGACCAGACCACCACTGCCGGGCTCAACCAGCTGATCGTGCTGCGCCGCCCGCGCTACAACGACCAGACCGAATATGACGGCCGGCTCGACGCCGAGTTCAAGCCCGAAGGCGGCTTCTTCACGTCGCTCAAGGCCGGCATCCAGAAGCGCGTCCTGACCGCCGACAGCCGCTTCTACGACAAGTCGATCACCTTGAACGGCTATAACGGCCAGACGATCACCAACAGCTACGCCACCGGCGTCAGCGCGAACCAGACCGTCTCGACGGTGCCCGCGGCGCAGCTCACCCAGCAGATCCGCGATCTGGTCGGCGCCAATGCCGGGCTCGGCGACCACGACTTCTTCGGCAACGGCAATCTCGGTTATGACGGCGGCATCCGGCGCTGGCTCAACCTCGGCATGGACGTCGCCAATGCGGTCGGCATCCCCGATCCGTTCACCAACTCGGTGCCGCTCGACACCTGGGAAGTGAAGGACGACAATCTCGCCGGCTATGGCCAGGCGGCCTTCGCGATCGAGGGCGGCGTGCGGATCACCGGCGTGATCGGCGCGCGTGTCGTCCACACCCGCACCACTTCGGACGGCTTCCAGGTTCGCGCCGGGGTCGTCTCGCCGGTGTCGTTCCAGGGCAAGTACACCGAGTTCCTGCCTTCGCTGAACCTCAAGGCCGAGCTGATCCCGAACAAGCTCCAGCTCCGCGGGACCGCGACCGAAGTGCTCGCGCGCCCCTCCCCCGCGCAGCTGGCGCCGCGCTTCGCGCTCGATGCAGTCGGCCTCACCGGATCGCGCGGCAATCCCGGCCTCGAGCCCTATCGCGCGCGCCAGTACGATCTCGGCCTGGAATTCTATCCGACCCGCACCGGCTATGTCTCGGCGACCTATTTCCGCAAGGAGATCGGATCGTTCATCCAGAATGGCAGCGAGGCCTATGTCGAGCCGACCACCGGCGTGACCTACAATGTCGTCGTGCCGGTCAACGGCAACAGCAAGGTGACGATCAACGGCGCCGAGGTCGGCGGCCAATATGTCCTCGATTTCCTGCCCGGCGCGCTCGGCAATCTCGGCGTGATCGCCAACTACACCTACTCCAAGGACTCCGGCTACGCCGATCGCGACGCCTTCACCGGCGGGGCATTGTCGTTCCCGGGGCTGTCGACGCACAGCTACAATCTGTCGGGCTTCTACGAAGACGACACCTTCAATGCGCGCCTTTCGTACAATTGGCGGTCCAAATACCTGATCACCTCGCGCGGGCGTGGCAACAATCCCGAGTTCGGCGAGGCCTTCGGGCAGCTCGATGCCTCTGCGGGCGTGAACCTCAACAAGAACGTGTCGCTGTTCTTCGAAGGCGTGAACCTGACCAACGCGGTTCGCGCGGAGAATGCCAACAGCATCTATCGCCGCACGATCATCGAGACCTATGGCCGGCGCTTCTACGGCGGCGTGCGCGCGCGGTTCTGATCGCGCCAGCCAGGCGGGTGCGGACGATCGGCTGCACCCGCCGCGGCCCGCACTCCGCATTTATCCCTAAGTGCCCGGAAAGCACTCTTTAGGTAAATGGGATGCGGGTCGAAGGTGAGAGAAGATGAGCGATCGGGACTATTTCCGCATGCGCGCCAGAGCCGAACGCAATGCCGCGATGCGCGCCAAGGGCATGGCGAGCTTCCGCGCCCATATGGATCTGGTTCGCGAGTATGAACATCGCGCCATCGCCCGCGCCGCATAACAACCAGACGCTGCGCACCGTCGGCTGACATCGCCGGATTGGCGCATTCCGCTTTCGCTGCGCGTGCGAATACGGCAGGAGCCGGAAAACCATTCCGGAGTCCGCATGTTTCGAGCGATGTACGATTGGGTGCTGCGCATGGCGCATCATCGCCACGCGCTGCGCAGCCTCGCGCTGGTCTCGTTCGCCGAGAGCAGCTTCTTTCCCGTCCCTCCCGATGTGATGATGGTGCCGATGGTGCTCGCCCGGCGCGAGCAGGCCTATCGCATCGCCGCGGTCTGCACGATCGCATCGGTAGTCGGCGGCGTGTTCGGCTATGCGATCGGCTATTATCTGATGGAGAGCATCGGCCAATGGCTGGTCCAGCTCTACCATATGGAAAGCAAGATCGAGACGCTGCGCCACGGCTATGACCAATATGGCGCCGCGATCATCCTGCTGAAGGGCCTGACCCCGATCCCGTTCAAGCTCGTCACCATCGCGAGCGGCCTGTTCCACTTCAACTTCGCGCTGTTCGTGCTGCTCGCGACGATCACCCGCGCCGCGCGCTTCTTCCTGATCGCCGCGCTGCTCAAGCGGTTCGGCGAGCCGGTGCAGGCGTTCATCGAAAAACGGTTGAACTATTTCGCCTGGGGCTTCCTGATCCTCCTCGTCGGGGGCTTTGCCGCAGTGGCAATGCTTTAGGCGACAACTCGACTATATTGTTGCGCTGCATCGCGACTGGGCTCATGTTTTGCTTCAAGGTCGCTAAAACAACTTCGCAACGCCATATGAAGGGGACGGACATGTTCAAGAAACTGGCGGTCGTCACGGCCGCTTCCGCACTGGTTCTCGCCTCCACTGCGGCCCAGGCAGGCTCGGCGTCAGCGCTCAGCCTGCACAACGCACCCGCCACGCGCGCCAGCACCGGCGCGCAGCAGGAAAGCAAGCTGCTCCCGGGCAGCCCGCTCTTCGCGATCCTGGGCATCATCGGCATCGTCGCGGTGCTCGAAGTGACCGGCGCGATCAACATCTTCGGCGACGACGATCCCGACAGCAACTAAGCTGTCGGCTCGGCAACGAAGCCGTTCAAGGGCGTCGCGGTTTAGGCCGGGGCGCCCTTTTTACGTTCTGGCCATACAGGCGGTGCCGCGCTTGCTTTTGCCCCCTGCCCTCGCTAGATACCCGTCCCAATCCGACAGCGTGATGGGAACACGCCGGTCCTTCCCCCGGAAGGAGCGGCAGCGGACCCATGCCCCGCTGAAGGGCCATTTTTTCTGACGAGGATGCCCGACGTGGCGAAGACCAACCCGCTCGAGTTCATGCGCCAGGTCCAGACCGAGACCAAGAAGGTCGTCTGGCCGTCGCGCAAGGAAACCATCATGACCGGCGTCATGGTGCTGATCATGGCGACCGTGCTTGCGCTGTTCTTCCTCGGCGTCGACACGTTCTTCGACGCGCTGGTCCGCTTCCTCCTCAGCCTCGCCCAATAAGGAACACAAGAGCATGGCGCGCTGGTACATCATCCACGCCTATTCGGGCTTCGAGGGCAAGGTCCGCGACCAGATCCTCGCCGACGCGACTCGCCTCGGGCTCGACCGGCTGGTCGAATCGGTCGAAGTCCCGACCGAGACCGTCACCGAAGTCCGCCGCGGCAAGAAGATCCAGTCCGAGCGGAAGTTCTTCCCGGGCTACGTCCTCGCCAAGCTCGAGATGAACGACGACGTCTATCACCTCGTCAAGAACACGCCCAAGGTCACCGGCTTCCTCGGCAGTTCGGGCAAGCCCCAGCCGATCAGCGAGGCCGAGGCCGCGCGCATCCTCAACACCAAGGAGGAGGCCGCCGCCGCCGCCCCCAAGGCGCGCGTCCATGTCGATTACGACATCGGCGACACGGTCAAGGTCACCAGCGGCAATTTCGCGACCTTCTCCGGGATCGTCGAGGAGCTCGACTTCGACAAGAGCCGGGTCAAGGTGTCGATCTCGATCTTCGGCCGCGCGACCCCGCTGGAACTGGGCTTCGAGGACGTCGAGCGGATCAAGTAAGCCGGCGACGCGGGCACAAGCGCCGCAGTGCCGAAAATTTCGCAGGGCGCCGCGCCCTCAGTCGGGCATCACCGCGGCGATCCTGCTCACCGGCGCGCGTAGCGCCTCGTGGACGGCATGCCCGGCAAACAGCGCCGCACCGACGCACAACAGCGCCAGGGTGACGAACTGGCTCGCCTTGGCGATCGCCCGGCTGCGCTCGAGCGTGCGCGCCCTTCGGGCATCCTCGCCCAGCCTCCGGTCGGCGCGCCGCTCCACGGCCGAGCCGTCGTTGGCAGCGTCCGCGGTGCTCGCGCGGCGCAGCAGGTCGAGGTCGATCCGGTCCTGCGCGCGCAGCCCGAAGAAGCGGTCCCTGCGCCACACCACGCGCCCGACGACGATGTTGGGGCCACGCCGCAATTCGATATAGCTGCCCGGCGCCGGCGCATCGTTCGATGCGACCATCATCCCCCTGGACGAAACATTGTGGATGCACGCATCCGCCCAGCGCGCGCCGCTGCGCATGCGCGCGGGCAGCACCACTCTGGTGCGCGGATCCCGGTTCCTGAACCCCTGTCGAATGGCCTGCAGCATCCGCCTTTCCCCCTGACCGAAACGCGACAACGCCGAGAATCGCAAAACGACACCGATAAAAGGTGGTTATCAGACAGTTACAGCCAATATCTCTAATATTTCCGAACCCTTGCGCAGGGAGCGTCAGGCGATTCAGGGGTCAGGCAGCGCGAACCACCACTCCCCGATTGCACTTGCCCGGCTTTTGCGTTAGGGGCGCCCACTTCCAAAGCACCAGCTACGGAAACCCTGCGGGAGCCGCGGATCGCATCCGGGGCGTCTGAACCGCTAAACTTGATCGGGGCCTTTCAGGCCTCCTGAAAGAGAGTGACATGGCAAAGAAGATTACCGGCTATATCAAGCTGCAGGTGCCCGCGGGCGCCGCAAACCCCTCGCCGCCGATCGGCCCTGCGCTGGGTCAGCGCGGCGTGAACATCATGGAATTCTGCAAGGCGTTCAACGCCCAGACCGGCGACGCGGAAAAGGGCACCCCCCTTCCCACCGTGATCACCGTCTATGCGGACCGTTCGTTCTCGTTCGAGACCAAGACCCCGCCCGCGACCTACCTGATCAAGAAGGCGATCAACCTCAAGTCGGGCTCGAAGGAGCCGGGCAAGTCGGTTGCCGGCAAGATCAAGCGCTCGCAGCTCAGCGAGATCGCCCAGGTCAAGATGAAGGACCTCAACGCCAACGACATCGAGGCAGCGACCAAGATCATCGAAGGCTCCGCCCGCGCGATGGGCCTCGAAGTGGTGGAGGGCTGAGAACATGGCTAAGCTGACCAAGAAGCAGAAGACCTGGACGATCGACGCCGAGAAGCTCCACGGCGTGGACGAGGCGATCGCGCTGGTGAAGGCCAATGCGACTGCGAAGTTCGACGAGTCGGTCGAAGTCGCGCTCAACCTGGGCGTCGATCCGCGCCACGCCGACCAGATGGTCCGCGGCGTCGTCACGCTCCCCAAGGGCACCGGCAAGACCGTGCGCGTCGGCGTGTTCGCCAAGGGCGCCAAGGCTGACGAGGCCCGCGAGGCGGGTGCCGATGTCGTCGGCGCCGAAGACCTGATGGAGACGATCCAGGGCGGCAAGATCGAGTTCGATCGCTGCATCGCCACGCCCGACATGATGGGCCTGGTCGGTCGTCTCGGCAAGGTGCTGGGCCCCAAGGGCCTGATGCCGAACCCGAAGCTCGGCACCGTCACGATGAACGTCGCCGAAGCGGTCAAGGCCGCCAAGGGCGGTCAGGTCGAGTATCGCGTCGAGAAGGCCGGCATCATCCATTCGGGCATCGGCAAGGCGTCGTTCCCGGCGGAAGACCTGCGCGCGAACTTCGACGCGCTGGTCGACGCGGTGGTCAAGGCCAAGCCGACCGGCGCCAAGGGCAAGTACCTGCGGAAAGTGGCGCTGAGCTCGTCGATGGGCCCGGGCGTCAAGGTCGACACGGCGGAAGTCGCCGCGGTCTGATCCGTCATTCAAGACATGCGTGAAGGGGCCGGAAGCAATTCCGGCCCCTTTTGCATTGCGGTCATACCGGATAGCGCCGCGCGGCGAAGCGCTGTATCGCCACGCGCATGAAGGCGCCCAGTGACTCGCACACCCTCTGAAAGCTCGCCCGGGGGCAGTTCGGGCCAGCCGACACCGCGCCCGCAGCGCAAGAACCTGATGCTGTCGGCGTCGATCGGGTGCGGCAGCACACAGGCTGCAGTGCGGATCCGCAACCTCTCCGAAACCGGTGCGATGCTGGATGGCGCAGTACTACCCGACCCCGGCACGCGGATGGTGCTGCGTCGTGCCGAGATCGAAATTGGCGCGACGGTGATCTGGCGTGAGGGCGGGCGCTGCGGGGTGCATTTCGACACCGTCGCCGCATCGGTCGACGAATGGGTCACGGGCAAGCGGCCGGCCACCTTCAACGGCGCGCAGGGCCAGGCGCGGGTCGACGCGATCCAGAGCGCGGTGCGCAGCGGCGCTGCGTTGATCGCCGAGCCGGCGTCGACGACGCCGAAGCCTTCAGACCGCGCGCTCGACCAGCGCCTGTCGGAGGAGATCGTCCACGTCCAGCGGCTGATCGATACGCTCGGCGAGGCGCTGGTCGAGGATCCCGAGATGCTCCAGCGCCATATGCGGGTGCTGCAGAACCTCGATCGCGCGAGCCAGATCCTCGAGCACCTCGGTACGGTGCTGGCTGCGGACGACCGCGCCGCCGCAGCGCAGGGCGTCGCGATGCAGGATCTGCGCGAACGGCTGCTGCGCGACCTGTAACGCCGATCGCGGCAACCGAACCCCTTCTGCTCCGTTAGAACTGCCGGTCATCCGGCCGGGTATGAGGGGAAGACGATGCGCAGTCGCGCCGCGGGAAGCCGCATCACGGACAAGTCGCATCGTGCCGCCACGCTGATCGCGCGGCTGGGCTTCGCCGCGCGCGGGCTCGTCTATCTCCTCGTCGGCTGGTTCGCGCTCGACGCGGCACGGCGCGGCAATGCGCCTGCGGACAACCAGGAAGCGATGGGCTCGCTGCTCCACCAGCCGCTCGGGCAGGTGCTGCTCGGCATCGTCACGCTCGGGTTGCTCGGATACGCGCTGTGGCGGTTCAGCGAGGCGGTGTTCGATCCCGAGCGCCGTGGCACCTCGGCCGGTGCGATCGTCGAGCGTATCGGCTTTGGCTGGAGCGCGTTGGTCCATACGACGCTGGCCGTCTATGCCGGCCGCCTGGCGCTGCGCCTGGCGCGGCCCGAGACCCGTCCGGGCGACGAGCGCGCGCAGGACTGGTCGGGCTGGCTGATGGAGCAGCCCGGCGGGGTCTGGCTGCTCGGCGGGATCGGCCTGCTGCTGATCGGCGGTGCCGGCGCGCAGGCGTGGAAGGCCTGGCGCAACAAGTTCGCGAGCGAACTCAGCGGCGACGTGCCGCTGCCGCGCTATGTCTGCATGGCCGGGCAGATCGGCTATGCTGCCCGCGCGCTGGTATTCGCGCTGGTCGGCTGGGCATTGCTCGCCGCTGCCTGGCACGCGCGTGCGCAGGAAGCAGGCGGCATGAGCCAGGCACTGCGGACGCTGCGCGACGGGCCGTTCGGATCGCTGCTGCTCGCGATCGTGGCGGCGGGGCTGATGTTGTTCGGAGTCTACAGCTTCATCGAGGCGCGATTCCGCCGGGTACGCGTCGGGAAATAGCGCGTCAGGCGCCGTAGAATTGCGGCAGCCAGTTGCGCGTCACGGTGACGCGGTCGCCGAGCTTGGTCGCGCCGAACAGCAAGGCCGCGAACTCGTCGGGCATGCCGATGCAGCCATGGGTGGCGTAGCGATTGTCGACCGTCTCGCCGCTGCCGTGGAGCGCGACGCCGCCCCAGGTCAGCCGCTGCATGTATGGCATCGGGGCGTTGTAGATGTTCGAGATGTGATCCTTCTTCTTCTGGAGGATCGGGAAGGTGCCGATCGGGGTCGGCTTCTCGTCGATGCCGTAGATCAGGATCGTGCGGCCGATCTCGACGCCGCCGCGATAGACGTAGAGCGTGTCGCGCGCGATGTCGGCGACGATCTCGAGCTTGCCGGTCGTCGCGCGCTCGGGCTCCCACAGATACTCGCCTTCCTCGAGCGGCGTATCCGGCGTGAGGATGGCGAGCACGATCGGGCCCTTGGCGGCGGGTGCGGCGAAGGCGGCGGTCGGCAGCGCCAGCAAAGCGATGAGGAGCATGAGCGCGCCGCGGACTACGGTTCGAATCGTCATGCGCGACGATATTGCTGGTGAAACGCCTGCTGGCTAGCATGGTTTTTGGACTGTTCCGCAGGGGCACAACGGGCACGCTCGTTAAGCATGCGGGCCGGCGGGGAGAGCGATATGCTGAATCGGCGGGGATTCCTGGGCGCGGCGTTGGCCACCGGACCCGCCCCGCTGCTCGCCCGCGAGGCGCCGGCGACCGGCTGGACCAGGACGCGCGGCGGCGATGGCGGGCGGGTGCTGCGGGTAACCAGCCTCGCCGCCGAGGGGCCCGGCACGCTGCGCGAAGCACTCATGGCGAGCGGCCCGCGGCGGATCGTGTTCGCGGTCGGCGGCGTGATCGACCTGGCCCGGAATAGCCTGTCGATCCGCGAACCCTTCGTGACGATCGACGGAGCGAGCGCGCCCGCCCCTGGAATCACGCTGATCCGCGGCGGGATCGGCGTCTCGACCCACGACGTGGTGATCCGCCATATCCGGGTGCGCGCCGGCGCGGACGGGGCAGCACAGAAGAGCGGTTGGGAAGTCGACGGCCTCTCGACCAGCGCGGCGCACGACGTGATCGTCGATCATTGCTCGTTCGCCTGGGCAACCGACGAGAACCTCTCCGCCTCGGGCCCGCGCTTCGCCGGCGGCGACCGCGTCGAGGCGTGGCGCCAGCACACGTCGCGGCGGATCAGCTTCACCCAGAACATCGTCGCCGAGGGGTTGTCGCATTCGAGCCACGCAAAGGGCGAGCATTCGAAGGGATCGCTGATCCACGACAATGTCACCCAGGTGCTGATCGCGGGCAATCTCTACGCGCACAATTACGAGCGCAACCAGCTCTTCAAGGGCGGCGCGCACGCGCTCACCGCCAACAATTTGATCTACGACCCCGGCAATCGCTGCATGCACTATGCGCTCAACGAAGAGGAATGGATCGGACACCCCTGGACCGTCGGGCGGCTGGCGGTCGTCGGCAATGTCGTGCGCGGCGGCGCGTCGACCCGCCCCGACCTGCCCTTCCTGATCCTCGAGGGCCAGGGCGACCTGGAATTGTTTGAGCGCGACAATCTTTACACCCTCGCCGACGGCCGCCCGATGGCGCGGCTGGGCGTGATCTCGAACCGCACGCCCAAGGTCACCTCCCTCCCCCGCGCGCCCTTCTGGCCCGAAGGCTTCAAGGGACGGCCGGCGCGCGAGGTCGAGGCCTGGGTGCTCGCCGAAGCCGGTGCCCGCCCCTGGGACCGCGATGCCGTGGACAGGCGCATCGTCGCGCAGGTGCGCAGCGGTACGGGCCGGGTGATCGACGACGAGCGGGAGGTCGGCGGGTATCCGCTTGCAATGTAGGATTTCGCATGATTGCCTGAGCGCGGCCCGGCCCGCTCCTTGAACCGTCAATCACCTCCTCCACGCCGAAGCAACGATCGATCAAGCCCACGCAATTTTCGGAATGAATAAATGCGCAAAGTGCGAAGTTAAGCCGCGCCGGTCCTACGGCGACTCGCGTCGGCGATCCTCCAGGCACCAACCGGTTGACTCCGCCCCGCATTCCGCTATGTGCGCGCCTTCGCAGATGGGGTTCGCCTCGCCTGCGTTCCGTCCGAGACAGCGAGTGACCGGGATTTGCCGGTCTTGATTTCTCGCCAAGACGGGGACAGATTTTTCACCGACGGCCGCCACGCGCGGGCGTTCGGGTCACGCCGGGGATGCCCTGGCGCGATGATCGTGCCCCTCGGACAAGTTGTAACCGGAGCCTCTCGGGGCTCCTTAACGAGGAGACCGGCATGGATCGTTCCCAGAAGGCTGATGCCGTTGCCGAGCTGAATCGCACCTTCAACGAGGTCGGCGTGGTGGTTGTCACCCGCAATCTCGGGATGACCGTCAAGCAATCGACGGACCTCCGCAACAAGATGCGCGCAGCCGGTGCGAGCTATAAGGTCTCGAAGAACAAGCTTGCCAAGATTGCCGCAGAGGGCACCGATTATTCGGTGATCGCGGACCTGCTCACGGGTCCGACGGCGCTCGCCACCTCCACCGATCCCGTGGCTGCGGCCAAGATCGCGGTGGAATTCGCCAAGACGAACGACAAGCTCGAGATCGTCGGCGGAGCCATGGGCGCGCAGCTGCTCGATGCGGAGGGCGTGAAGGCGCTCGCGACGATGCCGTCGCTGGATGAGCTGCGTGCGAAGATCGTGGGGCTCATCGTTGCCCCCGCGACCAAGCTCGCGACCATCACCCAGGCGCCGGCCGCGCAGATCGCGCGCGTCCTTTCGGCACATGCGGAGAAGGAAGCCGCCTAAGCGGCCCCTTTGTTCGAGACCAAATCCTAACCTATCTGATTTGATTGGAGTTTATCATGGCTGACCTTAACGCAATCGTCGACACGCTCTCGGAGCTGACCGTTCTCGAAGCCGCCGAGCTCTCGAAGCTTCTCGAAGAGAAGTGGGGCGTCTCGGCCGCCGCAGCAGTTGCGGCCGCTCCGGCTGCCGGCGGCGGCGCCGCTGCTCCGGCTGCTGAAGAGCAGACCGAGTTCGACGTGATCCTCACCGGCGACGGTGGCAAGAAGATCAACGTCATCAAGGAAGTCCGCGCGATCACCGGCCTGGGCCTGACCGAAGCGAAGACCCTCGTTGAATCGGCTCCCAAGGCCGTCAAGGAAGGCGTCAACAAGGACGAAGCCGAGAAGATCAAGAAGCAGCTCGAAGAAGCCGGCGCGACCGTCGAGGTCAAGTAAGCTTCTTCTGCTTCACGGCAGAGAACGAAAGGGCGGTCCTTCGGGGCCGCCCTTTTTCGTTCAGGCATCGTGGTGCCACTTGCCGGGCGCGGAGCAACCGCAGATGACGCGCGTTCCCGAATCGCTTTCGCCTGAACAGGAAACCGCATGCCTTCCGGACTAGTAGCGCTGCTCGACGACGTCGCCGGGATCACCAAGCTCGCCGCGGCCTCTCTCGACGATATCGGCGCGGCCGCGGGCAAGGCGGGCAGCAAGGCGATGGGCGTGGTGATCGACGATACCGCGGTGACCCCGCGCTACGTCGTCGGGCTCAGCCCCGAGCGCGAATTGCCGATCATCTTCAAGATCGCGATGGGCTCGCTGCGCAACAAGCTGTTCATCCTGCTGCCCGCAGCCCTGCTGCTCAGCGCGTTCGCACCCTGGGCGATCACCCCGCTGCTGATGCTGGGCGGCGCGTTCCTGTGCTTCGAGGGCGCAGAGAAGGTGCTCGAGGCGCTGGGCGTGGGCGGCCACGCCGAAGCCGAGGAAGCGCCGATGGGTGCGGCGCAGCTCGAGCAGTCCAAGGTCAGCGGCGCGATCCGCACCGATCTGATCCTCTCGGCCGAGATCATGGCGATCGCGCTGGCGGATGTCGCGGAGGAATCGATCCTGACCCAGGGCATAATCCTCGCCGTGGTCGGCATCGGAATCACGATCGGCGTCTATGGCGTGGTCGGGCTGATCGTGAAGATGGACGATATCGGGCTGCATCTTGCCCAGCGCAAAGCCGCGGCGACGCGGGCGCTTGGCCGCGGGCTGGTGAAGGGCATGCCGGTGCTGATGAGGTTCCTCTCGATCGTCGGCACCGCGGCGATGATCTGGGTCGGCGGCGGCATCCTGGTCCACGGGCTGAACGTGCTGGGCTGGCACGCACCGGAAGCGATCATCCACCACGCCTCCGAAGCCGTCGCCCATGGCGGCGGCGGGCTCCTTGGCTGGCTGGTCACCGCGACACTGTCGGGCGTGCTGGGACTGATCGTCGGCGGCGTGATCGCCTTTGTGGTTCACCAGATCCACAAGCTGCGGCACCGCCACTAAAGCTCAGGCCGCGGCTGCCTCACGCGGGAGGTAGCGCGTCGCGGCGAGCAGGCGCGCCTGCTGGTTGCGATCGAGCCAAATCGGGCCGAGCTTGGCCCCCTGCCCCGCGACGCCGACCATGAAGTCGGCGCCGAAGCGGCGAATGCTGATCCCTGCGCGCCACTTCACTTCGATCATCACCATCGGCACGAACATCGGCCGGGCATGGACCTGCACGACGTGGACGAGTTCGCGCGGCAAAGCGAGCCGTACCGGCATCCGCCCGCCCGCGCCCGCCGCGAGATCGAAGGCCTGCGCCGCGGGATCGACCATCGGATTGGCGTGATAGCCGGCGATGTTACGGTCCTGATCGGGATTGGCGCTCATCATCGCCATCGCGACCCGTATATTCTCGGCCGCGGAAGGCTGGAGGTTGCCGATCAGCAGTTCGAAATCGAGCAGCACATCGCGCTCGGTGACTTCGATGCCACCGGGACGGAGGATCAGCTCGAACGGCTCGCCCGAAGGCGCTGCGGGGGCTGCCCGCGGCGCGGACGCAGCTGGCGCGATGCCGGGCGGCGGCACGACGGGACGTGGCGGCGGCGGCGCGGCGACGGGCGCTTCCTCGAACACGTCGTCCGCGGACTTGCGGCGGCGCTGCAATGCCCACAAGCCGCCGATCGCCAGCGCCGTCGCGCCGCCGCCGATCAGCGCCCATAGCCAGCCCGGCATGCCCGATGGCGGCGCGCTGGCCTGGGGTAGCGGCTGGGAGGAGGGCGTGGCGATCGGAACGGGCGCGCTTGCGGTGACAGCGGGGCTCGGCGCAGCGAGCGGAGTCGGGGTTGCCGCAGGCGCCGGAGCCGATTGGCGAGTCTGCGCGGGCGTAGCTGCCGGAGTCGGCGTCGTGCGTGCCGGCGCGTTCGCGCGCGGCGTTGCAGTGGCGCTCGGCGTCGCGATCACCGGCGGCGGCGCGACGACCGGCGCGGGCGTCGGGGTCGGCGTTGCCGCGGGAGGCGCCAGCGTGAAACGCTCGGGCGTGACGTTGGGGAGCGTCGTGCTCGGCCGCGCCTGCGAGGGCAGCGGCACTGGGGTCGGTGCATCCTGCTGGGCATGCACGGCAGGCGCAGCGCCGGCCATCCCCGTCGCCGCGGCAAGGCCATAGAGCCCGCCGATCAAATGCCTCCCGCGCTTCACCACAACGTCTCTAGCGCCTCCAACCTGAATTTCATCTGCACGCGGCGTGTTTTAGAGGCGGATTGGCGCAGGTGAACCCATTTCCTGAAAGCCCCTCCCCTGAAGGCGAGGGGTTTGAGGTTTATGGCACGCTCACGCGCTGGAACGGCACCTTGGCCAACTCGGGGAGCGCCTTGAGCTGGGGCTCGACGGTCTTGAGATCCCCCACCGCCACCAGCACCAGCTTGTCGAGCGGGTAGCTCGCCTTGGCCGAAGCCATCATCGCCGCGGGATCGACCGCGAGCACCGCCGGCACATAGCGATCGGTCCAGTCGCCGGGCAGGCCGAGCGTGTCGCGCGTCGCCAGTGTGTTGACCAGCGAAGGCGAGGTCGAGTTCTGGATCGCGAACAGCCCCGCCATATAGGTGCGGATGCCCTTGGACTCCTCCTCCGGAGCCGGCTCGGTCTGCATCCGGCGGATTTCCTTGAACACTTCGGTCAGCGCCGCGCCGGTGACGTTGGTCGTCACGTCGGCATCGAAGGTCCACAGCGCATCGCCGGGGTTGAACGCGACACCCGAGCCTGGGGAATAAGTGTATCCCTTGGTCTCGCGGATATTGGTGGTGATGCGCGAGCTGAACGCGCCGCCGAGCAGCGAATTGGTCACGCGCTGCGGGATGTCGGCATCGGTGCCGGCATTCGCCGCATCGAACGACAGGCGCAACGTGGTCTGCGGCGCATCGGGGCGGTCGATCAGGATCACCCGTGGCCCCGCCTGGTGGGGTGCGTCGAGCTTGAGCGGGTCGGGACCCGAGGCCCAGCCGCCGAATGCCTTGGCGATCGACACCTTGACCGCGGCGGCATCGAACTTGCCGGCGATGTAAAGATGCGCGCGCTTCGCGCCGAACTGGCCGGCATGAAACGCTTTGATCTGGTCGATCGTGTAGCCGGAAAGCTGCGCGGCGCTCGGCACGACGCGGCCATAGGGATGGTTGGGCCCGTAGATCGTCCGGGCGAGCGCGACATCCGCTAGCGTTCCCGGCTGCGACAGCGCTACCGAGAGCTGCCGGCCGAGATTGGCCTTCACGCGGGCGAGCTCGCTCGCCGGCAGATCGGGCCGGATCGCGACATGGCCGATCAGTTGGACCGCGGCGGGCGCGAACTCCGACAGCACGTTCATCGTGATCTGCGTCGCCTGCTGGCCCGCGCCGACATTGAGGTCGCCGCCCATGCTCGCCGCGGTGGTGGCGAGCTCGCCGGCGCTGCGGCCCGCGGCGCCTTCCTTCATCATCGCCGCGGTCAGGTCCGCGAGCCAGGTCGCGTCGCCTTCGGTGACGTTGCCCGCGCGGACGCGCAGCGACACCACCACCTTGGGCGCGATGCCATAGGGTACGAGCGTGACCTGCATGCCGTTGGGCAGGCTGAAGGTCTCGGTCGCCGGCAGCTTGAACGGCTTGGGTTCGCCCACCGGCGGCGGCGGCGGGAAATCCTGCGCGAGTGCAGGCGTGGCGGCGGCGATGGCGAGCAGGCTCGCGAGCAGGACGCGCTTCATCTCACTTGCCTCCCTGTGCGGCGCCCTTCGCACCGGGCTCGACGACATAGACCGAGCGATTGGTCTTCCGGAGATATTCCTGCGCGGTCTTCTGGATCAGCGCGGGGGTGACCTTGGCGAACCCCTCCTCGATGCGGTTGATCGCCTGGGGATCGTTGTCGAACAGCGCATGGACCGCGAGCAGGTCGACCAGCCCGACCCGCCCGCCGCCGTCGATCTCGCCATAAAGGTCCGATCGCATCTTGGTCTTCGCGCGCGCGAGTTCGACTGCGGTCACCGGCTTGGCGCGAATGCCCTCGATCACCTCGTCCACCGCCTTGGTGATCTGCGCGGGCGTGTGCGTCGGGTCATGCGTGAAGCTGAAGCTCCACAGCATTGGCCCGCGATAGTTGAACATGTTGCCGAGGTCGCCGTTGATCCCGCCCCCAATCTCGCCGGCGATGCCGGTCTGCTGGACGAGCTTGGTGTAGAGCCGGCTGTCGTCGCCCTGGACCAGGATCTGGTCGATCAGCCCCATCGCATACCATTCGGGGGTGAGGCGCTCGGGCACGTGATAGCCCGCGGCGTAGCCCGGCTTGGGTGCGAGCGCATCGACGCGGCTCTTATACTTCTCTGCGGTCTGGCGCGGCTCGGAGATGTCGGGCTGGACCACCGCGGGCTTCTTGCTGATCGGCGCGAAATACTTCTCGATCGCCGCGCGAGTGGCGGCATAATCGAGATCGCCGGCGACGACGAGGACGGCGTTGCTCGGGCGATAGAATGCCTCGAAAAAGGACTTGGCGTCGGGCACTGTCGCCGCCTCGATCTCCTTCAAGTCGCCGTAGAAATTGTGGCTATTGTACCAATTGGTGTTGGCGAGCATCGGCAAGTCGATCCACGGCCAGGTGCTGTAGGGCTGGTTGAGGACGTTGACCTTGACCTCGTTGCCGACGACGCCCTGCTGGTTCTCGAGCACCGCCTGGTCGATCACCGGGTTCGCCATGCGATCGGCCTCGAGCCACAGCATGCGGTCCAGCGCGCTCGACGGCAGCACTTCATAGTAATTGGTGAAATCGAAGCGGGTCGAGCCGTTGTTGATCCCGCCGGCGTTGGTGACGGTCTTGTCGAAAACGCCCTTCGGCGCGTGCTTCGATCCCTGGAACATCAGATGCTCGAACAGATGCGCGAAGCCGGTGCGCTCACGCGGTTCGACGCGAAAGCCGATGCCGTAATAGACCGCGATCGTCACCGTCGGCGCGATCGTATCCTTGGCGAGCACCACCTTCAGGCCGTTGGGCAGCGTGAAATACTGCATGTCGACATGCAGCTTCTGCGTCGCCGCGGGGGCCGGCTGGGCGATTGCCGGGGCCGACAGGCTGGTAGCGGCCAGCGCGAGCGCGAGGCTCCATTTCTGCATGCGAAGGAACTCCATCAGGAGAATCGGGATGTGTGTTGGCGTAGCATCACGCCGATAGGCGGGGAAGTACTCCGCGGAGCTCACCGCGCCGGGCCGTGCGCATAGCTGAGCACGCGGCGCATTTTCCACGCATCGCCTTGGCGCACCCAGACGTTTGCAAAGCTGGCCTGTCCATCGAGTTCTTCGGGAGCAGCGCCCTGTTTCGCGTAGAAACGGTGCTCGCCGGTGAGGATTGCGCCGGTACGCGGCACCGGATCGTAGCGCAGCGTGCCGGCGACGCCTTCGCGGCGTAGATGGAGGCCCGGCGTGCCGCAGGGGCCGCTGACCAGCGAGGCGACCACCGCCGTGCGACCGGCGGTGAGACCCGTGCGGTCATGGTAGAACTCGATATCGTCAGTGAAGAGCCGATCCATCGCCTTGGCGTCGCAGGCATTGAAAGCGGACCAGAATCTGGCGTCGGCGGCGCGGACGGCAGCTTCGTCGGCAGAGACCGACTGCGCGGCGGCAGCGGCGGGCAGGCCCAACAAGGCAAATGCCGAAATCCAGTACTTCATCGCCGACTCCCGTTGTGTATTATTTGCGTAGCACACTCCTGGTCGGAAAAGCCAATGTCCGGATCCGGAAAGCGCATCCGTCTGGCTTTCGGCAGGCACGTCGCCTGGAGGGAGGAATAGATGCGTATCGATTATCCGCTGGCTGGACTGGCCATCGTCGCGGCGATGCTCGCAACCACAGGGCCAGCGGCGGCACAGCGTGGTGCCGTACGCGGCACGATCAAGGCGATGCCGCTACGCGCCGCAGCGGCGTCCGAAGTCGCGCGAGGTCAGGCGGTGCGCCCAGGGGTGCCCCTGCGAATCACCAAGGCGCTGCCCGACGGACGGCCGGTGAACCTCTCAATATCGATCAACGCCCTGCCCTCGCCCAATCTACGGATCGTCGGGGCATCCTATCTTTCCGGCGAGCGGATGCTGATCGTCAACATCGAGAACAAGGGTACCGTCACATCCGAGGAAGCAACGTTGCTGGGCAAGGTGCTGTGGGGCGCCGATGTCGACAAGGACAAGCTTCTCAACAATGCAGTCGGCGGCAAGACGCAGGACGAGATCCTCAAAAGCGTGATCGACGACGCTTTCGAGAAGATGGCGCTGGCGATCAATGTGTATACCGCGGCGGTGAAGCCGCTGGCACCGGGCAGCAATGCGATCGTTTCGATCGAACTCCCCGACGTGACCGAGGAGGTCGCGTTCTGCGGCTTCAAGGGAAAGAAAGCCGCGACCGACTGCGTCGATCCGGCGACTCAGAGCGTGTTCTGCGTGACGCTGGTGCCGGGCAAGGCTTCGATGTTTTCGGGATTGGGGAAGTAGCGCGCCTGCTCGCAGGCCCTCACCCCCGCGCACGCAGGGGTGAGGGTTCAGGACTATTTCGCCATCGCCGCGCTTTGATCGAGCGGCACCACCGGCAGCAGCACGCTGCTCGATTGCGCCCCGCCATACATCAGCGTGATCGTCGCCTTCTGATAGTCGGACGGCTTGGCGAAGAAGATGTTGTCGACATATTTCTGCGGGTTGCGATCATAGACCGGGAACTGGCTCGACTGGACCTGGACCATGATCCGATGCCCCGGCTGGAAGACGTGGTTCACGCTCGGCAGGCGGAACTTGTATTGCTGGACCTTGTTCGCCGGGATCGGCTCGGGCTTGGAGAAGCTGTTGCGATAGCGGCCGCGGAAGATGTCCATGCTGATCGGAAGCTGGAACCCGCCCATCTCCTTCTTGCTCGCGACCTCGTCGGGATAGACGTCGATCACCTTGACGACGAAGTCGCCGTCGGTGCCCGTGGTCTTGGCGAACAGGTTGGCGAGCGGTGCGCCCGAGACGCGGACCGGGGCGGTCAGCGGCGCGGTCATGTAGGTCATCACGTCGGTGCGGCCGTCGACGAAGCGCTGGTCGGTGACGAGGTAGGTTGACCAGCGGCCGTCCTGGAAATTGACCGGGCGCGGCAGATGCGGGACCGGCTTGGCGGGATCCGAGACATAGGAGTCCGAACCCGCACCGGGCTTGTCGAAGCCGAGCCCCTCGCCGGCCTTGAAGTAGATCGGCGTCAGCTTCTCGCCGCAGCCGCTCTCGCAGGCGAGCGGCCATTTGTTGAGATATTCCCAGCGATTGTCACCGGTATTGTAGAAGCTCGCCTTGGCCGGCGTGAAGGCCGGCGCGCCGTCCTTGAGATAGGCGTTGAAGAACGGCAGCAGGATGTCGCGGCGCGCCTGGAGCGCCGTATCGCCCTCGAACTCGAGCACGCCGAGCTTCGAGCCGTTATAGTTGAACCCCGAATGGCGCCACGGCCCCATCAGCAGGAAGTTCTTGTCGGCCTGGTTGGTCTTCTGGAGTTCCTCGAAGGCGTGGATCGCGCCGTACATGTCCTCGTGATCCCAGATGCCCTGCTCCCACAACGTGGGGACGTTCGAGGGGTTGGCGGCAAGCAGCTTGTCTAGCGCCTGGCCCTGCCAGAACGCGTCATAGGCGACATGGGTCGACATCTTGTTCCACGCCGGCAACTGGTCGTAGCCGAACTTCTTCGCCCAGTCGCCCGCGGAGCCGACCCGGCGGAAGGTTTCGTAATCGTCCCAATCGGGGCGGTTGGGCGCCTTGCCCTCCCCCTTGTAGCCGGTCTGGCTGCCGATCCAGCCGATATTTGCGAGGCGGAACGCACCGTGATGGAACCAGTCGTCGCCCATCCAGCCATCGATCATCGGGCTTTCGGGCGCGGTCACCTTGAGCGCGGGATGCGGGTTGAGCAGTGCCATGACGACCGTGAAGCCCTCATAGGACGAGCCGAGCATGCCGACCTTGCCGTTGCTCTCGGGGGTGTTCTTGACCAGCCAGTCGATCGAATCCCAGGCGTCGGTGGTGTGATCGACCTTGGTGGGGTTGAGCGGGCCGACCGGCGGGCGGGTGATGACGTAATCGCCCTCGGACTTGTACTTGCCGCGAATGTCCTGGAACACGCGGATATAGCCATCCTTGACGAATACCTCGTCGCCCTCGGGAAGCGCGCTTAGCATCGTCGTGCTCTCGGTGCGCTTGACGCGGCCGGCGGCGTTGTAGGGGGTGCGGGTGAACAGGATCGGCGCGTTCTTCGCGCCCTTTGGGATGACGAGGACGGTGTAGAGCTTCACGCCGTCCCGCATCGGGATCATCACTTCGCGCTTGATGAAGTCGCCGGGCTGCTCGGGCGGGGTGAACTTGGCCGGGATGTCGTTGAACGGCTGCGCCTGCTGGGCAGTGGCGGCGCTGGCGGTGACGAGGGCGGTTCCGGCGAGCAGTACGAGCAGCGTCTTCATGGCGATCCCCTGTTTGGATCGCATGTCGATAGACCCGAGATCGTATCAAGTGAAAGCACAAAGAAAACGGCGGGCGAGGTTGCCCTCGCCCGCCGTGCCCAGCCCCTTCCCCCCGAGAGGGGCGGGTCTGGACCGTCTCGGTTATGCGTGCTCGGGGGCGCCGAGCAATTCGGCCTCGACATTGTCGACCATGTGCGGGCGAGTCGCACCGATCGGACCGACTCCGGGCTCGATCGCACTCGGGCGGCCGATCTTGAACGCCGCCGACGTGCGGCCCTCGCTACCGTCCGGGAGCGTATAGCGCGCCTCGGCAACGACGACTGGGTTGAACACGCGGCCCATCTCGCCCTTGGGCACCGCGAGGTGCGCATCGACGCGGGTGCCGTCGCCCGGCGCGATCGTCACCGGCGGCACCGCGGCATCGGGACCGCGACCGGTGAGCAGGCTTTCCATCTCCGAACCATCGGCATCGGCGAGCATGAAGGTCGAGATACGGACATCGCGGGCCGGCACGTCACCGGCATTGCCCACGGTCAGTTCGACATCGACCAGCGCCTCTTCCTCGCTGGTGCCGGCACGGACCGGGCGGAGACCGAATTCGAGCCACGGACGATTGCTGACCGGTGCCGGCGCATCGGTAACGCCGGCAAGGTCGCCGCTCTCGGGCTCGGCAAGCTCGGCCTCGACATGCGCGTCGCCAGTCTCGGAGGCGATCGCGGCCGGGGCGGCAGCAGCGGTGGCCGCCATGAACGGGCTGACCTCAGGCTCGTGGCGCGGCTCGATCACGGGCGCAGCAGCGACCGGCGCAGCAGCAACGGGCGCCTCGTAGGCGCGCGGCGCGACCACCGGCTCCTCGTAGACCGTCTCCTCGACGACATCCTCGTCGCGGCGGCGACGCATCAGCAGCATCGCGGCAATGCCTGCGATAACGAGCAGGACGCCGCCGAGCAGCCACGGCCAGGCGAAGCCGGTGCCGTTGCTCGTTTCGGTCTGGGTGACCGTGGTTTCCTGGGCCGGCGCGGGTGCGGCAGCCTCAGGTGCGGCAGCGACCGGCGCAGCGAGTTCGGCGACCGGAGCCGGTGTCTGGGCCACGGGCGTCTGGGCCGCGGGCGCGGCAGCCGGCGCCGCGGCGGCGGGCGCAGGCGCGGCCTGGCGGGCCGGCGCGCTGCGGGCCTCACGAGCGGGTGCGGCGCGTGACGCCTGGCGCTCGGCGCGCGGCATCACCTCGGTGCCAGGCACCGGGCCCGGTGGCGGTGCGGGCTGGACCACCGGCGAGGCGGGCGCCATTTCGATCACGCGCTGCGGCTGCGCAGCCGGCGCAGCCGCCGGTGCCGGGTTCGCCATGATCGGCGGCGGCGTGACGGTCTGCGTCGGCGCGTCCTGCGCGACGGCGGGGGTGGTAAGGAGCGCGGCACCGATCAACAGCGCGGCGCGGGGGCGAAGGGGGGCTGGCTTCATCATATCGCAGGCTAAATGAGTGGAACCCGCTCACGGCCCCGGCACGTGCGCCCAAGCGTTTAGAATGCACGCCGAACTACAGGGTTCACGCACCGTTCATCGCAAAATGACCTTGCACTTTAATAAAGTTGCGCGCGATCAGCCCGCAGGCAGCCACCCATGCCGCCCGGCAAGCGCCGTGAACACGTCGAACCACACATGCGGCTTACCGCCCGGCTCGATCAGCCGGATACCGTGTCCGCCCTTCTCCGCGATCATCAGCTCGGACGGCACCCCGGCCGCCTGGAGCCCCGCGAACATCGCCAGGCTGTTGGCGACCGGCACGGTCTTGTCGTCGGCGGCATGGCAGACGAAGGTCGGCGGCGTCGCCCTGGGCACGTTGCGTTCGAGCGAATAGGCCCGCGCCAGTTCGTCAGAGGGGCTTGCCCCGAGCAGTTCACGGCGCGACTGCGCGTGCGCGTGCGGCGGCAGCATCGACACCACCGGGAAGAACATGCCGACCGCGATCGGCCGGGCCGACTGGCTGTCGACGGCATCGACCGGCTTGTACACCGCGCGGTCGAAGCGCTGGCCGAGTTGGCCGACCAGATGCCCGCCCGCTGAGAAGCCGATCGCGGCGACGCGCGCCTGATCGATTCCCCACTTCGCCGCGCCCGCGCGGATCAGCCGCATCGCACGCTGCGCGTCCTGGAGCGGCGTGTCCGGTCCGCCATGCCAACCGTCGTGCGGCAGCCGATAGAGCAGCTCGAACGCCGTGATCCCCTGCGCGGCGAACATCTGTGCGATGTTCGATGGTCGGCGCGGGACCGCAATCCGCGTATAGCCGCCACCCGGAAGGATCAGAATCGCCGCACCGTTGGGCCGCGCGGGCCGCGCCACGGTCATCGCCGGGGTGGCGATGTGCGGCCAGGCGATGTCCTCGGGATCGCCGCCCTTGGGATTGCGCAGGACGACCTCGTCGCGCACCGCCAGCCCCTCCCCCCCCGGCGGGATACCAGGCCAGAGGTTGACGCGCTCGGGCACTTGGCCGGCATGCGCGGTGCCCGCGATGCCGATCGCCAGGCTCGAAGCCAGCAGCGTCCGGCGATCGATCATCGCCGGACGTCCAGCCCGCCGCCTTCGAACGCCGCGAGATCGGCGCGGGTGAACAGGCTGGCGTCGCCGGGCAGCGAGTGCTTGAGCGCGGTCAGCGCGAGGCCGGACTTGGCAGCGGCTCGGGGATCGCCGCCGCTTTCGACCAAGCCGTGGAGCACGCCCGCCGCAAAGGCATCGCCCGCACCGATCCGGTCGACGATCCCGGCGATCAGAATCTCGTCGGTCTGGTGCGCGCCCCCGCGCGTGTCGACCCGCGCCGAGACGCGGTGGCTGTCGGCATCGTCAACATGCCGCGCAGTCGAGGCGATGATCTGGAGCTTGGGGAAGGCCACGAACGCCGCCTCGGCCGCCTCGCGCCGCCGGTCCGAGCCTTCGCCCGAGAACGGCTTGCCGAGCAGCAGCGAGACGTCGCGATGGTTGCCGAACAGGATGTCGGCATGGCCGATCAACTGGGTGAGCACGCCGCGCGGATCGCTGTCCCAGGCTTCCCACAGCTTGGCGCGGTAATTGCCGTCGAACGAGACCGGGATACCCTTCGTCGACGCGGCCTCGGCCGCAGCGATCGCGGCGGCGGCGGTGTTGGGGCCGAGCGCCGGGGTGATCCCCGACAAGTGCAGCCGCGTTGCGCCGTCGAGCAGCCGGTCCCAGTCCCAGCTGTCGGCCGGGCGCGTGGCAAACACCGAATGCGCGCGGTCATAGACGACTTCGGAGGCACGCAGCCCGGCGCCGGGGGTGAGGAAATACAGGCCGAGCCGCCCCTCCTCGCGCGCCACGCTCGACGTATCAACGCCGCGCCGGCGCAACTCGCCAATCACGGCACCGCCGAGCGGATTGTCGGCAACTGCGCTGATCAACCGGGTGGCGTGGCCAAGGCAAGCGAGACCGGTGGCGACATTGGCCTCGGCCCCGCCGACATTGACTTCCAGCTTGGGCGTCTGGAGCAGCAACTCGCGCCCCGGGGGCGAGAGGCGAAGCATGACTTCGCCGAAGAATGCGATGGTCATGCGCAGGCTCCGAGAGCGAGACCTTCGATCCTCCCCCGGAGGGGGAGGGGGACTAGCGAAGCTGGTGGAGGGGTAGTCTCCACGAGCGAGAAGGCATCCTTTGGCGCGACTACCCCTCCGTCAGCTTCGCTGCCACCTCCCCCTCCGGGGGAGGATTGGTGTAGGATGTCGTTCATCGCGCCAGCCAGCCGCCGTCGACCGCGAGGATGTGGCCCTGGACATAGTCCGACGCCGACGAGGCGAGGAACACCGCCGCCCCGCCCAGGTCGGCGGGATCGCCCCAGCGGCCGGCCGGGATGCGCTCGACGATCTGGCGATTCCGCGTTTCGTCGGCCTGAAGCTGCGCGGTGTTGTTGGTGGCGATATAGCCCGGGGCGATCGCGTTGACGTTGATCCCCTTGGCCGCCCACTCGCAGGCGAGCAGCTTGGTCAGCCCGGCGACGCCCGACTTGCTCGCGGTGTAGCTCGGCACGCGGATGCCGCCCTGGAAGCTCAGCATCGAGGCGATGTTGATGATCTTGCCGCGGCCCTGCGCGGCCATGTGGCGGCCCGCGGCCTGGCACAGGAAGAAGGTGGACTTCAGGTTGGTGTCGATCACCGCATCCCAATCCTCCTCGGTGAAGTCGAGGCTGTCGTTGCGGCGAATGATCCCGGCATTGTTGACGAGGATGTCCAGCCCGCCGAGCTTTTCCACAGTCTCATCCACAATCCTGCCCACGGGCTCGATACTGGAGAGATCGGCGGAGATGATCTCGGCCTTCACGCCGAGCGCGCGCGCCTTTTCAACGGTCTCGGTCGCAGCCGAGCGGCCGACCGCAGCGATGTTGGCACCGGCCTCCGCAAGCGCGAGCGCGATGCCCTGGCCGATACCGGTATTCGCACCGGTTACGATGGCGGTCCTGCCGGTCAGGTCGAAGATCTTGGTCATTCACTCTCTCACTCCCCTCCCTGCAAGGGAGGGGTCGGGGGTGGGTGCGCGGCGCGCAGCGTCGCGCTTGTCGCTATCGGAGGGGTGCCGAGCCTTGCGGCTCGGCACCCACCCCCAGCCCCTCCCTTGCACGGAGGGGAGAATGCAGATTACGCCAGCTGGCAGATGTCCAGCACGTTCATGTCGGTATAGTCCTGGTTCTCGCCGGCCATCGCCCAGATGAAGGCATAGGCCTTGGTGCCCGAGCCCATATGGACCGACCAGGGCGGCGAGATCACCGCTTCCTCGTTCGCCATCACGATGTGCCGCATCGCCTCGCCTTCGCCCATGTAGTGGAAGACGCGGTCGTTGGGGCCGTCGAGCTCGAAGTAGAAATAGATCTCGCTGCGGCGCTCGTGGATGTGCGGCGGCATCGTGTTCCACACCGAGCCGGGCTTGAGCACGGTGAGGCCCATGACGAGCTGCGCTGAGTCGCACACGCCCGGGATGACGAGCTGGAAGATCGTGCGCTCGTTCGATTCCTCGAGGCTGCCGCGCTCGAGCGCATTGGCGTCGGCAATCGACAGCTTCCGGGTCTGGAAGCCCTTATGCGCGGGGCACGAGGCGAGGTAGAAACGCGAGCCGTCGCCCGAGAACTGGACATCCTTGGCGCCCATCGTAACGTATAGGCAGTCCTTGTTGCCGAGCGTGAAGGTCTCGCTGTCGACGACGACGGTGCCCTCGACCGGCGAAACGTTGACGATCGCGAGTTCGCGGCGCTCGAGGAAGGGATGGCCCGCTGCCGATGCCGGCTCGGTCTGATCCGGGAGCTTGACGCTGCCCGAAGCAACCGCAACGCCACCGATCACGAAGCGGTCGGCATGGGTGTAGTTGAGGACGCATTCGCCTTCGCGGAACAGCCCGTCGATCAGATAGCGGTCGCGCAGTTCCTCGTTCGAGACGCACTCCATCATGTCGGGGTGCGTGGCGTAATAGGTGCGGTCGAACATGGGATACTCCGTTGGGTTGGTCAGGCTGCGGCGGCCACCGGGGCCGGCGCTTGTTGGTCAATCTTATAGGCTTTGCGGACGAGCCCGTTGGTCAGCTCGTGCGCGAGTTCGTGCGCTTCCCAGTCGAGCAGCCGCCCCTCGGCGACGAGCTGGGCGAGGAAGCCGCAGTCGATCCGGCGTGCAACGTCATGGCGCGCGGGGATCGACAGGAAAGCGCGGGTGTCGTCGTTGAAGCCGACGGTGTTGTAGAAGCCCGCGGTCTCGGTGACCTGCTCGCGGAAGCGGCGCATCCCCTCTGGGCTGTCGTGGAACCACCAGGAGGGGCCGAGCTTGAGGCACGGATAATGCCCCGCCAGCGGCGCCAGCTCGCGCGCGTACACCGTCTCGTCGAGCGTAAACAGGATGATCGAGAGTTCGGTCGACGTGCCGAAGCGATCGAGCAGCGGCTTCAATGCGCGGACATAATCGGTCCGCATCGGGATATCGGCCCCCTTGTCGCGGCCGTGGCTCGCGAACAGCCCGCCATTATGGTTGCGGAAGCTGCCAGGATGGATCTGCATGACCATCCCGTCCTCGACCGACATCGCCGCCATTTCGGTGAGCATCTGCGCGCGGAACAGCTCGGCATCGGCCGGGGTCCAGTTGTCCGACAGGATCGTGCGGAACAGCGCCTCGGCATCGGCCTTCGAAAGGTTGCCGGTCTGCGCCGTCGGGTGGCCGTGGTCGGTCGCGGTGGCGCCCGCCGCACGGAAGTCGGCGCGACGCTTGCGGTGCGCGGCGAGATAGCCGTCCCACGACCAGACGTCCTCGCCGGTCTTCTCCGCAAACACCTGCATCGCTCCGGCGAACTGCTCGTGCTCGACGTCGATCACCGCGTCGGGGCGATAGGTAGTGACCACCCTGCCCGGCCAGCCGCTCTTCTGGATCGCATGGTGCGGCGACAGGTCATCCTGCGGCCCCTCGGTCGTCGCGAGAAACTCGATGCCGAAGCGGTCGAACAACGCGCGCGGCTTGAACGCGTCGCTCGCGAGCTTCTCGTTGATCCGGTCGTAATAAAGATCGGCGGTCGAGGCATCGAGCGCCACCTCGAACCCGAACACCTCGGCAAACACGTGACCCAGCCACACGGAGGACGGCGTCCCGCGGAACAGGTGGAAATTCTCGGCAAAGGTCCGCCACGCCTGCCGCGGATCGGTCCCCGGCATCCCGGCCTTGCTCGGCACGCACAGATCGTCGAGCGCGACGCCCTGCGAATAGAGCATCCGATAGAGGTAATGATCGGGTGAGAGCAGCAGTTCGGTCGCGTTCGACCAGTTGGCGTTGGTCGAGAACCAGGTCGGATCGGTGTGGCCGTGCGGGCTGATGATCGGCAGCCCGGCGACCTCCCGATAGAGCGCGCGCGCGATGCTCCGCGTGCGGTCGTCCGCCGGGAACAGCCGGTCCGAGTCGAGCTTGAGGGGCTTGGTCATCGTGTCTCTCTTACGCCTCCAGCGCCTTTTCGCGGGTGAGCGTGTTGGCGATGATCGCCAGGATCGCAATCGCCGCGAACACGCCCAGGATCGCCCAATAGCTGCTCGGCGCGAAGCACGGCGACACCGGCCCCATCCATACCGGCACGCAGCCGTCGACATTCTTGCCCGAAGCGAGGAATATTACCACGCCAACCAGCCCCGACACCACTGCGACGATCACCGCCCAGGGCGTCGCGGCGCTGAAGCGCTCGACCCGTGCCAGCCGCGGCGTCAGCAGATGCACCGAGAGCACGGCCAGGAAATAGGCCGCGCCCGCCACCACGAACAGCGGCGTATAGGTGCCGAGCCGGTCGAGCACGTCGCCGGCATATTTCGACATCAGCGCCCCGCCGATCGCGCCGACAGTGCCGCCGATGCCGATCACCGCGCCCACTGCGAAGCGCGGGAAGGTGTCCGAGGGGATCGTATAGAGATTGGCCGAGAAACCCTGGTGCGCCGCGGCGGCAATCCCGATGATCAGCACGCTCGCCCACAGGTTCGGCACCGAGGTGGCGAACACCACCGGCAGCACGCAGAACGCGCAGATCAGCATCGTGATTTTCCGGGCCGCATTGACGCTCATCCCGCCCTTCATCAGCCGGCCCGACAGCCAGCCGCCGGCGACACTGCCGATGTCCGAGATCAGATAGATGCCGCCCAGCGCCAGCGCCGCGGTCGGCGTCGACCAGGTCTTGAGGTCGAGCCCATATTGCGTGCCGAGATAGCCCGGCAGCCAGAACAGATAGAACCACCAGATCGGATCGATGAAGAACTTGCCGAGCGCGAACGCCCAGGTTTCGCGCTGGGCGAGCAGGCGCAGCCACAGGCCCGGAGTCTTGACGTCGGGATCGGCCGGATCCTGGGTGATGTGCGCGAGTTCGCCGGCGCCGACGCGCGGATGCTTGGCGGGATCGTCGCGGTACATCGCCAGCCACGCGACCAGCCAGATCAGCCCGAACACGCCGGTGAGGATGAAGGTCATCCGCCAGCCGACTACCGGCACCAGCGCGAAGCACAGCAACGGCGCGGCGATCGCGCCGACATTGGCGCCGGCATTGAACACGCCGACGGCAAAGGCGCGCTCCTTTTGCGGGAACCACGTCGTCACCGACTTCACGCCGGCCGGGAAGTTGCCCGATTCGCCGATGCCCAGGCCGAAGCGGGCAAGCGCGAACTGGGTGACGCTGTATGCGCCGCCATGCGCGACGTGCGCGATCGTCCAGACCACGACCGCGACCGAATAGCCCAGCCGCGCGCCGATCGCGTCGACGACCTTGCCGAAGCCGAGATAGCCGATCGCATAGGCGATCTGGAACCATACCACGATGTCGGCATAGGTGCGCTCGTCCATGTGGAGCGCGGGATCTTCCATCATGATCGGCTTCAACAGCCCGATCATCTGGCGGTCGATATAATTGATTGCCGTAGCAGCGAAGAGCAGGCCGACAATGACCCAACGATAGCGCCCCACTCGCTCGGCGGCGCCCGCTATGGTCGCCTCACGCGTATCGCTCATTCGCCTCTCCCATTATCTTTATGCCGTCCAAGACCCGCTCGCGGCTTGGACGGCTGGTTAGCGTCAAGCCGGGCTGGAGGGAAGCATGGGGTGCAGCGTTTCGCATACCACACCCTACTCCCACCATTCGGGATAAATCGCAACGGTTTCCGGCCATGCGCCAGGATCGCCTGGTTGGCGCGGCCCAGCGCGGGGCCGGTCAGCCCGCGTGTCCGCTCGGCGAGGCCCAGCCAGACCAGCGCTTCGGCGGCGCGTATCGCAGGCTCGGCGACGATGCGCTCGAGATCGCGCTCGAACGGCGCGAAATAGGCCGACACGCCTTGGCGCCGGTCGAATTCCGCGCGCGCCTGATCGAGGCTCCAGCGGCGATGGTGGATGCCGGTATCGATCAGCCCGCGCACCGCGCGGAACAGCAGCCAATGGACATGGCCGAGCTCGTCGAGCGACAGGTCGCGATACGCGCCGCGGCGCGCCATCAATTGCTCGGCATGGATCGCCCAGCCTTCGGAAAAGGCAGGCAGATAGGCGATGCGCAGCGGGTGCGCATCGGCTCCAGCCTCGATCGGCAGCTGGACCATGTGGCCGGGCAGAAGCTCGTGATGGACGACGCTGCCCAGCGTCCACGTCGGACGGCGGCGAATATCCTTGAGGTCGACGAAATACCCGCCCGGCTGCCCCGGCGCGGGGATCTCGCGATATCCCCCCTTGCCCGCCGCTTCGTCGGCGCGGCTTATCCGGCGCACGCGGACGTCGAGGCTGGCGGGCGGCACCGGGCCGATCAGCTCGGGCAGCCCTTTACGCGCGGGATCGAGCCAGCCGTTCATGTCGGTCACGGCGCGGTCGCGCCCGGCATCGTCGTCCGCATAGAGCCACGCCGGCTCTGCGAACATCGCCTTGAAGCCCGCGCCAATGCTTCTGCCGGTATCGGTGTACCCCGCCATCAGCCGAAGCGCGCGCCGGCCGAGCACGTCGGCCGCACGCTCGAACCGGCGATGCGCGGCCTCCGGACCGACGCCCGCGCCGACATGACGTTCCAGGAGCAGGCTATACACCGCGGTGCCGTTGGGGTGGCGCCAGAGTCCGATACTGGCGAAGGGAGGAAGACGATACGGCCCCTCGGACCTTCCACCGGGCATAAGGCGGGCAAGTTGCGAATCTATCGCAATATTATTGCGGAGCGTTCGCAAATCGAGGCTCGCCGAAGGCGACAGCTGTGACGGGTCGAAGCCCGCGAGCCGCGCCAGCCTGGCACTATAGTCCGGCAGTTGGCCGAGCCCATCGAGCGCCTCGCGCAGCTTCGCGTCGTTCGCTTGGGCATGTGCGGAAAACGGCAGTACCGATGCCGACAGCCCGGCCAGTATCGAGCGGCGGGAAAGTCCGGTCACCGGCATGGAGACGGCATTTGGACCGCGGCGCCCGTCGCCACCGTCTGACGGACCTTCGCCATCTTGGACGTAAGATCCGCCGGTGCGGCGGGCGCCGCGATCCTCGTGGAGGCCACGATTCGACCCGAAAGGCCCTCCAGGAAAACCGCCCGGCCCAGTCGATCGACCTGGCCGATGCGCGGCACGATTACAGTTAACGCGCCGCGCGGCAAGGCTTCATCGTCGGCGCGACTGTCCAGAACGGGACGCGGCGCCGGATTCGCGCCGGGCTCGGCTGCGGCCATCGCGTCCATGCCCACTCCTTTCGCGCTGCCGCCTTGCTATGCCGCGGTGATCCCACAGCTCACTTCGAACCCTTCGCCGAACCGGCACACCACCTCGTCGCCCGGCTCGACCGGATGCACCCCGGTCACCGCCCCGCTGGACACCCATTGCCCGGCCTCCAGCGCGATGCCCCGCGCCGCCATCAACTCGAGCAGGAAGCGCACCGCGCCCACGGGTCCGTCGAGCATCGTCTCGGCCGTCGCCGCGCCGATCCGCTCGCCATTGATGTCGAGCGTCACCGGCCATGCCTTGATGTCCGCGCTGCGCCAGTCGGGGATCGCCGCGCCGATGACGAGACCGTTATTGTTGCCATAGTCGGAGATCGTCACGGTCGGGCCGTGCTGGTTGATCCCGGGAAAGGGCGAGCTGGCGATCTCGATCCCGACATGCACCACGTCGATCAGGTCGGCGGCCTCCTCCTCGGTGAAGCGCGTCTTGCCCGCAGGCGGCGCAGCGCGCAGGCGAAGCAGGAATTCGGCCTCGGCGGCGCCGAACCCCTCGCCGAAGATCGGCATTTCCAGGCCCTCGCGCGCATCGACGATAGTATCAGTGAAGATCGGCCCCGCGAGCCGGTCGACGCCGTCGCGCGGCGGATTGATCCGCCCGACCTTCCACCCACCAATTTTCCGGCCATCGAAAGCGATCGCATGGTCCTGCACGGCATAAGCGTCGTCCAGCGCTTCAGGAATGTCGCCAGGGAAGTCGGGAAGCGCGCGGCTTTCGCGCCGCGCCTCGACGAACGCCTCGGCAATGCGACGCGCGTCATCGGCAATTTCTACGGATCCCACCAGGCGCCTTCCTCTCACACACTCTAGTTTGGCGACGGCGTAAAGGAAACCGGTGTCAGTGGCAACGGGGGTGTGGAGATTGCTCGCCTCCCATCGTCATCCTGCCCGAGATGACGAGGTTCACCCAGCCGCAATTCAGGTAGCGAGACAAGCCTTCTGAAGCGTGGATCCATAAACCACCACAAACGCGACGACTTAACGCCTGAGATTGGTGGTTTCCTGCCTAGCCGCTGCTGGGGCCGGCGAAAGCGATAGCCGTCGCTCATCTCAGCCGACCCATGTGGCAGCTAGCGCCCTAATTGCCCCGGTTCGAGTTCGCTTCCGGCTGCCCCCTTAGCTCCCGTTCGCGCAGGCGATCCGATATGGTCCGGACCGCGCCGATAGTGCCCTGCCTTTCCAACTCAGTCTGATACGCCCCTGAGCCACCAAATGATCGACCGCAGCGTGGACGATCGGCATCCCGGTACGCCAATCAGCCCCATCACTTGCAGACATTTCTGCGGCAACCATTCGTGCGACCTCGCTTGGGCATATCGTTGCTCCCGGTTCACGTTGGCCAAGCAGGGTCAGCATGGCGGCACTTGCGATATCCATCCTCACTTTCGTTTCCGGCCCGACGTCATTGGATCGGGCTTCGGTGGCGGCTTCCACCCTGGCAGAGGAGACGGCCGCTGGCGGCTCGTGCCAAGACCCATGGCACCCGGCTGTTGGCGAACCAAATCCGATGTGTCGGACTGTGCGGCCTCTGCAGCACTCGCTCCACCTCGCATCAAATTGATGCGGTCACGAATGCGCCGCGCCTCCTCGAAATCGAGCGCGCTAGCCGCAGCGTCCATCTTGCGTTGGAGGTTCTCGATTGTGTCGGTCATCACCGCTCAACGCGCGACTGCGATTTAGGGCAGCATCGCGCCCTAACATCGGTTCTTCAAGCGATCGAACGGTCGGGCATCAGGAATGGCCGAGAATGGGTTACGGCTACCGCTTGACTTAGGCTAAAGCGTAACGCCTCGCTTCCAGAAAGCGATCTCGCGCTCTCCATTACGCTCGGCACAAGTTTCCGCGCCCGAGGCGATCGCTACGATCCGATCGATCAGCGCTTCCTCTGCAACCTCGAACCCGTCGGTCAGCACCTGCCCCGCATCGAAATCGATCCAGTTGGGCTTGCGCGCGGCAAGCTCGCTGTTCGACGCGATCTTGACCGTCGGCACCGGGAAGCCGAGCGGCGTGCCGCGGCCGGTGGTGAACAGGATGACCGTCGCCCCCGCCGCGGCAAGCGCAGTCGAAGACACCGCATCGTTGCCCGGCGCTTCGAGCAGGGTCAGCCCGGTCCGCTCGATGCGTTCCCCGTACCGCTTGACGTCGGTCAGCACCGCGTGCCCGGCCTTCTGCACCGCGCCGAGCGACTTCTCCTCGAGCGTGGTGATCCCGCCGGCGACATTGCCGGGCGACGGATTCTCCGAGACCGGCTCGCCATGGCTGAGGAAGTAGGTCTTGAAGTCGTTGACCACGCCGACGACGCCATCGAACACATCGCGGCTCTCGGCGCGGTCCATCAGCATCTGCTCGGCCCCGAAGATCTCGGGGATTTCGGTGACGATCGCGCTGCCGCCCGCGGCGGTGATCGCGTCGCTCATCCGCCCAACCAGCGGGTTGGCGGTCAGGCCTGAGAATCCGTCCGAGCCGCCGCACTTTACGCCGAGGACGAGCTTGTCGAGGCCGACCGGCTGGCGCCGGGTCTTCGCGGCCTCGGCGGCGAGATCGGCAACCGCGGCGAGCCCCTCCTCGAACTCGTCGGCCGAAGTCTGCGCGACGATCGTGCGGATGCGCGGGCGATGGCTTTCGGGCACGTCTTCGAGCAGCCGGGCGATCTGGTTCGATTCGCAGCCCAGACCGATCAGCAGCACGCCGCCGGCATTGGGATGCGCCGCGAGCGCGGCGAGCATCCGCCGCGTCGCGCCGAGATCGTCGCCGAGCTGCGAGCAGCCATAAGGATGCGCGAAGGCGTGGACGCCATCGACCTGCCCTGCATGGCGGCGCCCGGCCTCGGCGGCGATCCGCTCGGCGGTGCGCCCGACGCAGCCGACGCTGGGAAGGATCCAAATCTCGTTGCGCGTCCCCACGCGCCCATCCTCGCGGACATAGCCCAGGAAAGTCCGCATGTCGGAAGCCGGCGCACGCGGCGCGGCATGCGGATCGTAGCGATAGTCGAGCGTGCCCGACAGGCCGGTGGCAAGGTTATGGCTGTGGACATGGTCGCCCGCCCGGATCGCCGCCGTGGCGCGGCCGATCGAGAAACCGAACTTCACGATCTCCTCGCCCGCAGCAATATCGCGCAGCGCAACCTTATGCCCCTTGGGGATGTCGGCATGGGCAACGATCGCGGTGCCGCCGACATCGACCGCTCCGCCAGCCGACACCGCTTCGAGCAAGGTCGCGACGTGGTCGCTGGAATGGATTCTAAGGGCTTTGGTCATGCGCGTTCCGGGGCGCCCATGCGCCAGCGGCTATTTGGGTCGAAACGACCGGCGGCGCAACCGTCGTTGCCAATACAACTGACACCGGTTACCCGGTTCAGAAAGAGAAAAAGGAGGGGACGCGCGATGATCGACCGCCGCACGCTGATCGCCGGAGCCTCGGCAACGCTGCTCCCGGCGCACGCTTGGGCCCGGTCCATCGCCCCCGTGCGCACCGCCGCCGGATTGTTCCAGGGAACCTTGGAGGGCGGCGTCCGCGTGTTCCGCGGCATCCGCTACGGCCGCGCCGATCGCTTCCGCGCGCCGGTCGCCGTCTCGCCCCCCGGCGAAGTGCAGGCGGCAGCAACCTTCGGCCCGGTCGCGCCGCAATCGGGCAGCCGCTATGGCGCGCAGTCCGAAGACTGCCTGTTCCTCAACATCTGGACCTCCGACGCCCGTCCCGCGGCCCGGAAACCGGTGATGCTGTACATTCATGGCGGCGCTTATTCGGGCGGCAGCGTCACCGATCCGCTCAACGACGGGCACGTCCTCGCGGCACGCGGCGACGTGGTCGTGGTGAGCGTCAACCACCGCCTCAATGCGCTCGGCTATCTCTACCTCGCCCGCCTCGACTCGCGCTTCCCCGACAGCGGCAATCTGGGCCAGCTCGACCTGATCCTCGCGCTGCGCTGGGTGCGCGACAACATCGCCAGTTTCGGCGGCGATCCGAACCGGGTACTCGTCTTCGGCCAGTCGGGTGGCGGCGCCAAGATCGCGACGATGATGGGCATGCCGGCAGCGCGCGGCCTGTTCCACCGCGCCGCGACGATGAGCGGCCAGCAAGTCACTGCCTCGGGCCCGCTCAACGCCACCGCACGCACCCGCGCCTATCTCGCCAGGCTCGGCGTCAACGATCTCGATGCCTTGCTGACGATGCCGCACGAGAAGCTGATCGAAGGCTTGTCCGCGACCGATCCCATCCTCGGCGGGAGCGTCTATTTCGGCCCGGTGCTCGACATGAAATGGCTCACCCGCCACCCCTTCTGGCCCGACGCCAATCCGCAATCGAATGCTATCCCGATGCTGCTCGGCAACACGCACGACGAGACCCGCGCCTTCGTCGCACCCGATTCCCCCAAGATGCGCGATCTCACTTGGGACAATATCGCCGAGCGGATCGCTCCCGAACTGCGCATCGACATCCTCCCCGAATGGGTCGTCGCACAGTATCGCGCGCGCTTCCCGGACTGGACGCCGGAGCGCGTCTTCTACGACGCGACGACCTGCGGACGCAGCTGGCGCGGCCAGGTGATCGAGGCCGAGGAACGCGCCAAGGCCGGCGCCCCGGCCTGGGTCTATCAGCTGGACTTCACCTCGCGCACCGATCCGCGCTGCGGCGCCTTCCACACGCTCGACATCCCGCTCGTCTTTGGCACGCTCGGCGCCGAGGGTTCGCATACCGGCACAGGCGCCGACGCCCGCGCCATGTCCCAGGCGATGCAGGACTGCTTCGTTGCCTTCGCCACGACGGGCGACCCCAATCATCCCGGCCTGCCGCGCTGGCCGCGCTATGCCCTCGACAAGCGCGCGACGATGGTCTTCGATATGCCGAATCGTATCGCGAACGACCCGCGCCAATGGCAGCGCGAGCTGTTCGCGCGCGTGCCCTATATCCAGCCCGGCACCTGAACCGGGCGCCCAGGAGGTTGCCCATGAAGCTTGACCGTCGTTCCGCGCTGCTCGCAGCGCTTGCCACCCCGTTCGCGGCGCACGCCCAGTCCGCGCCGCCCAGGGGTGACAAACCGCTGCCCGCGGGGCTGGCAGACCCCACCGAGACGATCGACCTTTGGCCAAAGGGCGTCCCCGGCAAGCCGGCCAGGCTGCCAGTCGAGAAGGTCGAGGAACGCAGCACCAACGCGATGCTCGCCGACCGCTCGGTGAGCGGCGTCGCCAACCCCCGGCTGGCGGTGTTCCGCCCGCGCGTCGCCAACGGCGCCTCGGTGCTGATCATGCCGGGCGGCGGCTATGTCCGGATCGTGCTCGACCACGAGGGGTATGGGCTGGCGCGCTGGCTCGCTGCGCAGGGCTTCACTGCCTATGTGCTCTTCTATCGCCTGCCCGGCGACGGCTGGAAAGCCGGCCCCGATGTCGCGCTGTCGGACGCGCAGCGGGCGATGCGGCTGATCCGCGCGCGCGCGATCCGCGATGCGCTCGATCCCGAGCGCGTGGCAGCGATCGGCTTTTCGGCGGGCGGGCACCTTTGCGCCGACCTGGCGACACGGCACGCCACCAAGACCTATGATCCGGTCGACGCCGCCGACAGGCTCGGCGCGCGGCCGATGCTCGCCGCGCCGATCTACCCGGTGATCTCGATGTCCGCGCCCGACGCGCATATGGGCTCGCGAAAACAGCTGATCGGCGAGAATGCGAGCGCCGCGCTCGAGGCAGCGCACGCCCCCCACCGCAATGTCGACAAGTCCACGCCCCCCTGCTTCCTGCTCCACGCCGAGGACGACGATGTCGTGCCGGTCGAGAACAGCCTGCTGCTGCGCGCCGCACTCAAGGCGGCGGGCGTGCCGGTCGAGACACACCTGTTCCCCTATGGCAGTCACGGCTTCGGAATGACCCGCGCGATGGGCAAGCCGATCGGCGCCTGGCCCGAACTGTTCCTGAGCTGGACGCGGAGCCAGGGGCTGGCCTGATCGGGTTCAGCCGCGTCCGGCCGCTGCGTCGGCGAGCCACTCCTCGATATTGGTGAAGCCATCACCGTTGCGATCAGCGTTGCCGTCCGGCTTGCGCGGATCGAGCCCGTGCCGGCGCTCCCATGCGTCGGGCATGCCGTCCTCGTCGCGGTCCGCAGGCGCGGGCAGGCTCTTCAGTTCGGGCCAGCCGCCGACATCGCGCTGGCTGTCGATCTGGCGGCCCGTGCGATCGCGGACGCCGGCGACGATGCGTGCATCGACGGCGTCGCGCACCTTCGAGGCGCCGGCGCCGTTAAGCACGCGACGATACGCCGAAGCAGCGGTATCAGGGTCTACCGGCGCAACGTCCACAGGCCCGGCCAGGCGATACCCTTCGGGCTGGACGCCGGTGACCAGGCTCCACGGGTCGGCGGGGATCGTGCCGTTCATGCTGTTGCCGGTGAACCACGCCTTGGCCAGCGTATCCGACTCGTCGAATGCGATCGGCTTCTGCGATTGCGGGCCGGCGACATAGGCATTGTCGACGAAATTGTAGCGTACCAGCGCCGCCTTGTCGGCATTGTAGCCGGCGTGGCCGCGGCCCCAATTGTAGAAGACGTTCGATCGGAAATCGAAGAACGCGCCGACCGGATCGACTTCCGGGCCGCTGTAATTGCCCGGCCGCGGCATCCGCGCCGAGTGGCTGGCCCAGAGATTGTGGTGGAAGCTCGCCTTCGATCCGCGGCCGCCGCGGATCAGACTTCCATAGCCGTGCTCGCCCTTGGCGTGGAGCGATCGGGTGAGCGATTCCGCAATGATCGACCATTGGACGGTGACGTCGTAAAACCCTTGCTCGGGCGAGGCATAGTTGGCCGAAACCGACAGGGTTTCGTCGACCGACCAGCTGGCCGAGACGTGATCGAGGATGATGCGTCGGCCCCTGGTGATCGTGATCGCGTCGGATTCGGTCCTGGATTCGTCGCCGAGCCGCGAGCGGATGTAGCGCACTACGACATCGTCGGCCGAAATCTGCAGCATATGATCGCGCAGGGTGATGCCGTGGCCCGGTGCCGACTGACCGGCGATCGTCACCCTGCCCTCACGGATCACCAGCGGCTTGGTCAGCTTGATGGTGCCCGATACGCGAAACAGGATCGTGCGCGGTCCCTTGGTCTCGACCGCGGCGCGGAGACTGCCGGGGCCTGAATCGGCGAGGTTGGTGACGAACAGCACCTGCCCGCCACGGCCTCCCTGCGCAAAGCGGCCTGCGCCCTCGGCGCCGGGGAAAGCGAGCTGCTGCGCGGCAAGCGCGAGGACCGCAAACCAGGGCATCATGCGGGCACGCTTCGGTCGAGTTTCTGCACGGTCTTGCCATTCACGCGCACATTTCGGAGCGAAAGCCGCTCGGTATGGCGGACAATGCTCGGCGCGGTGACCCCGTCGAAGCTGCAATCGTTCAGCGCGATGTCGGTCACCGGCGCGCCGGGGAGCCCCTGGCTGTCGAGCACCCGCGTCGCCTGGCGCGCGCGAAGCCGGGTGATGTTCACATGCCGCAGGACGGGCGTGAAGCGGCCCTTCGCCCCCTCCTCATAATTGAAGTCGCAGGCGATCGCGGCGCGGCCGACCTGGCCCACGTCAATGTCGCGATAGTGGAAGTTCTCGAGAAGCCCGCCGCGCAAGGCGTTGTTCTTGAAACGGATCGCATACCAGAGATCGGGGCTGTCGAGCCGGCACTTCTCGGCGAACACCCAGCGCGCCCCGCCCGAGATCTGCGAGCCGACGGTGATCCCGCCATGCCCTTCCTTCATCCGGCAGTTGCGGATCAGGATGTTCTGCGACGGCACGTTGAGCCGCCGCCCGTCCTCGTTGCGCCCCGAATTGACGGCGATGCAATCGTCGCCGGTGTCGAAGCTGCAATCCTCGATCAGCATCCCATCGACCGACTCGGGATCGGTGCCGTCGTTGTTGGGGCCGTGACCATAAATGTCGAGCCCGCGCAGGATGACATTCCGGCAGAGCACCGGATGGACGTTCCAGAAGGGCGAATTGCGGATTCGGACGCCCTCGATCAGCACATTCTCGCAGAGGTACGGCTGGATGAAGGGCGGGCGGAGGAAATGGCCATCGCCGAACACGCGTTTCTCTACCGGCACGCGGTCTTCGGCCATCTGGAACAGGACGGCCCGGCTCTTGCGCTGATCGGGCATTCCCTCGCGCCAGCCATAGGAGACGGTACCGCCCCAGGGGCCCTTCCACGCCCACCAATGCTGCGCGCTGCCCTGGCCATCGAGCGTGCCAGCACCGGTGATCGCGATGTTTCTAGCCTTATAGGCATAGATCAACGGCGAATAGTTGATCAGCTCGATCCCCTCCCAACGCGTGAAGACCATCGGATACTGCGCCGGATCGGTGCTGAAGCGCAGCGTTGCCCCCTTGGCGACATGCAGCTCTACATTGGACTTCAGATGGACCGCACCGGTGAGGAAGTCGCCCGCCGGTACGAGCACCCTGCCCCCGCCCGCCGCGGCGCAGGCCGCGATGGCGCCGGCGATCGCCGCGGTGTTGAGCGTGGTGCCGTCGCCCCTGGCGCCGTGCGCGGTGATGTCGAAAGTCCGCGGTGGAAAGACCGGGGCGCGGGCTTTCCGGGCGATCTCGGCGGCGCGCTGCCACGGATCGGCGGCGGCGAATGCCTGGGCAGGCAGCAGCGTTGCCGCGCCGGCAGCGGTGCCATAGCGAAGCAGGTCGCGACGGGATTGTTGGAGCAGCATCGTATCTCCTATGCGCGCGGCTCTGCGGCCAAGTCATGACACCGGTATCAGGGAGTTGCGTGCGATGGCAAGACTCCCCCTCCCCGTTAGCGCCCAGCGCGTCTGAGCGCCGCCCTCGATTGATCGGGAGGGCAATGAAGGAAAAACGGCCCTTCGACGCGCCTAGGGCGAGGCGCGCACGGCGCCACCGGATGCGTTTGGTGCAATCGCCCGACCGCGCTATGTCCTGAGGACAATGAAGCGCACCAACCAGCCCACGATCAACGACGTCGCCCGCATCGCCGGCGTCTCGAAGAAAACCGTCAGCCGGGTGATCAACCAGTCGCCGCTGCTCAACGCCGACACCCGCAAGCGCGTCGAGGATGTGATCGCCGAACTCGGCTATGTCCCCAATCCGCAGGCGCGCGCGCTGGCGTTGCGGCGCAACTTCCTGATCGGGCTGATTCACGACAATCCCAACGCGCAGATGGTCCTGAACGTCCAGCAGGGCATGCTCGAAGTGCTGCGCGACACCGAGTTCGAGCTGATCGTCCACCCGGTCAATCGCGGCTCGCCGACGATGCTCGCCGACATCGGCCAGTTCCTCGAGCGGCAGCGGCCCTTCGGCGTGATGATCCTGCCGCCGATCTCCGAGAACGACCAGATGGCGGCGCTCTGTGGCGAGCTGGGCGTGCGCTATGTGCGGATGGGATCGGCGCCGCTCGACGAGGCGCCGCACATGGTCGCTTCGAACGATCGCGAAGCCGTGCGCGGCGCGGTCGAGCATCTGATCGAATCGGGGCACAAGCGGATCGGTCTGGTGCAGGGGCCGCATGGCTTCCGCTCGGCGTTCGAGCGGCAGAAAGGCTATGAGGAGGCGATCGAGGCGGCCGGGCTGCCGCTCCAGCGCACCCTGATCGTCCAGGGCGACTACAAGTTCGAATCCGGCATGCGCGCGGCCGAGCAACTGCTCGACCTGGCGCCGCGCCCGACCGCGGTGTTCGCGTCGAACGACGAAATGGCGGCGGGCGTGCTCCACGTCGCGCGCCAGCGCGGGCTCAACGTGCCGCAGGACCTGTCGATCATCGGCTTCGACGACACCCCGATCGCGTCGCACCTGTGGCCGCCGCTGACCACGGTGCGCTGGCCGATCGCGACGATGGCGCGCGCGGCGGCGCTCAAGCTGGTGAGCGGCGAAGGCGGCACGGCGGAGGAAGACGGCGAGGCGTCGCTGTTCGTGTCGACGCTGATCCGCAGGGCTTCGGTGGCACCGGCAGCGGGGTGAGCGGGCAAAACGCTCCGCGCGGCGATTGACAAGCACGCCTCGGCGTGGCTGATTACAGCCATGGGGATTGCGATCTCCCCACGAGGCGTCAGCTGAAGAATCGCGTCCAGCTCACCATGCCGAGGACGCGCCATGCCCGCTCACAATACCATCACACCCGAAAAGCTTGCGCGCCTGATCGCGCTGCCCGGATCGCCACGCATCGTCGACCTGCGAGACTCGCCGACGGAGGCGATACCGGGATCGCAGAGTTTTGCCAGCAAAGACCCGATCGATTGGGATCTACCCAGGGGCGCCTCCGTCGTCGCCGTCGATTTGGATGGGCAAGGCAGGGCAGCGTCAGCAGCCGCGATCCTGCGCAGCGAGGGTATCCCGGCCGAGGTGCTTGAGGGCGGGTTCGCTGCCTGGACCGCCGCCGGGCTCCCGACCGTCTCCTTCGCGCATCTGCCGAAGCGGCATAAAGATGGGCGGACCTGGTGGGTTACCCGATCGCGGCCCAAGGTCGATCGAATCGCCTGCCCTTGGCTTATCCGCCGCTTTGTCGATCGCGACGCCCGCTTCCTGTTCGTAGCACCGGCCGAAGTGCTGACGGTGGCAGTGCAGCAGCAGGCAGAGCCGTTCGACCTGGACGATGAGCGCGTGTTTTGGAGCCACCACGCCGAGCTCTGCACCTTCGACGTGATGGTCGGGGCGTTCGGGCTCGGCGCGCATGTGCCGCTAGTGCGGCTCGCCGCGATCGTTCGCGGCGCGGACACGGACCGGCTCGACGTGGCGCCGGAGGCAGCCGGACTTCTTGCAATTTCGCTGGGTCTTTCCCGCATTCATAGCGACGATCATGCGCAGCTCGAAGCCGGTATGGCCGTGTACGACGCGCTGTACCGCTGGTGTCGCGACGCGCAAGGCGAGAAGCATGATTGGACCTCGCACCGGCCCGCGCGCGGCAATATGCCGGCATGACCGCGGCGACGATCGGCGTCGTGCCGTCTGCACGACCGCAGCCGGTGACCCTACGCCAGGCATTCTGGGTATGGCTGCGCATTGCGCTGCTGTCGTTTGGCGGGCCCGCCGGGCAGATCGCAGTGATGCATCGCATCCTGGTCGATGAAAAACGGTGGATCGGCGAGCAGCGTTTCCTCCACGCGCTAAACTATTGCATGCTGCTGCCGGGGCCCGAGGCGCAACAGCTTGCGACCTATATCGGCTGGCTGATGCATCGGACGAGGGGCGGCATCCTCGCCGGCGCGCTGTTCATCCTGCCGGGCGCCGCGGCGATCATGGCGCTGAGCTGGATCTACGTGCTTTATGGGCGCATCGGCATCGTCTCGGCGTTGTTCTTTGGGCTCAAGGCCGCCGTATTGGCAGTGGTGCTGCAAGCGGTGGTGCGGATCGGTGGGCGCGCGCTGACGACGGCGCCGGCGCGGCTGCTCGCGGTTGCGGCCTTCGTGCTGATCTTCTTTTTCGCCGCGCCGTTCCCGCTGATCGTGCTCGGCGCCGGCGTGATCGGCTGGTGGTCGGGCAAGCAGGGCAATACGGCCTTCCGCAGCGGCGGTCATGGCGGTTCAAAGGGCACGACCGTTGCCGATGCCGATACGCTGCTGGGCGAGGATCTGCCCGCGCACGCGCGGCCGACGTGGCGCGAAACCGCGCGCACCGCGCTGATTTGGCTGGCCTTGTGGCTGAGCCCCGTCGCCGCGCTGCTGATCGCGCTGGGTCCGGACAACGTGTTCAGCCGGATCGCCACGTTCTTTTCGACGATGGCGACGGTGACCTTCGGGGGCGCCTATGCCGTTCTCGCTTATGTCGCGCAGCAGGCGGTCGAAAATCATGCCTGGCTGAGCCCCGCCGAAATGCTCGACGGGCTTGGCATGGCGGAGACGACACCGGGGCCGCTTATCATGGTGCTCCAGTTCGTCGGGTTTCTAGGCGCTTATCGCGATTCCGGCGCGCTTTCGCCGCTGGTGGCGGGAACGCTGGGCGGGCTGCTCGCCACTTGGGTGACGTTCACGCCCTGCTTCCTGTGGATCTTTCTAGGCGCCCCCTTCATCGAGCGCTTGCGGGGGAATGCCGCGGTGGCAGGCGCGCTTTCGGCGATCACCGCTGCAGTCGTCGGGGTGGTGCTCAACCTGGCCGTGTGGTTTGCGCTGCACACCCTGTTCCGACAAACGGTGATGCTCGCAATAGGGCCGGTTAGGTTCGACACGCCCGTGCTCGACAGCGTCGATCCGTGGGCGATGCTGCTGGCTTCGGCGGCGGTCTTTGCGGTGTTCGTCCTGCGCGCCAATATCTTCGTCACACTCGCCGGAGCCTCGGCGGCTGGTATCGGGCTGCACTTCCTCGGCGTGCTGGCCTGAGCCGTTCGCCAGAGCAGCGCGCAAGCTACGGGATTATGGGGATAAGCGGCATAACAGCCGGAGTTCAGGCGGAGCTTACGTCCCCCGATGGCACGAGGAGGTAGGTTCGGTGCCTGGCAGGTAATTCCCAGGCACCGAGCGTACCGATCAGAAGCGGGCGCGGAAGCCGACGGCGTAGACGCTGTCGTCGGTGCGCGTGTCGCGGATGAAGTAGCTGTCGTTGATGTAGCTGCGATAGCGCGAGCGCAGCACGTTCGTACCCTCGGCAGTAAGGGTGAACTGCGGCGTCACGTCATAGGCGAGGCTGAAATCGAGGCGGCCGTTGGGACGCACATAGTTCAGCCAGTTCGCCTGATCGACCGGACGGACGTCGCCCGAGCCCGTGCGGTTCTCGTCGAAATATTCCGAGCGATAGGTGTAGACGACGCGCGCCGAGACGCCCTTGCGATCATAGAGCAGACCGGCGTTGAAGTTGTACTTCGACACGCCCTGGAGCGAATAGCCCGCCATCGGATCGCCGCCGCCGACTTCGCTGTCGGCATAGGTGAAGTTGCCGAACACGCCGAACCCGGCCAGGTCGCCCGGCAGGAAGTCGAAGAAGGTCTGGCCGCTGACCTCGATGCCCTTCAACGTAGCTTCGCCGACGTTGCGCGGACGCGAGATGTTATAGACTACGCCGTTGATCGTCTCGGCGGTCACATCGTTGAAGACGCGGTTCTTGATGTCGCGATAATAGCCGCCGATCGCGAGATAGCCCGACTTGAAGTAATATTCGAGCGTTGCGTCGAAGCTGTCCGACATCTGCGGCTTGAGGTCGGGGTTGCCGCCTGAGCCGCCGTTGCGGATGTTGGGGTTGGTCGAGACGATGTAGTTGAGACCCGGATTGAGCGAACCGAACGACGGACGCGCGATCGTCTTCGAATAGGTCGCACGCGCCTGGAGCCCGCCTCCGAACTGGATGCGCGCGCTGGCATTGGGCAGCCAATCGTCGTCGCTGGTGCTGGCCGCATAGGGCGTCAGCACGCGGGCGGGGTTGGGATCCGCAGGCGTGGGCGCCGGGGTGACGAAGGCGGCACCGGCGATGTCGCGATCGGTGCGGGTGTAGCGTACGCCGACCTTACCATCGATGGTGATGCCACCGAGCGGGATCTCATAGCCTGCCTGCAGATAGCCGGCATAGGTCTTCTCCGCGGCTTCGAAGCGGCGCGAAGGATCGAACGCCGGACGGCCCGCAGGCGCGCCGAAGAACGAACGCAGCGTCGACTGACCCTCGTCCGAGAGCAGATATTCGCGGTTGGGGATCAGGAAGGGGGCGCCCAGGTTGATCTGCGCAATGCCCGGTGCGCGGACGAGGAAATCACTGGGAAGGTTGGCCGAGCTCACCAGATTGGCGCCCGAGCCGCCCGGAGGCGTGACGCCCAGTTGGACCTGCTCGAACAGCGCGCCGCGATCAGCGAAGCGGCCGCCGAACTCGATCGTCTTGAGAATCGACCCGACTTCATAGGCGCCGTCGGCCTTGACCGCGAACAGGTCGCCCTCGCTGCGGACATAGTCCTGGAACAGCGAATTGATGAAGGCGAAGCCGGTGGCCGAGGCCATCGGGTTGCCCGGCGCGGTGATCGTCGCGGTGTGATCGGGATTGTCGAAATCGACGGTGACCGAGCCGACCTTCTTGCCGATGTCGATGATGAAATTCTCGTTGTTCGCGATCGACTTCTGGTACGAAGCATCAAGCGCAAGCGTGAGCGGGCCGTTGTCATACTTCAGGCCGAACGCGCCGAGATAGCTGTCGGTCTTGTTGTTCTTCGCCTGGCTCGAGGTGAAGGCGCTGGTGTTGTTGAAGGTGCCGCCCGTCATGTTGCAGAGGTTGCGGGTGGTGAAGTTGCCCGCCGCCAGCTCGATCGAATTGGGATTGAATCCCGCACTGTTTACGCGCGCGTCGAAGCAGTTGGTGTCGACGGTGACGCTGGTCAGGCTGTCCGAATTGAACAGCTGATATTCGTAGAACGCCGTGGTGAACTTGCCGCGATACGCCGTGTACATGCCATCGGCATAGACCTGTAGCTCGGGCGAGGCCTGCCACTGGAGCGAGCCGTTGACCTGCGGGCGCGAATAGCTGCCATATTCGTTGAGGCCGCCGGTCGAGATCGGCACGGCGACACCTGGCTGGCCCAGCGCGCTGCCGGCGCGGCGCTCGGCGACATAGTTGGTCGGGCGATTGAACTTGATGTCGTACCATGAGACGTTGATCAGCGCGCCGATCTCGCCGATGCCGGTGTCCCAGCGATCGGTGGCGAGGAAGCCGAGCTGCGGCCCGAGCTTCTCGGCGTTAGAGGCGTAGTTGAGTTTGCCGCTGATCGCGATCGTCGGGTCGCGATAATCGAACGGCTTGTTAAGGCGCAGGTCGATCGCGCCGGCGACGCCGCCTTCGATCAGGTTGGCGGTGTTCGACTTGAACACATCGACGCGGGCAAGCGCCTCGGCGGGGAGGTCCTGGAACGCGAAGCCGCGACCTTCGGTGGTGAAGATCTCGCGACCGTCCAGCGTGGTGAGGATGTCGCCCAGGCCGCGGATCGTCGGGTTGACGATCTCGTTGTTGCCGCCGACGGTGACCTGGACGCCCGGCACGCGCTGGAGCGCGGCGGCGGTGGTGGCATCGGGGAACTTTCCGATGTCCTGCGCCACGATCGAATCGACCACCAGCGGGGAATCGCGCTTGATTTCGGCAGCGCGCGCGAGGCTGGCGCGGATGCCGGTGACGACGATCTCGTTCTCGGCACCGGATTCGTCTACCTGATCGGCGGTGGCTTCGGCCGACTGGCCGGTGGCGGGCGTGGCGCCCTCGAGCGCTTGCTGGGCGAAGGCGGGGGCAGGAATCGCCAGGACCGCGGCCGAAAGCAGAAGCGAACTACGCATTACAAACATCTCCCATACCGGCAGTCTGGGCGCGAAACGCGTCGCCCGACCGCTGAGGGGGGCGCTGGTACGCCCTCGATATGGTGGGATCAAGTGTCATATAAATAAGCTCTTTGGGCATGTTGCACTTAGGTGACAGTGCACCCCTTCCCTGCGTGAAAGTGAAGATTTCGGAACCGCAGCTGTATCCTGACCCGCCCGTGGGGGTCGGAACCGGCCAAAACCCGGCTCACCGGTGCCCTCGGAACGGCCAGCCGAAATTGCCTCGTTACGCGCCGTTAACTATGCTGCATCGCAGCGAAGGAGGTGCGTATCATGGCTCCACAGCGAGTGCGTAAGGCTGTTTTCCCCGTTGGCGGACTAGGGACCCGCTTTCTCCCGGCAACCAAGGCCATCCCCAAGGAGATGCTGCCGATCGTCGATCGGCCATTGATCCAATATGCGGTCGAGGAAGCGATCGAGGCCGGGATCGAACAACTCATTTTCGTCACCGGCCGCGGCAAGGCGGCGATCGAGGACCATTTCGACATCGCGTTCGAGCTCGAGACGACGATGTCCGGGCGCGGCAAGTCGCTCGAGATCCTCGACCGGACCCGGCTCAAGCCCGGTGCGGTGACCTATGTGCGGCAGCAGGAGCCGATGGGGCTCGGCCATGCCGTGTGGTGCGCGCGCGACGTGGTCGGCAACGAGCCGTTCGCGGTGCTGCTCGCCGATGATTTCATGGTTGGGCGGCCGGGCTGCCTCAGGCAGATGATCGACGCCTATGACCAGGTCGGCGGCAACGTGATCTGCGCCGAGACGGTGCCCGACGAGCAGACGCATCGTTATGGCATCATCACGCCCGGCACGCGCGACGGCGCGCTGACCGAGGTCAAGGGCCTGGTCGAAAAGCCTGCGCCGGGGACCGCACCGTCGAACCTGTCGGTGATCGGCCGCTATATCCTCCAGCCCGATGTGATGGGCGTGCTGGCAAGTCAGGAAAAGGGCGCCGGCGGCGAAATCCAACTCACCGACGCAATGTCGCGGATGATCGGCGATCAGCCCTTCCACGGGCTGACCTTCGCGGGCACGCGCTACGATTGCGGCGACAAGGCCGGGTTCCTTCATGCCAATCTGGCGATGGCACTTGAGCGTGAGGATCTGGGCGACGAAGTCGAGCATTTCGCGCGCGAGCTGCTCGCCGCCCGCCAGCCGCGCCGTGCGGCTTGAGCCCGCCAGCCAGTATCTAGGAGTTAGACTATGCGTATCGTGATGATCGGGTCGGGCTATGTCGGTCTCGTCTCGGGGGCGTGCTTCGCCGATTTCGGCCACCAGGTGACCTGCATCGACAAGGACGAAGGCAAGATCGCGCGGCTCAAAGGCGGGCAGATCCCAATTTACGAGCCGGGCCTCGACGAACTCGTCGCGCGCAACGTCGATGCGGGGCGGCTCGCCTTCTCGACCGAGTTGAACGGCGCGGTCGAGGCGGCGGACGTGGTGTTCATCGCGGTCGGCACGCCGAGCCGGCGCGGCGACGGACATGCCGACCTTTCCTATGTCCATGCCGCCGCGGCGGAGATGGCGCCGTGCCTCAAGGGCTTCACCGTGGTGGTAACCAAATCGACCGTGCCCGTGGGCACCGGCGACGAAGTCGAGCGGATCATCGCCGAGACCAATCCGGATGCGCAGTTCGCAGTCGCGTCGAACCCCGAATTCCTGCGCGAAGGCGCGGCGATCGAGGACTTCAAGCGCCCCGACCGCATCGTCATCGGCATCGAGGACGAGCGCGCGCGGCCGGTGATGGAGGAAGTGTATCGCCCGCTCTATCTCAACCAGGCGCCGATCCTGTTCACCGGGCGGCGGACGAGCGAGCTGATCAAATACGCCGCGAACGCATTCCTCGCGGTCAAGATCACATTTATCAACGAGATGGCCGATCTGTGCGAGGCAGTGGGCGGCGACGTCCAGCAGGTCGCGCGCGGGATCGGGCTCGACAACCGCATCGGCAGCAAGTTCCTCCATGCCGGGCCCGGCTATGGCGGATCGTGCTTCCCCAAGGACACGCTGGCTCTCGTCAAGACCGCCGAGGATGCGGGCACCCCGGTGCGGATCGTCGAGGCGACGGTGGCCGTAAATGACAGCCGCAAGCGCGCGATGGGCCGGAAGATCATCGCGGCGTGCGGGGGGTCAGTACGCGGCAAGAAGATCGCGGTGCTCGGCCTGACCTTCAAGCCCAACACCGATGATATGCGCGACGCACCGAGCCTCGCGATCATCCAGGCGCTGGAGGACAATGGCGCGCAGGTCGCAGCGTTCGATCCCGAGGGCATGGGCGCGGCACGCCCGCTGCTGCCGAGCGTCGAATTCGCCACCTCGCCTTATGCGGCGGCCGACGGCGCCGCGGCGCTGGTGATCGTGACCGAGTGGAACGCGTTCCGCGCGCTCGACCTGGCCGAGCTTCGCCGGCGGATGGACGGCGACGTACTGGTCGACCTGCGCAACATATACCGCCCCGACACGGTGGAGGCCGCAGGCTTCACCTATACCGGCGTCGGACGCGGGCTACCAGTTGCGTCAGAAGCACTGGCGATTGCAGCCGAGTAAATCACCTTCACGCTTCGGCAGATATCGACATCAACTCAACGCAAACAGGGCGCCCGGCACAGTCCGGGCGCCCTTTTTAGTCTAAATACTCCTCAGGCGGCACAGTTGTTGGTCGCCGACACCGGGGGGTGTTTATCATGCGTATCACCGTTCTGCGTCCGCTTGCGGGCGCTTTCTCTCTGTGCGCGCTCGCGGGATGCGGGGGTGAGGATACCAGTTCTTCCAAACAACAGACCGGCACGGTCGTCATCGCCGAGGCCGCATCCGCGACTACAGCGGTAGCGGCGCCGGCACAGACCGCGGCGGTCACCGCGGTCACGACCAATCCTTTCGCCAGCTTCAACTATGCCGGCGGCACCACGATGCCCGCAAAGGCGACGCTATCGATCGGTGCCGCGATGTTCCAGCCAGGCGCATCGGTCGCCTATGTGCCGGTGACGCTCGACCGCGCGACGCCCAATACGGTGATCGCGCGGGTGATCACGGTCAACGGATCGGGCACGACCAAGGCACTATCGGGATATCAGTACAAGGCGACCGACACGGTCGTCATCTTCCGGCCCGGCGATCCGCTGCGCAAGACCGTGTCGGTGCCGCTTCTCTCCACCACCAACGGGCAGCAATTCTCGCTCAAGCTGCGCGAGGCGCCGTGGGGCGCCAACCAGGGCACCGCGAGCAACACGGTGACGGCGAATGCCGGCGCAACGCCCACTGCAGCGGCCACCAGCGGCTTCCGGAACGCGCGGACCTTCCGCACCTATGGCGCGCTTCAATATGAGATGACCAAGGAGAATATGCGCTGGTCCGACGGCGGCTGGTCGGGTGCGTGGTCGACCGCGCTCTCGCACGGCCGGGCCCAGGTCGCCAATGGCGAGACGGGCGTCTATCTCGACGAGGCGCTCTATCCAGGTGTCGAGGCGCCGCTGCGCTATACCGACGACGGCCTCGTGTTCCACACCCAGAGGCTCAAGTCGCCGATTGGCTATGGCGGCGTCGGCTATAACTACGGCGCGGTGGTGCTTAGCGGGCACAATACGCCCGATACCCAGATCGGCTATGGCCAATATGAGTGGGTCGCCAAGATGCCGACGCGGCGCGGGTCGTGGCCGGCCTTCTGGCTGATCTCGACCTCGGGCTGGCCGCCGGAGATCGATGTGTACGAAGGCTTCGGCTATCAGAGCTATTGGGACTTCGACCGGCACATCTCGTCGACGATCCACGGCGGCAGCTGGGGCACCCGCGCGTTCCAGCGCGGGACCAACATCCAGGCCGAGCAGGCGTACGGCCTGTCGGGCTTCTCGCAAGGCTATCACCGCTTCGCCGTCGATATCGGGCCGGAGTACATCACCTGGTTCGTCGACGGGCTCGAGACCTATCAGAGCGTCAACCCGTTCAAGGGGCACCGCTGGTATCCGATCATGAACGTCGCGGTGAAGACCACCAGCGCCTATGATGACGGCACTGGCGACATGGTGGTCAAGAGCTTCCGCGCCTGGAAGAACTGAGCACGGCGGGAGCGGCGTAGAGCGCGTCGCTTCCGCCCGCCAGGGCATAAAGCCGGGCGACAGACTTGATCCATTGCCCGGCGATGTCGAGCCGGCGATCGCGCTGCCAGGCAAGTGCCGGCAGCGCGATCGTCCGCAATCCGAGTAGCGTCAGCGAGCGTAGGGCCAGCGCGGGCCGGCTGGCGGACTTGCGCGCGACCATCGTGTCGGTGATGCCGATCCGCCACATCCGGCGCAGCACCCATGCCTTGCGTGCCCGTTCGGGACCGACATGCTCGCGGACGCGCGCCGCGGGCGCCCAGGCGAGGCCGACGCCGCGCCCCTTCAGGCGCGTCAGGAAATCGAGATCCTCGCCGCCGCTGCGGTTGAAGGCGGGATCGAACCAAGGTGACTCCAGCGCCTCCAGTGCGGCGCGGGTCACCAGCAAATTGTTGCTGGCGTAGAGCATGTCGACGTCGCCCTCGGGGCGCTGCTCGGGACGAAAGACCAAGGTCTGATCGGCCCAGCGCGGCGTCTCCCCCGCGAAAACGGGGACGACCGGGCCGCCGACCACGCCGGCGCCAGTGCGCTGCTGCATGTGGATCAGCGCGGCGAGCCATTGCGGCTCGGGCCATTCGTCGTCGTCGAGCATCGCGAGCTGATGCATATCCGGGGATGCCAGCGCATGGCCGACGATCGCGTTGCGGACGTGGCAGAGGCCGGGCTCGGGCACGCGGATCACTTCGATCGGCACGGGCAACCAGGCACGCGCGGCCTCGGCGACCGCGGCCCCCGCCCCCTCGCCGTCATTGTCGGCAACCAGCAGCGAGACGCCATCGAGGCCATCCAGTGCGGCGAGCGCCTTGAGCAGGTATCGCAATTGCTCGGGGCGGCGGAAGGTGGGGATGGCGACGATCGTCGCAGCCATCACTCGGCCGCCTGGTGGAAGGGCAGAGGCGGGCGCGGGACGAAGCGGCGTTCGAGCTTCTTGAGCGCGCGGTGGCCGGGGACTTCGACCAGAAGATAGCTCGCCCAGCAGACCAGCCACGTCGCGACCAACGTCCCCGCGACGAACACCCAGTCGAACCCGACAAAACCGTGGCGGTGCGCGATCCCCATGACGCGCGCGAACACGTCGCGGACCAGCGGATGCCAGAGATAGATCGAATAGCTGATGAGGCCGAGATGAAACGCCACCGGATTGGCGAGCAGCGCGCGCGCGGTGCGGCCATTATAGTAGCACGCGATCACCAGGGGCACGAAGGCGAGCGCGACGACCACGTCGCCCTGCGGGATCAGCAGCGTGGCCGCGATCAGCGCACAGCTACCGATGAAGCCATGCTCGCCGCCGAGCACTCGCTCGACCTGCGGGTGGCTAACCAGGCGATAGGCGATGACGCCGAGCGAGAAGCCGGCAAGGCAGCGCAGCACCGGCAGGATCGTATCGCCGTCATTGACGTCGAGCGGGCCCTGCGCGCCGTTGCCGAGCCAGGCGACCAATGCGAGCAGTGCCACCGACCCTGCCGCTTGCACCCAGGCGAGCCGCGAGAAGGCGACCAGCGCGACCAAGGGATAGGCGAGATAGGCGACGAGCTCGGTACTGACCGACCAGCTGTTGCCGGCGAACGCCTGTGTCCCCCAGCCCCAGCTCTGGATCATTAGCAAGTTGGTGACGATGTTCGCCGGAGTCAGCGCAACGGGCTGCTCGCCCGACACATTGACCAGGATACGCGCGAGGAAGACGAGCGCGACGACGAAGTGGAGCGGCCAGACGCGCGCCATGCGATTGAGCAGGAAATCGCCATAGCTCGCCCAGCTCGGGCGCTTCACGACGCGCTCATAATAGCCGATCGAGATGACAAAGCCTGAGAGGACGAAGAACAAGTCGACGGCGAGATAGGCACGCGAGAACAGCGAAAGTCCGAACGCAGCGAACGCCGGCGAATGCGGGATGTGATAGAGCAGCACCGCGATCGCGGCGATGCCACGCAGCCCGGTTAAGGGGGCGATCCTCATCAACGTGCTCCTTTGCGCGCGGGCGGCGCCGCATCGAACGCCGCGGCCATCGATGCCCAGAGGCGCTTGCGGCGGAGATCGGAATCGAGCGGCAGCCCGCGCGAGGGCTTGCCGTCGGGCCAGCGATATTCGGGATAGGTCGACAGCCACGAATAGCGGTCGGACAGCCCCCAGGTCAGCACCGATGAGGTCGCCGGATTGGCGAGCGCGACGTCGAGAAAGGCCTTGCCCACCGCGGCGACCTGCGCGTCGCGGGGTTCGAGCGCTTGCGGGCCGCCGCGATCGGCGATGTCCATCTCAGTGATCGCGATGCCCAGCCCCATGCCGCGAACCTCGTCGAGGAAACGCGCGAAGGTGCGTTCGTCGAAGGGCTCGCGGAACGGCTTGAGATGCCCCTGGATGCCGAGCGCGTCGATCGGCACGCGCCGCGACAGCGCACGCTCGAGCAGCTTGAGGATCGCGGTGCGCCGTGCCTCGCAGCGGCGCGAGGCGTGCTCGAGCCCGAAATCGGTAAGGAACAGCCGCGCGCGCGGATCGGCGGCGCGGGCACTGTGGAACGCCAGGTCGATATAATTCTCGCCGAATGCCTGGCCCCAGATGTTCTGGGCACGCATACCGTCGGCGCGGCCCTGGTTGGGCTCGACCGGCTCGTTGACTACATCCCACTCGCCGATCCGCCCGGCATAGCGGCGCATCGCGGTCTCGATATAGCCGGTCAGCAGGGTATCGCGCGCGCGCCCGCGAGCGCCGGGCAGCGCGGCCGCGAGCCAGGGCGGATTGTTCGAATACCAAACGAGGGTGTGGCCGCGCGCGGCGAGGCCGTGCTTCTGGGCGAAGTCGACGAGCTTGTCGTTGCCGCTGAAATCGTATCTGCCTGGGCGTGGCTGGGTGACGTGGCGCTTGAGTTCGTATTCCTGCACGATCGTCCCCGCCTCGCGCAGCACCGCCGCAGTGAAGGCCGGATCCTTGGCGAGCTGGCCCGACTTGATCGCGCAGCCGAAGCGCCGGCCGCTGCGCCGCGCGCGGGCATCGAGACCGGGCCCGCCGGTGTCGGGCTGGGGCGGGATATAGGGCACCGCGCTGGTGGCGAGCGGCACGCTGCATGCCGCCGCCGCACCCGCGATGAAGGCGCGGCGCTTCATATCCGTGCGCCCCGCACCCGGCTGGTCAGCGCGATCCATCGATCGGCAGCCTTTCGATACGTGCTGTCGGGGATGACGATCTGCAGCAGCACGACCGTCGCGAGACCGGGCCGGAACGCACCGTGGCGCAGTGCGTCGAAATAATAGCGCAGCGCGGTGCGCCGGCTGGTCGGCCAGACGCTCTTGGCGGCGTGCCAGCCCATATAGGCCGAATAGGCTCGCGCCGAGATGTGCGGGCGCAGGTCCTTGAGCCAAGCGAGGTTGCCGATATTGGCACGGACCTGCGACAGCCGGTTCTCGGTCTTGCGATCGGCCCAGAGCACGCTGGCCCGCTCGGCCATGCGGAAGGTTGCGCCGGCGAGCGACAGGCGGACGGCGAAATCGGTATCGTCGCCGAAGCCAACATCCTCGCGATAGCGCACCGTATTGGCGAGGCTGCGGCGCAGCGCGATGCTGCTCGTCTGGATGAAGCCGCGCTCGCACATCAGATACCGGTCGACGGTCTCGCCAGTGGCGATCTCGCGATAGGGCTTGAGGAAGAGCCGCCCCGCACCGCGATCGACCACGACGCGGCAATAGGCGACGATGTCGTCGCCCTGCGCGAGCAAGGGCAGTAGATCGGCGAGATGATCGGCGAGGAAGCGATCGTCGGAATCCAGGAAGGCGACATACCGCCCTCGCGCGTAATCGATCCCGCGGTTGCGCGCCGCCGAGGCCCCCGCATTGGGCTGGACGATGACGTGGAGCCGCTCGTCGCCGATCGCGGCAATCGCGCTGGCAGTGCCGTCGGTCGAACCGTCATCGACGACGATGACCTCGAGGTCGCGGACGCTCTGGTCGAGCGCCGAGCGCACCGCCTCGACCACCGCATCGCGCCGATTGAAGGTCGGGATGACGACAGTGAACAGCGGCGCTTCGACCGGCTGTGCTTCAGCCGGCGCTGGCTGGGTGACGGCGTCCATTCACTTGCCCGCCTTGCCGGCGAGCGCTTCGGGCTTGCCGAAGCGATGGACGAACTGGTTGACCAGCGAGCGGTAGAAAGATTTGGGCAGATACGAGCGAAGCAGCTGCCGCGCCAGGATCCGCGCGGGCACCTTGCCGTAGAACAGGCCGCGGAAGAGCTCCGGAATCGCGGCGACTGGGCGCACCGGCGCCATGTGATAGGCGAGCACGGTGGCGCGATAGCCGTGGCGAGCGCGATTTGTGAGAAGATGGCCGCAGCGATCGAGCCAATCGAGCGACGTCTCGTAGCCGCGGACATAGGAGGTTCGGCCGACTTCGCTGGCATCGAGCCAGATCGTCAGCGGCTGCTCGATCATCTTGAAGCGCGCACCGGCGACCTGGAGCCGGACGGCGAAGTCGAGGTCCTGGCCCTTCTTGAGCGCCGGATCGAAGCGCACCGCCTTGGCGATCCGGGTCGGGACGACCAGCGTCGAAGTCTGCATGAACTGGTTGGCGCAGAACAGATATTCGCCGACATCCTCGTCCTCGCGGATGCCGCGATCGGGGCGCACCCAATAGCGGTCGACCCCGCGATCGACGTTCATCTGCGAATAGAGCACGACATCGTCGGTATCAGGCAGCGCCGCCGCCATGATCGAAAGCTTGCCGGGCAGGAACTGATCGTCGGAATCGAGGAACGCGATGTAGCGGCCTTTCGCCTCCTCGATGCCCCGGTTGCGCGCCGCGCCGCCGCCGCCATTTTCCGTGCGGACATAGCGGATGCGCGGATCGCCGATCGCGGTGACCACGGGCTCGGGGTTATCCTTCGATCCGTCGTCGACGACGATTATCTCGAAGTCGCCGAAATCCTGGGCGAGCACCGAGCGGATCGTCGTGGTGACGATCTCCGCGCGGTTATAGAGCGGGATCACCACCGAGAAGGTGGGCTGGCCGGTGTCGTTCATCATGCGCCGTGCACCTTGCGATATTCCTCATAACGATGGCCGGCGAGCGCGGCGATCTTGCCCGCCGCGCGATAGAGCTTGCCCAACCGGATGATGCGTTTGCCGCGATCGAGCGTGAGCGCGCCGAGCGACCCGATGACGAAGCCGCCGGCGATGCGCGCGGCTTCGCTGGTCGCGACCTTCAAGGGTGTGCTGTGCGACAATGCGGTGATCGTGTCGGTCATGCCGATGCGGTAGCCGCGCATCAGCAGCCATTTGGAGGTGACGCGGCTTGCCGGGATCAGCTCGGTCACCCGCGCATCCTCGGCCCAGGCAAAACGGCGCCCGGCGCGGGCCATGCGCGTGAACAGCTGCTTATCCGAGCCGCCGGTGAGCGCCATCGCCTCGTCGAACGGCTTGTCGCCCAGAGCGCGCAGTGCCTCGGCATCGATCAATACGTTGGCAGTGCTGTCGATCAGCCCGACCGAGCCCGATGCGCCGCGCGACTTGGGCTGGAGCAGCGGGTGCCGCGCCGCCCAGGGCGCGATCTCGCCTTCCATCTCGCGCAGCACCGCGCCGCCGACGACATCCGCGCGCGTCGCCGCCTGGCATGCCAGCATCGCATGGAGCCAGTGCGGATCGGCGGCCTCGTCGTCATCGAGCATCGCGACGTAGCGGATTTCAGGCAGCCGCAGCGCCGCTTCGACGAGCGCGTTGCGGACCTGGGGGATGCCAGGGGTGGCGACGGTGAGCAATTCGAGCGGCCAGCGATAGCCCTCGGCGCGCAACGCTTCGCACGCGACCACGCCTTCCTGCTTCACCGCGTCGTTGTCGGCGACGATCACGGTCACTGCGCGCTCGGTGACAAGTTCGGCGAGCGAGCGCAGCGTGCGCGTGATCCCCTGCGGCCGCTGGCGCGTGGCGATGCAGATGGCGATTTCGGTCAAGCGGTGCCTCCGGAAGGTTGGCGATGCCAGCGCGGGCGATCGACGGCCTTGAACGAGGCATGCGCGATCGCGAGCGAGGACAGGAAGATCACCCAGACCTGGCGGTCCTTGTCGAAGAACGAAGTCTCGAGCAGGTTCTGGTAGAGAACGAAGCTCCAGATCGCGAAGGCCGACGCCATCAGCGTGGCGTTGGCCTTGGTGGTGCCGGTGAGGAACCACCACGCCGGCAGCACGACGAACGAGAGCAACAGCAGCATCAGGCCCACCGGCCCGGTGGTCACGAGGATCTCGAGATAGCCGTTGTGCGAATGCGCGGTGAGCAGCTGGAATTGCTGGTTGAGATAGTCGTGCGCGGGCGAGAGCGCGCCAACTTGCCAGAAGCCGCCGAACCCCGAGCCGAGCCAGGGGTGATCGGCGAGATAGTCGATCGCGACACGCCAGATCGATACGCGACCGGTGAACGCGGTCGGATCGGCGAGCCAGCGCTCGACCGTAGTCTCGAACGCGATGTAGAGCCCGAGAAACGCCAGCATGCCCGCACCGACGAGGAGCAGCAGCACCGCACGCTTGGCGACCGACTGGCTGAGCACGCGATAGACCGCGCTGACCGCGAGGATGCCGAAGCACAAGGCGAGCGAGGTCTTGCTCTTGGTCCCTACCACGAAGACGAAGGCCATGATCGAGAACAGCGCGTAATACCATTTGCGCGTGGTGAAGAAGGCGTGCGCCGTCAGCACGAACGTGACCGCCATCACGGCGCCGGCGATGTTCTTGTGGAAGAAGAATCCGCGCCACGCGCCGATCAGCGCCTTGTCGCTTTCGGTCGGCGGGTGGAATGCGTTGGGAGTCAGCGGCAGCGACACCCAGCATATCAGCAGTGAAGTGATCAGCGCGGCCATCAAGGTGCGGTAGATCCGCTCAGGGCCGATCAGCGCCAGCGACAGGAAGGTGATGTAGATCACGATCACCTGCTGCATCGCGCGCTTGAACGACACGAACGGATCGACGCCCCAGGCGCAGCTCAACAAAAACCAGCCGAGCATCACCAGCAGCGGCCAATAGGTGAACCGGTATTGCAGGCGGTGGCGGCGAACGAGCTCGACCAACGTCAGCAGCATCGCGAAGCCGATGAAGAAGGCCTGCTTGAAGAGGTCCGACCCGTCATTGGCCGAGGCCATCGCGACGAGCTGCTCCTGGTTGCGCGCCGAAAAGGGCTGCTGGCCGATGAAGATCATCATCAGGAAGATGAAATAGACGAACTGCGCGACCGGGATCAGCGCCTCGGCGCGGCTCGACGGAGCCTGGCCGCGCGCCGCCGGCGCGCTCGCGCGCTGCGGAAGGCGCCCGCGATACCAGGGTAGCGCGAGGCTCACGCCGCCATCTCGCGGCGGGCCTTGCGGTCGAGCCGCCAGATGCCGAACAGCATCACCGCCTGGGCGAGCACAACGCCTGCGATCGTATAGACCGACGGTGCGAGCAAGGTGATCGCGACCACCGCAGCAACCCCGACGATGCAGCTGCGCACGCTGGTCGCGGCGAGCGGCTTGAACGCGCCGCGCGCCTGGGTGAGCACACTGACCGGCGCCTGCAGGCACTGGACCAGCGACAAAGCGGCGCAGAGCGCGACCGCGATCATCACCGCCTGCACCGACAAGGTCGGCTTGAGGATGATCTGCGGCAAGAATGCCAGGATCAGCGCGGCCAGAGCGGCGGTGGCGATCCAGATGACGAGCAAAGCGGCCATGAAGGCGCGCGCCGAGCCACGCGCCGAGCGATCGTCGCCCTTCCCCACTGCGCGCGCCATGCGCGGGCGTTCGAGCTGGGTCAGCGCGGTGATGCAGACATTGACCGGGCGGAAGAACAGCATGCCCACCGCGATGGGGGCGAACGCGGCTGGACCCGCGAAAAGCGTGACGATGTAGCTGTGCGCGTTCGAGGTCGCTTCGGTGGTGATCACGCCGATCAGCGTCCACGCCGACTGGCGCTTCCAAACCGGACGATAGGCGGAGAAGGCGCGGCCTAGCCCTGAGGGCTTGTGCCGCGCGAGATAGGCGCCGCCGAACGGAATCAGTGCCAGCGCCCCCGCCCCGGCGAGTACCGCGCCGAACAGCTCGATATGCGCGCCCGCCGAGAGCGTCGCGCCGACGCCGGCGATGACGAGGATCGCGTACACCATGTCCGATACCGCAGCGGCGCCCGGCGTGTGATGGGCATAGGCATTGGCCCGGCCGAACCAGCGGAGCAGCGAGAACACCCCCGCCAGCCCGAACGCAAGCGCCGCCCAGGGCCCGACCATCGCCCAGCCGATTGCGGCGCAGAGGAGGCCTTGCGACAGCGCGAGCAGCAGGTTGAGCGGGAAGAAGAAGTCCAAGCCGTCTTCGCTTCCGTCCTCGCGCTGGTTAACTGCGATCGCATAGGGCGTCGAGACCAGCGCGTTGGACAGGCCGTAGCCGAACTGGATGATCACCAGCAGGAAGGCGAGCGTGCCGATCTCTGCCGCTTCCAGCCGCCGCACTGCGACGAGCTGGACGAGCAAGTGGCTGACCGACACCGCCGCCGACGACATGCTCGCCAGCCCGAACCGGGCCAGCGTTGCGCGAAGCTTCTTTTCGGGAGGCAGGGCGACTGCCTCAGCCATTGCGATGCTTCCAGATCAGGTACATCGCGTGCGGGTTGGTGGTCAGGTAGCGCCAGGCGAGATGCCGCGGGTTGGTGACCATGCGGTGGAGCCATTCGAGCCCGGCATCCTGCATCCATTGCGGCGCGCGCGGATAATCCCCGGTGATGTAGTTGAATAGCCCGCCACAGGTGACGATCCAGCCCGCCTTGATCCGATCGCGGTTGCGCACGCAGAACGCCTGCTCGCGCGGCTTGCCGGTGCCGACCCAGAGGACGTCGGGCGCGGCAGCGTTGATCGCGTCGATCACCGCACTCTCTTCCTCGCGCGTCCAAAAACCGTTGCGGCGACCGGCGAGCTCGAGCCCTGGCGTGTCGGCGGTGATCTTGTCGGCGCAGGCCGCGTTTACGTCTTCGGTGCCACCGAGCAGGAAATAGCGCACCTTGGCCGCCCCGGCCCCGGACAGGCTGTCGATGAACATGTCGGTGGTGCTCGAGCGATCCTCGATCTTCGGGCCACCGAGCCATTGCGACGCCTTGACGATCACCTGGCCGTCGGCGTGGATCAGGTCGCCCTGCGCCAGATCCTTGGCGAAGGCCTTGTCGGTGGCGTTGAGCGACAGGCCGTGTCCGTTGCAGTCGAACACCAGCAACGGGGGGTCGCCGGCGGCCAGCCGCAGCGGCGCATCGCGCAACATCTTGTCGATCAGCTCCTTGAGCGACAGCGTCGATACCGGCACGCCGCCCACCCAGGCGGTCTCCGAGCGGCCCTGGTCGCGCAGCCCGAGATCCATCGTGGTTCCGTGCATTGCCCGCTCCTTCAACTGACCACCGAGCCGGCGATCGGGATGTGGTGGCGATCGAGATCGTCGATGACGCGGCGGATCTCGGCGACGGGGGTCACCCCGCGGCGCGCAACGATCACGACCGCGTCGAACTTCTCGAGAATGTTGCCGAATGCGGTGCCGCCGCGCGGGCGCTCGGCGAGATAGGCGAGCAGATTCGCCTCGGGCAGGTTCCAGCCCGCCGCGGCCTCGGCGAGCGAGCCCTTTTCCACGAGCGTGGCGGCGCCGCCCGCGGCCTGGCCGGCGGGCATCAGCCACAGCCGGTCGATCGCGGACTGGAGCACCGGCAGCCGCAGCGCCATCCCGCCCAGTTGCTCGGCCAGCCCGATGCGATTGGGCAGGCGCAGCAGCCGATCGAGCGAAGGCTGCTCGATATCGCCATCGACCAGGATCGTCGGCCCGTCCATCTGCGCCATCACCGCGGCGAGATTGGCGGCGAGAATTGACGCCTCGTCGCCACCTTGGAGCGACAGGATCGCCAGCCGCAGCCTGCCATCGGCCCCCTTTGCCTCGCGGGCCTTGGCGAGCAGCTTGGCGCGGACCTTGCGCACCTTGGCGACATAGGGGTGGTCGGCATCGAACGCGGCAGTGACCAGCGGATCGACGCGCTCATCGCCCGGAGCAAGCAGCGCTAGACCGCCCTGCCCCTGGGTTTCGGGATCGGCCGGATGGAACGCGGCCTCGGCGAGCAGCGGGTTGGCACCCGCAGTGGAACGGAGCCTCATGCAGCCTCCTGACGGGGAACGAACAGGCCGTCGACGGCCCGCGACTTGGGGGAAAGATCGGCGATGACTTCGACTTCGGTCGAAGCGGCAAGGCCGTTCACGGTGCGCACCCGCGGGCGCAGGATCTCACCGAGCACGACCACCGCGACCCCGGCGAGCAGCCCGAGCGCGATGCCCGCGACGAACCACAAGGGCAGGTTCGGCGTCGCGGGGAACAGCGGCACCGTCGCCTCGTCGAGCGAGCTCGCATTGGGCTGCGAGATCTGGCTCTTGAGCGCGGCCTCGTTGAAGCGCTGGCGGACGGTATCATAGGTCTGGCGCGCCGCCTCGACATCGCGCTGCATGACCATCAGCTGGTCCTGCACCCCCGACATGCGGATCATGCGATCCTCCTGCGCCGCCATTTCGCCGCGCAGCTCGCTCTCGCGCCGGGTCGCGGCGCCGCTATTGGCGGTCATCGCCGCCGCCTGGGTCGAGCGCGAGGCACGCAGGCTGGCCTGGAGCTCGGCCAGCTCGGCGCGCGCCGCGACCATCCGGGGATGGTTGGGTCCGAGCGACTTGGCGAGCTCGGCCATCTTGCCCGACTGGGTGGCGACGGCCTCCTCGATGTTCTGCACGACGAGCGAGGTCGAGACCTCGGCCACTGCCGCCGATCCCGATTTGGAGTGCGCGGCGGCGGCATCGGCCTGCGCCTGGACGAGGTGTGCCGAGAGGTTCTTGAGCTTCTCGGCCTCGAGATCCATGCGGTTCATGCCGATGATGTCGTGCGCGCGCTGGAAGTCCGAGAGCTTCTTCTGCGCGACTTCGTAGCGGCGGCGGACATCGGCGGTGCGCGCCTCGAACCATTCGGCCGAGCCCTGCGCGGTCGAGGCACGCAGCGCGACCTGCTCGCGCATGTAGATCTGCGCCGTGAGGTTGGCGACCTTGGCAGCGACTGCGGGATCGGCATCCATGAACTGGATCTGGAGCACATTGCTCTGCCGCCCGGTGGTGACGGTGAGCCCCGCGCGCACTCGCGCCGCGGCCTGCTGAAGCCGCGCCGCCGGGGGCAGATCGGCCGGAGTCGCGTCGAGGAAGCCCGCGGCCTTGGCGACCGCGTCGGTTACCTTGGCGCTCTTGATGAGATCGACCTGGGTGGCGATGATCGAATCGGTCTCGACGCGGGCCTGCTGCTGCTGGCCGCTGTCGGTGGGATCGGTCTGCGAGAGATCGAGGAGCAGCGACGAGGTCGCCTGATACTGCCGCGGCTGCATAAGCGCGAGCCCGGCGACGAGCGCGAATAGCGCGCCCGCGATCGCCGCGACCAGCAGCCAGCGCGCCTTGAGCGCCTCGATGAGATCGGCCGGCTTGATCGTCATAGCCCGACTCCCTGGAGCAGTTCGCGCGCATCGAGCGCTTCACGCGCCGACGGCGCCGCGCTGCGCGCCCGCGACGACCCGTTGGCCATCAGCACGAGGAATTGCGGCGACAGCGAATCGGCGAACTGGAGCTCGCCCGGCATGCCGTCCTCGGAAAGCGCCGCCGCGATCAGGCCGATCGTGCGATCGACCGCCGCGGCACCGCCCAGCTCCTCGCCGAACAGATCGACGCCCGCAGCGTTGAGCCGCTCGAAGGTGAGCACCGGGGCATGCGCGGCGAGCACGCCGGCCAGCGCGATCATCCCGCGCAACTGGCCGGCCTGGGTGAGCGCATGCTCGAACACGTGGCAGATGTCGGGGGTGAGATCGCCCCATTCTGCAAGCGCCTCGGCAAGTCCCTTTTGCGAATCGCCGAGCGTAATGCGCTCGCGCCCGGCGGACTCGGCGGTGAGCGCGGCGTGCATCCCGAACAGCCGTGCGTGATAAGGCGAGCCGATCGCCGCCGATACGATCGTCTGGACGGCATCCTCCTCGAAGGCAAGCCCGGCCTGCTGCGCGCAGAGCCGCAGCAAACCGGCAAGTTCGTCGCGCTCGATCGGCGCGACCGGCTGGGCCGAAAGGTGCCGCCGCAGCGAGGGGTGCGCGGCGAGCAGCCCGTCGACATTGCCGGCGATGCCGACGAGCACGATCTGGACGGTCGAGTGCATGTCGGTGAGCAGCTTGAGCAACGCGGCGACGTCGTGTTTGGTGCGATCGGCGGCGACGCGATCGAACTCGTCGATGATCAGCAGCGTGCGCTGCTGGACGCCCTGGACGAAGATGTTGGCGAGCTGCTGGACGCCGAGCGGCTTGTCGGCGGGGACAGCCACCCCGCGCTGCACCGGCAGCTCGTCGAGGAACGGGCGGAACAGCCCGTCCACGTCCGCACCTTCGCTGGCCGAACCATAGAGCGCGACACACCCGGCCTCGTCGGCGAGATCGCCGAACACCCGCGCGAGCGAGGTCTTGCCCGATCCGCGCGCGCCATAGATCAGCGCATGCTTGCGCTGCTTGACCACCGCGTCGATCAGCCGCGCCAGTTCCTGCTTGCGTCCGGCAAGGCCGTGACGATCGCTCACCGGCACCGCGGTGTTGAACGCCGCGAACACCGCGTTGCGACGAAACGCGATCGCCGGCTTGGGCGCGGCGGAGATCGGCACCACCACCGATTCCTCAGCCGGCTGCGATGCGTAATCGATCCGCTCCGGGATCCGCCTGCCGCCCGGGTCTCCGCCCAGCAGCCCGCGCAGCCAGTGCTGCAGTCTTTCGGTCCAGCCCATCTGATGGCTCCGGTAGGTCATGTTCAAAACAGCTTCTCGCGGATCACCAGCACGTCTTCGGGCTGGACCGCGTCGTCGAGATTGATGCCTTCGACCTCCTTGCCCACGCGGCGCACCTTGATACGCTTGGTCGAGCCCGCGAGCGTCGGCCCACCGGCGAGCGCGAGCGCCTGGCGGAAGGTCTGGCCGGGGACGAAGTTGAACGCGCCCGGCTCCTGCACCTGGCCATAGACATAGATTTTCTCGGCCGGCGGCACGAACAGGATGTCGCCCGGCGCGAGCGCGCGTCCGGCGCCGGCATTCATGTCGGCCAGCGAGATGCGCACCGGGCCACTGCCGTCGGCGGGCGTGAGGATCACGGCATTGGCACCGGTCTGGGTGGCGCCGCCCGCCTTGGCGAGCATCGCGGCGACGCTGTAGGGCCGGTCGAGCGGATAATTGCCCGCCTGCGGCACGTTGCCGAGCACGGTGACCGAGCGGCTGACGAACTGCGAGACCTCGACATTGACCGAGGGGCGCTCGAGATAGCCGCCCGAGGCATAGCCCGCGGCGATCGCATCGGCGAGTTCGGCGGTGGTCTTCCCGCGCACGTCGACCGCGCCGAGCATCGCCAGCCGGATCGAGCCGTCGGCCTTGACCCGAGTGGTGACCGAGAGATCGGGCTGGCCGTAGATGAACACCTTCACTTCGTCGTCGGGGCCGAGCCGGTAGCCGGGGGCGGCGCTGGCCGCCGCGGCAGGCGGCGCCGCGGCCGCCGCGGGGGCTGCCGGGGGCGATGCCGCGGTAAGGCCAGCGCCGCTGGTCTGCGCGATTGCCGGCGCCGCGACGAGCATAGCGAAGACGGGCAGCGAAATGTCAATGTACCTCATCGGTTCAGAACCTCATGGTTGCGCCGAGCGCCACGCGCGTCGCACGAAAATTGGAAACGTCGCTGTTCGTGGCCCGATCCAGGCGGGACAGGGAAAAATCCAGGGCAAAGCGCTCGGTGATCTTGCGCGATGCCGTCAAACCGAACTGGTTCGTCCGGTCGTGCGTATAGGCGAACGGCCTGATGCTTGCGTCCTGGCGGAAGTCGCGGCGGACCAGTTCGCCGAACACGCCGATCGTGGTAAGTTCGCTAAGCGCCACCTCGGCCGAGAGCCGATGCGCGGTACGGATCGCGAAGCCGGTGGCGATCAGGCTGTCGTTGACGATCGACCGCTCGGTCGCCGCGGTCAGCTTGACCCGCGGAATCGCCATCGTCGACAGCCGCACCGTCCAGCCCGGCCCGTCATAATCGCTGACCGCCGGCGCGGTGCTGGTGACGTGCATCCAACGGAAATCGGCGTCGATCGACGTGATCGGAGACACCGATCGCGCGAAGGACAGGCCATAGGCATCGCTGCGGTTCTCAACACCAAGCTCGGGCCGATCGCTGGTGACGCGCTCGTAATAGGCAGTCAGCTTGCCCAGGCTCGGCCGGGCATAGCCGATCCCGGCGCGGTAGAGATTGCTCGTCTGATCGGCATATTCGAAGCCGTCGCCGTTGCGCGTGGTATCGCGCCGCCAGCTCGCCACCGGATAGAGCCCGGCGGGGCGCTCGCAATCGGCCGAGACGCCAAGCGTCGAGAATTTCTGCAGGTTCTCGCTCGCGCTGTTGATGTCGCCATAATCGGCGCGCTGCTGGCGATAGCTGGCGAGCGGCCGCACTGCGCATTGCCCGGCGATCAGGAACTTGCCGCTACCCTCGAGTTCGAAGCGCGGCTTGCTCCGGCCGGTTTCGGACACGAACCGATCGTATCCCGCCAGCGCACGCAAGCTGATCGCGCGAACGCCGATGTCGCGGTCGAAACGCACCTCGACCGCCGGCGTGACGATGACGTCGGCGACCGGATCGGCCACGTCCGAATCGACGCGATAGACGTTCGAATCATAGACCGCGACGATCGACGGCTCGATCCGCAGCCCCTGTTCGGGGGGTTTGGCACCCTTCTCCTGCGCATGCGCGGCACCGACCGGCAATATGCCGATCATGGCCCCGCCCAACAGCAAAAGTGGCCCACGGTGCAGCGCAGCAATACGTCGCCACGCAGCCCCACCACCCTTCGCAGGTGCGAGAAAATCTAAACCAGTTACGCTTTCGCCAGAGCAAAGCACGCGCTCGTGACCTCATTGCAGTGCAGCAATTAGATCAATCTAAAGCGTTCGTTTACCAATGCCCACAGGCTGGGGTTCGGTTGGTCGCGCCACAGGCACGGCTGGGTCGTTTCTCGAACGACGAACCGTTTTGAGGTAGGGCGATCAGCCCAGCAGCCAGAGCCCGACTGCGCCCAGCGCAACGACGAAGCTCGCGATTCCCGCCCAGCGCGATATCGCCTGGATCACGCGCTCCGATGTCGGCTCGCGCAAATCCGCGGGCATCAGCCAAAGCGGCTTCGCCTGATCGAACGTTCCGTCGGCGTCCTTCGCCGGCACCCAATGTTCCGCCACGGCCCATGCCCCTTGTTTCCCGGGGCGCAGCTATGGCCGAAAATCCCTAATGGAAGCTTGGGGGCGATCGTTAATGCGCCGCCCCGCCCTTCGCTTCGTCTCAATAGGCGTTCTTGTGGACCAGCACCTGCGCGGTCTTGGCGAGGATGCCGACGTCGCGCCACAGGCTCCAGCCCTGGAGATATTCGAGATCGGCGCCGAGCCGGTTGACGATGTCGCGGCGATGCTCGGTCGCCCCGCGGAAGCCGCGGACCTGGGCGAGCCCGGTGATCCCGGGCTTGAGCGCGTGACGAAGCCAATATTGACGATCGACGCGCCAGAACAATTCGTCGCCGGCGAGCGAGCCGAGCGCATGCGGGCGCGGGCCGACCAGGCTCATCTCGCCGAACAGCACGTTGATGAGCTGAGGCAACTCGTCGATGCTGGTGCGGCGGATCAGCCGGCCGATGCGGGTGATCCGGTCATCGGTGCGGCTCGCCGAGCGCGTCCCGTCGGAGTCGCTGGTCTCGACGCGCATGCTGCGGAACTTGAGGATGTGGAAGATGCGGTTGCCGCGCCCCATCCGCTCCTGACGGAAGAACACCGGGCCAGGCGAGTCGAGCTTGATCGCCAGTGCCACCAGCAACAGGAAGGGCAGCAGGAAGATCAGCACCGGCACAGTGAGCACGATGTCGAGCGCACGCTTCTTGGCGCGATCGGGCAGGTTGAGCGGCCCGCGGGAGACCACCACCGTGGTGACGCCGCCAAGCTGGTGGACCGCGAGCGGACCCAGCTCGCCGATCTCCGGCGCGACGATCTCGCCCTGGATATTGGCGCCCTTCAGCACCTGCGCCCATTCGTACTTTCGGTCGGGCGTGCAGCTGATGACGACGCGGTCGTAATGGCGCAGCAGCGTGCCGAGCCGATTGAGCATGTATGGATCGTCGAGATCGGAGCGCAGCGCCATCGCGCCGGCGTCTACGATATCGCTGCCGAAACACGCATCCGGCACATTCCCGCCATCAACGATCACCAATTCGGTGTGAAGGCGATTGGCATAGGTGCGGCGGACGAACTGGCAGATCAGCAGCCGCTGGCTGACGATCAGCACCACCGAGGAGACGATGCCGAGCGACAGCGCGAATCGCGGAAGGGTGCCCGTCACCTTGAGCGAGAACACCACGAGGAAGAAGAGCAGCAGAGTCGCCGCCGCCGAGACGAGCGCCGCGCGCACGCTCTGGAGTGCACTGGTCAGGCATTTGGTGCTGTAGGCCTGGTTCTGGAAAGAGATACCGGCATGGACGAGGAGCACCCCCGCCAACGTTGTCCACACATCGCCCGAAATGCTGCCCGGCTGCTCGACCTGGAGCCCGATCGCAAAGCCGATGATCAGCGCCAACGCGTCGGCGCCGATCACGGTCAGGCACAGCCAGACCTTGGCACTGCGCCGCGCCGCCGTGGCGAACGGCGTACGGCTTGGATAGCCTTGGATCGCCAGGTCAATCTTTGACATGCGACACCCGATACTCCCTGACGCAACACACCCGACAGCGGGCTAGCAGCCATCTCGCCAAACATGGGCAAGATGCTTGCTGCAATGCAGCAGGACACAGCCCCGACATGAAAACAAGCGCGGGTCGATGAACATGGGGGGTTTTCGGGACGACCCGTTTCGGGACAGCGGCTTGCCGTGGATTTGGCACGGCGCACGATTTTGGGACGAAACGACTTCGGAGCCTCTGCAAGCCTCACGCCGATTGAGGACGAAGTCCTTCGCGATCAGTTACTTGGTCATCCACCAGACCACGCCGCCCAGCGCGAGGAAGAACGCGGTCGGCCCGGCGAATCGCGAAACCGCCTCGATCCCGCGTTCGGCGCGCTCGGTAGGGAATGCAGGAAAGCGTCCGCGCGGCCTGGCCTGTGCGGCGGAATCGACATGGATTTCCTGTGGCGGCGGAGACGCTTGCGCCCCCGGCCCACTCATGGGGCTGCCCGATCCTTCCGCCATAGCATCCTCTCACTGCGGGATATCCGGACGCATGCCCGCGTTCCCTTGCTGCAGACTACCGCATGGGACGACGTCTTTCGAGTCCAATCGGCAGCATCGCACCGCGTGGGGCGTTAGGGGCTGCCTGGTACGGGTGGTCGGACTCGAACCGACAATCTGTTGCCAGAGGCGGATTTTGAGTCCGCTGCGTCTACCAATTCCGCCACACCCGCGCGACCGAGCGAGCGCCTATAGAGCGGTGCGCGGAACATTTCCAGCGGGCTTTGCATGTCTCGCAATTGGCTGCGGGCCCAGACCCATGATAGCCTTGCTCAGGGTTTGGGGGAGACCGGGGAATGCGGCCACAGGATCTGTTCCTCAGCGCGCGGGATTTCTTCACGATCATCGTGCCCGGCGGCGTGCTGCTGCTCCTCGCGCCCGGCGACATGCTCCGCGAGATCGTCGCGCGCGTGACCTTCGGAGACCGCCCCGACGCGGCGCTGATTCTCTTCGCCTTCTTCGTATGCGCCTATGCGCTTGGTTCTCTGGTCTCCGGCGCATCGTCGAAGCTCGACGATCTGGTCGATCCACGCCTGCGCCGCGGGCTGGACGCCGCCAACCTCGATGCGGTCAAGCCTTCCAAGCTGGCCAAGCTGGCACTGGCAGAGAAGACTGCCGCGCAGCTCGAAGCAGCGCTGATGCCGTCAATGGCCGCCCCGGCCGGCGCGGCGCGCGCCTGGTCGACCAAAGGATTCTGGTGGAACTTCCTGCGCATCAACTGCCCGGCGGCGATCACCGAACTCGACCGAGTGGAAAGCCAGCAGAAGCAATTCCGCGCGTTGATCGTCACCCTGCTCATCCTGACGCTGCTTCATTTCTTCGTGGGCGAGTGGCGCTGGCTTCTGGCGCTGCCCATCACTGCGGGCATGTGGTGGCTCTATGTCAGCTACCGCATCCGCTTCGCGCGGCGGCTGTTCGAACTCGCGATCATCGCCGCGATCTCGACCGAGCACTTCAAGTCGTGCTGCGACGGCTTTTTCAAGCTCCCGGCGCCGGCCAAGCCGACGCCGGGGAGCTAAGGCTTCAGCGCAGGATACCCTTGGCCACCGGATCGCCGAATATCGGCTTGCCGTTGGTGTCGAACGTCACGCGGCGGATGCGCGGCGCGCGCTTGGCGGTGCACTTCATGTCGGCCGCGGGATTGGCGTGGTAGACGATCCAGTGATCGCCGCTGGGCGTGGTGAAGAAGCCGTTATGGCCCGGTGCGAATACGCCGTGCGCAGGTGACTTGGCGAGCGCCGGCCCGGGCGCCTTGGTCCACACTTTGGGATCGAGCGGATTGGCGCCGGCGGGGGCGCTGAGCAGCCCGATCGCGTAATCGTCCGACCAGCAGGCGCTGCCCGAATAGCTCAGGTGCAGCTCGCCCTTGGGTCCGGGCAGATATTCGGGGCCCTCGAGGATCTGCCGCCCGCCCTGGCGCTCCCATTCCTGGTCAGGCCGTGCGATGATCGTTTCCGGACCCTTCAAGGTCCAGGGATTCGACATTGCGACGATCGCGAGGTCACTCTCCGACCGGACATAGGGCGAATAGACGAAATAGCGCTTGCCGCCGAAGACGAAGGTGGTGCCGTCGATCCCGGTGCGTGCGGTCTTGAGCTGGCCGCGGTCGACCCACTCCCCGCCCAGCGGATCGGGGCCGCTATTCTCGAGCACGAAGATACCGCGATGGGCGTCGTCGTCATGCCCGGCGGCGGCGGCAGTGTAGTAGATATACCATTTGCCGTCGATGCGGTGCAGTTCGGGCGCCCAGACCGATTGGGCGTTGGGGCCTGTCTTGGGCGCGCGCCACACGGTGACTTCGGGCGCGTCGGCAAGCTTGCCCAGATCGCGGGTCTTGCGGATCGCGATGCGATTGCCGAGCGTGTTGAGGTAATAATAGTCCTGTCCGTCGCGCAGGATCCACGGATCGGGGCCCGAGGGGAGCAGCGGATTGGTGAATTCTTGGCCGCCATCCGCCGAACCGCCAAGCACGATCGCGCACGCCGCAATCGCGAGCCCGCGCCGCAGCGCCTGTACCTTGCTCACTCGATTTCTCCCGGAAATGCCGCGACGATGGCGTCGTACTGCTTGCGGCTGATTTCGATCATCGATCCGTGGCGCGTGCCTGCGGGCATCGAATAGCGGTTCCATTCGGGCACGCCGCTATTGCCCGATAACTGGAACCACGGCCCTTCGAGCCGCTTGGCGCGCGACACGCCGTAGCTCGTGCCGGCATATTGCTCGTAATAGAGCAGCCAGTCGTTGCTCACCGGCGCGCGGACCAAAGTGGGCGCCTCGCGGAAATTGGGGCTGAGCGGCGGGCCGGGCTGCGGATAGGGGCCGAGCAGCTTCGCCGCGCAGCTGATCCGGATCGTCTTGCCGGTGATCCAGTCGAACGAGGGATAGCGCTCGTCCTTGACCACTGCGCAATAGCCGCCTGCCGGATTGGGCTGCACCACCGTGTCGATCGTCGCCATGTTCCAGGCGAGCAGGCGCTTGGGCTTGACGGGCAGCTTGGTGAGGTCCGCGCCGGTGACGTAGAGCGTGCGCTGGCTGGCCCAATAGCTTTCGGGATCCTCTTTCGAGCCGGGCACCGTCGGCGTGTGCCAGGTGAGCAGAAACGCCTTGGACGGCTTGTCGAACATCAGCTTGGGCGCGCCGATCCGCTGGAGCGCCTTGGCGTGGTTGGGAATGTTCTCAAGATCGGGCCGGTAGGTGCCGTGCGGCGCCCAGCGGACCAGATCGTCCGAGACCCAGAAGCGGATCAGCGGATCGTCGTCGCTCTTGTTGCCAACCAGATAATAGCGCTTGTCGGGCCCCTGCGCGATCGAGGCATGGCCGTGATAGTCCTCGGAGACCGGCTTGCCGGCGTTGATGCGCTTCCAATGGAGGCCGTCGAGGCTGACCGAGTAGTACAGGACGCCGTAGCGCTCCTTGGTCATGTGGGCGAAGAGATAGGCGCGGGCCGGATCGATTGCCGGGGTCTCGGGCGCGCCGGGCGGCACCGACTGGGCGAGCGCGGCGGTCGGGATGCCGAGAATCAGGGCTGTCGCAAGAAGGCGGCGGACCAGGCGGCGCGGGACTTCGCGATGTGGTTCGTGATGAATGATACCTCTCCTGCGCCCTTAGCTTATTTATCATATATAATCTCAGGCGCCTCGCCTAGGCAAGGCGTTCGGGACTCAACTCGCCGCGCCGCGCCGCGAGGGTCTGGATGCAGGGGAGATCAGTGCGGCACGAGCGACCAGCCCCGATCGGCGCCGACGGCGAGGATGCGCTCTACCCTTTCGGCGCCGGCCGGAGAGGAGGAAAAGCGAGATACTGCGCCCTACGTAGATTCCGACTCCCCCCGCACTCGGCAAAAATTGCCGGGTGCGCACCGCCGCGCGCCGACATCATCCTATAAGAGAGCAAACGCACTCGAAAGGTTGAACTGCCATGCTCCGCATCACGCTTCGCGACGGCGAGAAGGCGATCGTCAACGGCGCCGTCCTGCGCGCGGTCGGCCGCACCCAGATCGCGGTCGAGAACCAGGTATCGATCCTGCGCGGCCGCGAGGTCATGCAGCCCGAGGAAGCCACCACCCCGGCGCGCCAGCTCTATTTCGCCGCGATGCTCGCATACATCGATCCGGCCAACCGCAACCAGCATCAGGACGCTATCGTCACGCTGGTCGGCAGCCTCGTCGCCACGCTCACCACGGCCGAGGCGCGCACCGCGTGCATCGCCTTCGCGCACGACATGGCGCAGGGCGATTACTACAAGGCGCTCACCGCCGCGCGCGAGCTGATCGGTTTCGAGAACGTCGCGACCGAAGCCCAGGCCGCGTAAGGACTTTCCGCCGCCATGCAGACTCTTGCCAGCGCCGCCCGCGCGATCCGCACGATGGTGCCCGATCGCCGCTTCGGCAGCGTCGTCGCGGTTCGCGGCGCGCTGATCGAAGTGGAGGGGCTGGCCGGCGTCGCGCAAATCGGCAGCCGCGTCGAGATCCAGGGCGCCAACGGCAAGGTCGAGGCCGAAGTGACCGCACTCGACCGGGACGTCGCATTGTGCCTGCCCTTCACCGACCCGGTTGGCGTCGGCCTTGGCTCGCGCGCCGAGCTCGCCGCAGGCCAGTTCAGCATTCGTCCCTCGCAAGCATGGCTCGGCCGGATGATCGATGGTCTCGGCCGCCCGGTCGACGGCCAAGGTCCGCTGCCCAACGGCGCCGATCCGCAGCCGATCAAGGCCGCGCCGCCCGCGGCTTCCAACCGCGCGCGCGTCGGCCACCGCATCGAGACCGGCGTCCGCACGCTCGACATGTTCGTGCCGCTCTGCATCGGCCAGCGCCTCGGGCTGTTCGCCGGCTCGGGCGTCGGCAAGTCGGTCCTCCTCTCGATGCTCGCGCGCTGGACCCAGTGCGACGTCGCGGTGATCGGCCTGATCGGCGAACGCGGCCGCGAGGTTCAGGAATTCATCGAGGACGATCTCGGCCCCGAAGGCATGGCCCGCTCGGTCGTCGTCGTCGCCACGTCCGACGAGCCCGCACTGATGCGCCGCCAGGCTGCCTGGACTACGCTCGCCGTCGCCGAGCATTTCCGCGACCAGGGCCTCAACGTGCTGTGCCTGATGGACTCGGTCACCCGCTTCGCGATGGCGCAGCGCGAGATCGGCCTCGCCTCGGGCGAGCCGCCGGCGACTAAGGGCTACACCCCCACCGTCTTCGCCGAGCTGCCTCGCCTGCTCGAGCGCGCAGGCCCCGGCGCACCTGGCAAGGGCATGATCACTGGGCTGTTCACGGTCCTCGTCGACGGCGACGACCATAACGAGCCCGTCGCCGACGCGGTGCGCGGCATCCTCGACGGCCACGTCGTGATGCGCCGCGCGATCGCCGAGCGCGGCCGTTATCCGGCGATCGACGTCCTCAAATCGGTCTCGCGTACCCTGCCCCATTGCATGGACGACCAGCAGAACACCACGCGCCTCGCCGCGCGGAAGCTGCTGTCGACCTATGCCGACATGGAGGAAATGGTCCGCCTCGGCGCGTACAAGGCCGGATCGTCTGAAGAAGTCGACGCCGCGGTCGCGCTCGCGCCGCAGATCGAAAAACTCATCAACCAGGGCAAGCACGACCCGGGCAATGCCGATATCGACTTCGCTGCGCTGGCAGAGATCGTCGGCACCGCCGCGCCGCTCGAAGAACCGCTCGGGATCGCCGCATGACGCCGTTCGATACCGCGCTCCGCGTCCAGCGCCGCGAAGTCGACGCCGTCAAGGTGTCGATCAGCGTCGAGGTCGAGCGCATCACCACGCTCGAGACCCAGACGCGCACGCATGATGCGCGGATGCTCCAGGAGCGCGCGCTCGCCTATGCCCTGCCCTTCGCGCACGATGCGTGGACCGCGCGGATGAAGGCGGAGCGCGCCCGGCTCGACGAAGCCGCCTATCTCGCCCAGGCCCGGCTCGGACGCCTGCGCGCCCAGGCGGTCGAGGCCTATGGCACTATGCGCGCGATCGAAGGCGCCGCCGAACGCTATGAGGACGAAGCCGAGCGCACGCTCGCGCTCGCCGAACAGGGCGCGATCGACGACATCGCCGCGGCGCGCTTCCTGCGCGCCCGCGCCGCCACGCGGAACCGCGCGGCATGATCAACCCCACCCAGCTCGCCGCGCTCTCCCCGCAGAAGCGCGCGCAGGTCATCTATGCTGAGGCGCAGTCGCAGCTCTCGACCCGGCTGTGGCGCGCCGCGCTTGGCGATGGCGACAGCAAGGATAACAGCGCCTCGCCCTTCGGCGGTAACAACATGAACATGGATTCACTGCTCGGCCTGCTCGGCGGCCGCGACGGCATTTCGGGCCTGTCGCAAGCCGGCTGCGCCTGCCACTGCGCGTGTAGCTGCCACCAGCCCGCTGCTGCCAGCTTCGGCGGCGAAGCGAAAGCCAAGAGCATCGGCACCACCGGCGCGGGCGCGATCGATCCCGAGGATGTCCGCGGCCCTACGCCGGCCTATGCCCGGATCGGCGGCATCGGCATCGGCACCGCCACCCCCGACAGCGGCGACCTCAAGCTCGGCGCCAATGCGCGCTATGCCTCGACCTTCGCCGCCGCCGAGGCGCGCACCGGCATTCCCGCCTCCGCGCTCGCTGCGATCGTCGATGCCGAGGCCGCCAAGACCGGCGACGGCAGCTGGAACACCCATTCGCGCAATCCGCGCTCGAGCGCCGCCGGCCTCGGCCAGTTCCTCAGCGGGACGTGGCAGGATCTGGCGCAGACCGAAGGCACCTGGCTCAACGCGCACGCCGCCGAGCGCGGCTGGCTAGACGGCCGCGGCCGCGTCAACACCGGCAACCGCGCCGAACTGCTCGCGCTGCGTTACGATCCCAAAGCGTCGATCCTGGGCGTCGCCGATCTCGCCAAGGGCAATCTCGACCGGCTGGAGAAAGCAGGGGTGCGCGTGCGCACCGATAGCGAGACGCTCGCCAAGGCCGCCTATCTCGGCCACCATCTCGGCCTCGGCGACGCCAAGAAGTTCCTCAGCGGCGGGATCGAGGCGGGCCGCGCCCGCATGCTGCTCTCCGCCCAGATCGGCGCCTCGGCCGCCGAGCAGCGCATCGCCAGCGCGGGCAACGCCACCCAGGCGCATCGCCAGTGGCTCACCGGCTTCATCGATCGCAGAATTCGCCCCGAAGCCTTCGCTTCGTAAATTCTGTCCTATAAGTAATTTACGGGAGCGCGCCCCGGCCACCGGTTGGTAAATACGCGTTAAACCATTGAAACACAGGGTTTTGAGCGGTTTCTTGGCGCCCTCCGGGGCATTCCGACTGCGTATTTATACATATAGGACTGGTTCCCATCCGTTAAAGGATTGGCGGGCATTACCACCCTTGTCGAACGGGCAGCCTCACGGCGGCCTTCACGAAACAGGGGATTACCAATGTCGAAGACCACGATCGCTCTCGAAGCCGCTGTCGCCACCGTCATCGAGAACACGCCCAAGGATGCGCCGCAGACCAACCGCCAGCGCGTCTATGTCGATCGTGCCTTCGCCCAGATCCTCAAGCTGATCGCCCCGCGCATCCGCCACTTCATCCGCCAGTACGGTCTGGTCGCCCATTGGGACGACGCCGAGCAGTGCTGCGCCATCGCCGTGCACCGCGCGATCGAAGCCTATGACCCCGCCAAGGCGCAGTTCACCACCTTCGTGAACTGGCAGATCCGCGGCGAGCTCCAGAGCCTCCGCTTCCGCCTGATGACCGACCAGCGCCCCTCGGCGAAAAAGGTCGAGGCGACCACCGTGTCGCTCAACGCCCTGGCCACCGGTGCCGACGGCGAGGAAATGTCGCCCGAGACGCTGATCGAGGACGAGGACGCCCTGGCCCGCACCGAAGCCGCCGCTTCGGACTATCTCGCCGACGGCGCGATCACTTCGCTCGTCGACGCCTATGTCGATCAGCTCCGCAAAGTCGGGATCGAGGCGCTCCGCCGTCGCCCCCGTCCGAAGCGCGAGGAAGCCGCGCTGCGCCGCGAAGGCCCGCGTCTCCGCACCGCCACCTACGGCATCGATCCCGCCGAGCTCGAGAAGCTCGAAGCCAAGCTCGATCGTGACCGCGAGATCGTCGTCCGCCGCGTGTTCCAGGCCTCGACCCTCGACGATCTGTCGCTCGAGACCGGCGTCACCAAGGAGCGCGTCCGTCAGATCACCAAGCGCGCCGCCAAGGCGATTGCCGAGATCGCCGCCGCCGACCCGCGCTTCGCCGTGATGGCCGAGCATGAGCGTCCTGCGCCCAAGCGCCGCCAGCCGGCCGCCGCCACGCTGCTCCCCGACGCCGACCTGCCGCACAACCGTCTCTCGAGCGTCCGCGCCATTGCGCCGGCTGAGCTGGAAGTCGTCCTCGCCGCTCCGGTCGAGAACCTCGCCGCCGCCGGCGTGGTGCTCCACTAATTCCGCGCAGACATAGTGCAGACACGCGCACTTCTCCGCATTCTTCCTATAAAGCGGGAAGATAGCTGGAGAGAGCCGATGATCGGCGAGTTGGATGTGAACGAAGCGGGTCAGGGCTGGGCAATGATGCCCCGCCCCAACCGGCACCTGACCGCGCTGGCGCAGGAAGTGGCGCGCTGCGCCGCCGCCTTGCTCCCCCCGCAGGCGGGCCTGTTCATGGGGCTCGAGGCAAATCCCGAGGGCACGATCCGGATGCTGTGGTGGCGCGCGCGCGATTTCAGCCTCGTCGCCCAGATCAGCGCCGCCGCTGATGCCTTCTGCCCCTTGGACACGCCCGAAGGCGCGCTACAGGAAGCCGCCGCCGAGCTGCTCGATTACCTTGCCGGGCGCTGGCCCAGTCCGCCAATGGGCTATGGCGTGATCACCGACGGCGTCGGCGTGGCCTTCGCCCCCGATCACCCCGCCCCCTCGGCCACCGGATGGCTGCTCCGCCAGGCGACCGGCGACACCGCGCTCCTCGCGATCGTCCCGCTAGATCCCGCCGGCCCCTGCACGCTGCTCGCCCAGCGCCCCGAGCGCGCGCTGCACTAAGCCCGGCGCGTAACGCTGCCGGACTTCGCCGGAGTCATTGCCTTCCCCTCGTGAGCGTGCTTGCACAGGCCGATGGGGTTCATGCAATTCATCAAGTCGCTCGACGATCTGCTCTATGAGATCATGTCGTGGATGGTCTTTTATCCGCTGACGCTGTGGCGGGTGCTGCGCCACCCGTGGTTGATGATGGACTATGCCGCCAGCCAGCTCAAAGAGCCCGCCGGCCGCCAATATTCGGACGCGCTGAGCCCGCCGCTGTTCCTACTCCTCACGCTGCTGCTGTCGCATGCGATCGAACTTACCTATGTCGGCCAGAGTAGCCTGGTCGCCAGCCACAGGGGCCTGGCCAGCCTGATCACCGACGACACCAGCCTGCTCCTGTTGCGGCTGGTGGTCTTCAGCATCTTCCCGCTGATCATGGCGGTTCTACTGGTCCGAAGGCTCGGACGGAAGCTGACCCGGGATGCGCTTCAGGGCCCCTTCTACAGTCAATGTTACCTAACGGGTCCGTTCGCGCTATTGCTTGGCGTGGGCGGGATCCTGTTCCAGCTCCTCGCCGGTCACGCCAGGCTTGCGGGCGCCGCCTGCATGGTAGGCGCGCTGCTCTGGTTCGGCGGCTTGCAAGTGCATTGGTTCGCTCGCGAACTGAAGGTATCGCTGCTGCGGGCATTCCTAATAGCCACCATGGGAATGATAGCATGCCTCGTGGCGATCGGCCTCATTGCGCCTTTGATCGTGTAGATGAGCGACGTCCGACGGAGTTCGTCGCGGTGTTCGACTAAGCGATCGGCCCCCACTCCCGAGAACCGCTTGCACTGCTTGGCTGATCCAGCGGGTGGCCGAATGATGTCCGCATGGTCTTCGAAACATGACGGACACACACGCCCTTAGGGCGGGTCGGTCGATACGCTCTGAAACCCTGCATTGCGACACATACATCCAATAATGAACCCTGCATTCCATTAAGAATCGCCGCGTTAACCTTGCATTATTCATATTTCGCTTCAGAATGACTCGCTAAGCGGCGCGAGCCCGCGGGGGATTCTGAGATGTCGATGGCACGGGGCAACAAGCAACGCGACGGCGCGCGTCCGATCGCCGGCGATCTGCCGGTCGATCTCTATCGCTGCTTCGTCTTTCCCAATCGCATGCGCGAGCAACGCCGCGCCGCCGGGCACGCCAAGCTGCTGCGCCTCGCCGCGCTACTCCCTGAAATTCCCTACATTCGCCTTTCCAAGATCGATCGCGGCGAAGTCGTGCCCCGGCCCGACGAACTACGCCGCATCGCCGCCGTGCTCGGCATCGCCCCGGCCGAGCTGCTGCTCGATATCGACGCGCCGGGCTTCGACATCGCGCGCTGGGCGGAACCCTTTGTCGACGGCGATCCGGTCGACCTCGACGAGGAGCGCTTCGCAGTGCTGCTCGCCGCCGCGGTGCGCGCGCGGCGCGCCGGCGACCCCGCGCTCACCATCGCCGCGATCGAGCGCGATTATGGGATACCCCCAGTTGCCCTCTCGCGCATCGAGAACGCGCAGAAGATTTTCGAGCGCTGGAATGCCGCGACGCACCTTGCCTTGTGCCAGCTCCTCCACGTTCCCAATGTCGACGAGCTGCGCCATCATGTCGTCGCGCTGCACGCCGAGGGCACGCTCGACGGTGCGCTTGCCGGCATTCCGGGCTCGGCCGTGCGCCACGAACGGACCCGCGCCCGGATCGCCGAAATCGCCGCCGCGCTTCAGCCCGCCTTCGCGGAGCCCGCCTTCGCGGAGCCCGCCGCCGCTCCCATGCCGGCGCCCCTCCCGGTGGCCGGCGCCGCCTCGGTCCGGCTCGTCCCGGTGCTCGGCGCCCCGCTCCCGGACGGCCTCATCGCCGACACCCCCACGCCCGAAAAGGCCGAGGCGCCGCATGCCGCAGGCCCGCGCGCCTTCGGACTCAGGGTCTGCCGCGCGACGCTGGGCGGCGGGCTGCCGGGCCAAACGGTGGTCATCGTCGATCCCGATCGGTTTCCCTCCGCCGGCGGCCTCGCGGCGCTGCGCGAGGAGGCGGGCTGGCGGCTGCTCTCGGTCGGATCGGACCGCGACGGCCGGATGATTGGTTATTCGTGCAACCCCGAGCGCGAGATCCCGCTCGACGATTGCGATCCCGCCCGCCTTGCGGCGCTGGTCGGTGCGATCTTTCCGTAGCGTAATTTTCCGCGCCGGCGCGCCTAAGTCCCTCGCAACCTTCTATAAAGGTTAAGGCACTTCGCCAGGGAGTTGGGGCAATGAAGGGCCGGCTGCGTCGGTTGTTCGTCAGCTATCGGGATTACATCCTCATCGTCGCGCCCGCGGCGATGGCGCTGATGCTGGGCGTCATCTTCGATCTCGGCGAGCGCTTCCACGCATTCAGCACCGCGCACGAGTCTTGGCAGCTCGACGAATTGCTTTCCGCCTTCTTCCTGACGAGCATGTTCTACATGGTGCTGCTCGTCGTGCGCACCCGCGGGCTACGTCAGGAGCTGCGCCGCCGCCGCCGCGCCGAGCGCGAAGCCACGCTGCTCGCACGCCATGATTCGCTCACCGGGCTGTTCAACCGCCGCACGCTGATCGGCCATATCGCCGCGCGCGCCGCTTCGGCACAGCCGGATACCGAGCTGAACGTGTTCCTGCTCGATCTCGATCGCTTCAAGCCCGTCAACGACACCTATGGCCATGAAGGCGGCGACCAGGTGCTCGTCACCATCGCCGATCGCCTGCGCGCACTGGTCGGCGGCACGGGCCTGGTCGCCCGCATGGGGGGCGACGAATTCGCCTGCGTGCTCGAATATCCGATCGACTCGCCGGCACCGGCCGCGATCGCCGAGGCGCTGCTCGCCGCGGTCGCCAAGCCGATCCAGCTCCGCGGTGGGCTCGCCGAAGTCAGTGCCTCGATCGGCCTGCTGCGCTGCGCGCCCGACGCCGCCAGCCCCGAGGAGATGCTCTACAAGGCCGATTTCGCGATGTACCGCGCCAAGCGCTCGGGTCGCTCGACCTGGTGCCTCTTCGCCGCCGAAATGGGGGCCGAGATGCGCGAGCGCGCGCAGCTCGAGCTCGACATGCACGCCGGCATCCATCGCGGCGAGTTCGTCCCCTATTTCCAGCCGATCGTCGCGCTCGCCTCGGGCGACGTGATCGGGTTCGAGGCGCTGGCGCGCTGGCGCCACCCGACGCGCGGGCTGATCGCCCCCGACATGTTCATCCCGATCGCCGAGGATGCCGGGATGATCCAGGATCTCGGCTTTGCCGTCCTGCGCCGTGCATGCATGGAGGCGCGGATCTGGCCGCCGCACATGACGCTGTCGGTCAATCTGTCGCCGCTCCAGCTCAACGACAGCTGGCTGCCTCAGCGCATCCTCCAGGTGCTCTGCGCCACCGGCTTCCCCGCCGGCCGGCTCGTCGTGGAGATCACCGAGAACCGGCTGGTCCAGGACATCGAGACGGCGCGTGCAATCCTGCTCTCGCTCAAGAGCGCGGGCATCCAGATCGCGCTCGACGATTTCGGCACGGGCTATGCAAGCCTCAAGCATCTGCGCGAACTGCAGTTCAACCGCATCAAGATCGATCGCGGCTTCGTCCAGAACATGCGCGCCGAGGACAACGGCCAGATCGTCCGCGCGATCCTCAACCTCAGCGAGGGCCTCGGCCTGCCGGTCACCGCCGAGGGCGTGGAGTCGGGCGAGAGCGCCGAACTGCTCGCCGCGCTCGGCTGCGAATATGGCCAGGGCTATCTCTACAGCCGTGCCGTGGAGCCAGCGGAAGCCCTCGCCATCGCACGCGAAGGCCAGTTCGAACGCCAAGCCGCCCTGCCCGCGGTTCGCCAGGCACTGCCTTAACATCGCCCGCCGCCATGCTAAGGCAAGGCATGGACAAGGCATCCTTCTATGCCGTCGAGGGCGTCGACGGCTGCGGCAAATCGGGAATGGTGCGCCACATCGTCGCGCATCTCGAAGCGGGCGGCCGCGCGGCGATCGCAACGCGCGAGCCCGGCGGCACCCCGCAGGGCGAGCAGCTCCGCGCGTTGCTGCTCTCCGGGAACGACGATGCCTGGGACCAGCAGTCCGAGCTGCTGATGATGACCGCAGCGCGCGTCGAGCATGTCCGCCGCGTCATCCTGCCCAGCCTGTCGCGCGGCGTCTCGGTGGTGTCGGATCGCTATGTCGGATCGACCATCGCCTATCAGGGCGCCGGCCGCGGCATGGCCGAGAACTATATCCGCCTGCTCCACCGCGAGGCGGTCGGCGATGTCTGGCCCGATCTGGTGGTCGTCCTCGATCTCGATCCCGAGATCGGCCTCGCGCGCAGCAAGCGCCGCCTCAGCGACGGTGCGATCGACGAAGGCCGCTTCGAGACACTCGACCTGGCCTTCCACCACCGCATTCGCCAGTCGTTCCTCGACCAGGCGGCGCGTGATCCCGACCGCCACGTCGTGATCGACGCGCGCGGCACACCCGAGGAAGTCCACGCGCGCACCCTGGAAGCGATCGACGGGTGGCACACCAACTAAGCTCCCCTCCCTGAAAGGGAGGGGAGGGATTCAGTTAACGAACGTCAGCGTAGTAATCCGGTGCACCGCATCGACCGCACCGCCCGGCAGCGTCGCCTTGGCCTCGTCCTTCACCGTCGCCGCGAGTATATACCGGCCCTTCTCTCGCGCGGGCACCTCGATCGCGCCATCGGCGTCGGCGGTCAGCGTCTTCGACCATTTGTCCGGCGTCACCACTACGACCTTGGCGCCCGCGACCGGCTTGCCCTCGCGGATCACCGTGAAGCGGCTCCCCTCGGCCGCGGCGGGCACGATCTCGAACGGCAGCTTGGCGCTGGTGTCGCTGCGGCCGGCGCGGGCATAATAGACCACGCCTTCCTTCTTGCCCTCGGCATTCCAGGGCGCGAAGACATTGTCGTCCCAGACGCGGACGTCGCCCGCCGGCGCGCTCGTCTCGATATATCCCGCTTTCCGGACAAGCGCGGCATTGCCCGAGAGCAGCTTGGGTGCCTTGAGGTTCTTGAACTCGGGATCGCCGCCTTCGGGCAGCACGTCGCCCGGCTCGCCCAGATAGATGCGCACCGCGCCGTTGCCGTCACGCTCGACCCACACTTCGTGCGCCTGCGCGGTGCCGGCCATGCCGAGCATCAGGGCCGCCAAGATCAGTCGCTTCATTGCTTCCTCCACGCTTTGTCGATGCGCCCTGCCGGCGCCAGATTGAGTATCAGGAACACGATGCCGGCACCGAGCATCAGCATGCCGGCCCACAAAATCGGGCCGAACACGCCGCCGCTCGCCATCAGCGCTGGCGGGAACGCTGCCACGATCAGCACCCATGCGGCAATCCGCAAACGCTTCTTCGTCGCAATATCAGGCCGCTTGCCCAGCCGCCTTTGGTGATGCTCGTCGGTGGCAAGCCCGAACAGGGCAAACGCCGCGATTGCAAAGACTAAGGTGACGAAACTCATTCCGCAGGCTCCAGCATCGCCCCGGCCACCATCTTCCGCCGCGGGTTGCGCACCGCAGGCTTGTACCGCCCGACCCGCATCGCGATCGCCCCGAACCCGATACCGAACACCAGGATCGTCACGTCGATCCCCGCCATCAGCCAGTCCCCGCGGGGCAGGGTCGCGAACACGCCCTGCCGCGTCGCGATCAGGTTGTAGAACGGGATCGCCGCGAGCAGCACCCCCGTCGTCCCGAGCAGGATCGTCCAGGCGATCTGCGGCCGCCGCACGAGCGTCAGCACCAGCGACGCCAGCCAGGCGAGGAACAGCACATGGACTTCCCACTCCGCCCGGCCTTGCATCGCCACCGGCAGCAGCCGGTTGGCCCACAGCATCGCCGCGATTCCCAGCGGGAAGCCCGCGATCGTCGCGACGTTGAGCCGCTCGACGATGCGGAAGCCGAAATGGGGACGGCTCGGATCGGGCAGCTTCTCGCGGCGCTTGACCGTCCACAGCACCAGCCCGCTCGCCACCATCACGCTCCCCGCGACGCCGCACAGGAAATAGATCCAGCGCAGCCCGTCGCCCGAAAAGCGCCCGGCGTGCAGCCCGATCATCGCCCCCGCGGTCACCGACGCGCCGCCCGGCGCAGGCGACTGCCACACCAATTTGCCGGTCGCGCCTTCATAGGTGATGCTCGGCGTGCGCGACGACAGCATCGAGCCGGGACTCCGGCTGATCGTCACGCGCGCATTCGCGTCGCCGGGAAAGGCCACGTCGACATAGCCCGCCGGCGCGCCGAGCCGGCGCTCGGCATCCCGGACGATCGTCGACAGCGGCACCATCGGCACGCGCTTCTCCGAGCGTTCGACCTTTGGTGCCTGCGGGAACAGTGTCTCGAACATCTTCGAATCGTCGCTATAATTGGCAACCGTCGCCCAAGGCATCAGCATCGCCATCAACGTGACCAGCCCGGTATAGGTGATCATCAGGTGGAAGGGCAGCCCGAGCACCGCGGTGGCATTGTGCCCGTCGAGCCAACTGCGTTGCCCCTTGGCGCGGCGCAAGGTGAAGAAATCCTTGAAAATCTTCTTGTGCGTCACGATCCCGCTGAGGATCGCGACCAGCATCATCATCGCCGCGAAACCGACCAGCCAGCGCGCCCAGAATACCGGCATGTAATAAAGGTCGAAGTGGAAGCGATAGAAGAACTCGCCGCCGCGCGTCGCGCGCGCGGTGGCGGGCTCGCCATCGGCGCCGATCAGCGCCTGGTTGTTGCGACGCCCGCGCCGCCGCGGCGGCTCGCCCTTCTTGGGCTCGGGTTGCCAGAACAGCTGCGTACCGGGGCTCGTGACGCTGGGCATCGGGATGAACCACGACTTCGCGTCCGGCGCCTTCTTCTCGAGGAAGCGCTGCGCCCCGTCGAGCACCTGCATCGGCGCCTCGACCTTGGCGAGCTCGGGCCGCATCCAGCGATTGAGCCCCTCGCGATAGAAAGCGATCGTCCCGGCGACGAACACCGCGAACAGCAGCCAGCCAAGCAGCATCCCCGACCAGGTGTGCAGGAAGGCCTGCGACTGGCGAAATCCCTTGTTGTTCATAGCCGCCCCGTCGCCTGGATCGATGCCCAAGCGATCGCCCCCGCGACTGCGCCGAGCAGCACGAGCGTCCACACCGCCCGCCAGCCGCTGCGCGCCGCGAAGGCCCACATCGCCGCGCCCGCGCAAATCACGAACGCGACGAGAGTCGCGATGATCGTCGCCTCGGAGCGCTCGCCCGGTATCCCCCGCGCGAGCGCCATCGCCCACAGGCTGCCGACGGCATATCCCAGCGGGATCGCCGCGAGCACGCGCAGCACCATGTCGCCGCGCTTGGCCCAGGGATTGAAGGAAAGGCTCCCCGCCTTGCTCATTCGAAGGTGAACCGGATCGTGCCGAACACGCTGCGCGGCTGGCCGTAATAGTTGCCGCGGCCGGTCGCCGAAATGCGGGCATAGTAATTGCGGTCGAGCACGTTGTTGGCGTTGACCGACAGCGCAATCCGGTCGTTGATCTTGTAGCCGGCGCGCAGATCGACCACGGCATAGGCGCCCTGGCGCACGATCGTCGAGATCACCCGCTGGTTGTTGACCGGATTGATGTAGGACGGGTTGCCGCCATAGGTCGCGTCGAACCAGGTGACCCCGCCGCCCAGGCTGAACCCGCGCAGCGCGCCGTCTACGGGCGCATAGTTGGTGAACAGCTTTACCATATGCTCGGGGATGATCGGGGTGAGCGGAATGCCCTCGAACGCGGTGTTGGCGTCTTCGAGATACTTGGTCTTGGTGTAGCTGTAGCCGCCGTTGACTCGCCAGCCCGGCACGATCTCGCCGCCGATCTCCGCCTCGATCCCGCGCGCGCGCACCTTGCCGACCTGGAGATAGACAGTGGCATCGTCGGGGTCGTTGAACAGGCGGTTGGTCTGCTCGATCTGATAGGCGGCGAGCGAGACCAGCAGCTTGTCGTTCATCAACGACAATTTGGTGCCACCCTCGAATTGCGCGCCGATCAGCGGCAGCACGTCCGACCCGTCGGGCTTGCGGCGGCCGGCGGGTGCTGCCTGCGGCGAGAAGCTGTCGGCATAGCTGGCGTAGAAATTGAGGTTGTCGGTCGCGTCCCACACCACGCCCACATAAGGCGTGAAGCGTCCGTCGATCTGCTGCGAGGTGCGGTTGCCGCGCGTCGGCAGCAGCACCTGGTTGTTGCTCTCCCACCAGGTCAGCCGGCCGCCGCCAGTGATCGTCAGCCCCGCGAACGGCGACAGGCGAAGCTGGCCGTACAGGCCATATTGCTCGACCACGGTCTTGGTGCCGCCATAGACCTGCGCGACGCAGGTTGCCGTCGGCGTGGTCACGCCCGCGCAGTTCGCGCCCGACCCTTGAACCGCATAGAGCGGCGACGGGCCATAGGGGTTTAGCGTCGGCTCGATCGGCGAGACCGGATCGAACACGTTGATCCGCGCATAGTTGGACAGGCGGGTATAATAGCTGTCGTAGTCCTGCGCCTGGTAATCGGCACCCAGGATCAGCGTCTGGTCGCGGCCGAACAGCGGGAAGCTGCCGATGCCGTTGAAGTCGAACGCCGTGGTCTTGGCGAAGCTGTCGCCGCGATAGGCGATATGGTTGGTCACGCCATTATTGGGCGCGCCAGTGGCCGGCGGGTTCGTCGGCGTGGTGACCGCCTGGCTGCCGATATAGCTATAGACGTCGATGCGCTCGACATCGCTGTGGAGGCCGCTGAAACGCAGCGTCCACCGGTCGCTGACTCGATGCGTCAGGTCGCCGAACACCGTCCAGGTGTTCGAGCGGAAGCGATTCCAGTCCGCGCCGAGATAGGTCGAGCGATCGATGTCGAGCAGCCGCCCCTCGCCCCCGGTGGTCGTACCGGCATGGCCCGGCAGGCCCGACTGGATCGCCGGCTGGTAGCGATCGTAATTGCCGCCGACGGTCAGCGTCGTCGCATGATCGATCTCGGCCGAGACCGTGCCGAACGCGGCCAGGCGGAAACGGTGCCCGACGTCGAAGAACTGGTCCTGGTCCTGCGCCATCACGCCGGCGCGGGCGGCAATGCCGTTGCCGAGCGGCGCGGACACGTCGAGTTCGCCGCGGAAATTGTTCCAGCTGCCCGCACCGGCGCTCGCCTGCACCTTGAAGCTGTCGAGCGGGCGCTTGCGCACCAGATTGATGCTGCCCGCCGGATTGCCCGATCCGCTGAACAGCCCCGCCGGGCCGCGCAGCACTTCCAATCGCTCGTAGAAGAACAGGTCGGGCACGACCGAGGGGAAGTTGAACGCCAGGGTCGAGACGCCATCGACCAGGTAATTGTTGATCGCGAAGCCGCGCGACATGAACGAGGGATCCTCGCTGCCAACCCCTGTCACGGTGATGCCGTTGGCGGCGGTCAGCGCATCCTCGAGCGACAACAGGTTCTGCGCCTCGATCTGCTCGCGGTCGATCACGGTGATGGTGTTGGGCACGTCCTTGAGTGGCGTCACCGTCTTGCCGACTTCCTGGCCATAGGTCTTGCCGATGACGATAATCTCATCGTCACGCTGCGGCGGCGCGGCGAGGTCGGCAGGTTTCCGGTCCTCGGCATAAGCGGGCGAAACCACCGCAACCGTGGCAACACTGGCAAGCAACACACTGACGATCCGCAACACTTCGACCCCTTTGTTTTTTCGATTCGCCAGAGCCAATAGGATTAAAGCTTTTGCGAGTCACTATCATTAACAACAGTGGCAGGTGCTATTTGTGCATTTGCGAAGGGGGAACAGATGCCCCTTGGCGTTGGACAGACGCCACCGTGCCAGCACCCCGTCACCCTGGGCGAAGTGCCGGGGTGAAGATGGAACTGCGTTTCAGCCGGGTTGACAGCGCTTCCATTGCAACCCAATGGTAGCGCTATCAAAAACAGAATCTCCTAAGGCGAGGGATGTCCGAAGCGTCTAGCGTTGCATTGCTGCCCACCGATCATGCGCAGGCCATACTGGTCGGGCGCGTCCTTCTCGATGCCGGCCCTACCCCTGTGCTCGTCCGCGGCGGCGACGTGATCGACGTCTCGGCAACCGCCGCGACCGTCGCCGACCTGCTCGAACGCGACGATCTCGCCAGCGTCACCGGCCCGCGCCTCTGTGGCGCCGAGGCGCTCGGCACGCTCCACGGCCCGCGCCTGCTCGCCCCGGTCGACCTCCAGTGCATCAAGGCATGCGGCGTCACTTTCGCGCTCTCGGCGATCGAGCGCGTGATCGAGGAGCGCGCGCGCGGCGATGCCGACAAGGCCTCCGAAATCCGCGGCGATCTCGAGGCCAAGGTCGGCAGCGGCATCCGCTCGGTCGTCCCCGGCAGCGACGAGGCCGCAGCACTCAAGGCAGCGTTGATCGACGCGGGCATGTGGTCGCAATATCTCGAAGTCGCGATCGGCCCCGATGCCGAAGTGTTCACCAAGGCCCCCGTCCTCTCCGCGGTCGGCCCCGGCGACGAGATCGGCATCCGCTCGGACAGCGACTGGAACAACCCCGAACCCGAGGTCGTGCTTGTCGTCGATCGCCACGGCACGCCGCGTGGCGCCACGCTCGGCAACGACGTCAACCTGCGCGATTTCGAGGGCCGCAGCGCGTTGTTACTCGGCAAGGCCAAGGACAACAATGCGTCCACCGCGCTTGGCCCCTTCATCCGGCTGTTCGACGACAGCTTCACGATGGACGATGTCCGCAGCGCCGTGGTCGATCTCACCATCGATGGCCCTGAGGGCTACACGCTCCACGGCACCAACAAGATGAGCGAGATCAGCCGCGATCCCACCGACCTCGTGCGCCAGGCGCTGAGCGAGCACCAGTATCCCGACGGCTTCGCATTGTTCCTCGGCACCCTCTTCGCCCCGGTGCAGGACCGCGACCATCCCGGCCGCGGCTTCACCCACAAGACCGGCGACGTCGTCCGCATCGCCACGCCCAAGCTCGGCGCGCTCACCAACCGCGTGACCACCTCCAAGGCGGCCGCGCCCTGGCGGTTTGGCATCCGCGACCTGATGCGCAACCTTGCCGCACGCGGACTGCTCGCGTGAAAATCGTTTTCACCAGCGAATTTCGCCGGTACGCTCTCCCCGCATTCGCGCCTTTCGCGCTCACAGGATTCCGCCCGCTCCATGTCCGAAGCTGATCCCATCCACGCGCCGCTCACCCGCGACCAGCGCGCGATCTATCCCAGCCTCAAGGGCAAGCGCGTCCTCGTCACCGGCGGCGGCTCGGGGATCGGCGCGGGCATGGTCGAAGGCTTTGTCCGCCAGGGCGCGCGCGTCACCTTCTTCGACATCGCCGACGAGGATTCGGCTGCGCTGGTCGAGAGCCTCGCCGATGCCGAGACCGCGCCGGTCTTCGCACGCGTCGACCTGACCGATTTGGCCACGCTCCAGGCCGCGATCGCCGAGCACGGCCCGTTCGACATCCTCATCAACAACGCCGCCAGCGACGATCGCCACACCATCGAGCAGGTCACCCCCGCTTATTGGGACGATCGCATCGCCGTGAACCTGCGCCATTTGTTCTTCGCTGCGCAGGCAGTGATCCCCGGCATGAAGGCCGCGGGCGGCGGCGTGATCGTCAACCTCGGCTCGATCTCGTGGCATTTGGCGCTCGAGGAGCTCACCCTCTACCAGACCTGCAAGGCCGGAATCGAAGGCCTCACCCGCAGCTTGGCGCGCGAGCTCGGCCCCGACAATATCCGCTCGGTGTGCATCGTCCCCGGCAATGTCCGCACCCCGCGCCAGCTCAAATGGTACACGCCCGAGGGCGAGGCCGAGATCGTCAAGGCGCAGTGCCTCAAGGGCCGCCTCGTCCCCGACGATATCGCCGCGATGGCATTGTTCCTTGCCTCCGACGACGCACGGCTGGTAACGGGCCACGAATATTTCGTGGATGCAGGGTGGCGTTAAGATGAGCAAGGTGGCGATTTCCGAGCCGGTCAGCATCTGGCAGCTCGGGGCGCCACTCGGCGAGGGCCCGATCTGGGTAGAGCGCGACCAGGCGCTCTGGTTCGTCGATATCAAGAGCCGCAAGATCCACCGCTTGGATCCGGCGACCGGCGCGACCCGCAGCTGGGACGCACCGGGCCAGGTAGGCTTTATCCTGCCGATCGAAGGCGGCGGCTTCGTCGCGGGCCTGCAGACCGGCCTCGCCAGATTCGACGAGCGCGACGGCAGTTTCACTGCGATCTCCGCGCCTGAGCCCGATCTGCCGACCAACCGCCTCAACGACGCCACCGTCGATCCGCAGGGCCGCCTGTGGTTCGGCAGCATGGACGATGGCGAGAGCGACCTGACGGGCGCGATCTACCGCCTTGGCAGCGACGGGACGTGCATCAAGAGCACCGATCACGTCGCAATCACCAACGGCCCCGCGGTCTCGCCCGACGGTAAGACGCTCTATCACGTCGATACGCTGGTCGGGGTGATCCACGCCTGCGACATCCAGCCTGACGGAACGCTCGCCAATACTCGCGAATTCGTCCGCATTCCCAATGACGAAGGCCATCCCGACGGGCCGACCGTCGACAGCGAAGGCTGCGTCTGGGTCGGCCTCTACAATGGCTGGGCTGTGCGCCGTTATTCCCCCGCGGGCGAGTTGCTCGAGGAGGTCAAGTTCCCGGTCAGCGCGATCACCAAGATCGCGTTCGGCGGCCCCGACGGCAAGACCGTCTTCGCCACCACCGCCAACAAGCACATCGCCCCCGGCGACCTCGCCAAGCAGCCCCACGCCGGCGACCTGTTCCGCTTCGAAGTCAGCGTAGCGGGCCAGAAGAACTATCTGGTTCGCGAAGGCGTCTAGCTCCTCTCACACAGGGAGGGATGAGCACCTTATTGCAAATTCATTGCAACATTAATGCGATAGAATCGAAAAAAAATCGCGAACCATTCGCAACAGGGCGCACAGTCAGCCTGCGCCCATCGTCCCATCCAGCTTCTTGAGCAGCGTCGCCAGAATCCACTGCTCCTTTTCGGCGAGACCAGTCATCAGCTCGGCTTGGAGCCCCATCTCGGCGCGAAACGCCGCCTCGACCAGCCCACGCCCCTTGGGCGACAATTCCACGAAAACGCTGCGTTTGTCGTCACTCGCTGCCGGCCTGCGGATCATCCGCGCCGCCTCTAGCTTGTTCAGCCGCGCGGTCAGCCCGCCCGACGAAATCCCCAGCGCGCGATAGAGTTCGGTCGGCCGCAGCCGGTGCGGCGGCGGCTCGGCGCGGAGCGTCGCGAGCACGTCATAGCCGCCCCCATCGATTCCTTGCAGCGCCAGGATCGGCTCGACCGCCGCCCGCGCCTTGAGCGTCACCCGCCGCGCCCGCCCGAGCACCGAAAGCCCGCGCGTATCGACATCCGGCATCGCCGCGGACCACAGAGTGATGAGCTGGTCGACAGGATCGGTCTCGCCCACAAGCCCCTCGCCATCAAGAATCCATCTCGATGCCAAGAATCTCGGCACAAAGATACCTATCTCCAAGATAAGATACTTATCTCGAAGTCAAGCATTTTATCTCAAAGCAAAGAAACTTGCCTGCAAGGCAAGGCATTTATGGCGTCAACCGTCGCCCTAAGAGGCTGGCGGCAAACGATAAGAGTTCGGATTGCCATCCCTTTGCAAGCGCTTTCGACGCCATAGCTGCACGGCTGGACCGCAACGCCCCTTGCCTCCCACGCGTATCGGCCTAGGCGAAGGCATGGACTTCGACGACCAGCTCCGCCGCTATTTTGGCAACGACGACATGACCGCCATCGCCCCCGCAGCACTCGCCGAGGGCGTCGAGCGCATCCGAGTCGATCTCGGGCTCGAGACCGACCGCAACCGCCGCTTCGCGCTCTGGGCGCTGCTCCATATCCTCGGCAACGCACCCGATCTCGACGTCGCCTTCAAGGACGAGGCCGATCGCAACGCCGCGCGCAACTTCATGGACTTGCTCGCTGCCGATCAGGGCTGATCTCCTCGCCAAACAAACCCCATCGCCTTCCGCGCCGCGATGCCGCTATCATCGCCGCTCAAGCGAGCGGGGTTGCGAATGCGTGGACGAATTGCTGCCTATGCGGGTGTGATTGCATTGGCGGCGCTCGCCGCTTCCCATGTCGCCAGCCGCACGCAGCCTGCGACACAGGCTGCCACCGATCTCACCGACCAGGTCCCCGCCAACGCCGCGATCGGCGACTATGTCGGCGAGGACGTGATGATCCCGATGCGCGACGGGGTGAAGCTCCACGCCCAGGTCTGGCGACCGAAGAGCACCAAGGGCCCGCTTCCCATCCTGATGAGCCGCTCGCCCTACGGCTTTACGCTGCCCCACGCGACCAACATCCTCACCGCCTCGTACAAGGAGCTTGCGGCGGACCAATATATCTTCGTCCTCCAGGATATCCGCGGCCGGCTCGGCTCGGAGGGCAGCTTCGTCAACCTCAGGCCGCGAAGAACCACGCCCAACGGCGTCGATGAATCTACCGATACGTATGATTCGATCGACTGGCTGGTGAAGCACCTCCCTGCGAACAACGGCAAGGCAGGGGTGATCGGCGTCTCGTATGGCGGCTGGACCGCGGCGATGGCGACGATCGATCCGCATCCTGCGCTCAAGGCGGTATCGTCCCAGGCCTCGCCCAACGACATGTTCGTCGGGGACGACTTCCTCCACAACGGCGCCTTCCGCCTCGATTACGCCTGGAGCTGGGTTTCGCTGCTCGAAACCGACGGCCGCACGATGAAGCCGTTCGACTTCGGCGGCGAGAAGGATGCCTATGCCTGGTACCTGAAGCAGACCGACCTCGCCACGCTCGACCGCCAGCATCTCGGCAGCAGCATGCCGAGCTGGCAGAATTTCGTCAGCCACCCATCCTATGACGGCTATTGGAAGGCGCAACGCACCACCGGCAACATGGCGGCCAAGGTGGCGACGCCCAATCTGATCGTCGCCGGCTGGTACGACCAGGAGGATTTCTACGGGCCTCTGTCGATCTACGCGGAACAAGAAAAGGGCGACGCCAAGGGGCTGAACTATCTGGTCGTCGGCCCGTGGAACCACGGCGGCTGGCGCAGCGCGGGGACCTCCTACGGACCCTATGAAATGGGTGAAGCGACCGGCAATTGGTATCGCGAGAAGATCGAGCTTCCCTGGTTGCGCTATTGGCTCAAGGGCGAAGGCACGCTCAACCAGCCCGAGGCACTGATCTTCCAGACCGGAAGCAACCGCTGGCAACGCCTCGACAACTGGCCCTTGAAGCGCGGCACCGTCACGCGGAATCTCTATCTGCGCGCCGGCGGCAAGCTCTCCTTCCAGGCCCCTTCGCGCGGCGAAGCAGCGGCCGACCGCTTCGTCTCCGATCCCGCCAATCCCGTCCCCTATCGCGAACGGTCGCGGATCACGCCGTTTCTCGCGCCCGAATCGACCTGGTCGACCTGGATCGCCGACGACCAGGCGCCCTTCGCCAAGCGCAAGGACGTGCTGTTCTGGCAGACCGACCCGCTCGCCGCCGACGTCACCGTCTCGGGCGACGTTGCCGCCAAGCTGTTCGCCAGCACCACCGGCTCCGATGCCGACTGGGTGGTCAAGCTGGTCGATATATATCCGTCGGACCAACGCGTGCCCGCCGCGCTGCGTGGCCGCCAGCGGATGATCGCTAACGACGTGTTCCGCGCCCGTTTCCGCACTGGCTACGAGAAACCCGGCCCGATCACGCCGAATGCCGTGCTCGATTACCGCATAGACCTCCACTCGGCGTCGCATGTCTTCCGCAAGGGCCACCGCATCGGCGTCCAGGTCCAGAGCAGCTGGTTCCCGCTGATCGGTCGCAACCCGCAGACCTATGTCGCCAACATCTTCCGCGCCCAGCCCGCGGATTTCCGCAAGCAGACCCACGCCGTATACCACGCCCCCGGCCAAGCCTCGGCGATCACGCTGGCGGTAGCGGAGTAGAGTCTAAAACCTCCCCTCCCTGAAAAGGAGGGGAATATTTTCAATCCGCTGCGACCAGTACCGTAATCCCCATTTCGCATCGCACCCGAAACCCCAGGCTTTCGTACAGCGCGATCGCTCCGCGATTGTCGGCATAGGCGTGGAGGAACGGCACCTCCCCGCGCGCGGCGATCCGCGCCGCGACCACGCGCATCAGCGCTCCGGCATAGCCGCGCCCGCGCCAGTCGGGATGCGTGCAGACCCCGCTCACTTCGGTGAACCCTTCGGGTTTCATCCGCTCGCCCGCCATCGCGACCAGCAGCCCGTCCTGCCGCACGCCGATGAAGTCGCCCAGCCGATGCGTGCGGCGGAAGAAGGGTCCGGGCTCGGTCAGCGTGGCCAGCGCGAGCATCTCGGCGGCGTCGGCATCGCCCAGCTCGAGAAAGTCGATCTCCGTGCCGCCGGTAAGCGCCTCCGCGACCATCTGCACGCCCATCCGATGCTTCTCAACGCGCGCTCCAGGCACCGGTGGCAGCGCATCCTTCTGCAATAGGATCGCCGGCCCGCCCTGAAGGACGAGCGCGGCCAAGGCCCGCAGGGAGGCTTCGGTTTCGTCGCCGATCGCGGCAAACACGGCAAAATCCTGATCGTACCGCAGCGCCTCGTCGCTACCGCGCGCCAGATCGCGTTGCCGCGTCCGCAGGGCCGACCATGCCGGCCGATCGAGCGGATGCGATTGGGTCACGCCTATTCCTCCCGACGCCGCACTCGGCCTTCCAATGTAGGATCTGACGTGCCAGCCTCGCCCGGGCTCTTTGAAACCGTCAAGATCCACACTTTCACGCTGCCTAACGATGTTGCACGCCCCAGCAACGAAATTACCGACTCCGCGGGAAAAGTGCGAAGTTAAGCCCCGCAAATCCAACAGCGGCCCAGCGCGACTCGATGCCAGACCCTAATGGTTGTGCCGCGGCAGGTTCTCGCTGGTCCGGCGATACTTCAGCGCAAAGTCGAGCACCCCGCCCTCGCCAAGCTGGCCCACCTTCTCGCGATACAACTCTTCCCAGGGCGTGTTGCTCTCCGGGATCGGCGGCGCCGGCTCGGCCTTCCGCCGTGCGATCTCGTCGGAGGGTACCAGCGCGTCGCACGTCCCGGCATTGAGGTCGATCCGGATCCGGTCACCGGTCCGCAGCCAGGAAAGCCCGCCCCCCGCCGCGCTCTCTGGCGAGGCATTGAGGATCGAGGGACTGTCCGACGTGCCCGATTGCCGTCCGTCGCCCAGCGTCGGCAGGCTCAGTATCCCCTGGCGGAGGATATGATCGGGCGGCTGCATGTTGACCACTTCGGCCGATCCCGGCCAGCCTAGCACCCCCGATCCGCGGATCACCAGGATGCAGTCCGCGTCGATTTCGAGCGCGGGATCGTTGATCCGGTGGTGGTAGTCGTCCGATCCGTCGAACACGATCGCGCGGCCTTCGAACACCCCCTCGTGGCCCGGGCGCGACAGATAGCGCGTGCGGAAATCGTCCGAGATCACGCTGGTCTTCATGATCGCCATGTCGAACAGATTGCCGGTGAGCACGAGGAAGCCGGCCCTCTCCATCAGCGGCGCATCCCAGGGCAGGATCACGTCGCGATCCCTGTTCGGCGCCCCGGCGACATTTTCGGCCAGCGTCCGGCCGGTGCACGTCATCACCTGCCCGTCGAGCGCGCCGGCCGCGAGCATCTCGGCGATCACTGCCGGAATGCCCCCGGCGCGGTGGAAGCGCTCGGAGAGATACTGCCCCGCGGGCTGCATATTGACGATCAGCGGCAGGTCATAGCCGCTGCGCCAGTCGTCGGGCGTTATCTCGATCCCGGCATGCGCCGCCATCGCGACGAGGTGCGGCTGGGCATTGGTCGAGCCGCCGATCGCGGTGAGCAGCCGGATCGCGTTGAGGAAGCTCGCCTTGGTCAGGATCTTCGAGGGGCGGAGATCGTCATAAGCCATCTCGACGATCCGCTTGCCCGTCTCATACGCCATCTGCCCGCGCTCGCGATACGGCGCCGGGATCATCGCGCAGCCCGGCAGGCTCATTCCCAGCCCCTCGGCGATCGAGTTCATCGTCGAAGCCGTGCCCATCGTGTTGCAATGGCCCGAGGACGGCGCGCTCTCCATCGCGCGCTGGAGGAATTCTTCCTCGTCGATCTCCCCCGCCGCCATCTTCCGCCGCGAGCGCCAGATCACCGTACCCGATCCGACCAGTTCGCCCTCATGCCACCCGTCGAGCATCGGCCCGCCCGAGAGCACGATCGCCGGAATATCCACCGTCGAGGCCGCCATCAGCGAACTCGGCGTGGTCTTGTCGCACCCGGTGGTGAGGATCACCGCATCAATCGGATAGCCGTTGAGGATCTCGACCAGCCCGAGATAGGCCAGGTTGCGATCGAGCGCCGCGGTGGGCCGGCGGCAATTCTCGAAGATCGGATGGAGCGGGAACTCCATCGGAACCCCGCCCGCCGCGAGAATGCCTTCGCGTGCCCGCTTGACCGTCTCCAGATGGATGCGGTTGCACGGCGCGATGTCGCTGCCCGACTGCGCGATCCCGATGATCGGCTTGCCGCTGCGCAGCTCGTCGGGCGTGATGCCATAGTTCATGAAGCGCTCGAGATAGAGCGCCGCCATGTCGCTGCGGCCAGGCGCGGCAAACCATTCGCGCGAGCGGAACGGGCGGGCGGGCATACGGGTCGTCATACTTTACCTCAAAAGATCCTCCCCGGCACGGGGAGGTGGCAGCGCGCAGCGCTGACGGAGGGGGCTCTCCGCGAGCGCATCGCCCGCGGCGCTCCCCCTCCACCATTCGCTGCGCTAATGGTCCCCCTCCCCGTTCCGGGGAGGATCATCTAACCTTCCATCGCCTCCAATTCCTTGCCCTTGGTCTCCTGGATGAAGCGCTGGACGAGGAAGAAGCTGATCACGGCGCAGACCGCATAGAAGGAATAGCTGGCGGCGAGGCCAATGCCTGCCAGCATGATCGGAAACGCCTGCGCGATCAGGTAATTGGCAAACCACTGGGCGAAGCCGCACACTGCGAGCGCCGATCCGCGGATCTGGTTCGGGAACATCTCGCCGAGCATGACCCACATCACCGGGCCCCAGCTGACGTTGAAGAAGATCACGTAGAGATTCGCGGCAACCACCGCGATCATTCCGTTTCGTCCCGGCAGGACGAGCGAGCCGTCCACCAGCGCACCCTGGCTGAAGGCGTAGACCATCGCGAACAGCGTGACTGCCATACCGGCCGAGCCGATCAGCAGCAGCGGCTTGCGGCCGATCTTGTCGATCACGGCAATCGTGACGAAGCACGCCGCGATCGAGACTGCGCCCGACACGATGTTGATCAGCAGCGAGTCCGCTTCGGAGAAGCCGGCGGCCTGCCATAGAGTCGAGCCGTAATAGAAGATCACATTGATGCCGACGAGCTGCTGGAACACCGCGAGCAGCAGCCCCGCCCAGACAATCGCCCGGATACCGAGGAAGCCGCGACCGCCTGCTGGCGTGAGCACGTCCTTGAGCTGCGGACGGTGATCGATCGAGAAGCTTGCCTGGATCTCGGCAAGCTTTAGTCCTCCTTCGGTCGGGCCGAACAGGTCAGTTAGAACACGCAGCGCCTCGGGATTGCGTCCCTTGGAGACGAGGTAGCGCGGGCTTTCGGGAATGAAGAACAACGCGACCAGGAAGATCGCTGCGGGGATCGCCTGCATCAAGTACATCCAGCGCCAGGCCTCGATCCCGCCCCAGAACGGATTGGTCGACGCGCCGGCGGCACCGGCGAGGTAGTAATTGACCACGAACGCGGCGGTGAGGCCGGTAATGATCATGATCTGCTGCACCGTCGTCATCCGCCCGCGGATGTTCGCCGGCGCGACTTCGGAGATATAGGCCGGCGACAACACCGACGCCGCGCCCACAGCCATGCCGCCGAGGATACGCGCGACGACGAAGATCGTGTGATCGTGCGCGAGGCCTTGAACCAATGCGCCGACGAGGAACAGGATGGCAGCGAGCCGCATCACGTTGCGGCGGCCCATCCGATCGGCCAGAATTCCGGCCAGCGAGGCGCCGATGACGCAACCGATCAGCAGCGATCCGACAGTAAAGCCGAGCCCGGCATCGTCGAGCACGAACGCCGCCTTGAGCCCCGGCTGGGTGCCGTTCACGGCGCCGCTGTCATATCCGAAAAGCAATCCGCCGATCGTCGCGACTGCGACGATGGCGCTGATCAGGCCGATATTGGCCCGCTCGCCTGTCTGGCTCATCCCCACTTCCTCTCCTGCCCCGCGCGCGACCGGCGCGGTGTTAGCGGTAACGGTGGCCCGTACGCTCAGGAAAAGCAAGCGCCTAGCGCAGGCCCGTATTGGAAGCGGCAGCGCTACGGCGCCCCCCATTGCCGCGCGCCGTCGGCGTACCCTTGGGCGGTGCCGAGGATTCGCGGACGATCAACTCATGGTCGAGCACCTGCTCCTCGAGCTTGTCGGTCTCCGACGAACGGTGCGCGCGGATGCGGGCGAGGAGCAGCGTCAGCGCCTCCTCGGCCATCGTCGCGATCGGCTGGCGCACCGTAGTGAGCTCGGGCCAGACGGTGGTGGCAAGCGAGGTATCGTCGAAACCGACGACGCTGACGTCCTGCGGCACGTGCAGCCCGCGGCGATGCGCGACGCCCACTGCGGCGGCGGCCATGTCGTCGTTGCTCGCGAAGATTGCGGTCGGCGGCTCGGGCCGGTCGAGCAGGCGCTCGGCTGCGACGATCCCCGATCGGAAGGTGAAATAGCCCTGCTCCACCGGCACCGACTTGACGTCGATCCCCGTCTCCTCGAGCGCGGCGGCGAACCCGCGATAGCGCTCGGCGCTCGACGTCTGGTTGGGGTTGCCGCGGATGAAGCCGATCCGCCGATGGCCGAGGTCGAGCAGGTGCCGGGTCATCGCCGCGGCGCCCTCGAAATCGTCGATGCGGACGTTGAGGCTGCGCGCCGGCGGCAGGCCCATCGCCACCGACACCCAGGGAATCCCTGCCGCTTCCAACTCGGCGCGCACCGGCGCGGCCTCGGAGAGCGGCGGCGGCAGGATCACACCCTCGACGCTGGTCGAGGCGAAGCTGCGCGTGGCCTCGGCCTGCTCGTCCGGGCGCTCGCTTTCGCACGCTTCCAGCACCAGATGGCAGCCGGCGCGCCGCGCCGCGGCAAGCGCGCCGATCAGGAATTGCGACAGATACGCCGCCGACGGGTTCGAATAGAGCAGCCCGATCTGCGTCGCATCGCCCGCGGCGAGGCTGCGCGCCGCGCTGTTCGGCGAATAGTTGAGCTGGGCGATTGCGGCCAGCACGGCCTCGCGCGTGGTCTCGCGGACATTGGTGCCCCCGTTGACGACGCGCGACACCGTCATCGCGGAAACACCCGCAACCCGTGCGACATCCTGCACGGTCACCGTACCGCGGCTTCTTCGGCTAGGTCTGCTCATCCCCGTCCTTTGCGCCCGAGGCATAGGATGCGGTTTCGCGGAATGCAATCAGCCTGAAACCGGTTCCGCTACGGTTGACCAGGCCGTCGCGGAACGATAGCTGATAGCGCTACCAAAACAACCACAAGGCGCTGCAGCGTCACAGGAGAGGCCATGACTGTTTCCCGCCGGTTCCGTTCCGCGGCGCTTGCCGCCGTCGCTGCGATCGCACTGACTCCCGCGCTCGCGCCGGCCGCCCACGCGCAAACCGCCCGCGCCGACAAGCCGCTCTACAAGGACGCCTCGCAGCCGATCGACGCGCGCGTCGAGGATCTCCTCGCCCGGATGACCCTGGAGGAGAAGGTGCAGCAGATGGTCGCGATCTGGCTCCAGAAGGACAAGATCCAGTCGCCCGACGGCGAGTTCGATCCGGTCAAGGCCAGCACGAACTTCCCCGCCGGCCTCGGCCAGATCTCGCGCCCCTATGATCGCCGCGCGATCACCCAGGGCCCCGCTGCGGGCGCCGCCGCCGGCACGATCAACCGCGGTGCCGAGGATACCGCGCGCTACATCAACGCCGCGCAGAAATGGGCAGTCGAGAAGACGCGGCTCGGCATCCCGCTGATCATGCACGAAGAGGCGCTGCACGGCTATGTCGCGCCCGGTGCGACCAGCTTCCCCCAGGCGATCGCGCTCGCCAGCAGCTTCAATCCCAAGCTGCAGGAAAAGGTCTTCGCGGTCGCTGCGCGCGAGATGCGCGCCCGCGGCGCCAACCTCGCGCTCGCCCCGGTGGTCGACATCGCCCGTGATCCGCGCTGGGGCCGGATCGAGGAAACCTATGGCGAGGATCCCTATCTCGTCGGCGAGATGGGCCTGGCGGCGATCCGCGGCTTCCAGGGGACCACCCTCCCCCTCGCCAAGGACAAGGTCTATGTGACGCTCAAGCACATGACCGGCCACGGCGCGCCCGAGAGCGGCACCAATATCGGCCCGGCGACGGTCTCCGAACGCACGCTGCGCGAGAATTTCTTCCCGCCGTTCGAGCGTGCGGTCACCGAGCTGCCGGTGATGTCGGTGATGCCCTCGTACAACGAGATCGACGGCATCCCCAGCCACGCCAATCGCTGGCTGCTCCATGACGTGCTGCGCCAGGAATGGGGCTTCAAGGGCGTCGTGCTGAGCGACTATTTCGCGATCCGCGAGCTCAACACCCGCCACCATCTGTTCGACAATCTCGGCGACGCGGCGGTGCGCGCGCTCGACGCCACGGTCGATTTCGAGACACCCGACGGCGAAGCCTATGCGCTGCTGCCGCAGCTCGTCCGCGAAGGCCGGGTCGATATCGCCCAGATCGACGAATCGGTGCGCCGCATCCTCAGGCTCAAGTTCAACGCCGGGCTGTTCGAAAACCCCTATGTCGATGCCAAGGCGGCGGCGCGGAAGACCGAGACCCCCGACGCGATCGCGCTGGCCCGCGAGGCTGCGCGCCAGTCGATGGTGCTTCTCAAGAACGATGGCCTGCTCCCACTCGATGCGGGCAAGATCAAGCGGCTCGCGGTGATCGGCACCCATGCCAGCGACACACCGATCGGCGGCTATTCGGACATCCCCCGCCACGTCGTCAGCGTGCTCGAAGGCCTCAAGACCGAGGCCAAGGGCAAGTTCGAAGTCGATTTCGCCGAGGGGGTGAAGCTCACCAAGGCCCGCCTCTGGGCGCAGGACGAAGTCGAGCTGATCGACGACGCCACCAACGATCGCCTCCGCGCCCAGGCGCTGGAGACCGCGAAGAACGCCGACACGATCGTGCTGGTGCTCGGCGACAACGAACAGCTCAGCCGCGAGGCCTGGGCCGACAACCATCTCGGCGACCGCAACAGCCTCGAGCTGATCGGCCCGCAGAACCGGCTGGCGCAGGAGATCTTCGCGCTCGGCAAGCCGGTGGTGGTGCTGCTGCTCAACGGCCGGCCGCTGTCGGTGAAGTATCTCTCGGAGAACGCCCCCGCGCTGATCGAGGGCTGGTATCTCGGCCAGGAGACCGGCAACGCCGTCGCCGACGTGCTGTTCGGCCGCGCCAATCCGGGCGGCAAGCTGCCGGTGACGATCGCGCGCGACGTCGGCCAGCTGCCGATGTTCTACAACCACAAGCCGAGCGCGCGGCGCGGCTATCTCTTCGCCGAGACGAGCCCGCTTTATCCGTTCGGCTATGGCCTTTCGTACACCAGCTTCGACGTCGGCGCCCCGGTGCTCGCGACCCCGACGATCGGGCGATACAACAACGTCAAGGTCAGCGTGGATGTTACCAACACCGGCGCGCGGGCCGGCGACGAAGTCGTCCAGCTTTATGTCCGCGACGATCTCGCCAGCGTCACACGCCCGGTCAAGGAATTGAAGCGCTTCGAACGCGTGACCCTGCAGCCGGGCGAGAAGAAGACGGTACAGTTCGAGCTCACCCCGCGCGACCTGTCGCTATGGAATGTCGACATGAAGCGCGTCGTCGAGCCGGGCACGTTCACGATCTCTTCGGGCCCGGACTCGGTCAAGCTCAAGAGCACCACGCTGACGGTGAAGTAAGAACGAAGCGGCGGCACCAATCCGTGACCCGGCACAAGGCCGGGGTGACGGATTGGCCGGCGATGGCGCCCGTTACTTCCCGCTTTCTGCGACCATTCCGAACACCGAACCGACGAACCCGCCCGCCGTCTTGGTTGTCAGCGCATCGGTAGTCAACTGGGTGAGCGGGCGCCAGGCGAGCATCGGCGCATCGGGGCTGCCGAGCAGCCGGGCGTAGGAAAACACATACCGATTGCCCTTCACTTCGATGCGCAGCGCGAGCGGATTGCCCGGGGCGATGCCGAAGGTCGCGGCGTCTAGCGTCGTCGCAGTCTCGCCCGCTGCTGCCATCGACGGTCCCTCGCGGCGATCGATCGCAAGTACCAGCCGGCCCTGGACCTGCTTCAGACCGAGGAAGAACCAATAGTCATCGTTCTGGAGCACCGCGATCCCGGCGCGGTCGCCATCCTTCTCCGGCGTGAACCGCACCACTGTCTCGGCGCTGGCGTTCACGTGCTGCTGGCGCCGCGCGAGAAAGGAAGGGTTGGCATTGTCGCCGAGCCCAACCGGGCGCGCCTGGAGCTTCACTGCGCCGCCTTCCAGCGCATACCAGGCACTGCGCGGGTTGCGCAGCATCATCCAATATGGCGGCAGCTTGGCGCCGTCGAAATCGTCACGGACGGTGAAGCCCCCGCTCGTCGGCACAGGCGGCGCGGGCGGGATCGGCAGCGCAGGCCGCGTCGCAGTCCAGGGAATTGTCTGCCCCGGCCAGGTAATCCGCGGCCAACCGCCCTGCCACCAAACGGGCATCAGGAAAGTCTCGCGCCCGGTCGAATAGAAGTCGCCGGCATAGGGGCGCACCGCTAGGAACGTCGCCCACCACTTCCCGTCAGGCGTGGTGACGAGTTGGGCGTGGCCGGCCGACGTAATCGGGTTTTCCCGGTCGGCGTCCAGCCCCCGCTGCGTAAGGATCGGATTTTCCGGGTTAGCTTCGTAAGGTCCAGTGACGGTCTTCGAGCGCAGTATCACCTGGCTATGCCCCTCGGCGGTCCCGCCTTCGGCACAGCTTAGATAGTACCAGCCGCCCTTCTTGAAGATGTGGGGGCCCTCGATCCAGATCGGCTTAGTGGAGAAATCGACCCCGCCGTTGACCAGCACTTTCCGCGGTCCGATCGTTTTGAGCGCCTTCAAGTCGAACTGCTGGATCCAGATCGCGCGGTGGCCCTGATATTGCGGCGTGCCCTCGGGCGGGCCGTTGTTGAGGATCCAGGTCTTGCCGTCGGTGTCGAAGAACAGCGACGGGTCGATCCCGCCCTCGAGATCCGGCAGCCATACCGGATCGGACCAGGGTCCGGCCGGGTTCTTCGCAGTGATCAGGAAATTGCCGCCGCAATCCACACACGTGTTGAGAATGTAGAAGGTGCCCGCCTTGGCCTGGATCGTCGGCGCGAACACCCCGCGCGACAGCCCGAGCTGCTTGAAATCAAGCTGCTCCGGCCGGTCGATCGCATTGCCTATCTGGGTCCAGCTGACCAGGTCGCGGCTGTGGAACACCGGGATGCCGGGGAAATAGCTGAAGGTCGAGGTGACGAGGTAGAAATCGCTACCGACACGGGTGACGCTGGGGTCGGGATAGAAGCCCTGCAGGATCGGGTTGCGATACTGGTTCGGCGCAGGCGCCGCGCGATCGACCGGATCTTCGCCGCGATATTCGAACCAGTCGAAGCTCGCGACCGGCTGCGCCGCCGCGGGCGTGGCCAGGAGGAAGGCCAGAAAGGTAAGGCGTCTCATGTCGCACAATGCTCCTGAATGAATTGGCGGTGCTACTTGCCGTTGCCCGGCGCGTAGGGCGTCCGGATCGCCTTGTACCAGTCGAGCGGATGCGCCGGCGCGGCGTGGCCAGCGGGCAGTGGCCGTTTCGACACCGACTGGAAGTAGGCGATCGAGGCGTCGCGCCACCACTGCGCCTCGTCGCGCTGGATCGCCAGGAAGTCGCGTACCTCGCGCCAGCGGCGATCGTCGACCTTGCCTTCCAGCGCGGTCCAGTCGGCCTGCATCGCCGCTACCCCCGCGACGCCGCGATCGTAGCGCGTGACCAGCTCGTCCCACAGGCTGCGTCCCGATCGCATGCGATGGCCCCACGGCACATGATGGAACCACAGCAGCAGTTTCTCGGGCACGCGCTTCCCATCGCCAAACTGCGCTGCGACCGGTGCGGCATATTGGCCGACCGCGTCGGTGCCAGTCCGGGTCCGGTCGAAGCCGATCCCGCTCGCATCCGCCTTGTGGTAGTATGTCGGGTTCCATTCGGGTCGCGCCAGATCGGCGACCCAGGGCCCCGGGCCGTAATGATGCCCGGTCGCCATCAGATGGCCAAGCCCGAGCGGCGTCATGTAATCGACCACCGCCTCGCGCGATGCCATCATCATGCCGACGATCGGGCCGGTGACGGCAGGATCATTGCCCCAGGTCATCGCCGCCCAGTCGCGCGCGATCGGCTCCGCCCTGGCGTCGGGATCCCAGGCGAAGCGGCCGAACGCATACCAGTTCGCCTGGTCGAACTGCGATCCCGACCAGTTGCTGTCGCTGCCGATATTGGCGACTCCCGCCATCCCAGTCGTTGCGCCGCTCTCGAGTACCTGGGCAACGCTCGTCCCCTTTCGCGGACGGAAGGTGTCGGCCTGCAGCACCTCCTCCCACATCGTGCCGAGATAGGCGAGGTGCGTGGCGAAGCCGAGATATTCCTTGGTGATCTGGAATTCCATCATCAGCGGCGTCCGCGGCATCGCGCCGAACAGCGGATGGAAGGGCTCGCGCGGCTGGAAGTCGATCGCGCCGTTCTTGACCTGGACGAGGACGTTGTCGCGGAACTTGCCGTCGAGCGGCGCGAACTCGGTGTACGCCTGCTTGTGGCGATCGTCCGGGTTCTCGGCGGCGTAGACGAACGCGCGCCACATCAGCGTACCGCCATGCGGCGCGAGCGCATCGGCGAGCATGTTGGCGCCGTCGGCATGGCTGCGCTTGTAATCGTTCGGCCCCGGCTGCCCTTCCGAATTCGCCTTGACCAGCAGGCCGCCAAAATCGGGAATGAGCCGATAGATCTCGTCGACCTTGGCCTTCCACCAGGCCGCCACCTGCGGGTCGAGCGGATCGGCGGTCTTCAGCCCGCCCAGCTCGATCGGCGCCGAAAAGCGCGCGGTGAGGTACACCTTGATGCCATAGGGCCGGAACACGCCGGCGAGCGCCTTGACCTTCGCCAGCCACTCCGGCCGCAGCGCATCGGCATTGGCATTGACGTTGGTCAGCACCGTGCCGTTGATTCCGATCGAGGCATTGGCACGGGCATAATAGGTGTAGCGCGGGTCGAGATGGCCGGGCAGCTTCTGCCAGTCCCAGATCGATTGCCCCGCATAGCCGCGCTCGACATAGCGATCGAGGTTGTCCCAATGGTTTAGCACCCGCAACCGGAGCTTCGGCGCGTCCGAAACATCGAGAGCGTCGATCGGCTGGCGCGTCTGGATCAGCTTGAGGAAGCGGAAAACGCCATAGAGCACCCCGATGTCGGCGTTGCCCGCGATCACCGTCACGCGCCGCCCCTCGATCGTCGCACTGCGGATGAGGAAGCCCTCGCGCCCCAGCTTCGCGAGCGGCAGGCCGAGCGGCGCGATCAGCGGCGAGGCGCCGGTGCCGAGCACCACCGCGCCATCGCCCATCACCGTCTCGCGCCCCACCGGCTCGTACCCCAGCATCCCCGCGACTCCGCGGCGCAGCTCGTCCGTCGCGGCGATCAGCGTCGGCCGGTCGGCCACGACATAATGGCTGACCCGCCCCGCATAGCGTTGCTGCCACGCCGGCTCGACCGGCCGGTAGCGCAGCCACAGGTCGTATCCGGTTTCGGCATGCGCGGGCAGCGCGAGACTCAGGCACACGAGCATCAGGGCAAGCAAGCGACGCATTTCGATCCTCTCGATGCGCGATCGTCCGCCGCGCGTTGACAAGTCGATAGCAGCTCGCTTCTGGTAGCGCTATCAGAAGGCGTTAGGGGAGACGACAGGATGACCCGAGTGACTCGCCGCGAACTGCTTGCCGCCGCCGCGTGCGCGGTCGCCGCGCCCGCCTTCGCCCAGCCCGCCGCTTCGCTCCATGCGCTCGCCAAGGCCAAGAACATGCGCTTCGGATCGTGCGTCGCGTGGCGCCCGCGCGGCGCCGATGCCGGCTCGTTCGCCAATCCGGAATATGCCGCGCTACTCGAACGGGATTGCGGTATCCTCGTCCCCGAGAACGAGCTCAAATGGCAGCAGGTCCGCCCTGAGAAGCATTTGTTCGACTTCACCCGCTTCCAACCGATCCTCGACTATGCCGAGGCCAAGGGCATGGCGATGCGCGGCCACACCTTGCTTTGGCACAAGGCGCAATATTTTCCCAAATGGCTCAACCAATACGACTTCGGCGCCAATCCGCGCGCCGAGGCCGAGAGCCTGCTCGACTTCCACATCCGCTCGGTCTGCCGCACCTACGGCAGTCGCATCACCAGCTTCGACGTGGTCAACGAGACGATCGACGAGAAGACCGGCCAGCAGCGCGAAACGTCGCTCTCCCGCGCGTTCGGCGACGCTGATGCGATGGTCGACTTCGCCTTCCATGCCGCCCGCGCACACGCGCCGGGCGTCGAGCTGGTCTATAACGACTATATGAGCTGGGAGCCCGGCAACGAGGCGCACCGCGCCGGCGTGCTCCGCCTGCTCGACGGCTTCCGCAAACGCGGCGTCCCCGTCGATGCGCTCGGCGTGCAATCGCATATCGGGGCCTATGACCGCGATGTGCGCGGATCGGCCGCCCGCCAGGAAGGCGAATGGCGCCGCTTCCTCGATGGGGTGACGGCGATGGGCTACAAGCTCGTCGTCACCGAATTCGACGTCAACGACAAGGGACTGCCCGACGATATCGTCACCCGCGACGCCGCGGTCGCCGCTTATGCCGATGCCTATCTGTCGATCCTGTTCGACTATCCCCAACTCCGCGACGTGCTCGTCTGGGGGATGTGCGACAAATATGGCTGGCTCAACGGCTTCAGCCCGCGCCCCGATGGCGGCATCAAGCGCGCCACGCCCTATGACGCGCAATTCCGTGCCAAGCCGCTGCGCGAAGTGCTGGCACGGCGCTTCGCCGCGGCGGCAGCGCGAAAGGGCTGAACCCCGCCCCACCGCCGTTAGGGAATTCTTGGTTAGCCCCCGTTCAGAAAAGCGGTGCCAGGGTCGCGCGGCGCCATTAAGGGGAGCGCAAGGGAGAGCCCAGATGGCCGCGACGGAAACTGCTTCGCTGGACATTCGGCTCGAACAGGGCGGGCTCGACGCGTCCGCGCTGCACGCCTTCACCGATGCGCTCGCCAGCGCGCATGCCCGTGCCCCGGTCGGCGACGGTCGTATTTTCCTCGCCGCGCTCCAGAAGCTCGCGGCCTCAGACGCCCAGCGGCGCGAGATCGAGCGCCAGCGGGACAATCTCCAGCGCCGCGGTACCGCCAGGCGGGTGCGCCAACTCGCCGACGCGCCCGCGGACATCCTGTTCGACCTCGCCGGAACCCTCGCCACGCTGATCCGCCAGGCCCGCACCGGCGAAGCCAATATCCTCGCCAACCGCTATCTCGACATCGCGCCCCAGGGTGCGACCGGCTGGTCGCTACTGCCGCTGTTCGTCTCGCTGCGCGCCGGCGACGATGCCGCACTCGCACCCGCGCCGCCGCACCTCGTCGCAGTCGGCGGGCTTTCGGGCACCGGCAAGTCGACCCTCTCGCGGCTGCTCGGCGCGCGGCTCGGCCGGGCGCCCGGCGCGCGGGTGCTGCGATCGGACGTGTTCCGCAAGCGCCTCGCCGGCCTCGCTCCGGAAACCCGGCTGCCGCCCGCGCATTACACTCGGCATAGCGACGAGGAAACCTATGAAGCCCTGTTCGAATCGGCCGACGACCATCTCTCCTGCGGGAGCTCGGTGATCCTAGACGCCGTGTTCATGAGCCGCAGCGAGCGCGACGTGGCCGAGGCGATCGCCTTCCGCCGCGGCGTGCCCTTCACCGGCCTCTGGCTCGAGGCGCCCGAGCGTGACCGGATCGCCCGGGTGTCCGCGCGCCAAAGCGACGCCTCGGATGCGACCCCCGAAGTGGTGCGCGAGCAATCGCGGCGGTCGGTCGGCGAATTGTCGAGCTGGCATCGGATGCGCGTCAACCGCCCGATCGACCTGATCGTCCCCGCCGCGCGCGGCGTGCTTGACCGGCGACGCTGATGCCCGGGATCGCGACGCTCACGCTCAATCCGGCGCTTGACGTCTCCACCAGCACCGGCAAGGTCCACCCGACTCACAAATTGCGCTGCCAGGCGCCGCTCTCCGAGCCCGGCGGCGGCGGGATCAACGTCGCGCGCGTCGTCCATGCGCTTGGCGGCGAGGTCGTGGCGGTATTCCCCTGCGGCGGCGCCACCGGCGCGACCTTCGAGGCGTTGTTGCGCGAGACCGGCGTGCCGATCCTCCCGGTCCCGATCGCCGGCGCGCTGCGCGAGAGCCTAACCGTCGACGAGACAGAAAGCGGCGAGCAATATCGCTTCGTCCTGCCCGGCCCGACACTGAGCGACGACGAGCTCGACAAGCTGCTCGCGGCAGTGACCGGGATCGACGGCCCGCCCGCTTATATCGTCGCCAGCGGCAGCCTGCCGCCCGATTGCGACCCGAAGATCTTCCACCGGCTTTGCGCGCTGTGCGGCAAGATCGGCGCCCGGCTGGTGGTGGACACCTCGGGCCCGGCGCTCGCCGCGCTCGAGGGGAGCTGCACCTATCTGATCAAGCCGAGCCTGCGCGAAGTCGAGGACCTGGTCGGCCGCACGCTGGAGAGCGAAGCAGACCAATGCGCGGCCGCGCGCGAGCTGATGCAGCGTGGCTTCGCCGACGTCGTGGTGATCTCGATGGGTGAGCACGGCGCGCTGCTCGTCTCGGAAGACGTCGAGCTGCGGCTTCCCGCAATCGAAGTCCCCGCCGGCAGCGCCGTGGGCGCCGGCGACGCCATGGTCGCCGGGATCACCCTCGCGCTTGCGGGCGGCAAACTGCTCGACGAGGCGCTATTATATGGCGTCGCCACGGGGGCGGCGGCGCTGCTGACGCCCGGCACCGAACTGGTGCGCCGCGAGGATGTGGAGCGGCTTTACGCCGCGGCTTCCAGCGCTTCGCCGCAGAACAGCGCGTGAAGCGATTCGAGCATGCGCTTCGCCTCCGGGCTGGCCAGCGAGTAGAAGATCATCTGGCCAGAGCGACGCGCCGTGACCATCCCTTCGCGGCGGAGCAGCGCGAGCTGCTGCGAAACGGCGGTGTCGCGCGCGCCGGTAAGCCGCGCAAGCTCCCCGACCGACTGTTCGCCCTCCCAGAGATGGCACAACAGCAACAAGCGGCTACGTCCCGACAGCGCCTTGAGAAACACCGACGCGCGGTCGACTTCAGCAATCATTTGGTCCTTCACCGGGCCATCGCTATGCCTCGGCTGCGATTGTTGCAACTGCTATCAGTCGGAATCCTAACGCATTTTAATAAGAAAAACTTTCTTGCCGGCCATGGCGTCCCTTGCCCGGCCGGCCTGGCCAAATAACCGCGAAATCCCAGCCCGATCGGACGGTTTCGGAAATTTACGTGAGCAGCTTCGTCTTCCGTTCGGATCTCTTTGACCCGCCCGCCCTTCCCGGCCTTCGCGCGCGCGACGCGCTGATTTCGCTCGATGCGGAGCGCGACCTGATGGCCGCGATCGACGCGCTCGATCTTCAGCCCTTCCGCTTCCAGGGCTGGCTGGGCAAGCGGCTGACGACGAGCTTCGGCTGGCGCTATGACTTCGACGATGCCAGCTTCAGCCGCGGCACGCCGCTGCCCGGATGGCTGTTGCCGCTGCGCGACCAGGCGGCGGCTTTTGCCGGGCTGCCCGCCGGCGAATTCGAGCATGCCCTCCTCACACGCTACGATCCCGGCGCCGGGATCGGCTGGCACAGGGACCGGCCGGTGTTCGAGCATGTCGTCGGCGTGTCGCTCGGCAATCCGGCCACGATGCGGTTCCGGCGGCGACGGCCGGGCGGGTTCGATCGCTTCGCCGTGCCGCTGCCGCCCCGCTCGGTCTATCACCTCTCGGGCGAGGCGCGGTACGGCTGGGAGCACAGCATCGCGCCGATGGACCTGCCGCGCTGGTCGATCACCTTCCGCAGCCTCTCCGAAAAGGGCCGCGCGCTCAGTCCTGCGTCCTGACCGTCATTGCCACGGCACCGCCCACAAGCACGCCCAGCGCGAGCACCAGCAGCCAGGGACCATAGCCCGCTCTGTCCGGCGTGAGCGCTAGCGCGAGCAGCGGCGCGACCATCGCGGGCAACGTGTTGGTCAGGTTGAGGATGCCCAGGTCCCGCCCGCGATGCCGCGGCGAGGGCAGCAGCTGCATCGCGAGCGCCGACTGCAGCGCGAGGAACACCGACATTCCCGCCATCGCCGCGCCATAGCCCATTGCCGCGACCGGCATGGTCGTCGCCACCGCCATTACCAGCAGCCCCGCGGTCATCAGCGCCGCGCCTGCGCCGAGAAGGGGTTTCCGGCGCATCGTCCGGTCGGAGAGGCGGCCCGCGCCAATCGTCAGCAGCAGCGCAACGATCGTCACCGTCGCGAAGACCGCCGCAACGCCTTCGCTCGCCGCCGCGGCATGATGCTTGTCGGGAATGCGCGTGCCGGTCACCGCCAGGAAGTAGAACAATCCATACGTCGACAACCCGTTACCCGCGATCTGGACGCACACCCGAGCGATCCAGATCCGCGCGAAATCTGCGCGGCGGCGCACCCGCAGCGCCGGCGGCGGCTCGGGCAGCGGATCGCGGCGCTCGCGCAGCAGCACGAGCAGCGGCACGACCAGCGCAGCGATGATCGCGCAGAGCAGGCCATACCGTAGCCCCTCCGACCCGATCCCGCGCAGGGTCACCATTACTGCGACGAGCGAGGAGAAAGGATGCGCCGCGCCCATCAGTCCGGCGACCAAGCCCTTTTGCGCATCGGGCACTTCGTCGGCCATGATCGCGCCAACGGGAGCAAACATCATGTTGATCGCGATCTGGAGCAGCCCCACCGCGCCCAGCATCGACGCGCTGGTCTGGCTCCAGTGGAACCAGCCATACGCGACGCACAGCAGGACGAGCCCGGCGACGATCCACGGTCGCCGCGTGCCGCGGATGCGATAGGTACGGTCGCTCAGCGCGCCGAAGACCAGGTTGGCGACGCTCGCCACCGCCGCCCCACCCAGTGCCGCGGCGCTGAGCAGCGCCACCCGGTTGTCGCCATCCGCCACGGCCGTCACCTTGAGCGGCAGCAGCACCGACACGAAGGGAATGAAGCTGACGAAAAGTCCCGCATACGCAAGCGCATAGAGCAGGATGAAACGGCGGGGAGACGTGGACATTGGAAGCGCGACCATCGTCGCGCCCCTGCCGCAAGTCAACGCGGCTGCGCGGTCGAATCGCGGACGATGAATTCGAAGGGCAACAAGTGGCGACTGCTGCCCTCGAGCCCCTTGGCCTTCGCCTCGATCAGCAGTTCGGCGGCCTTGGCCGTCATCGCCGCGATCGGCTGGCGGATTGCGGTCAGCGACGGCACGCTCATCCGCATCGTCGGCGTGTCGTCGAAGCTGACGATCGACAGGTCGCGCGGAATCGACAGGCCGAGCGGCGCCGCGGCATGCAGCACGCCGAGCGCGACTTCGTCGCTGCTCGCGAGCACCGCGGTTGGCGGCGGGTCGAGCTTCGCGAGTGTCGCCATCGCCCGGGTTCCCGCCTCATACGTGAAATCGCCGGGCTGGAGATATTCGGGGCGGATCGCCAGCCCCCTGCTCTCGATCGCGCCACGAAACCCGCGCAGTCGGTCGCCGCTGATCGCATACTCGGGGTGCCCCTCGATATAGGCGATGCGAGTGTGGCCCAGATCGAGCAGGTACTTGGTCGCGGCGCGCGCTGCCGCCTCGTCGTCCATATAGACCGCGAAGCCCTCCCCTTCGCGGCGCGAGCCGAGCCGCGCGAAAGTGAGACCACCCTGGTGGAGCAGTTCGGTGATCCGTGCGTCGTCGCTGTGCGGGGGCGTGAGGATCACGCCGTCGGGATGGAGCGCCGAGATCGCGGCCCGGACCTGCGCCTCCAGCGCGTCCGAATGGGAATCGACCAGCTCGAACAGCATGCGATAGCCATGCTCGGCACACTTCAGCATGCCGCCATAGAGCATCTGATCGACCCAGTCGTTGCCGCGCCGCGACTGCCAGCCTTCGAGCGTAGGGCGGCGATCGTTGAACGCGAGCACCAGATACGAGCGCGATCCGCCCAGCCGCCGCGCGGCGAGGCTGGGGACATAGCCGAGCTTGTCGACCGCGTTCATCACCCGCTCGCGCATTGCCGGGGTGACGTTAGGGCCGTTGTTGATGACGCGCGACACCGTCTGGAACGAGACACCCGCCTCGGCCGCGACGTCCTTGATCGTGATCGCGCGCTTCTGGTGCATCAGCCTAGGTCGATCGGCTCGGCGCGGCAGTGCGCGTCGATGAAGGCCTGATGCGTCGGCAGGGTCGCCGCGACCTGGTCGAGCTGATCGCGGTGGTTGCGCATCGCGTCGAACAGCCAGGTCTCGTCGATGCGATCGACCAGCGGGTGCCAGGTCGCGGGGCGGATGCCCATCCCGTCGAGCACCGACTGCCAGCTCACTGCGCGGAACAGCTCGTCATGCCCCTCGCGCAGCACGCCGTTGGCGCGGAACAGCTCGATCCGCTCGTTGAGGCTGTCGGGCAGCTTCATGTCACGGCACTTGCGCCAGAACGGCGTGTCGTCGCGCTGCGTGGTGCAATAATGAAGGACGATGAAGTCGCGGATCTCGACATAGTCCGCGGCCATGCGGCGGTTATATTCGGCAGCCAGCCGCGGGTCGCAATGGCGATCTGGCAAGAAGCGGAAGAAGAAATCCATCCCGCGATAGATCAGGTGGATCGCGGTGGATTCGAGCGGCTCGATGAACCCCGAGGCGAGCCCGAGCGACAGCACGTTCCTGTGCCAGATCTTGTCGCGCACCCCGGTCTTGAACGGCACCACCATCGGCCCGGCAACGACCTCGCCCTCCACCTGGTCGAGCAGGATACGCGTCGCCGCGTCGTCTGACAGGAACTCCGAGCAGAAGACATGGCCGTTGCCGGTGCGGTGCTGGAGCGGGATGCGCCATCGCCAGCCATAGTCCTGTGCGTGCGCCAGCGTGTAGGGTCGCGGCGAGCCGACATTCCGGGTCTGCGCGGCGATCGCGCGATCGCAGAACAGCCACTGCGACCAATCCTCATAGCCGACGCCGAGCGCCTTCTCGATCAGCAGCGCGCGGAAGCCGGAGCAATCGATGAAGAAGTCCGCAGTTACTTCGCGGCCGTCCTTGAGCGTCAGCGTCGAAACGAACCCGCGATCGTCGAGCGCGACGTCCGAGACGATGCCTTCGGTGCGCCTGACGCCGCGTTCCTCGGCATGCGCCCGCAGGAATTGCGCGACGCGCTTGGCATCGACATGCAGCGCATAGGCCGCGCCGCCGATCGGTGTCTTGTGCGCCTTGAACGGCAGCATGAAGCGGCCTTCGCGCGCCATCGCGGCGGCGGGGGCGAAGTCCATCAACTCGAAGGGCTGGCCGCTGAGCTTGGCCTTGAGCCAGCATTGGTAGAATTCGCTGAGTTCGACCTGCTGGCCGATCGTGCCGAAGGGATGGAAATAGCGCTCGCCCTTGCGGTGCCAGTCCTCGAACTCGATGCCGAGCTTGAAGCTCGCCTGGGTCGCGCGAACGAAGTCCTGCTCATTGATGCCGAGCTTGGCGATCAGCTCCATGAAGGGCGGGATCGTGCTCTCGCCGACGCCGATCGTGCCGATATCGTCGCTTTCGACCAGTTCGATCTCGAAGAGCTCGCCCTTGAAGTGGTGCGCCATCACCGCCGCGGCGATCCAGCCGGCGGTGCCGCCGCCGACGATGCAGACCTTCCGGAGCGCGTCGGGGGCCTTCATGCCGCCCTGCCCTGCGCGGCTGCGGCGTCCATGATCTCGAGGAACTCCTGATGCGTGGGCGTATCGGCAACGGTGTCGCGGAGCGAGCGGCGCATCGCTTCTAGCGAACGCGTGAGCTGGGCATCGCTCACTCCGGCAACGGCAGGATCCAGCCGCGTCGGCAGATCCTCGAACCCGGCATAGATCGCGAGCCAGCTCGCGGGCGAAAACATCTCCCAGCGATAGCGGACGAAGGCGCCGCGGGCGCGCCACAGCGCCAGCTTGGCGTCCAGGCTGTCGGGCACCGCCATATCGCGGCACGCCTGCCAGAAGGCGCCGGACCGCCCATTGAGCTTGTAGTGAAGGATCAGGAAGTCGCGAACGCGCTCCATCTCCTCGCCGGACTGCTCGTTATATTCGGCGATGACGGCGGGATCGAAGTCCCTGTCGGGGAAGAGCTGCTTGAGCCGCTCGATCCCGGTCTCGATCAGCGCGATGCTGGTCGATTCCAGCGGCTCGAGGAAGCCCGCGGCCAGGCCCAGCGCGACGCAGTTCTTTGCCCAGGCAGCCTTGCGGCGGCCCGGCGTGAAGCGCAGTTTTCGCGGCTCCATCGTCGGCTTGCCGGGCACGTTTGCGAGCAGTTCTTCGCGCGCCGCGTCATCACCCTGGAATCGGCTGGAAAAGACCAGGCCGTTGCCCTCGCGCTGCCGCAACGGGATGCGCCATTGCCAGCCGGCGCTGCGCGCGGTGACGGTGGTGCACGAAGGCGGCGGCCCTGCCCGCTCGCTCTGCACCGCGAAGGCGCCGTCGCAGAGCAGCCAGTGCGCCCAGTCCTCGTACCCGACGCCCAGCGCCTCGCCGAGCAGCAGCGAGCGGAAGCCCGAGCAATCGACGAACAGATCGCCCTCCACCAGCACGCCGCTGTCGAGGGTCAGTGCCTCGATGAAGCCGTCCGCGCTACGCAGCGCGACCTCGGTTATGCGCGCATCGATGCGCGTGACGCCCGTGCGCTCGGCGAAGCGGCGCATATGCTGCGCGAACAGCGCCGCATCGAAGTGCAGCGCCCAATCGAAGATGCCGAGCTGCGAGCCGGGATCCGGCGCGGGCAAGGTGGCATGGCCCTCCGCGGCGAGCAGCGCCCCCAGCGAATAGTCGCCGAGCGGCGCGGGATCGCCCCCGGCGCGGGCCTTGAGCCAATAATGGTGGAAATCAAGGCCCTTCAGATCCTGCCCGAAGCGGCCGAAGGGATGGACGAAGCTTTGCCCGTCGCGCAGCCAATCGACGAAGCGGATGCCGAGCTTGGCAGTGGCGTCGCACGCCTGCATCACTTCGGCGTCGGACATGCCGAGCGCGGCGTAGAAGCGGCGGATGGTGGGGATCGTCGCCTCGCCGACGCCGACCGTGCCGATATCCGAGCTCTCGATCAGGGTGATCGCGACTCCGGTGCCGGCAAGGTGCGCCGAGAGCGCCGCCGCGGCCATCCAGCCCGCCGTGCCTCCGCCCACGATGACGACCCGCTCTATGGCGTTCGCGTTCGCTGGCCTTCCCCCAATGCTCATGAAGACATCTGATCTTTTTGGTAGCGGTATCGCAAGCGAAACCGCAAAAAATGGACCGGCGGCGCGAGGCCGCCGGCCCAGGAGGGTTGGCTCTTAGAAGCGGACGCGCACGCCCGCCGAATAACGCGGCTCGAACCGGTTCTGCGACGCGTACTGGCGCGAGTCGTCGTCGAACTGGAAGAAGTAGCGCTCGCGTTCGCCGAACACGTTCGAACCGTTGGCGTAGATCGCGATCTGATCGTTGACGTTGTAGGTGAGGTTCACGTCGACATATTGGCTCGTATCCTGGAACAGCGGGATGGTGCCGTTGATCGGCGTCGTTCCATCCATGCCGATCTGGTAGTTGCCCACCGTCGAGGCCAGCCGCTTGGTACGGTAGTTGTACGCCACGCGCGCCTGGAAATGGTCGTCCTGATACCAGCCGACCAGGTTCACCTGATGCTTCGAATTGTCCTGGAATGGCAGCCGCTCGCCGGTCAGGTCGAGCCGGCGCTGTTCGGAGTCCGAATAGGTGTAGTTGGCGTCGAGACCGAAATTGCGCAGGAACGGCGTGTCGAACACGTCGCTGAACGCGATCTTGGCGCCGACTTCGAGCCCCTGGAGCGAACCGCCCTTGCCCTGGATCGGCTGGTTCACCGGCACGGTGCGGCGGATCACGCCGTCCTGGTCGGGGAATTCGCCGGTGGTCTGTCCTGAGTCGATGAAGCTGTTGATGTCGAGCTTGAACAGGCCGATGTTGAACAACGTCGCGCGGCCCAGATAATATTCGAGGCTCAGGTCGTAATTGTTCGACCGCCACGGATTGAGCTGCGGATTGCCGCCCGAGCTGGCGCCCGTCACCTGCCGCACGCCGAGCGGCGCCGCATTGGGGTTGGCCGGCGTCGGCCCCGGCGAGTCGGCGGTGTTGATGGTCAGGCCGCCGCCGTAGCTGCCCAGATCGAGCGGGATCATCGTCTTTGCGAAGGCCGCGCGGACGCGGAGGTTCGGCGTGATGTCGAACGATGCGATCGCGGTGGGCAGGAAGTCGGTGTACGACCGCCGCGTCACCACGTCGCCGGTATCGAGATTGGTGTCGCCATAGTTGCGCGTCTCGCCGGTCAGGTTCTGCTTCACGGTGAGCTTGGTGTTGATCACCTTGAGCCCGCCGGTCAGCTTGAACCCGCCGGTCGCCCAGGACGTGTTAAGATAGGCGCTCTCCTCGACCAGATCGACATCATAGGTGTTACCGGGAATGATCACTTCCTCGGTATTGCCGAACACCCGGTTCTGGAACGCGACGACGTCGTCGAAATCCTTGGGATCGACCACCCACATGCCCGGCATGCCGTTGACCACGCCGCCCCAATTGGTCTGGAAGCGGACGTTGTTGTACGCATTGAGCTTGGTCGGGCGGTTGACCGTATAGCCCTGGAAGCAGGTCGCCGTGTTCGGCGCACCATCGCCGCAATTGCCCGGCGCGGCGGCGATCGTGCCCGCCGGATTGAACGCCGGGTTCGAGACGAACTCGCCCGCCTGGCACTGGTTCTGGTTCATGACGACGTCGATCGCCTTCCACTGCGCCGAGCAGCCGCCCGCCACGCTGGCCCCGTTGCCCGCATAGAAGTTCGAGAACAGGTGGAAGTTGCGAATCTGGGTCGAGCGATCCGAGCGGCGCACGCCGACATCGACGCGCCCGAGCAGGCCGAACAACCCGCCGTCCTCGAACTCGTAGCTGCCGTCGGCGCGGAAGACGCCGAGATCCGAATGGTTTTCCTGGTTGCCCTCGGACGAGAAGGCCGCGACGGTGTAGCTGTCGAGGTTGGACATATAGTCCTTGAGCGTCGAGTTGGCGCCCAGCCCCCCGCCGACGACCCGATCGAAGCCGCTGATCGCCGGATTGCTCCCGCGCAGGTCGAGATGGAGCTGCGGATCCGAGCCGTAGCCGAGCGGATTGGGATTGATGTAGCGCCCGCCGTTCGAGCCGATGACTCCGTTAGAATATTGCGACGCCGGATATTGCGACGCGATGCTCGCCGGATAGAAGGTGCCGCGGGTGCGGTCCGCGGGGTTGCGGAACAGCGTGAAGGCGCGGTCCGGGCTGTACTGCCAATTGCTGAGATCGCCCTGCACCTGGCCGTTCATGCTGCGCATGTTGGCGTTCGACTTGAGCGCGCGCGCCGAGAAGGTGAACGGCCCGTCTTCGTCATACTCGACCGACAGATTGTAGTTGGTCGACTTGTTCTTCGCGGTGCGATTGACCGAGAAGGAATTGAACCACCACACGTCGAGGTCATATTCGTCGACGTCGAGCCAGGGCTGGCCACCGCTCTGGACGCCCGAGGGCGCCGAATTGGTCGGCGTGGTCCAGCCCAGGCCGTTCCAGCGGTTCGAGATGTTGACGCCGGAAGCGCGATTGTGCTCGGTCAGCTCGGTGTGGAATACCTCGCCGGTGACGGTGAAGCCTTCGCCGAGCTTCAACTGGATCGCGCCGTTGATGCCTAGGCGGTCGCGCTCGACTTCGCGATTGAAGAATTCATAGCCGTGCGGCTCGACATAGTTCGGACCGCTGGCGCCCCAATCGTTCTTGCCGAACACGCTGCCGCCGGTGCCGGCATAGCTGTTGCCCAGGATCGCCTTGCTCTTGGCGGCGCCGATCATGATGCCGATCGTGTCGTTGCGCCAGCTGGCGAGGCCGCTGAACAGATAGTCGTTGTGCTTGGTGTTGGCACCGCGCTGATATTCGCCCTGCGCCGAGACGACGAGGCCGCGGTCGAGGTCGAACGGCCGGCGCGTGCGCAGGTCGATCGTGCCCGAAATGCCCGAGAGCGCGTTGCGCAGGTCCTGCGTCTTGTACACCACCACCGAGCTCATCAGCTGGGCGGGGACGTCGTTGAGGTTCGGCTGCGCGGTGCCGAGATTGCCCGCGCTCAGATATTGCTCGCCGTTGAGCAGCGTGATGACCTGCGGCAGGCCGCGGATGTTGACCGTCGAGCCTTCGCCCGCGTTGCGCTGGATCTGGACGCCGGAGATGCGCTGGAGCGCGTCGACGATCGTCACGTCGGGCAGCTTGCCGATATCCTCGGCCGAGATCGCATCGACGATCGCGGTCTCGTTGCGCTTGATGTCGACCGCCGCCTGCTGCGAGGCGCGGATGCCGGTGACGACGATGTCCTCGCCCTGCTCGACGACCTGATTGTCCTCGGCGGCGCCCGGCGCCGCATCCTGCGCCCAGGCCGGCGCCACCATCGCCGTAGTGGCGAGCAGCCCGACGAGTACCCCTGATAACCCCTTCTTCATTCGGTCTTCCTCCCTAATTCGCCTGATGGAGCGTTCTTTTGCGCCCCCCGGCCTAATTCTGTCGTCGAGGCGCCGGCCGGCGCTCCGGCGGCATTTCACGATTCAGTTGGTGGCTGCCCGCGGACGGGCCTCGCCGCATGCAGGCGCGGACGCGCGAACGGCAAGGGCGACCGCGCAGGGCCGCCTGGCGCTATCGAAGCTGGAAATCATCGCCCCTCGTCTCCCTGCCGCTGCCGATGCAGCCAGTATGCCGAGGGCGGCTTCTGAGGGCTGACAACGCTGTCTAGCCCCAGGCCGAGACGAAGCGCAGCGCGACCATGCGCGCACGCAATCACCTTCCAACACCCTCTTTTCGCGGAGTCTATCGCTCCAATGCGACGGCTTAGAGCATACATTGAGAGCGTTCTCAAGAACGTTCTCACGATCGGATATTCTGGCCAACAGCGTTGTACGCATGCCACAACCCTGGCTGTCGCCGGGCGTCAACTACGCAAAAATCCGCTGGTTTTACGTTGCCTTGGCGATAGTATTCCCGGGTCGGGGAACGGAGTGGGCTCCGGAACGAATGACCAGCGGATACGCGGCAGACTTTCTGGAAGGCGGCGGCGAGATGGGCCGGCGCATCCGCGCGCACGACTGGGCCGGCCACCCGATGGGCCCGCCCGAAGGCTGGCCGCAGGGGCTGCGCACCGTGGTGCGGCTGATGCTCACCACCGGCCACCCGACGCTGATCTTCTGGGGTGCCCCGCTTTATTGCCTCTACAACGACGCCTTCGCCAAGTCGCTGGGGCCGGAGAAGCACCCGGCGATGCTTGGTGCGGAGGCGCGGGTGATTTGGGCCGAAGTGTGGGACATCGCCGGCGCCGACATCGAGGGCGTGTATGCGGGCGCGGGCTCGCTCTACCTCGTCAACCAGCTCGTACCGATCGAGCGCCACGGAAAGCTCGAGCCGGTATATTGGACCTATAGCTACAGCCCGATCGACGACGCCGGCGGCGTCGGCGGCGTGCTGGTGCTCGCCAACGAGACGACGCGCGGGGTGATCGAGCGGCGTCACGACGCCCTCGCCGAGCTGGCCGACCGCTTTCGCGATGTCGAGGATCCCGACGAGATCGCCTATACCGCCGCCGAGATGCTCGGGCAGCGGCTCGGGGTGAGCCGCGCGGGATACGGCACGATCGACACCCAGGCCGAAACGATCCGCATCGAGCGCGACTGGAATGCGCCGGGGGTGAACAGCATCGCGGGGGTGCTGAACTTCCGCGACTACGGCAGCTATATCGACGACCTGAAGGCCGGTCGCACCGCGGTGGTGACCGACGCCGAGCTCGATCCGCGCACCCGCGACACCGCCGACCGCCTCAAGGCGATCAGCGCGCAGGCCTTCATCAATATGCCGGTTACCGAACAGGGCGATTTCGTCGCCTTGTTGTTCCTCAACCATGCCGAGGCGCGGCCCTGGACCGAGGACGAGATCGAGCTGATCCAGGACGTCGCCGAACGGACGCGCAACGCGGTCGCCCGGCGCGAGGCTGAGCAGGCGCTCCGCAAAAACGAGGCGCGACTGCGCTTCCTCGACACGCTGGGGAGAGAAACCGCGCAGGCCAGGGATGCCGACGCCGTGATGGCGGTGACGACGCGGCTGCTCGGCGAGCATCTCGCCGGCTCGGACTGTGCCTATGCCGACATGGAACCCGACGAGGACATGTTCAACATCCGTGGCGACTGGCACCGCGCCGACGTGAAGAGCATCGTCGGGCGCTACAGCCTCGCCAGCTTCGGCACCCTCGCGATGGTCAGCCTAAAGCACGGCCATCCGCTGGTCATCGACGACACCGCCGTGCTCGGCGAAGACGGCGCGCAGGCGTTTGCCGATATCGGCAGCCGCGCGATCATTTGCATGCCGTTCCTCAAGGAAGGCCGGCTCACCGCGCTGATGGCGATCCACGACACCACCCCGCGCCACTGGACGGCCGACGAGCTCGGGCTGCTACGCGAAGTCACCGAGCGGAGCTGGGCGCATATCGAGCGCGTCCGCGCCGAGGCGGCGTTGCGCGAGAGCGAGAGCCGGCTGCGGATTGCCGTCGTCGGCGCGCGGATCGGCACCTGGGACTGGGATCTGAAGACGATGCGCGGGCGCTGGTCGCCGCGGACTTGCGAGATCCTCGGCGTCGCGGAGGGCGAGGACGTCACCGACGAGCAGCGGCTGCGGACGATCCATCCCGACGACCGCGACCGGGCGGTCGAGGCGGTGCGCCAGGCGATCCGATCGGGCACTAGCTTCGCCACCGAATATCGCATCGTTCGTCCCGATGGCGGGGTGCGCTGGATCGCGACGCGCGGGATCGTCGAGCGCGACGCGGCAGGCTGGGCGCTCCGCACCACCGGAATCGTCCGCGACGTGACTCAGCGGCGCGAGGCGCAGGAGGCGCTCAAGGCGCTCAACGAGACGCTCGAGCAGCAGGTTGCAGCGCGCACCGCCGAGCGCGACCGGATGTGGCGGCTGAGTGGGGACTTGTTTCTCGTCATCGGCCAGCGCTGGGAAATCCGCGCGGTCAATCCCGCGGTGACGCCGCTGCTCGGCTACACGCCCGAGGAGGTGGTGGGCGAGCGCTTCGTCCGCTTCTTCCATCCCGACGAATTCGAGCAATTGACGCTGGCGATCCGCGTGGTGGCGCAGGCACCGCTGCGCGACTTCGTCGCCCGGCTGCGCGCCAAGGACGGGACGTGGCGGCGCTTCGCCTGGAGCGCCGCGACCGGCCAGGGCGAAGCCTATGTGATCGGCCGCGACGTGACCGAGGAAGTCGAGCGGCGCGAGGAACTGGAGCGCGCGCAAGAGGCGCTGCGCCAGGCGCAGAAGATGGAGTCGCTGGGGCAACTCACCGGCGGCGTCGCGCACGACTTCAACAACCTGCTCACCCCGATCCTCGGCAGCCTCGACCTGCTGCGGCGGCGGATCGCGGGCGAGCGCGAGCAGCGCTGGGTCGCCGCCGCGCTCGAATCGGCCGAGCGCGCGCGGACGCTGGTGCAGCGGCTGCTCGCCTTCGCGCGCCGCCAGCCGCTGCGCCCCGGCCCGGTCGACCTCGCCGCGCTGGTCACCGGCATGTCCGATCTGATCGCGAGCACCTCGGGGCCGCAGATCAAGCTGGGGCTCGACCTGGCCGAGCCGGTACCCGCAGCGCTGGCCGATGCCAACCAGCTTGAAATGGCGGTGCTCAACCTGGCGGTCAACGCGCGCGACGCGATGCCCGATGGCGGCCAGCTGACGCTTTCGGTCCATCCCGAAACGCTCGAGGAAGGACACCGCTCGGAGCTACTGCCCGGACACTATGTGCGGCTGTGCGTCGCCGATACCGGCGCGGGTATGGACGAGGAGACGATGGCGCGCGCTGTCGAGCCGTTCTTCTCGACCAAGGGAATCGGCAAGGGCACCGGGCTCGGTCTGTCGATGGTCCACGGGCTGGTCTCGCAGCTCGGCGGGGCAATGCTGCTGTCGAGCAAGCCGGGGCTCGGCACGCTGGTCGAGCTCTATCTTCCAGTCGCGGAGGGCGAACCCAATGCCGAACACCAGCCCCGCACCGCGTCGATCGGCGACGCCGCGGGAACCGTGCTGCTGGTCGACGACGAAGCGCCGGTGCGCGCCGCCACGGGCGAACTGCTCCGCGACCTGGGCTATCGCGTGATCGAGGCGGAGGGCGCGCGCGAGGCGCTGGCCTATCTGGCGGGGTACCCCGTCGACTATCTGGTCACCGATCATCTGATGCCGGGGATGCAGGGCTCCGATCTGGTGCGCGAGGTTCGCACGCGGCATCCTGGCGTGAAGACGCTGATCGTCTCGGGCTATGCCGATCTTGACGGCATCTCGCCCGACCTGCCCCGCCTCGCCAAGCCGTTCCGCCAGGATGAGCTCGCGGCGAGCCTGGCGGGGCTGGGGTGACGCTCCCGCTTCCTTCCCCTACCACCCTCGCATGACGCTCGGTCCGCTATCGATCAAGGCCCGCCTGGTCCTGTTTGCCTTCGGGGACTTCGCGTTCAATCTCTACTGGCAGAGCATCATGCTCTTCCTGCTCTTCTATTATACCGACGCATTGGGGCTGCCGATGGCGACCGCTGCGGCGATCTACACGGTCGCGTCGGTGTGGGACGGGATTGCCAGCTTCGTCGCGGGCGAGGTGACCGATCGGCGCCCCCCCAAGCGCGGCTATGGCCGGGTGCTGATGCTGGGCAGCGTTCCGCTCGGACTAGCCTGCGTGCTGACCTATGCGCCGCTCGGCACCGGGCCGGTCGGGCTGGCGCTGGTGGTGATCGGGCATTTGCTGTTCCGCACCGCTTATGCCGCGATCAACGTGCCCTATCTGGCGATGGGCGCGCGGATCAGCACCGACAGCCGCGATCGGGCGTTCGTCGCGGGCGCGCGAATGCTGTTCGGGACGCTCGCATGGGTGGTGGTGGCGCGCGGGACCGTGCCGATCGGGATGTGGATCGGCGGCGATGCCGTCGCGGCGCAGGGCTATCTATGGGCCGCGGTGCTGTTCGCGGTGCTCGGGACGGGGATCCTGGTGCTGGTCGGCGCGACCTATCGCGAGGATGCGGTGCCCGCCGCCCCTGCCCCGCCCTCGGTGCGCGCGAGCCTCGCCAGCCTCGCCGCCAACCGCGCGTTCGTGACGCTCAACCTCGCGATGATGGCGATGATCGTCGCGGTGACCATGCTCAACAAGTCGGTGCTCTATTACTTCAAATATTTCCTCGGCAGCGACGATGCCGGGCAGAGCGCGCTGGCGTGGATGGGCGTGGTGAGCGGCCTGGCGGTGCCCTTGTGGATGCTGCTCCAGCGCTGGCTTGGGACGCGGGCGCTGTGGTTCGTCGCGGCATGCGCGTGCATGGCCGGGCTCACGCTGTTCGCGAAGGTGCACATGGCGACTCCGCTTGCGATGCAGCTGTTCCTGGTGGGGATGCAGGCCTTGATCGTCGGGCTGCATTTCGCCTATTGGGCGATGCTGCCCAACACGATCGAATATGGTGAGCAAGCGACCGGCTTGCGCGTCGAGGGCGCGGTGTTCGGCATGGCGGCGCTGCTCCAGCGCGTCGCGATCGGCGTGGCGACCGCGATCCTCGGATTGGGCTTCGACAGCGCGGGCTATGTCGCCAACCAGGCACAGAGCGAGGCAACCTTGGCGGCGATGCGCTGGACGATCGCACTGGTGCCGCTGGGCGCGCTAATACTGTCGTGCGCGGTGATGTTGCTCAACCCGCTGGGCAAGGGCGCGCATGCGCGGATTTTGAAGGGGCTGGCGCGATGACAAATCCTCCCCCGGAGGGGGAGGTGGCAGCGAAGCTGACGGAGGGGTAGCGCGCCTCAGGCTATGACGCTCGTGGAGAGCTACCCCTCCACCGCTTCGCGGTCCCCCTCTCCCTCCGGGGGAGGATTGATTCAGGCCATCAACTCGAACTGGGCGTGGACGCCCTCGGCTTCGGCCGACGGCGCGATCCAGACGTCGAAGGTGCCCGGCTCGACGGTGGGCTTGTTATCGCGGCCGATGAACATCAGCAGCGCACGGCTGAGCTTGAAGGTCACCGTCTCCGACGCACCCGGCGCAAGCTTCAATTTGCGGAAGGCCTTCAACTCGCGGACCGGGCGGGTGATGCTCGCGGTGCGGTCGCGGATGTAGAGCTGGACGACTTCCTCCGCCGCGCGGGCGCCGCGGTTGGTGATCGTCGCGCTCACCGTCAGTTCGCCGTCCCACGCCAGGCTCGGCGCTGCCTTGAGCCCGGAATATTCGATTCTGCCATAGGTCAGCCCGTGGCCGAACGGATAGAGCGCCTTGTTGGGCATGCCCCGGTAATGCGCCTTGTACGGCTCGAGCTTGTCGTCGGACGGATTGGGCCGGCCAGTGGGCTTGTGCGCGTAATAATAAGGCTGCTGGCCCGGCGAGCGCGGGAAGCTGCACGGCAGGCGGCCCGAGGGGCTGTAGTCGCCGAACAGCACATCGGCAGTGGCGTTGCCGCTCTCGGTGCCGAGGAACCAGGTGACGAGGATCGCCGGCGCATCCGCCACCGCACCCTGCAACGCCAGCGAACGGCCGTTCTTGAGCACGACGACCACCGGCTTGCCGGTCGCGGCGACGGCTTCGGCGAGCACCTGCTGCGCGGGCGGCACGACGATCTCGGCGCGCGACTGCGCCTCGCCCGACATGTTCTCGCTCTCGCCGATCGCGAGCAGCACGACATCTGCAGCCTGCGCGGCGGCGACTGCGGCGTCGATCCCGCCCGGCAGCACTTCGTCAACACCAGAGCCTGCGGTCACCGTGACGCTGGCCTTGTCGGTCACTGCGCCCCGGACACCCTCTGCAAGGTCGATGGCGTAGTCGTTGCTGCCATAGACCACCCACGGCCCGTTGAGGTCGTGCTTGCCCGAGGCGAACGGGCCGATGATTGCGATCTTCTTGCCCGACTTGGGCAGCGGCAGCAGGTCGCCGTCGTTCTTCAACAGCACGATCGACTTGCGTCCCGCCTCGCGCGCCAGCGCCTGCGCCGGCTTGGTGCGCGAGCGCGCTTTCTCGCGCTTGACGTCGATGCGACGGAACGGATCGTCGAACAGCCCGAGCGCCGCCTTGATCGCCAGCACCTTCCGCACCGATTCATCGACGCGCGCCACCGGCACTTCGCCCGCCTCGACCAACTCGGGCAGGTGCTTGCGATAGAAGCCGCTGGTCATGCTCATGTCGACGCCCGCCAGGAAGGCAAGCTTGGCCGCCTCGCGCGAATCCTTGGCGAAGCCGTGGTCGATCATTTCCATGTCGCCGGTGTAATCGGAGACGACGAAGCCTTCGAAACCCCATTCCTGGCGCAGCACGCCGCGCATCAGCCATTCATTGCCGGTGGCCGGAACCCCCGACAATTCGTTGAACGCGGCCATGAAGGTCATCGCGCCTTCGCCGAGCGCGGACTGGAACGGGGGGAAATAGATTTCGCGCAACGTGCGCTCGGAGACATCGACGGTATTATAATCGAGCCCCGCCTCGGCCGCGCCATAGGCGGCGAAGTGCTTGGCGCAGGCCATCATCGAATCGAGCGCCTTTAGATCCTTGCGCTGGAAGCCGCGGACACGCGCAGCCGCCATCAAATTGCCGAGATGGACATCTTCGCCGGCGCCTTCCATCCCGCGGCCCCAGCGCTGGTCACGCGCGATGTCGACCATCGGCGCGAAGGTCCAGTCGATGCCGGACGCGGCGCCTTCGTACGACGCCATCCGCGCGGTGCGCTCGGCAAGATCGGGATCGAAGCTCGCCGCCTCGCCCACCGGCACCGGGAAGATCGTGCGGTGGCCGTGGATAATGTCGGCAGCGAAGATCAGCGGGATCTTGAGCCGTGATTCCTTCATCGCAGCAGTCTGCATCCGCCGCGCCATTTCGGCACCGTTGCCGTTGAACACGCCAGCGATCTGCATTTGGCGCACTTCTTCGAGCTGCTGGTCGAAGCCGGGGCCGTTGCCGGCGGGATTGAGCGCGACCGCAACGCCGCCGGCCCAGGCCGCGGGCATGATCGTCAGCTGTCCCGCCTTTTCGGCGATCGTCATCTGGGCGACAAGGCCGTCGATGAACGCGGGGACCGGCAGCCGGGCGGCCGCCTGGAACAGCGCGCGCGCCGGGCTGGAGACCCAAGCCGCGACCGCGCCTGCACCCATCAGCGCCGCGCGTCGCGAAATCTTGGTGTCGAACATGTTCTATCCCTCCCTGCTCGGCGCGCTCGATCCGAACGCGCCAGAATATCGACGGTGCCGCTGCACAATCTTTTTGCTTGGCGCGGGGTTCCGTAACCGGTTACATAACGTGTGCCGGGCGAGGATTGCAATCGCCCTTGCGGTCTGAAACGTAGGAAAGATGCGTGGGACCGGAAACAGCAGGAGCAAAATGGGAGAGGCCACCATCCGCGATGTCGCCCGCCGCGCCGAAGTATCGGTCGCCTCGGTGTCGCGCGCGCTCAACGGCCTCAACAATGTCCGCGGCGAGACCCGCGAGCGGATCGTCGCCGCCGCCAAGGAGCTGGGCTATGTGCCCCATGCCGGCGCGCGCAGCCTGAGCCTGGCGCGCGCGCATGCGATCGGCGTGGTGCTCCCCGACCTGCATGGCGAGTTCTTCTCCGAATGCGTGCGCGGGATGGATCGCGAGGCGAGCCGGCGCGGATACCTCCTGCTGCTCTCGAACATGCACGACGACAGCGAACAGGCGGCCGAGGCACTTCGTGCGATGCGCGGGCGCGTCGACGGGCTGCTGGTGATGGCGCCGCACATCCCACCGGAGGCGCTCGCGCAAGCGCTGCCCGCCGCGCTCCCGGCGGTGCTGATCAACGCGCCGGGCGAGATCGCGTCGCGCCCCGCGTTGCGGCTCGACAATCGCGCCGGCGCGCTGGCGATGGTCCGCCACCTGCTAGAGCGCGGCTATCGCCATATCGTCCACATCGCCGGCCCCGAGGGCAATGTCGATGCACGCGAGCGGCTGGAGGGCTTTCGCGACGCGCTCGCCGAACTGGCCCCCGACATGCCGGTGCGCGTGATCGCGGGCGACTTCAACGAGGCGGCGGGTGAAGCCGCGGCGCTGGCAATCCTGGCCAGCGGCGAGCCCTGCGACGCGGTGTTCGCCGCCAACGACATGATGGCGATCGGCTGCCTCCACGCGCTGCGGCAGGCCGGCAAGCGCGTGCCCGAGAATATTGCCGTCGCCGGCTTCGATGACGTGCCGCTGGCGCGCTACCTCGCGCTTACTACGATCCAGGTGCGGATCGCCGAGATCGGCGCGCGCGCGGTCTCGCGGCTGATCGACATGCTCGAAGGCAAGGGCCCGGGCGCACCGATCGAGCTTCATGCGCCGGAGCTTGTGGCCCGCGCGACCACTGCCGCCCGAACCGGGGCCGCCTAGGCAATCTGAGGACAAGATGATCGATCGACGTACCCTGCTTAACCGCTCGTCGCTGCTCGCCGCGGTGACGGCCCTGCCCGCCTGCACGCCGGTAGCGCGGCCCGGCGGCGCGCCCGCGGGCAACAGCCTGCCCGCCTTCTACGAGGATATCGAGGAGCGGACCTTCCGCTGGTTCTGGGATACGGTGAACCGCAAGAACGGGCTCGTCCCCGATCGCTGGCCGACGCCGAGCTTCTGCTCGATCGCCTCGATCGGCTTCGCGCTCACGGCCTATGCGGTCGGCGTCGAGCGCGGCTGGTGCACGCGTGCGGAGGCCCGCGACCTGACCCTCACCACGCTGCGCTTCCTGTGGAACGCGCCGCAGGGCCCCCAGACGAGCGGCACCGCGGGCCACAAGGGCTTCTTCTACCATTTCCTCGACATGGAGACCGGGCACCGCTTCCGGCAGGTCGAGCTCTCCAGCGTCGATACCTGCCTGCTTCTGATGGGAGTGCTGTTCACCGGCCGCTACTACGATCGCCACGACGAATCAGAAGCCGAAATACGCAGCCGCGCCCAGGCGATCTATGCCCGCGCCGACTGGAACTTCTTCCGCAGCGACGGGCGTAAGCCGGTGTCGATGGGCTGGCACCCCGAAACTGGGCTGATCCCGGCCAACTGGACCGGCATGAACGAGGGCATGTGCGTCTATGTGCTGGGCCTAGGCGCACCACAACATCCGTTGCCCGCCGACAGTTGGCAAGTCTGGACTTCCAGCTACCCCAAATCCTGGCGCGGTGAAGGCCCCACCCGCCACCTCGCCTTCGCGCCGATGTTCGGCCACCAATACAGCCAGATATGGATCGACTTCCGCGGCATTCAGGACGCGACGATGCGCGAAGCCGGGTTCGACTATTTCGAAAACAGCCGCCGCTCGACTTATGCCAACCGAGCCTATTGCGCGGCCAATCCGCAGCGCTGGGACGGCTGGTCTAAGGATGTCTGGGGGATCACCGCCTGTGACGGTCCCGGCGACCACCGGCTGCCGTTCAAGGGCGAGACGCGCGAATTCTTCGGCTATGCCGCGCGCGGGCCGCTCGGCCAGCCCGACGAGCGCGACGACGGCACGCTGGCGCCGACTGCGGCGCTCGGTTCCCTGCCCTTTGCGCCTGAGATCGTCATCCCCTGCGCACAGGCGCTGCGCCGCGAGCATGGTGATCGGCTGTACGGGAAATACGGCTTCTTCGACTCGTTCAACCCGAGCTTCAAATATACCGACGTGCAGCCAGAAAAGGGTTCGGTCGATCCGGTGAAGGGTTGGGTCGACGACGATTATCTCGGTATCGACCAGGGGCCGATCCTGCTCCAGGCCGCCAATTACCGGAACGACTTCGTCTGGCGCCACATGCATGGCGAACCCGCGATCCGCCGCGGGCTCAAGATGGCGGGGTTCGTGGGCGGCTGGCTGGGCTAGGCCGCGAACAGGCTCTTGGCGGGCAGCACTTCGGCCGCTCCCGAATGGCGAGTGACTGCATAAGTGAAGCCGGGGAGCAGCGCAAAAGCGCCGACGCTGCCGTCCTGCCCGAGTGCGAGGAAGCCGACCTGCATGCCCTTGATCGCGTCGCCGCGCAGACGGGCAATGTGCCGGACGGCTTCCTCGCACGCCGCCTGCGGCGAAAGCCCTGCACGCATCGAAGCAACGACGCGCGCGGTGCCGGCGATGCGAGTAACTTCCTCGCCGACCCCGGTCGATGTCGCGCCGCCCACGCCCCTTTCGACGAACAGCCCGCTGCCCGCCTGGGGCGAATCGCCGACGCGGCCGCGCAGCTTGAACGCCATGCCAGACGTCGTGCAGGCTCCGGCCAGATGCCCGTCGCGGCTGCGCGCAAGGATGCCGATCGTGTCGTGGTTGAGCGCCGATCCGGGCGGGCCGGGAAGGTTCTCGCTATTGGCGACGGGCCGGTAGCGCGCGGTCCTGAGCCATTCGCGCCACGCCTTCTCTGCCTCTGGCGTGAGCAGCTTGGTACGCTGCATGCCCTGCTGGAGCGCGAAACGCGTGGCGCCTTCGCCGACGAGCAGGGTGTGCGGGGTCTTCTCCATCACCAGCCGCGCGACCGAGATGGCGTGCACGACATCCTCCAGCGCGGCGACCGCGCCGACACGGCCGTCCTCATCCATCAGGATCGCGTCGAGCGTGACGTGGCCGTCGCGGTCGGGATAGCCGCCATAGCCGACCGAATGGTTGGTCGGATCGGCCTCGGGCACGCGCGCGCCCGCCTCGACCGCGTCGAGCACGGTGCCGCCCGCGTTCAAGCGGGCGAGCGCCGCAGCATTGGCGGCCTTGCCGAAATCCCAGGTCGAGACGATGGCGACGGGGTCGGCTTCACTGGCCGCCGCGCCGCTCGCCGCGAGGGCGACGGTCGCGCCCAAGCCGAGCGCACCGCGGCGCGAGATCGCTTCGTTCATGCTGTTCCTCCTGCAAGCGCGGCGCGCAGCCCCGCCACAATGCCATGATTGGTCGCGCGGCGCGGTCCGCTGGCGAAGCCGAGCCGCACGGCCGCAGCGTCGGGGTCCGGGCCGGACATGCTGGCCGAGCCATGGACTTCGCGGACCCCGGTCCCGGCGACCAATTGCCCGACATTGCCCGGGGTCACCCCGGAGCCGGCGATGATCGAAATGCGCGTACCGGCCGCGGCAACCATCGCGGCAAGCGTCGCCATGCCCTGGACGGCAGTCGGCGCGCCGCCGGAGCTGAGGATCTTGTCATAGCCAAGCGCTGCGGCCTCACCGACCGCGGCGACCGGATCGGGGGTGAGGTCGATCGCGCGATGGAGGACGAGCGTCGCCTCGCCCGCAGCATCGCGGAAGCGTGCAAGCGCATCGCGGTCGAGCGTGCGATCGGGGCGGAGCGCGCCGATCACCACGCCCGCAGCGCCCTGGCCTAGCGCGAGGCGGATCTCCTCGACCATCAGCGCTTCCTCGCCTTGGCCCAGCACGAACCCGCCGGCGCGCGGACGGATCATCGCATGGACAAGGCAGCCGCTGCGCACCGCGTGGCCGAGCAGCGCGGCGGAGGGCGTCAGCCCGCCGAGTTCGAGCGCCGAGCACAATTCGAGGCGATCGGCACCGCCGGCGATTGCGGCTGCTATTCCCGCGGGATCGTCGACGCAGATCTCAAGAAGAAGCGGCGGCATGGGCCAAGCCTAGGCAAGTCCATGCCGCCGCGAAAGGGGCGGAGCGCACAAAGGGTAAGGCGCCCCGCCGGGGAGGGCTCTTTAGAAGCGGTAGCCCAGACGGAACTGGACGCGCCGCGGCAGGGTCAGCAGATCACGACCGATCAAAGGCGGATCGAGCGGGTTGACTGCATTTCCAGTTGCGGGATCGATCGTGTCGTTGAAGCTGTCGTCGAATCCGGCGAAGTTCTTGTTGTTGAAGGCGTTGAGCAGATCGACCGCAGCCTCGACCTGATGGCCGCCGAACAGCTTGAACTTCTTCGCCAGCGACAGATTGACTTCGCAATAGGCGAACACGCCGCCGATGCAGTTCTTGTCCGGATACGAAGCGGTGAAGCGGTTGAAGCCCGAATCGGCACCGTTGGTCTCGTCGGTCACCCGGAATGCCTCGCCGCTGCCCAAAGTGGTGAGCGTCGAGAATTGCAGGCCGAGCGGCAAATCGACGATCCCCGAGATCACGAGACGATGACGCTCGTCGCCGTTACGCGGACGCCAGCCATAATCGTCCGGGGTGATCTGATCGAGACTGAACAGATCGCCACCATTCTGCTCGCCCTTGGACAGCGTGTAGGCGATGTTGATGCCCCAGCCCGACGCCTCGGTATAGTTCTTGTCGAGCGTGACGAAGAGCGCCTTGTAGCGGGTGTCGAGCCCGTCATAGCCGATCAGCGCATTGGCATAGCCGAAGGGTGCCAGCGGCGCGGTGTTGCAGCAGCCGCCGAGCCCGTTGTTGTTGCGGGTGGCGAACAGGTGCGTGTAGCCATTGCGGCCGCGCTGATACGATCCGGTGACCGAGGCCTGGAAGATCCCGATCCGCTGGCGGACGCCCAAGCTGATCTGGTCGTTGACTGGCGGCTTGGCGTTGTTCTTGACCGCGAACAACTCGGGATTGCCCGCGCCGGCCGCGCTGGCGCGCAGTGCGAGCAGGCCTTCCCTGGTGAGATAGGAAGGGTTCCAAACGATCGTCGGCAGGCCGCCGCGCGGCGCGCCATCGGTCGAGAAGCGGAACACGCCCACCGGGTTGATCGTGCGCGAAAGCTCGTCGACGGTGTTGTTGAAGTTGTTGCGATCGTAATAGCGGCCAGCGCCGCCGAAGATCACCGTCGAGCGATCGCCGTTGAGATCCCATGAGAAGCCGAAGCGCGGCGCGATTGCCCCGGCGAAAGGACTACGGTCGCTGCCGTCGGTAATGTAGTTCTCGGGATTGAAATACGGCGTCGAGGGAAGCGCGCGGAGCGCCGCCGCAGCATTCGCGGGCGTGCGATAGCCATTGTTGAAGCCGTTGGTCTCATAGTCCCAGCGAACGCCGAGATTGAGCTGCAGCCGATCGGTCACGTCCCAATCGTCCTGGACATAGAGACCGATCTGGGTGTTCGAGCCCTGGACCAGTCCGCTACCCAAACCGAGCCGCGCTTCGGCCGGGAAGGAGAAGTTGAGATTGTTCTGGGGCTCGCGTCGGAAGATGTAGCGCGGCTGGATCAGGTTCTGGTTGTCGAAATCGATATCGGTGATCTCGACGCGCGCGCCGACCTTGATCGCATGACCTTCGAAGCCGGTATAGGTCAGATCATTGCGCAGCGTGTGGCTGAGCTGGCTCTCACGACGCGTCGAATCGCGGCCGCCGTACAGGATCACGCCGGAATATTCGAAGCCCGGCAGGCCGGGATTCAGCGACGTCGGGTTGAAGATATAATCAACGAGGTTCGCGCTGAACTCATTGGTGAAATTGTCGGCGTTATGGGTCCACTTGAACAGATAGGTGTCGACCTTGTTGCGCTTGTTCTCGGCATAATCATACGCCGTGTTACCGCCGAAACCCTGGATGTCGGTTTCCTGGCGGCGGCTGAACGACAGGTCGACCGTGTTGCGCTCGTCGGGGGTCAGCGACAGCTTGCCGAAGTAGAAATCGCTGCGGAACGGACTGACGAACGCTCCCTCGAACTCAGAGAGCTGGCGACCGGAGAACCGCTGGAACTCCGCCACCGAATCGGCATCGCCAGTGCTGTCGACGTTGAACGCGCGATCCTGGTCATTGCCCTCGTAGGCGAGGAAGAAGAACAGCTTGTCCTTGATGATCGGACCGCCAAGCGAGACGCCGTACTGCTTGCGCTCGAAGGCCGGCTCAGGACGGTTATTGCGCACGTCGAGATAGGATTTCTGAGTCAGTGACTTGTCCGTGTACTGGCCGAACGCCTCACCGTGGAACTCGTTGGTGCCCGATTTGGTGATCGCGGTGACGATCGCCGAGCCAGCCTGCTCATATTCGGCCTTGTAGTTCTGGGTCAGCACGCGGAATTCCTGCACGGCGAGCTGGCCGAACGGATTGCCGCGACTGTTCTGCTGGCCGGCGATGCCGCCCTCGCGCAGCTTGTTCTTGAGACTGACGCCATCGATGAACACGTTGACCTGGCTGGCGGTCGACGCACCCGACTGGATGCCCTTGTTGGTCTCGCTGTCATTGAAGCGCACCCCAGGGGCGAGCGCAGCGAAGGACAGGAAGTTACGGTCGGTCTGCGGCAGGGTGCGGATCTGGTCCTGAGACACGTTCGTCGCGACTTCGCTGGTGCGCGTCTCGGCAAGACGCGAGCCCACCACGACGATCTCGCCGCCACCCTCATCCACGCCCGCGGCGACTTCCGCGCCGACAGCGAGATCGAGCGACGCCGACTGGCCGATGCCGAGCGTCACGGTCTCGCTGACGGTCTGGTCGCCCGCCGTGGCGATGACTTCGTACGAGCCCGGGCGCAGGCCATTGAGCGTGTAACGGCCGTCGGCGGCGCTGGTCGCGCGATAGGTCTGGTTGGTTCCGGTGTTGCGCGCAGTGATCTGCGCGCCACCGGCGGCTGCGCCGTCGGCGCCGGTGACCTGGCCGCGGATCGAGCCGGTGGTGACCTGCGCGGCTGCCGGCGCCGGCAGCATCGTTGCGCCTCCCGCCAGCATCGTCGCTGCGGCCAGATAGGCCCGGAAGCTGGTGCCCTTTTTGATCGTCATGTGTCTGTCCCTTCTGCGTACTTTTATGCTTTTGTCGGCCCGCCGGGGCCGGTGATCGGCCGTTGCGATTGCCGGGGAACGCACGTCAGCGCCGCTGCGTTGCGTGTCCGCCGCGCTCAATGCGCAAGCCTCTGAAATGTCTGGATCGATACTGCGAGCGGGCGCTGCGCAGCCCTGCAAACCCGTGGGGATCGCAGGAATCGCGTCTGCCGGCCTCTCGCCGAATTAATTCGCTGGGAGCTGCCCGATTGCCGCCCGGGTACATGCTTCGTCCCTCTCCTGGCCGGATTGTAACCGGTTACATATTGTTGCGAGCTAAAAGGCCCGTCCGACAACGATGTCAAGAGGCGCTTTGGATCTCTCTGTCAATCCCATGTCAGCCTGAGAACGTTCCCATCGGCGAACGGTTGGATAGCGTGGCCGATCGGCAACACACTTTCCGCGGTCGGCGCCATCCGCCCTTACAAGCAAGATCCTTCTCGCTTGTGGAATCACGACTTCCTTGCCAATAGTCTGACTAATCAGAACACTCGCGTAGGGCCCAGACGAAGCGACATGACCCAAGATATCACTACCTCGCCCGGCAAGCTTCGTTCGCGCGCCTGGTTCGACGATCCGTCCAACGCCGACATGACCGCGCTGTATCTCGAGCGGTACATGAACTTCGGGATCAGCCTCGACGAGCTCCAGTCGGGCCGGCCGATCATCGGCATCGCGCAGACCGGCAGCGACCTTTCGCCGTGCAATCGCCACCATCTCGTCCTTGCAGAGCGCATCCGTGAGGGCATCCGTGAGGCGGGCGGGATCGCGATCGAATTTCCGGTCCACCCGATCCAGGAGACCGGCAAGCGCCCCACCGCGGGGCTCGACCGCAACCTCGCCTATCTCGGGCTGGTCGAGACGCTCTACGGCTATCCGATCGACGGCGTGGTGCTCACCACCGGCTGCGACAAGACCACCCCGGCCTGCCTAATGGCGGCGGCGACGGTGAACATTCCCGCGATCTCGCTCTCGGTCGGCCCGATGCTCAATGGCTGGCACAAGGGCGAGCGCACCGGATCGGGCACGATCGTGTGGAAGGCGCGTGAGCTGCTCGCGGCGGGCGAGATCGATTACCAGGGCTTCATCAAGCTTGTCGCCAGCTCGGCACCGTCGACAGGCTTCTGCAACACGATGGGCACGGCATCGACGATGAACAGCCTAGCCGAGGCGCTGGGCATGTCGCTGCCCGGATCGGCGGCGATCCCGGCGCCGTATCGCGATCGTCAGGAATCGGCGTATCGCACCGGGCTCCAGATCGTCGAGATGGTCCATGCCGACCGCAAGCCGAGCGACGTGCTGACGCGCGCGGCGTTCCTCAACGCGATCCGCGTCAATTCGGCGATCGGCGGATCGACCAATGCGCCGATCCACTTGAACGCGATCGCCCGGCATATCGGCGTCGAGCTCGACCTCGACGATTGGCAGGCGCATGGCCGCGACGTGCCGCTGCTGGTCAACCTCCAGCCGGCAGGCGAATATCTTGGCGAGGATTATTATCGCGCGGGCGGCGTGCCCGCAGTGGTCGCCGAGTTGATGCGCCAGGGGCTGATCCTCGAGGACGCGCTGACCGTCAACGGGCGCAGCATCGGTGACAATTGCCGCGACGTGGCGATCGAGGACGAGAAAGTGATCCGCCGCTTCGATGCGCCGCTCAAGGACGCTGCGGGCTTCTCGGTGCTGCGCGGCAATCTGTTCGACAGCGCGATCATGAAGCTGAGCGTGATCTCGCCCGAATTCCGCGCGCGCTATCTCTCTGATCCGGCCGATCCCGACGCATTCGAAGGGCCGGTCGTGGTGTTCGACGGACCCGAAGACTATCACCACCGCATTGACGATCCCGCGACGGGGATCGACGAGACCACGCTGCTGATCATGCGCGGGGCGGGGCCGATCGGCTATCCGGGCGCCGCCGAAGTGGTCAACATGCGCCCGCCGGTGCAGCTGATCCAGAAGGGCGTCGGCGCGCTTCCGTGCATCGGCGACGGGCGGCAATCGGGGACGAGCGGCAGTCCCTCGATCCTCAACGCCTCGCCCGAGGCGGCGGCGGGCGGCGGGCTTGCGCTGCTGCAGACCGGGGATCGGGTGCGGATCGATTTGCGCAAGGGGACCGCGAACATGCTGATTTCCGACGAAGAACTGGCCGAGCGGCGCAAGGCGCTGGAAGCCGCGGGCGGCTTCGCCTTCCCGGCGAGCCAGACGCCCTGGCAGGAGATGCAGCGCGCCGTGGTCGGCCAGGCAGAGAGCGGCGCGGTGCTCGAGCCGGCAGTCAAGTACCAGAAGCTGGCGCAGACCTTCGGGGTGCCGCGGCACAATCACTGAGACCCTATTCCCCTCCCTACCGGGGGGGAGGATAAGGGGTGGGTTCGACATCGGCCGGCGCTCGAAGCGCCGGCCGGGCGCTTCGGTGCCTGGCGATGCTGTTCTGAGCGCGCGGACGCGCGTACTGGCCCCCGCCCCTTCGCTGCAATGAAATAATTTGGGAAATGTCATAATTATAGCAATTATTACAGTTAATTACACAATGTAGTTAACGTGCAACTGTTACGGCTCCGCAGCGTTTCTATGCGGACCACAACAGGGAGTATCTGGATGAAGAAGCTGCTTTTGCTCGCGCCGCTGGCGCTTGCCGCGTGCAATTCGGGCTCGAAGGTCGAAGCGACCAATGCCAGCGTCGAGGAAGTTGCCAACCAGGTCGCAGCAAGCGGCGCCGCGCCGCAGCTCTCGCCGGGCCGCTGGGAAGGCAGCGCGACCATTCTCAGCATGGAAATCCCGGGCATGCCCCCCGAGGCTGCCGCGCAGATGAAGAGCGCGATGGGCACCGCCACGCCCTTCGCAAGCTGCCTGACGCCGGAGCAGGCCAAGAAGCCCGCAGCGGACTTCTTCGCGGGCGGCGCCCAGAAGGACTGCACCTACGAGAAGTTCACCATGGCCGACGGCAAGCTCGACGCCAAGATGCAGTGCAAGAGCAGCGGCATGACCATCGACATGACGATGGACGGCAAGTTCGCCAGCGACAATTTCCAGCTCGCGATGACCAGCAAGAGCGCGGGCATCCCCGGCCAGCCGGCGTCGGCGCACACGATGAACATGAAGATGGAAGCGCGCCGCACCGGCGAGTGCAACGGCACCGAGAGCAAGGCGCCGACCCCGCCGGGCAAGGCTTCGTAAAGACGATCCTACCCTCTCCCCTTTCGGGGAGAGGGTTTCGCCTCAGCGCACGCGGTATAGCGCGGAACCGTGCGCCGGCAGCGTGACTGCAATGCGGCCACGGGCATCGGGCAAGTCGCTGCCCGCCCACAGGTGGCGGACCCGCGCCTTGCCCGAAATGCCCAGCGCCGTCAGGTCGGCAGCGACCTCGTCCGCGGTCTCGCCGACGTTGAACAGCGCGAGATAGCGCGCATCGCCATCGCGCGAAGTCCAAGCGACTTGGTTGCCGGTGCGGAAGAGTTGCCGCGCTTCGCTGCCGTGCTGGTTGACCCGAAGCACCTCGTCATTGGTGAGCAGCGCAAGCGTGTCGGCATCGAGCGCGCGCAGGTCGCCGCCCATGATCAGCGGCGAGCGGGCGATCGACCAGAGCGTCATCATCGTGCGCTGCTCGTCGGGGGTGAAGCGCGTGCGGCGCTTGCCCATCGCGAGCAGCCCGAGCGGGAGCATGTCGGCATCGGGCCAGGCACCGGGGCGCAGGTGCGGCGCCCAGTCGGCGAGGCGTTTGAACTGCGACAACAGCAGCTTCCATTCGTCCCAGAAATCGTCGCTGATCCGCCAGAGGTTTGCGTGTTCGGCGACGTGCGTGGCGGCAGTGAGCGCAGTCTCGCCGGGCGAGAGGCTCAACACCATCGGCCGGCCGCTGCGGTCGATCGCGCGGCGGATCGCCTCGATCTCGGGCTGGTTGCGATGATAAGGGCGCGAGATGTCGTCGACCTTGACGAAGTCGATGCCCCAGGACGCGATCAGCTTGAAGACGCTGTCGTAATAGGCCTGCGCGCCGGGCTTGGACATGTCGACGCCGTACATGTCGGAGTTCCAGGTGCAGATGTTGACGCGGTCCGCGATGTCGCCGCAACGATGCCTGGCCCCGAGTATCGGCAGGTTGCGGTCGGCCGCCAGCCGCGGGACGCCGCGCATCAGGTGGATGCCGAACTTGAGGCCGAGGCGGTGGGCATAGTCGGCGAGCGGCTTGAAGCCCCTGCCCTTCGCGGCCGAGGGGAAGCGATTGAGCGCGGGGAGCAGCCGCCCGTTGGCGTCCATCGCCAGCTCGACGCCGACGCGATAGTCGAAGCCGGTGGCGCCGGGCTCGTACCATTGGATGTCGACGGTGAAGATGTCGTAGCCGTGCGGGAGCAGCTTGGAGGCCATCACCGCGGCGTTGGCGCGAGCCTGCTCCTCGTTGATCGTCGCTGCGAAGCTGTCCCAGCTGTTCCAGCCCATCGGTGGACGCGGGGCAAGGTAACGAAAGTTACGCGGAGAGCGGGCCTGGGCGGCGACCGGGGTGGCGGCGAGCAGCGCGAGGGCATGGCGGCGAGTGAGACTCATTTGGCCTCCAGCGTGCGGGCTTCGTAGATAAAGGCGTCGGTGCCCTTGGTCTCGAAGCGGATAGTGACGCGGTCCTTGCCGCGGCTGAGCGCTTCAGGGATCGGATAGTCGACGGTGACGAAGCGCTTCTCGGGCGGCGCCGCGCGGCGTTCGTTGGCGATGCGCGTGCCATCGATCGATATGTCGAAATTCTTGGCCACCTCCTCGCCCCAATAGAGCACGCTGAGCAGCATCGGGCCGGGGCGCACCGCGAGGGTGATTTCGAGATAATTGCCGGTGCCCCAGGGAAGCTGGCGCGCGCTTCGGCCGCCCCAGGAGAACAGGTCGCTGTGGTTCGAGCGATAGTCGTGGTCGCGCTCGGGCTGCATCTCGCCCAGCTGGATCACGTCGACGGTGCGCTTGGCGAGCTTGGCGCGCGTGGCGCTCTCGGCGCGGAAGCTTGCTTCCTCCGCCTTCCATTCGGCGGCGGTGAAGCGCGGGAAATAGACCGCGGTGCGACGATCATACTGACGGAAGAAGGGCACCATCGAGAGCGGCGCAGGCCGCGCATCGGGAAGCCGGAAACGATGCTCGGCGGGATTTTCGGCCTCGAGCGTGGCCATCGTGTCGCCGATCACCAGCGCCGGCACGGGCCCGTCGAACGGCTTGTCGGCGGGGCCGAGATCTGCGGCCAGCACGATCGGCCCATGCAGCCAGGCGACCATCCGCGAGTCATCGGGCGTCGCCTCGGCGCGCACCCGCATCGGCAAATCAAGCTCGATCCGGTCTCCAACCTTCCACTTCCTGTAGACCGTGGCGTAACGGCTGCCGCCCTGGATCGGAGCATTCTCGCCGTTAAGCCGCAGGGCCGGCGTCGCGCACCAACCGGGAACGCGCATGTTGACCGCAACGGGGTCGCGCGGCGCCTGGGTCACGGTGAGCGTGACGGTCTCGCCGAACGGGAAGCGCGTATCGAGCGCGACCTTGAGCCCCCGCTCCTTCCACTCGGCGGTCGAGGGGATGAACAGGTTGACGAACAGCGTCGTCTCGTCGTGCCAGTAGATGCTTTCGCCATGCTTGGAATGGGTTTCGAGCCCCGAGCCGACGCAGCACCAGAAGCTGTCCTCGGGCGTCGAATAGGTGCGCCGCGCGCCAGCGCTCAGCGGCATGAAATAGACGAACTGCCCGGTGCCCGGATCCTGGTGCGCGAGCAGATGGTTGATATGGATTCGCTCGTACGTGTCGAAAAGCGCCGGATCCGGCTCCCAGCCATAGAGATGGCGAGTGAGCTTGAGCATGTTGTAGCTGTTGCACGCCTCACAGGTGCGCTCGGTGATCCGAGTCGATATCTGGTTGGGCGCGCCGAAATGCTCGCGCTCGCTGTTGCCGCCGATGACGTAGCTGTGATGCTGGGTGACGGTGCGGTGGAAGAAGCGCGCGGCATCGGCATGGCGTTGTTCGCCGGTCAGCTCATAGAGCCGGGCCAGGCCGATCAGCTTGGGGATCTGGGTGTTGGCGTGGAGGCCGGGAAGATCGTCCTTGCCCGCCGCCAACGGTGCCAGCACCTTGCGGTGATAGATCCGCTCGGCGAGCCGCCGCCAGCGCGGATTGCCGGTCAGCGCATAGGTCTCTGCATAGCTGTCGTTGAGCCCGCCATGCTCCGCGGCGAGCAGCTTCTGCATCTGCACCTCGTCGAGCCCTTCGAGGATCGTCGCGAGATAACCGGCCATGCCGAGCATCACCGGCATTGCTGCGTCCACGTCCCCGAGCCGCACGGCGTCGATCAGCCCGGCATGGACCTTGTGCCAGGTGTAGAGCGGCACCCAGCCGCCATTGACGTCGAACCCGCCGCTGCGGATCTCGCCCTTGCGCACTTCCTCGAAGACGATCTTGCCGTCGACCGTCCTGCCGTCGCGCTCGACGGTGGTGCCGCCGACATAGCCGTCGCCGTGCGCGGCCTGGATGCGCGCCATTTCGGCGATGGTACCGCGCAGGCGATCACGCACCGCGGCGTCGCCGGTCTGGGCATACATCAGCGACAGCGCGGAGAGATAATGGCCGAGCGTATGCCCGGCGATCCCCCGTGCTTCCCAGCCGCCATAGGTTTCGCCTTTGGTGGGCAGGCGAGCGCTCTTGTAGAAATTGTGAAGCAGCCGCTCGGGGGAGAGCGACAGCAGAGTGCGGCGGTTGGTGTCGACCGCGTCGCGATAGACCGACGGCCCGAGCCGCACCGCCGAGAGCGGCAGCGGCCGGGCCTTGATCGGCTTCTCGTCAACCGCGACCCGGGCGAAGGCCGGGCCGGCGAGCGCCAATGCGCTCGCCGAACCCAGGAACAACCGCCGCGTCAGCACCTCAGTCGACCGCGACGACGACGACCGACTTGGCCGGCAAGTCGAAGGTCAGCTTGCCGCCCTGGCTGCGCGCCGAATAGGGCGCGGGCATGATCGTGTTCGGCCGATCGAACGTGTTGTGCGTGTCGATCGCCGGGCCGGTCAGGATGCGGCCGCGGGCATTGCCGCTGAGGTTGGTCGTCACCCGCGCCGGCTTGTTCGGATCGGTGTTGGTGAGCGACAGATACATCCGGCCGTCGGCGCCGCGCGCGGCGGAGACGTCGACCATCGGCACCTTGAACCCCGCGCGCTCGTACGTCGGGCCCTTCACGTCCGCGGCATACGGCGTGGCGCCCTGGAACGGCACGTACATGTCGAAGACGTGATAGGTCGGGGTGAGCAGCATCCGGCCCTTGTCGGTGAGGATCATCGCCTGGAGGACGTTGATCATCTGGGCGATGTTGGCCATCTTCACGCGATCGGTGTGGCGGTGGAAGATGTTGAGCGTCAGCGCCGCGACTTCGGCGTCGCGCAGGCTGTTCTGCTGGTAGAGGAAACCCGGCGTCGAGCCCGATTCCTGATCGTACCACGTGCCCCATTCGTCGACATAGAGCGCGACCTTCTTCTGCGGATCGTGCTTGTCCATCATCTCGACATGCTTGGTGATCAGTTCGTCCATGAACAGCGCGCGGCCCAACGTGGAGGCCCATTCGTCTTCGTTGAAGCCCGTCGCGGCGCCCTTCTTGTCCCACTTGCCGGTGGGCAGGGTATAATAATGGACGCTGAGCGCGTTCATACGATCGCGCGCCTGGCGCATCATCACATCGGTGAAATTATAGTCGCTGGCATTGGCGCCACTGGCGACCTTGACGATCTTGGGCTGGCCGGCGGGCGCGTTGACGAACTCGGCATAACGGCGGTGGAGATCGGCCGAATATTCGGGACGCATGCTGCCGCCGCAGCCCCAGGTCTCATTACCGACGCCGAAATATTTGACGGCCCATGGCTTTTCGCGGCCGTTCTTCTTGCGCTCCTCGGCGAGCGTGCCCTGCTCCGCGGTCATGTATTCGACCCACTGGCTCATCTCGCGCGGGCCCATCGAGCCCATATTGCCCGCGACATAGGCGTCGGTGCCGAGCATCTCGGAATAGTTCATGAACTCGTGGGTGCCGAAGGCATTGTCCTCGGTCACGCCGCCCCAGTGGCGGTTGATACGGACCGGGCGCTTTGCCTTGGGGCCGATGCCGTCGCGCCAGTCATATTCGTCGGCGAAGCAGCCGCCCGGCCAGCGCACCACGGGCACCTTGATGTGCTTGAGCGCCGCCAGCACGTCGTTGCGATAGCCGTTGGTGTTGGGAATCTTGCTATCGGTGCCGACCCACAGCCCCTCATAGATGCCGCGGCCGAGATGCTCGGCGAACTGGCCGTAGATGCCGGGCTCGATCCTGGGCCCCGCCTTGGCAGTATCGACCGTGACGGTAACCGGCACCGGCGCCTGCGCAAGGGCCGGCGCGGCCATCGTAATCGTGGCCGCGACCGACAACAGGCCCTGCTTCCACTGTTTCATCCAACATCCCCTCTTTGGTGCCGACGCGACGGGCCGGCGGCTGATTTATCTCGTTAACTTCACGTCTGCAGGTGATTCAAAGCGGAATTACGCGGCCCGCATCGTCTTCCGGCAAGGTCTGGAGCGCATTGCGCAGCGGCAGCGTGAACGGCGCGGCGAGGACTTCGAAGACGTCGCCCTCCTGCGTCTTGACCCCGTCGGAGAAAGACAGCGTCGCGGTGCCGAAGAAATGGACATGGAGATCGCCCGGGCGCCGGAAAAGCGCATATTTGAAATGGTGATGCTCGAGATTGGCGATGGCGTGCGACATGTTCGCCTCGCCCGACAAAAACGGCTTCTCCCAGATCGTCTCGCCGTTGCGGACGATCTTGCTGGTGCCGCGGACATCCGCAGGCAACTCGCCGACGAGCAGTTCGGCGCCGAGCGAGGCGTGACGCAGCTTCGAATGGGCAAGCCAGAGATAGTTGCCGCGTTCGATGATGTGGTCCGAGAATTCGTTGCCGAGCGCGAAGCCGAGGCGGCGCGGCTGGCCCTGGTCGTCGATCAGATAGATGCCGGCGATCTCGGGCTCCTCGCTGCCGTCGAGCGCGAAATGCGGCGAGGGCATGGGCTCGCCGGGGCCGACCAGCGACGAGCCATCGCCCTTGTAGAACCATTCCGGCTGGACGCCGGGCTTGCCGTCGGTCGGCTTGCCGCCTTCGAGCCCCATATTGAACATCCGCATCGAATCGGTGAGCGTGCCGCCAGCTGCCGCCTTGTGCATCTTGTCGCGCCCCTCGGCCGAGCCGAGATGGGTGAGCCCAGTACCAGTGACGTAGCAATGCGCGGGATCGGGATGGTCGATCGGCCCGAGCAGCCGGCCTTCGCCCTCGGCCGCCGCGAGATCGACGGGTGCCCCTGCCCGCGCGCGCGCCGCGGCTTCGAGCGAGATGCTTTGGCGGATCGCGGCGAGCGCAAGCTCGTACGTGGTGCTCACCCCGTCCAGCCGCACCGCGCCGTTCTCGAGAAACGCCGCGACGCCCCGCGCGCCTGCACCATCCCGAAACTGCACGAGCCTGAACGCCATGACCGATCCTCTTCCGATTCGAATAATAGTCAGACTTATATGCGCAGCGGGTGCGCAATCAATCCTCGCCGGATGGCAAAGCGCGGGGAGCAGCCTGCCTATCGCGCTGCTTTATCAGCCATTACAAGCACTTGACCGCCAAACAATCCTGCACGACGAAGCGCTTGCGCCGCGCGGCGTATTTCGTATTTTTGTCTGACTAATGGCAATGATGCTGCGGGCGAGAGGGAGGGCTGAAACGTGCTGACGTCCGTGCTTGCTCGTGCGCGCTGCCCTGTAATGCAGGGCTTTGCCCTCGCGCTGTTCGCTGGCGCTCCGGCATCGGCGCAGCCCGCGCCAATCAGCCTTGCCGGCGATATCGCCCCGGCGCACGACCCTGCGATTATCCGACAGGGCGCGCGCTACTATGTGTTCACCACCAGCCAAGAGCGCCAAGGCGAAGGGCTGATACATGTCCGCACATCGAGCGACCTGGCGAACTGGACGCGGGCGCCCTCGGTGTTTGCGCAGATGCCGGGCTGGGTGCAGGACGCAGTGCCGGGCGCAAGGGGCATCTGGGCGCCGGATATCGTCTTCGCGCAGGGCGAATACCGCCTCTATTATTCGATATCGACCTTCGGGAAGAATCGCTCGGCGATCGGTCTGGCGACCAGCCCTTCGCTCGCAAAGCCCGTGTGGACCGATCGGGGCCAGGTGATCGCATCGGGCCAAGGCGACGACTTCAATGCGATCGATCCCGCCGTCTTTGCCGACCCTAAGGGCGGCCAGTGGATGGCGTTCGGCAGCTTCTGGTCGGGGCTCAAGCTCGTCCGGCTCGATCGCAGGACCGGGCTACGTGCCGCTGGGGACGCCACGGTGCATTCGATCGCCCGGCGGCCGAGCCCCGGCGCAGTCGAGGCGCCGTTCGTGATCCGGCGAGCCGGATTCTATTATCTGTTCGCCTCCTACGATTTCTGCTGCCGGCGCGCCGAAAGCACCTACTACACCGTGGTCGGGCGGTCGAAGGATCCCAAGGGGCCGTATCTCGACCGCGAGGGCAAGAAGCTGACCGAGGGCGGCGGCACGCGCGTCCTCCATGCCGATCTCGATCCATCGAAGCGCTTCGTCGGGCCGGGACATGTCGCGATCCTGCGCGAGCCCAAGCAGGATTACATCGTCTACCACGCTTATGATACGCACGCGAAAGGCACGCCGACGCTCCGCATCCAGCCGCTGGGCTGGACGCGCGACGGCTGGCCGCTCGCACGCTGAGAACAAGCCTTCCCAGGAGAAGAACCACCCCATGCCAGCCGTTCCAGTATCACCCCGTGCCGGTGCCCCGTCGGGCTCGAGCGCGCCCTATGGCGCCGCGCTCTCGATGCTCGCGACGCTCTTCTTCATGTGGGGGTTCATCACCGTCATCAACGGCACGCTGCTGCCGCATCTGCGCAGCGTCATGGTGCTCAGCTATGCCCAGACCACGCTGATCGAGAGCGTGTGGTTCATCGCCTATTTCGTCGCCTCGATCCCCTCGGCCAAGATCATCGAGCGGATAGGCTACAAGAAGTCGATGGTCACCGGGCTGATCGTGATGGCGGTCGGCGCGCTGATCATGATCCCGGCGTCGATGCTGCTGTCCTACTATGTCGTGCTGACTGCGATGTTCGTGATCGCATCGGGCATCGCTTTGCTCCAGGTCGCGGCGAACCCCTATGTTGCGGTGATCGGCCCGGCGGAGAGTTCGTCCTCGCGGCTCAACCTGGTCCAGGCGTTCAATTCGATGGGCACCACCTTCGCCCCGCTGTTCGGCGCGTACCTGATCCTCGGCCGCAGCGTCTCGGGCACCACCGAGGGCGGCGCGGCGTCGCTGACGCTGGAGCAGCGGCTTGCCGATGCGCAGACCGTACAGCTGCCCTATCTGATCGTCGCCGTGGTGCTGATCGTCCTCGCAGTGGTGATCGCCCGCTTCAAGCTTCCTGCGATGGGCAATGCCGTCTCGCGCCATTCGCGCGAGGACCGCAAGAACCACTCGCTGTGGAAGCATCGCAATCTCGTGTTCGGCGTGCCGGCGATCGCGATCTACCTGATTGCCGAAATCGGCGTCGGCAACCTCTTCGTCAATTTCGTCTCGAAGCCCGACATCGGCAACCTCACCCACCAGCAGGCCGGGAACTACCTGTTCCTGCTTTGGGGCGGGATGATGGTCGGCCGCTTCATCGGCGCGTTCCTGATGCGCTCGGTCAAGGCCGAGACGGTACTTGCGGTGGCCAGCGCGCTGGCGTTCGTAGTGATGGTCATCACCACCTTCGCGCATGGCCCGATCGCGATGTGGTCGCTAATCTCGGTTGGGCTGTTCCACTCGATCATGTTCCCGACGATCTTCACGCTCGGGATCAAGGGCCTGGGTCCGCTGACCGAAGAAGGTTCGGGGCTGCTGATCATGGCGATCGCGGGCGGCGCCCTGGTGTATTTCCAGGGCAAGTTCGCCGACGCCTATGGGCTGCAGGAATCGTTCATCATCTGCGCGATCTGCGAACTCTACGTGCTGTTCTACGCGCTGTGGGGATCGAAGGTCACCAATGCGCTGGAGGACGAGGTGGTGACCGGGGTGGCGTGAACGTAACTCCCCTCCCTGCCTGCAGGGAGGGGTCGGGGGCGGGTGCGCGCGTCTGCGCGCCCAAAAAGACTCAACCGCCAAGCATCGAAGCGCTGGACAGGGCATCGAGCCCTGCCCAGCGCTAAAACCCACCCCTAAACCCCTCCCTTTCAGGGAGGGGAATTTGATGACGATGCCCCTACTCTCCACTCAACCCGCCACCACTTCCCCGCGCGTGCCCTTGGGCTGGCGGAGTTTGGGGCCCTTGCTGCGGGTGGTATCCAGGAACGCCATGTCGACAAGGTGCGACATCGCGGCGTGTGCGCCCTCGGCGTCGCCCGCCGCGATCGCGTCATAGACCTTCTGGTGGTCGGGGATCGGATCGCGGCGGAGCGGGCTGTTGCGTTGCTTGAAGATCGTCGTCCAGGCGACCGCCGCACTGACGCTGGTGGTCAGCGTGGTGATAAAGGGATTGGCCGAGGCCTCGAGCAACGCAGCGTGGAAGTCCTGGTCGGCGATCCGTCCCTCCTCCACCGCCAGCGTGTGTGTCGTCATGCCTTCGAGCGCGACCTGCATGCGCTTCAACTGCGTATCGGAGCGGCGCTCGGCGGCCAGCGCCGCAGCTTCGGGCTCGAAGATTTTCCGCAGCTCGAACAGGCTATAGAGCAGCTCATCGTCGGGCTCGAATTCGAAGATCCACGACAACACGTCGGGATCGAGCAGGTGCCATTTCTCGCGGTCGCTGACTCGCGTGCCGGTGCGCGGGCGGCTCTCGACCAGCCCCTTGGCCGCGAGGATGCGCAATGCCTCGCGATAGGCGGTGCGCGAGACGTGGAGCCGGTCGCTCGCCGCGACTTCGTTGTTGAGCACTTCGCCGGGCTTGTAGCGCCCCGACACGATCAGGATGCCGAGATCGCGCGCGATCGTGCCGTGGAGCCGCAGCGATTTGCGGCGCTCGCGGACGTTGAGCGGCTTGGCGGTCTTGACCTTTGCAACCATCGCATAGTCCTAGCGCTGCGAGGGGCTCGCGTACAACTGGTGGATCACGCGCGTCGAGTGACGAAAACGTTCCAGGAGAGCGGTTTCAGGACAGCGCCGGGCACGCCATCGGCGAAATCGGTGCGGATGCGGCACCGGGGCGGCTTCATTGGGGGCTTCGGCGGCGTTGATCGCCCTGCGATCTGTGCTGATGCAGCTCGAACCCCTCGTCCGACACGCCTTCGCCCAAGCCGCGAAGGTCGAGGCTGCGGGAAGCGCGGGCCTGTCAACGCCGTTGACCCGCCGCCGCGCTGGTCTAGGCTGCAGGGAAAGCGGGAGGACAGAATGAATCATTTGGTAGCCGTGCTGGGCTTGATCGGCGTGCAGGCGGCGCCGGCCGCGCCCTCGCCTGGCGCGCCCGCGGCGCAACCTGCCGGGCCGGCCTGGCAATTGGTATGCGCGCCCGCGCCTGCCGCAACGCCCGCGACCCCTGCCCCCGCCCCTGCCGCCAGCCAGCCGTGCAGCCTGGTGCAGAACCTGCTGGCGGGCGAGCAGAAGCAGCGGCTGCTGACGGTGATCCTCCAGCGCACGCCACAGGCCGGGCACGCAATGACGGTCGCGCTACCGCACGGCGTGCTGTTCCCCTCGGGCGTGAGCCTGCAGGTCGACGAGGCGGCGGAGAAGCCGCTGGTCGTGCAGACCAGCGACCAGAATGGCGCCTATACCGGCACGTCCATCGACGCGGTGCTGCTGGCGGCACTGCGCGGCGGCAAGACGCTCAAGATCGGCTTCACCGCGGGCAACGGCCAGCGGATCGTGGTGCCGGTGACGCTCAAGGACTTTCCCGCCGGTCTGATCGCGCTCGACAAGAGCCCGTTGCCGGCGGCGCCCGCCCCCGCCGCGCCGAAGCCCAAATAAGGCCTATAGGTCGATCGAGGCCGAGAGCTTGAAGGTCCGCGGGGCGCCCTGGAGCAGATCGGGGCGCGAGCTGTCGAATGCCGAGGCCCAATAGCGCTTGTTGGCCACGTTATCGACGCCCGCGCGCAGCGTGACCGGCTTGTCGCTCACCAGCGCGACATAGCGCGCCCCCAGGTCGAAGCGCGTCCAGCTGGGCAGCGCCAGCGTGTTGGCGTTGTTCGCGGGCTGCTCGCCGGTATGGACGACGCGGCCGGTCAGCGTCAGCGCGGTGACGAACGGCAGATCCCACTCGACATGGCCGTTCACCAGATAATCGGGGACGCCCGCGACCTTGTTGCCCTCGTTGAGCCCGTTAGTCTGGCGGCGCAGCTTGGCGTCGATCACCGAGGCACCGGTGATGACGCGCAGGCCCTGGACCGGTTCGGCTTGGATGCTCAGCTCGATGCCGCGGTTGCGCTGGCGGCCCGACGCCTCGAAGCGCGCGTCGTTGGCCGGCGGACCGGGCACCGGCACCAGGATCGCCGTCTCGCGCTCGGTGGTGAAGAACGACAGGCTCGCAGTGACGTCGCGCAGCGTGAGCTTGCCGCCGACTTCATATTGCGTCGACATATAGGGCGGCAGGATCTCGCCGACATTGACGACGTTGAACCCGCCGCTCACCGCGGGTGCCGTCGCACCCTGGACCAGCGCCTCGCTGCGATTGGCGTAGAGCGACACCGCATCGACCGGCTTGATCACGAGGCCGACCACCGGGGTCACCGCATCCTTGCGATATTCGGCGGTCTGCGCGCCGGTGACGTTCGAATAGGTCTTGGCGGTGATCTGCTGGAGCCGCAGCCCGCCGGTCAGCAGGATTCGGTCGTCCCAGAAACCGAGCGTGTCCGACGCGAAGGCGCTCGCCAGCTGGATGCGCGAGATCGGGAAGGGCTCGGCCATGTTACCGCCGCGCGAGGTGACGGTGCTCGGCTGGGGGATGATCACCGGGTTGTAGATATTGCTGCGCACCGGCGACACCGCATAGAATTCGAACGCGTTGCGGTTGGTCATCCAGTTCATCGAGCCACCGAAGTTGAATTCGTGGCTGATCCCGCCCTGGGCTAGCTTGACGCGGATGCCGGCCTGCGCCGCCTCGTTATTGTCGGTGCGCGGGATGCGCGAACCCGAGATCGAGATCGTGCCGGTCGCGGCATCGAGCAGCGAGAAGGTGCCGTAGAAGCCGTCCTCGGAACCGTCGCGCGCGCCGAACGCGGCATAGACCAACGCATTGTCCGACAGGTCATATTCGGCGCGGAACTGGCCGTAGATGTCGCGTAGCTCGGTGAAGTTGAACGGCTGGCCATAATTGACGGTAGCCCGAGGCACGTCGGGGATTACGGTGATCGCGGCGGGGAGCGTCAGCTTGGGACGAAGCTGGTTCACCCGCACCTTCTGATAGGCGAGGTCGAGCGAGAGGCGCAGCGGGCCGCTATCATAGTCGATCGCGCCGCCGAGCAGATACGCGCTGCGGAACTCGTCGTCGATGCCGACATCGCCGCGCCGCGCCGCGCCATTGATGCGGACGCCCCATTCGCTGTTGGCGCCGAAGCGGCGAGCAACGTCGAAGCTGCCGCCGAAATGGCCGCTCGAGGTGTAGTTGGTTGTGAGCCGGGTCAGCGGCCGGTCACCGGCGCGCTTGGGACTCAGATTGACGCTGCCGCCGATGCCCGATCCCCCGGGCGCCGCGCCGTTGAGGAAGGCGCTGGAGCCGTTGAGCACCTGGACCGATTCATACAGCTCGGGCGCGATGAGCTGGCGCGGGGTGATCCCGTAGAGGCCGTCGAAGCCGACATCGTCGCTGAACAGCGCGAAGCCGCGGATGACGAACTGCTCGGCGGCATTGCCGAAGCCATAGCTGGTGCGCACCGAGGGATCGTTGTCGAGCACCTGGCCGAGCGTCTGCGGCTGCTGGTTGAGGATCAGCGCGGCGTTGTAGCTCTTGACCGCGAAGGGCACGTCCTCAGCGGGCTTGTCGCCGAGAACGCCGACCCGCCCGCCATGCGTCACGCCGGTCTGGTTCAGGCGCTGGGCAGTGACCAGGATATCCTCCGAGCTTCCGTCCGTCTGCGCTTCCTGCGCGTGCGCCGGAAACGCGAGCGCCAGCGCCGAGGCGCCGAGCGTCAGGCGCAATACGGTGCGGAGGCGAGTCTTGATCACGGTATCGGTTCCTTTGATACGCTACAGGAGGTTCAGGCGCGGCGGGCGCGCATCGCCCAGCCGACGGCAAGGACGGGCACGGCAAGCCCGATCCACGAAAGCATATCGCGCCAGCCGTCGCCGGTGAGCGCGACGACCAACGCGACGCTGCTCAGCACCGCGATCGCCAGCGGGATCGCGAAGATCGCGCCCAGCCCCTGCCGCTTCGAAATGCGCTGGGTCATTCGGCCGGGACCACGACGCCGCCGCTCTCGACTTCGCGGACATGCGCGGCGGGCGAGGCGCGGCGCTTGCCGAGCCAGAGGTAGAGGCCGGTTACCAATATCACGGTCGTGAACAGGTCGAGCATCGCCCAGAGGATCTTGAGCGGCAGCCCGCCATAATCGCCGAAGTGCAGCGGCCGCGAGAGCGAGAGCGACTTGTTGTACCACGGCATCGCGCGCGCCGCGGTGAAGGCGCCGGTCTCGGCATCGATCAGCGCGGGAGTCAGCAGGCGCTCGGTGAGCGGCGTATCGCCCTGAAAGAACACGGCGTAGTGGTGGCTCGAACTGAACTTCCCGCCGGGAAAGCCGATGAATTGCGGGTTGTTGCCGGGCAGTGCCTTGCGCGCCTCCGCCATCGCCTTGTCGAGCGAACCGTAGCGCGAGGGAGGCAGCGCACCCTTGCCGGCATATTCGCGCGTCATCGCGACGAGTTCGCGGCTGCGCCACAGCTTGTTGATCGGATCCTCGAGGGTGTTGATCACCCCGGTGACGCCGACCACCGTCATCCAGGCGAGCGCGACGATGCCGAGCAGGTTATGATAGTCGAGCCATTTGAGCCGCGTGCTGCGCGAGACCCGCAGCGTGCCGAAGCCAAGCTTGCGCATGAACGGCGCATAGAGCACCACCCCCGAGACCAAGGCGACGGTGAACAGCACGCCCATCGCGCCAAGGAACAGCATTCCCGGCAGCCCCAGGAACATGTCGGTATGGAGCTGGAGCAGGAAGTGCATCACCCCCTCTCCCTCGGCTTCCTGGCCGAGCGCCTTGCCGGTCGAGCGGTCGAACAGTTGGATGGTCATCTGCGACCCCGGCGCGTCGGGCTTGGGACCGGTGGTGATCGTCATCGAAGGCTGATCGTTGTCGAACGCCATGAACAGCGGCACTTCGCCCGGCCGCGCGGCCAACGCACGGGCCATCATCTCATCGAGCGGCAGCAGTCCCGGCGTGGTGCCCGACGATCCGACCCCTGGCATGCCGAACTGCGTCGTCTCGCCGCTCAGTCGGTCGATTTCGTCGTGGAAGATCAGCGGCAGCCCGGTGATGCACAGCATCAGCAGGAATGCCGTGCAGATCAGGCTGGTCCATTTATGGACCAGATACCAGATTCGGATATTGGAGCTGGACAGGGTTCGGCAGTCGGTTGCGAGCGATTATCATTACCAACTAGGCTGCACCGCTGCGGCTGTCAATCGAACCGCGAGGCGGCCGCTCGCCCAATGACGGGCGGTCACTCCGGAGAGCGTGGCGCATCGACGTGGAGACTTCGCCAGTCCGATATGCGCCTGGGAAAGCACCACCAACCACTCCCGTTCGGGCTGAGCTTGTCGAAGCCCTGCCCTTCTTCCAACTGGCAAAAGAAGAACGGCCCTTCGACAAGCTCAGGGCGAACGGGAAAGCCTCACGGCCTCACGCCCTTTCCCCGGTCAGTATGCGCGTAAGCGAGGCCGGTCCCAGGTTACGCAGGGTATCGCTTGGGCCTCTGGGCTCGTGCCTTTCGCAGGACGATGCGCGTCGATCCCTGACATCAATCCGCCAGCGAGGGCAGGAGCGGTGGGGGTCGCTCCCGCCCTCGCATCGCCGACCCGCCCCTCAGGGCAGAGGATTGCTTGGCGCCACCGCATTGCCCGCGCTGGGCGCGGTAGCGGTGCCCGACAAGCTGACCGTGATATTGCCGGTGTTCGCGCCCGGCGTGTTTCCGTTGGCGTTCCACGTCGCGACAGCGTCGTCATCCAGCCCCGCGCCACCCTCAACGAAGCCCTCGAGGAAGATCCGCGGATCGTGGGTATTGTCGAGCTCGGACACGCGCAGGCGCAACACCACCGGCGAGGCGCCCAATGTGAGGTTGTTGTTGGCGATAAAGGCATAGATCTGGTTGGTTTCGATATTGCTTCCCGACGACGAGCCGCTCTGGAAATTGATGTCGGCGAGCGTGGCCGTGTCGGTCGAATCGATCACGTTGTTGAGCAGTCGCAGATCAAGCCGGGCGGTGCCTTCGCGCGCGATCACATCGACCGCGGCGCTGTTGTTGAAGGCGCCCATGTTGATCGCGTTGCCCGAGACCTCGGCGATCACGCGCGAATTCTCCTGCGCCACCAAGCGGACGCCGCTTCCCGAAGCATTGCTGGTGCCCGACTGGCTGAATGTTGCGATGTTGGAGTTGTTGTTGATCCGCCCCATCACGTTGGCGGTTCCGAACGAGGTGATGTTGACGGCAGCGCCGCCGCTCGCGCGGATCGTCGGGTTGCCGATGATGTTGAAATTGACCGTCGCGCTGTCGTTGCCGTTGATGTCTATGCCGGTGCCGATCCCGGTATCGACGTTGATCACGTTGTTGGTGATGTCGATGTTCACGATCGAATCATCCTCGCCGATCACCTGGATCGCCTGCGTGCGCAGCCGCAAGAAGTCGCTGTCGAGGATGTCGATGTTGGTCGTCGGCGCGCCCGCGGCGTTGCTGAAGCTGCGGAACTGGAATCCGCCCTCGCCATTGGTCGCGCTGCTCTGCGTGTCGCGAAAGATGACGTTGTTGAGCGTGAGGTTGAGGTTCACGTCGGTGTTGAGGATGTCGAGGCTGTTGGTCTCCGAAAAGCGGATCTCGGTGTTGGTCAGCGACGACGTGCCCGAGAGGTTGATGAACTCGATGCCGCTCTCGTTGATGCCGTCGCCGGCATTGTCGATCAGGCCGTTGTTGAACTGGAAGTTGCTGACGTTGATCCCGGTGATGCCATTGTCGGCGATCGTCCCGGTAATGTCGACATTGTTGAACACCGCGGTGGCGACACCGCTCAGGTAGATCGCCCCGTTGGCGGTGGTGAGGTCGGTGTCGGATCCCGCCGCCTGGCCGGTGGTGCTGGCATTGGTCAGATTGAGATTGGCGATGTTGACCAGCGCAGTGTTGAGCAGTTCGATGCCGCGCTGGGAGATGTTCTGGATCGTGCCGCCCGAACCATCGGTGCTGCCGGTGCCGGTGATCGTCAGCCCGCCTGCGCCGCCGGTGGTGTTGAGCAGGATGCCACGCGTGCCGCCGTTCGCCGAGATCGACTGGAAGTTGACTCCGCTGGCAACGATGTTGGTGTTGACCAGGTTGAGCGCGATGCCGGCGCCCGAAGTGATGCTGTTGCCGGTGCCGGTGATCGCCAGCGATCCTGCGCCCGCGGTGGTCGATGTTGCGGTAATGCCGCGCCCGCTGGTCGTGGTGACGGCGAGACCGCCGCCGGTGAAGGAGACGGCTGCACCGACGGGGCCGGTGTTATCGAACTGGATCGCGTTGTTGGCGCCGGTGGTGAGCGTCTTGGTCGCACCCGAGAAGGTGATCGTACCGCCGCTGTTGTTGTTGAGCAGGATGCCGTTGGCGACGCCGCCGGTCGCCGACAGGTTGCCCGAGAAGGTGGCCGTCCCGGCGGCACGGTTGCTCACCTCGACGATGTTGCCGGCATTGGTCTTGGTGATCGCCGCCGCGATGGTGACGTTGGTGCCGCCGCTCGTGAGATTGACGCCATCGCCCGCAGGCCCCGCCGTGGCGCCGATCGTGCCGCCGTTGATCGAGACCGCGCCGGTCGCCCCGGCGGCGCCGGTGACGTTGACGCCGTGCGCGGTAGTGCCGTCGATGTCGACGCTCGCGAAGGTGACTGAGCCGTTGCCCGAGCCGTTGACCTCGATCCCGTCGCCGCCGATCGTGCCCGCGGTGGTGCCGATCGTGGTCGCGCCGAAGCCGATATTGGCGTTCGAGCCGTTGCCGATGAAGATCCCGTCGCCGCCGGTGGTCGCGGCGATAGTGGTAGTGCCGCCACTGAACGCGCCGCCGCCGACGCTGTCGAAATTGTTGAAGTTGACGGCAATGCCGGTGACCGTGCCGGTGCTCTGCAGGCTGCCGAAGGTGATGCCCGCTGCGGCCGTGTTAACGCCGGTCAAGTCGAGGATCTGGCCGGTGGCGGTCTGGATGCTGTTGCCGCTGCCCGAGATCGTCAGCGTGCCGCCGCCGGTGGCGCTGAGGCCGGCGCCCGAGGTGGTGACGATGTCGAAGCCGTTGCCGCCCCCCGCCGACGCGAAGCTGACCGTCGCGCCGCCATTGTTGGCCAGCGTCAGCGCGGTGTTGGTGGTGGTGCTCAGGCTGACCGACTGGCCGGTGAAGCTAAGCGTGCCGCCGCTATTGTTGGCGATGTTGATACCCAGGCTGGTGTCGGTGACATTGCCCGAAAGCGTCGCAGTGCCGCCGGTACGGCCGGTCGCCTCGACCGAGCGCGCCGCGCCGCCGCTCGTCGTCACCGTGCCGCCATAGCCGAAGGTGAGCGTGTCGCCCGCGAGCGAGACGCCGCGGGTGGTCGCGGTGATCGCGCCGCCCGCGATGGTCACCGTGCCGCCGAGCGTGCCGTTGGTGCGATTGACCAGGATGCCGTTGGCACCGCCCGTGTTGCTCGCGCTGGCGAAGTCGAGATTGGCGGTGGTCGTGGTCGCGCCGGTATTGGCGATGCTAAGCAGCGTGCCGCTGGTCGTTGCGATCGAATTGCCGCTGCCCAGGACGTTGACCGTGCCGCCGCCGGCAATGAGCATGCCGGTGCCCGTGGTGCTGGTAATGTCGAGCCCGGTGCCACCGGCGTTGAAGGTGATCGTCGATCCGTCATTGCCCGACAGGCTGACCACCGTGCCGGTGCTGGCAATGTTCATCTGGCCGTTGAAGGCGATCGTCCCGGCATTGCTGTTGATCACCGAGACCACGGTGCTCGCGTTGGCAATGCTGCTGCTGATCGCGCCGTTGAAGGTGGCGGTGCCGGCGTCATGGCCGTCCACTTCGACCGCGACGCCGTTATTGTCGGTAATCGTGCCGTCATAGGTAACGTTGGCGCTGCTCAGCAGCACGAAGGCATTGCCGGCTCCATTATGGGTGAGGCTGGTGCCCGAACCGAAGGCGAAGGTGCCGGTGGCGCCGTTATAGATGTCGATCCCGGCATCGCCGCCGTTCAGCGTGGTGGTGCCGGTAAAGTTATAAGTGCCGTCGGCATTGTTGAACTGGAGCCCGGCGCCGCTGCTGGCGTTGATCAGCCCGGCATAGGCGAAGGTGCCGGTGGTGTGGTTGCCGGTGAAGTTGACTACCAAGCCGCCCGCGGCCTGGACGATCGAACTTGCTGCGTCGAAGTTGAAGCTCGCGGTGCCGCCGCTGACGGTCAGCGCCGAAGTGCCGGCGCCGGCGATATCGACATTGCTCGCGTTGATCGTGCCGGCGGGCGTGGTGAACGACAGGCCGGTGGCGGCGCCACTGATGTTGACGTTGGTCAGCGTCGTCGTGCCGGTGGCGTTGTTGAGCGTGATCGCGGTGCCGGTCGCGCCGATCGCAGTGACGTTGCTGATCGTGCTGCCGGCGGCGTTGAGGAAGATGTCGTTGGTGTTGCCGGTGAGCGAGACGCTATCGATCGTGCTGTTGGTCGAAGGCGTAATCTCTACGCCGTAGCCGCCGACCGCGTTGAAATTGCGGATCGTCATGAAGTTGACGAGCGTGCCGGTGGCGCCGCCATTGTCCACGATACCGCGCAGCGCGCCGCCTGGGGCGCCATCGAGGATGAATCCCGAGATGCGGTTGCCGCTGGCGCCGAGCGTGATCACGTCGCCGCCCGCCGCGGTGGTGAGCGTCGCCGCGCCGTTGCCGGTGGGATCGGCAATATTGATCGTACCGCTCGACAGCAGGATCGTCGAAGGCACGGTGAGGGTAAGCGCGAGCGGGCCCTGGCCGAAGCCGCGCACCTGGGTATTCGCGAGCAGCGCCAGCGTGTCGTTGCCGTTCGATCCCGCGACGCTGATCGCGGCGCCGTTATTGATCAGCAGGATCACGTCGGTGGCGGCGAGCGCAAGTTCGGCCGCGGCGAGCGTCATCGGGTTGGCGCCGTCGCCGCCCGATCCGTTGCCGCCGCCGGTCGCGCCGTTCGAATCGACGAACAGCGTGCGGCCGACCCCGAAGCCGAGGCCGGGGCTAGCGCCGAAGGTGACGTCGCGGAAGTCGTAGGTGCCCGCGGCGGGTGCCGCGGCGGCATCGATCGCGGTGGTCGCCGAGAGCGTCGAGGTGCCGTCGGTGCCGGATTCGCCGTCGCCATAGGTGAAGGCCGCGTTGGTGCCGGAGTCCAGCCAGACGCCGGTGGCAACGCCGGAGATCGTCGAGAAGGCTCCGGCCGCAGACGCATCGCCCAGCCGAACGACCTGTCCGCCCGTCGTGCCGCGCAGGTCGACGCCGATGGTAGTCCCCGCCGCGGCGGCGTTGGTAAGATCGAAGTCGCCGGCGGTGATCCCGGCGGCGAGCGTCGCGGCATTGAGATCGAGCCCGATCGCGGCGGTGTTGTTCAGCCCGATATCGAGATCGGTGATGTTCAGCGCGGCGCCGAGCGTGCCGTCAATGCTGATCGCGGCGCTGGTGATGCCCTGGAGGTTGACTGTGCCGAGGGTGATCGCGCCGCCCCCGCTCGAGGAGACATTGGTCAGCGCGATCCCGCTCGCGCGCGCGCTGGTCGTCACGCTGGCGAAATTGAGACCACCCGCTCCCACGGTGATCCCGTTGAGGCTCAGCGCCGCGGGGCCGTTGATCGTGTTGCCGCTGCCCGTGACGGCCAGGGTGCCGCCACCGCTGGCGTTCAACGCAGTCGCGGTGGTGCCCCCGACGCTCAGCCCGCCACCGGTGAAGGCGATCGTGCTGCCGGTGTTGTTGGTGAGGTTGATGGCTTGAAGGGCAGTCCCGGTGACGCTCTTGCTGGCGCCCGAGAAGGTGATCGCGGCGGCGGAATCGCGGACCTGGATCAAATTCTGGTTGCCGCTAAGCGTCAGGTTCCCGCTTACCGTCACCGATCCGCCGGTGACCGTATCGATCCCGACCCCCAGACCCGTTCCTGACGCGGCAATGTCGCCGCCGAACGACAGCGTCCCCGCCGCGCGATTGGCGATCGCGAGGGCGACATTGCCGCTGGTCTTGGTGATCGCGGCATCGATCGTCACGTTGCCGCTGCCGCCGTTGACGAAGACGCCGTTGCCCGAGGGATCGTTGGTGCCGCCGATCGCGCCCGCGCTGATCGTCACCGATCCGGTCGCGCCGTCGATCAGTACGCCGTTGCCGGCGGTATCGTCGATCGTCACGCTCGAGAAGGTCACCGCGCCGTTGCCCGCGCCGTTGATCTCCACGCCTTCGTCGCCGGTGGCGGCAATGGTGGTCGCACCGAAGCTGATCGTCGAGTTCGATCCGCCGCCGATGAAGATGCCGTCGCTGGTCGCGCCGCTGGTGCCGGCGATCGACACGGTGCCGCCGCTGAACCCGCCACCGTCGAGATTATTGAGGTTGATTGCAGTGGCGCCGGCGACGGTGCCGGTGCTTGCCAGTGACCCGAAGGCGATGCCGCCCGCCGCCGCAGTGACGTTGGCAAGGCTCAGCACCTGGCCGGTGGCGGTCTGGATCGAATTGCCGCTGCCTGCGAAGCTGATCGTGCCGCCGCCCGAGGCGATGAGGCCCGCACCGCTGGTGGTGACCACGTCGATGCCAGTGCCGCCGCCGGCGAAGGCGATCGTCGCGCCGGTGTTATTGGTCAGCGACAGGCCCGCGCCGGTCGTGTTGTTGATCGTCACCGCGCCGTTGAAGTTGGCCGCGAGCGGGCTGGCCTGGGCAGTATTGTCCTGGATCGCGATGCCCGCGGTGGTGGCGCCGGTAACGTTGACGGCGCCGTTGACGGTGAAGCTGCCCTCGACCTGATCGAGCAGCACGCCCCAGGCGCCGCCGCTCGCATCGATGCTGGCCAGCGTCATGTTCACGACCAGCGGATCGAGGTTGACCGCGGTGCCGTTGGTCGTGTCGACGCTGCCGTCGAGCGTGGTGAGCAGGAAGTTGTTCGCCTTCGAGTTCGCCACCAGCAGCCCGGTGCCGCCATTGTTGGCGATGTCGATATCGGTGAAGGTCAGCGCACCCGAGACGTTGGTGAGGCTGACGCCGTCGCCTTGGACGCGCGCGCCGCTGGTGCCGATGGTGAAGGCGCCGGCATTGACTGCCTGGATGCCCGCGGCGGCGAGGTTGCTGTCGAAGGTGACGGTGTTGAAGATCAGCCCCGCGGTCTCGCCGCCGCTGGTGTCGATCGCGAAGTTCGACATGCCGGTGACCGTCAGCGTGCCGCCGGTGCCGTTGAGGTTGAGCAGCGCGCCGGGATTGTTGCCGACATTGCGCAGCGCCAGGTTCTGGAGGTTGACGACGCGCGTCGCCGCGCCCGAGCGGATATCGATCCCCGCGCCGCCGCCCGAGATGGTGCTGTTGCGGATCGTCGCGGTGCCGGCGGTGCCGTTGGCATAGATGCCTGCACCGGTGCCGGTGTTCGAGACGACGACGCCGTCGATCGTGCTGGTGCCGCCAAGCTGCACGGTGCCGAGCGCATTGGCGGAGGTCAGCAGCGGCGCGCCCGAGCCGGCAAACGGGTTGTCGATCGTGCCGGTGGTGATGTTGAACAGCTTGACGTTCGCAGGCGCGCCGCTCGCGACGCTGAAGGTATCGACATTGCGGAAGGCGAGCAGCGTCTGGCCGTCGGCCAGGGTGAACGGGCCGGTGATGGTGTCGAAAGCGCCCGCGCCGGCCTGGCTGTCGAGCAGGACGATGAACGCGGCGCCCGAGGCCTGCGCGGCGGCGAGGCTGCCTGGATTGGTCGCGCTGCCCACGCCGGTGGCGCCGGCCTGGACGAAGAAGGCGTCGGCCTCGAGCTGGCTGGTGTCGCCGGTGAGCGTGACGTCGAGGAAGTCGTAATTGCCGGTGGCGCCGTTGAGCCCGGTGATTGCGATCGGCGTGACGGCGTTGATCGACGAGGCCGCGAGGTCGAGGTCGATGTTCGAGCCATCGCCATAGCGGAAGTTGCTGGTCCGCGAGGCGTTGCTGAGATCGACGCCGATATCGACGCCGGTGATTGCGCTGCTCTCGTTGACGGTGAACGCGCCGCCGCCATTGTTGCCCGAAAGATCGATGCCGACTGTGCCGACCGCCGAGGCGCCGGTGACGTCGAGTGTCTCGAAATAGACGCTGCCGCCGCCCATCGTGCGCGCATCGACGCCGCGGGCGCCGGCCTGGAGCGCGGTGATGTCGATATTGCCGAAATCGAGCAGGACGGTGCTGCCGGCGCCGATCACGATGCCCGCGGTGGTGGCGCCGTCGATCGTGCCGTCGCCGACGGTGAGCGTGCTGGTGAGCCCGCTGGTAGTGATCCCGACCGCACTCGAGGCGATGTCGATCGCGCCGATCGTGGTGGCGCCGCTGTTGGTGTTGAGCGCGATGCCGGCGGCCGCCGCGCCCGAGACGGTGACGTCGCCGAGGTTGACGATCACGCCGCTGTTGTGGAGCGCGACGCCGTTGCCAGTCGAACCAGCGACAGTGATGCTGCCGAAGCTCAGATCGCCGAACCCGACGATGCCGCCGAGATCGACGCCGCTGCCGGGAGCAGTCGACGTCACCGCGCCGAAGCTCAGATTGGCGCCGTCGATCAGCACGTCGTCGATCAGCAGCAGCGCGCCCGAGCCGCTGTGCGTCACGTCGATGCCCGAGCCGGCGAGTGTCAGCCCGCCCGCGCCGGCGCCGCTCAATTCGACCGCGGCGTTGATGCCGCTGGCCAAGAGGCTGAGATTGGTGAGCGTTGCGCTGGCCGAGGCGCCGCCCGCGAGCAGGCGAAGCGCGGTGCCGGTCCCAGAAAGCGTCGAGTTCGAGACCGTCGCCCCTACCGCGCCGCTGCCATAGACCGCGGCGAACCCGCCCGCGCTCTGCACGAACACGCCGTCGATGCTGCTACCCGTCGCCAGCGTCACGGTGTTCGCGGCGCCCGTGGTCGTCAGGACCGGCGCGCGGTCGGTCGCGGTGAGCGCCGACGCGGCATAGGGGTTGGTCACCGATCCGGTGGTCACGCCGGTAAGGATGATGTTGGACGGCGCGCCGCCGGGCAGCGCGATCGTGTTGCTGTCGCGGAAGCTGCGCAGCGCCTGGTTGACGTCGAGCACCAGCGTGTCGTTGCCGTTGGTGCCGAGCGCATCGAGCACGTCCTGGCCGCCATTGGGATCGTTGAGCAGGACGATGAAGTCCGCAGTGGCGGTCTCGGCGCCCGCCAGGCTGCCCGGATCGCCCAGCGTGCCCGCGCCGCTCGCGCCGGCGAGGACGTAATAGACCGTCGCCGAAGTCGCGAGCCCGCTGGTGTCGCCGACCAAATTGACGTCCGCGAAATTATAGGTGCCGGCGCCGCCGTTGAGCCCGGAGATGGCGATCGGCGTGACCGCGCTGATCGTCGAGGCGACGTCGATCGCGCTCTCGCCATCGCCATATTGGAAGAGCCCGGTGCGGTTGGCGTTGGTCAGGTCGACGCCGGTGCCGACGCCGGTGATGCTGCTGCTGTTGGTGACGACGATGTCACCGGTGCCGGTGTTGCCGAACAGATTGATTCCGCGGCTGTTGGTGGTCGACGTGCCGGTGATGTCGAGCGTGTTGAAGGTGACGTCACCCACCGCCCCAACGAGGTTAACCGCGGTCTGGCCCGCTCCGATTCCGCTGATGTCGACGTCGCCGAAGGTCAGGCTGCCGGCAGAATCGTTCGCAACGATGATGCTCGCGCCATTGGAGAGGGCGAACGAGCCGAAGGTGTAGGTGCCGTCGGCGTTGTTGAAGTTGAGGCCCAGGCTGGTGACGTTCAGCGTAGCCGCGCTGATGTCGAGCGTACTCTGGTCGGCATTAGCCGCAAAGGCATAGCCCGCGCTCGAGTTCAGCGTGCCGGCGAAGGTCACGTTCGCGGTCGAGTTGCTCAGACCCAAGCCCAGTACGGTGGCGTCGATGGTCGTGCCGGATCCGAAGCCGAACGTCCCGCTCGAACCATTGACGATATCGAAGCCCGCCGCGGTGCCCGAGAGCGTGGTGGTGCCGGTGAAATCATAGGTGCCGTCGGCGTTATCGAACTGCGCGCCGCTGCCATTGGTCGCGTTTATCGTACCGGTCTGGAAGGTGATCGTGCCGCCCGAATGGCCCGCAACCTGGATCGCGAACTGCCCCGCAGTGGCATAGGTCAGATTACCCGAATAGGCGATGCCGGCAGTCGAGTTCTGGACACTGATGCCGGTGCCGCTCGGGCTGGTGACCGACGTGCCCGTGCCAAAGGCAAAGGTGCCGCCCGATCCGTTGACGATGTCGATGCCGGCGTCGCCGCCATTGAGCGTAGTGGTGCCGGTGAAATTGTAGGTGCCGTCGGCATTGTCGAACTGAAGCCCGGTGCCGTTGGTCGCGTTGATCGTGCCCGTCTGGAAGGCGATCGTCCCGCCCGAATGATTGACGACGGCAATCGCGGCCTGGCCAGCGGTCGCGTAGGTCAGGTTGCCCGAATAGGTGATGCCCGCAGTCGAGTTCGCGATGTTGATCCCGGTGCCGCTCGGGCTGGTGACCGACGTGCCCGTGCCAAAGGCGAAGGTGCCGGCCGAGCCGCCCACGATATCGATGCCCGCGTCGCCGCCGTTGAGCGTGGTGGTGCCCGAGAAGGTGTAGGTGCCGTCGGCATTGTCGAACTGGAGCCCGGTGCCGCCGGTGGCGCTCAGCGTGCCGCTGAAGCTAGCTGTGCCGATATGGCCGCTGGTCACCGACACCAGCGCGCCGGCAGTCACCCCGGTGATGTTGCCGAGATAGTTGAGGCTGCCCGCGCCGCTGTTGCCCAGCTCGATGCCCGCCGCCGTGGTCCCGACGATCGACGAGCCCGCGCCGAAGCTGAAATTGCCGCTGGTCGTGCCGTCGAGGAAGATACCGCGATTGGCGCCGCTGGCGACGGTCAGCGTGCCGATATCGAGCGCCCGGCCGCCGGTGCCGACGCCGGTCACGTTGAGCGCGGTCACGCCCGAAGCGGGCCCTGCATAGGTGACGCTGGCGAGCTGAATGTCGGCCAGAAGATCGGCAAGGTACAGCGCAGAGCCCGTGGTGGTGACCGGGCCGGTGTCGATGCTACCGCCGGTGATCGTCAGCGCGAAGCCGCCGGCGCCGCCCAGGGCGAAAAGGCCGACCTCATCGGTGTTGTAGATGGTGGTCGTGAGATTGAGCGCGCCGGTCGCGTCCTCGAGAACCAGTCCGGCGCCGCCGACGCGGCTTCCGGCGCTGCCGACGGTCACCGTGCCGGTGACAGCCTGGATTCCCGCGGTGGCGAGATCGGCGTCGAAGATCGCCTCGAAGCTGTTGAGCCCGGCGCCGCTGTTGCCGCCGGCGATGGTGATGTCGGCAAGCTGGGTGACGGTCAGCTGGCCGGCACCGGTGCGGAGCAGCGCGAGCACGTCGCCGGTGTCGCTCGACAGCGTGAGGTTGCTGAGCGCGATGCTGGCGCTGGCGCCACCATCGACGATCTGGATCGCGCTGACGCCGCCGTGGATCACGCTGTTGCGGATCGTCGCTCCAACCACGCCGGCGCCGTACACACCGCGCCAGTCGAGATTGCCGATCTCGACGCCGTCGATCACTGCGCCCGAGGCGAGGTTGACGGTGGTAGCGCCGGCCTGGCTGGTGGTGAGCAGCGCCGCGCCCGACCCCGCATAGGGATTGGTCACCGTGCCGCCGGCGATGCCGAACAGGAGGAGATTGGCCGGTGCGCCGCCGCCCAGGCTGAGCGTGTCGCCGTTGAGGAAGCCGAGCAGGCTTTGATTGGCATTGAGATCGAAGCCGCCGCCGGCCGAGGCCCCGTCGATCACGTCCTGACCCGCACCAATCTGCGTATCGAGCAGGATGATGACCTGGGCGCCCGACGCCTCGGCCGCGGCGAGGCTGCCGGGATCGCTGCGCGTGCCCGCGCCGGTGGCACCGGCCTGGACCCAGAACATCGACTTGTTGGTCTGGAGCGTGCTGGTGTCGCCGGTCAGCACGACATCGGCGAAATCATAGGTGCCAACGGCACCATTCAGCCCGGCGATCACCAGCGGGGTGACCGCGCTGATCGACGAGGCTGCCCCGTCGGCGTCGAGGTTCGATCCGTCGCCATAGCGGAAATTGCCGGTGATCGCGGCATTGGTGAGGTCGACGCCCACGTCGAGCCCGGTGATATTGCTGCTCTCGCTGACGATGATGTTCGCCGCGGTGGTCGATCCGGTGAGATCGATTCCGGTGCCGCCGGTGCCGGTGATGTCGAGCGTCTGGAAGGTGACGTTGCCGGTCGCGCCGGTCAGGTCGACCGCGGTCTGGCCCGCGCCGATGCCCGCGAGTTCGACGTCGCCGAAGGTGAAGGCGCCGGCCGAGCCGTTGACGATCGCGATGGTCGCGCCGCCGGTCGTGGCGAACGACCCGAAGCGGTAGATGCCGTCGGCATTGTCGAAGCCGAGCGTCGTGCCGCCGCTGAGGTCGAGCGTCGCAAGGGTGAAGTCGAGCTCGCCGGTGTGATTGACGATGTCGAGCCCATTGCCGGCCCCCGAGGCGGTGAGCGCGCCGAGATAGGTGATCGCCGCGCTCGAATCGGAGACCTGGAGCGCGGGCCCGCCGGCGGCGACGACCGAGCTGCCGGCGCCAAAGGTGAAGGTGCCCGCCGACCCGTTGGCGACGACGATCCCTGCGGCGCCGGCGTCGATCGCGGTCGTGCCGGTGAAGCTGTAGACGCCGTCGGCATTGTCGAAGACGAGGCCAGTGCCGCTGGTCGCATCGATCGTGCCCCCGATATCGATCGTGCCGGTATGCCCGCCGGCCACGTACACCGCCGCATTGGCGCCGGCATAGGTGATGCCGCCGGCATAATTGAGCGCGCTTGCGCCGCTATTGTCGATCCAGATCGCGCCGGCGCCGGTGGTGGTGCCGATCGACGAGGCCGCGCCGAAGCTGAAGCTGCCGCTGGCGCCGCCGGTCATGCGAATCGCGGCGCCGGCACCGTCGGCGACGGTCAGCCGTGCGATGTCGAGCGCGAGCCCGCCGGCCCCGGCGCCCGTGACGTTCTGGCTCCACACCGCCACCCCGGTGCCGGCATAATCGAGCGCGCCAAGCGTCACTGCCGAACCGAGATTCTCCAGGTAGAGGCCGTAATCGCCGCCTGCATTGGCCACGTCGATCGTGCCGCCGGCGATGCCGAGCTGCAGCCCGCCCGCGCCGCCCAGCGCGTAGATGCCGGCGCCGCCGTCGGTCGCAATGTCGAGGGTGAGGTCGGTCGTGCCCTCGGCGCCGTCGAGATAGAGCCCGCGTCCGCCGATCCGCGCCGCCGTCGTGCCGATCTGCAGCGTGCCGGCGAGCGCCTGGATGCCCGCGGTCGTCAGGTCGGCATCGAAGAGCACGTCGCGGCCGGACAGACCGAGCGTCTCGCCATTGCCGCCCAGGATGCGGATATCGTCGAGCGCGGTGATCGCGAGCGTGCCCGCGCCGGTGCCGTCGAGCGACAGCACTGCATTGCCGCCCGATGTGAGCTGCAAGTTGGTCAGCGCCGCGCTGGCCGCGAGCCCGCCATCGGCGAGCCCGATCGCGCCCGATCCGCCGCCGATCACGCTGTTGCGGATCGTGACGTTGGCGGCGCCCGACGCGTAGATGCCGATGCCGACCGGGACGTCGATCAGGATGCCGTCGACGATGGTATTCGAGGCGAGCACCACGCCATCGCCGCCGCCCGAATTGGTGAGGATCGGCGCGCCCGAGCCGGTGAACGGATTGACGATCTGCCCCGGGGTGAGCCCGAAGACGATCAGATTGGCCGGGCCGCCGCCCGGCAGCGTCAGCGTGTCGCCGTTGAGGAAGCCGAGCAGCGACTGGCCGGCAGCGATGTCGAAGCTGCCACCTGCGTCGACGGCGTCGAGCACATCCTGGCCGCCCGCGGGATTGTTGAGCAGCACGATGATCTGCGCGCCCGAAGCCTCGGCGCCAGAGAGGCTGCCCGGATCGGCCATCGTGCCCGCGCCCGTCGCGCCCGCCGCGACGAAATAGGTCGTCGCCGAAGTCACCAGCCGGCTGGTATCGCCGATCAGGTTCACATCGGCGAAATTGTAGCTGCCGACGCCGCCGTTGAGCCCGGCGATCTCGATCGGCACCACGGCGTCGATCGTCGAGGCGGCGCCATCGGCGTCGGTGCTCGATCCGTCGCCGAAGCGGAAGCTGCCGGTAATCGCGGCGTTGGAGAGGTCGACCCCGACGCCGACACCGGTAATGCTGCTGCTCTCGGTAGTGATGAAATTGGTCGCGAAGGTCGCGCCAGTCAGGTCGATGCCGCGCGTGCCGGTGGTCGAGGCGCCGGTGATGTCGAGCGTGTTGAAGGTGATCGTGCCCGAAGCGGCGCGCGCCATCACGCCGGTGGTGCCGGCGGCAAGCCCGGTGATGTTGACGTCGCCGAAACCGATCGTGCCGGTGCTGCCCGCGCCGAGCACGATGCCCGAGGTACCGACGCCGGTAATGTCGGTCGTGCCGGTGAAGGTCACGCCGCCCTCGACGCGGCTGAGCGAGATGCCCGTCGCCGAAGTGCCGTTGATGCTCAGGTCGCCGATCGAAACGGCCGAGCTTGTGCCGACGCCGTCGATGATCACGCCGCTTCCGACGCCGCTGATCGCCGCGTCGCCGATCGTGACGTTGCCCAGGCTATCCTCGATCGCGAGGCCGGCGTTGGCGCCGTTGACCACCAGCGCACCGATCGAGACCGCGCCATTGCGGGTGAGCTGGACGCCGTCGCCGCTTACGCCACTGGCGCCCGCGCTGATCGTGCCGATGGTGATCGCACCGCTATTGTCCACCAGCCGAACCGCATCCTCGGCAGTGCCCGCGACGTTGATCGAGTCGATGCTGATCGCGCTGCTCGCGCCCTCGATCGAGATGCCCTCGCCCGTCGTGGTCCCGGCGACTGCGACGCTGCCGATCGCGACGCTGCCGCCGCTGACGTTCTGGATCGAAACCGCGCCGGTCGCCGACGTGCCGGTGGTAACCGAGCCGAAGCTGATCCCGGTCGATTCGACGTCGGCGATCGACAGCGCCGCGCTGGTGCCGGTGGCTGCGATATCGACATTGGATGCCGAGACGCTGAGCGTCCCCGCCCCGGCGCCGTTCAGCGCGAGCGTCACGCCCGAAGTCGAGGCGAGGTCGAGATTGGTCAGCTGGACCGAGCTTGCCGCGCCGCCGTCGCTGATCGCGATCGCGCCGGCCGCGCCCGAGATGTCCGAATTGAGAATGCGGACGTTGCCGACGCCGCTGCCCTCGACGCCGACATCGCCGGCGGCGTTGCGGATCACGAGCCCGTCGATGCTGCTGTTGGTCGCGAGGTTGACCGTCGCCGAGCCGGCAAGGGTCGTGGTCAGCACCGCGCCGCCCGAGCCGGCATAGGGATTGGTGATCCCGGAGGGCCCCACGCCGGTGAGGATCAGATTGGCGGGCATGCTCGCGCTGCCGACCGCGAAGAAGTCCTGGTTGAGGAAGCTGATCAGCGCCTGGCCCGCGGCAAGGTCGAACGACCCGCCTGCGGTGGTCGCGTCGAACACGTCCTGCGCGCCGACGCCGTCGTTGAGCAGGACGATATATTGCGCGCCCGAGGCTTCGGCGCCGGCAAGGCTGCCGGGGTCGTCGCGCGTGCCGCTTCCGGTCGCGCCGACCTGCGCATAATAGGCCGTGAAGCCCGTGCCGGTGATGTTGGTGATGTCGCCCTGGAGCATCACGTCGGCAAAGTTATAGCTGCCCTGCGTCGTGTTCATCCCCGCGATCACGATCGGGGTATTCGCGGTGATGCGGCTGTTCATCGTGCCGCCGTCGCCGTCGCCGAAGCGGAATTGGCCGGTCATCGCGGCATTGGTCAGGTCGACGCCGATATCGACATTCTGGATCACGCTGCCGGTCAGGACGATGACGTTGCCGCTGTTGGTCGATCCGGTGACGTCGATGCCGGTGCCCACGCCGGTGCCGCTGATGTCGAGCGTGTTGAACAGCACCGTGCCCTGGGTGGCGCGCACGTCGAGCCCGGTAAAGTCGCCGAGCCCGGTGATGTCGACATCGCCGAAGGTCACGCCGCCGGGGACATTGCCGATGACGATGCCGTTCGCGGTCGGATTGGCGATCGTCACCAGCCCGTTGAAGCGGACCGCGCCGGCGAGGTTGTTGAGGCTGACCGCGTCGCCGATCGTATCGGTGAGATTGATCGCGCCGAAATTGACCGACGCGCCGGCCAGCAGGTCCTGGAGCACGATGCCGCCGGTGCCCGTGCCGGTGATCGGCCCGGTGAAGCTGATCGTGCCGCTCGTATTGAAAAGCGCGACGATCGGCGCCGCGCCGGCGGTATCGGTGATCGCCGCGCCGAACACCAAATTGACGCTGCCGCCGCTGCCCGCGACGCCCGCGGTACCGACGCGCACCGCGCTGCCGCCGCTGCTGGTCACCGTGCCGCCATTGACGCGGACAAGCCCGGTCGAATTGAGGATGACGAGCGCCTCGGCGCCGCTGTTCGAGACGGTGAGCGTGCCGATGGTGAGTGCGTTGCCGCCGGTGCCGCCGCCCTGGACGGTATCGAGACGCACGCCGGGGCCGGTCGCGCCGACCGAGCGCATGCCGGCGAAGATCAGGTCGATCGTCAGCGGGTCGAGGTCGGCCGCGGTGCCGCCGACGGTATCGATCGTGCCGTCGAGCGTCGCCAGGGTGAAGTTGTTCGCCTTCGGATTCGCCACGCGGAGTCCGGTCGCGTTGCTGTTGGCGATGTCGAGATCGGCAAAGCTCAGGCTGCCGGTGACGTCGGTGAGGAACACGCCCTGGCCGTTGACCCGCGCCGCGGTGGTACCGACTTCCATCCGCCCGGCATTGACCGTCTGGATGCCCGTAGTGGTGGTGTTCGCGTCGAAGGTCGCCGAGCGGACGCTGACCCCGCCGGTCTCGCCGGTGCCGCCGCGCACGGTGATCCCCGACATGCTGGTGACGGTGACGGTTCCGGCGCCCGATCCGTCGATGTCGAGGACATTGCCGCCGGTCGCCGACAGCGTGAGGTTCGACAGCGAGACCGCGACGTTGGCGCCGCCATCGTTGATGTCGACTGCGCCCGCACCGCCCGAGATCGTCGAATTGGCGAGGCTGATGCTGCTGCCGCCGTTGATGAGGACGCCCGCGCCCGCCCCGCCGCGCACGGTGAGGCCGGTGAGCGCGACCGAGCCCAGGGTGTTGGTCAGCGAGAGCCCGGCGCCGCCGGTATTCTCGATTATGACGCGATCGAGCGCGAAGCCGCCGACGCCGTTGGCGGCGATGCCGACCCCCGCCCCGCGAACGGTGACGTCGCGGACCACCGAGCCCTGGCCGAGCGCGACCGCGGGGGTGCCCGCCGCTGTGCCCACGATCACCCCGTTGGTGCCGCCGACCCCGTAGGCGACGGTGCTACCGTTGATCAGGCGCACGTCGACTGCGCTGGCGCCGCCCACCAGATACTGGTTGGTCGCCAGCGTGACGCCGGTGGTGTTGATATTGCCGCCGCTGCCCAGCGCCACGACGACGCCGTTGGCACCGGCGCGGGTGACGGCGTCGCCGAGCGTCGTCGGCGCCGCGAGCGTGCCGGCCGACCCGGCGGCCCCCGTGCCGCTGGCATAATAGAATGCGCCGAACGGATTGCCGGTACGCGCATCGATAGCGAAACGCGAGCTCGTCAGATCGGTGTAGCGACTGCCCGAGCGCGCGACGTAATCGCGCCGCACGCGGTCGCCCATCTGGCGGTCGAGCCCGGTCGGAACGGCGCCGCGATCACTCGCGCGTCCGCCGAAGGGCACCGACAACCGCACCGTGGCGCGTGCGTCGGTGCCATAGCGTTCGGTATGCTCAAGGGTGCCGCCAAAGGTGAAGCGCGCGCCGCTGCCCTTGTCTTCGACGTCCATCTCAAGCCCGACGCGGTACCCGCGATAATTGTCGTCGGCCCGGGAATCGCTATAGTCGAACCCGGCAGCCGACCCGCGGATGCTGGCATTGCTGCCCACCGGCAAGCGCACGCCCGCTTCGACATTGAAGCCCTCCAGCGGGATCGCTTCGAGCCGGAAACCGCTATAGCGCTCGAAAAGTCGGTTGTTTTCGAGCACCAGCGCACCGGTTCCGGAAGGCGCCGCGGCGGGATCGATATAGCCAATCGTCTCAATCTTGCTGAGCGGAAGCCGATAGTTGATCCGCACGTCGAACACCGACGAGAAACCCTCGAGCCCCAGCGACACTGCCGTCTGATCGCGCTTGCCGATATCCGAGCGATAAAAGTCGGCGCCGGCATTGACGCCGATCGCGAAATCCTCGCCGGCACGGAAGCGGGCGCCGACGGTGGCCGAGCCGTTGCGATCGAAGCGCTGGTCGTAGCCGATGCGGCCGTCGACATAGACGAGCCCCGAATCATTCTGCGCGATCGGCGCGAACAGCGAGGTCGAGACCCCGATATTCTCGCCGACCTGGGCATCGACTTCGGCACGCGGCTTCCAGGTTGGAGCCTCGCTGGTCTGTCCCCAGGCGGGCATTGCCGCAACGAGAACCGCTCCGGTCAGGCACGTCGAAAAAAGGCGTGCCTTGCTGGACTTGCGCATTGAATCCATCCCCCGTTCACAGCCAGGTACGACTGCTTACGTTCCCATCAAAATTTGGACTTGGGCAGGTCCGTCTACGCGGACATTGCCGAAACTCAGTGCGACCCTGCAACAGGGATTAGCACGGAGAAGAATCCGCAACAAGCGAATGCAAATTTATTAACAAGCAATTTTAGGCAATTGGCCCACCCTACGCAGGATGCGTCCAAGGGCGATCGTCCCGCTCCGGATTGATTATTATTGACTTAGGCAACGATGAAAGCGGGATTTGGCCGCAAATCGCCAAGCGCAGGCAGGATCACGGTAGCAGAACCGTCGATCCGATCGTCTTGCCGGCTTCGAGCAGGCGATGCGCTTCGGCGACATCTTCAAGTGCGAATCTCTGGCCGATCTCCGCGCGGACCGCGCCCCTTTCGAGCATCGCGAACAGCCGCGCGGCCCCCGCTTCGCGCTCCTCGGGCGTGACATAATAGTCGAACAGCTTGGGCCGGGTGACGAACAGCGAGCCGTGATCGTTGAGCGCGGCAAGATCGACGCCTTGCACCGGGCCGCTGGCATTGCCGTAGCTGAGGATCAGCCCGCGGCGCTGTGCGGCGGCGAGCGAGACCTGCCAGGTCGCCTTGCCGACGCCGTCGAACACCGCAGCCACCCCGACGCCGCCGGTGATTGCGCGCGCCTGCGCCGCAACGTCCTCGCTGCGCGAGAGCAGGATGTGATCGGCACCGGCATTGCGCGCGACTTCGACCTTGGCCTCGCTGCCAACGGTGCCGATCACTTCGGCGCCGATCGCCTTGAGCCACTGGACCAGGATCTGCCCCACCCCGCCGGCTGCCGCGTGGACGAGCACGGTCCAGCCGGGTTGCACCTTCGCGGCGCGTTCGATCAGGAACTCGGCGGTCAGTCCCTTGAGCGTGATCGCGGCGGCGGTCTCGAAGTCGATACCACCTGGGAGCTTGAACAGGCCGGCGGCGGGCACGTTGCGCTCAGTCGCATAGGCGCCGATCGGCCCGAAGCTCGCGACGCGATCGCCCGCGGCGAAACCGGTGACGCCCTCGCCCAGCGCCTCGATCACGCCCGCCGCCTCGAGCCCGAGCCCGCCGGGGAGCGGCACCGGATAGAGCCCCGAGCGATGATAGGTGTCGATGAAGTTGAGCCCGACCGCCTTGTTGCGCACGCGCACTTCGCCGGGCCCCGGCGGCGGCAGATCCATATCGACCCAGCCGATCACCTCGGGCCCGCCCGTCCGCTCGATCCGCGCCATTCGTGCCATCACTACCTCCGTATCCAGGGTCGTAGCGGGCGGAACCACGCCGCCTCGTTGTCCGCGCGCCGCTCGACGGCGATCAGCCCGCGCCGCTCGAGATGCGCAATAGCGTCCTGGCACGTCCGGCGCGACAACCCCGTGCGCTCCGCGAGTGCCGAATAGCCGAGCGGTTCGCGTGCCACGTCGAGCGCCTCGATCAGCAGATAGACCAGGAACGCCGAGGGCTTGCGGTCATGCCCGACCAGATCGGGCATCAGCACATCGACGACGTAGCGATCGAGTTCGAGGGACGCAGCCATTACCATAGCAATAGCTGCCATGCTCGCCCCGGACAATCGCTCGCGCTAGCCTTGGCGCATGATCAAGTCGCTCAAGTTCGTCACCGTGCCCACTTCGGACCAGGATCGCGCACTCGCCTTCTGGACCGACAAGATGGGCTTCCGCATCGTCACCGACCAGCCGATGGGCCCGGGCAAGCGCTGGATCGAGCTGGGCATCCCTGGCGCCGAGACCGGCGTGGTGCTGTTCACCCCCGAGGGGCAGGAAGACCGGATCGGCAGCTTCTTCAACGGATCGTTCGCCTGCGACGATGTCGAGTACACCTACCAGCAGCTCAGCGCGCGCGGCGTCGAATTCGAAGGCCCGCCGGAGAAGCAGCCCTGGGGCAATTTCGCCAAGTTCCGCGATCCCGACGGCAACACCTTCGTGCTGTCGAGCCGGTGACTTCAATTCCTCCCCGAGCTTTGCTCGGGGAGGGGGACCATGCGCAGCATGGTGGAGGGGCCGCGCCGCAGGCGCGGTTCTCGCTCGCCGATAGCCACACCGCCGTCTTCGCGGCGGCCCCTCCACCACGCCCTGCGGGCGCGGTCCCTCCCGGAGCAAGCTCGAGGAGGAATTATAATCACACCGGCCAAACCCACAGGATCAGCGGCGTTCCCACCACCAGCACGATCAGCGACAGCGGCGCTCCCAGCCGGGCATAGTCGGAAAAGCGGTAGCCGCCCGGCCCCATCACCAGCGTGTTGCACTGGTGGCCGATCGGAGTGAGGAAATCGCACCCCGCCCCTACCGCCGTCGCCATCAGGAACGCCTCGGGCCGATAGCCGAGTTCGGTGGCGAAGGTCGCGGCGATCGGCGCCATCACCAGCACCGTCGCGGCATTGTTGAGGAACGGCGTCACCGCCATCGCGGCGGCGAGGATCAGCGCGACCGCGCCCCACGGCGGCAGCGATGCCGCGACCTGGCTCAGCCAGTCGCCGATCAGCACGGTGGTGCCGGTGCTGCGCAGCGTGTCGCTTACCGGGATCAGCGCCCCGAGCATCACCAGGATCGGCCATTCGATATGGTCATAGGCCTCGCGCACCGGCAGCGCGCCGCTGAGCACGGTCAGCGCCGCCGCGGCGAAGAAGGCCACCGCCACCGGCACCAGCCCGGTCGCGGTGGCGAGCATCGCGACGCCGAGGATCGCCAGCGGCAAAAGGCCCTTCCGGGCGCTGCCCAGCCGTAGCGTGCGCTCGGCGAGCGGCAGGCAGCCCAGTTCACCCAGTCGCTCGAACAGGAGCTCGAGCGGCCCCTGCAGCACCACGACGTCGCCCGCCGCGAGCTCGATATTGGCCAGCCGCCGCGCGAGCCGTTCGCCCTGGCGCGAGACCGCGATCAGATTGACGCCGAATCGCTCGTGGAGCCCCAGCCGCCCGGCAGTGCGGCCGATCAGCGGGCTCTCGGTGCCGATCACCGCCTCGAGCACGCCGACTTCGCGCCCCGAGCCTTCGGGCTGCTCGCGGTGCTGACCCTCGAGTTCGAGGCCATCGGCGGCGATCACCCGCTCGAGCGCATCGGGCGCGCCGGCCAGGATCAGCAGGTCGTCGGGTTTGAGGATCGTGTCGGGAAACGGCGTGCTGCGGATGCCGTCGCGCACGATCATCGTGACCGTGACGTCGTCATCGTGGCGCGCGCGGAACTCGGCGACGGTCTCGTCGATCGCGGGGGAGCCGCCGGGAATCTCGGCCTCGGTGACGTAGTCCTGGATGTCCATCGCCTCGCCCAGCGTCGCCGCGGCGCGGCGGTCTCGCGGGAGCAGCCGATAGCCGAAGCGCAGGAAGACCAGCCCGATCAGCGTGAGCCCGAGTCCTACCGGGGCATAGTCGAACATCCCGAAAGGCTGGCCGGTCATCTCCTCGCGCACGCGGCTGACGATGATGTTCGGCGAGGTGCCGATCAGCGTGATCAGCCCGCCGAGCAGCGAGGCGAACGCCATCGGCATCAGGAACACCGCGGGCCCCGCGTTCGAGCGCTTGGCCATCTGGAACGCGACCGGCATCATCATCGCCAGCGCGCCGATATTCTTGACCAGCGCCGAGGCGAAGCCGACGCTCGCGCAGAGCAGCAGCAATTGCGAGCGGATCCGCCGCACCCGCCGCTGGAGCACCAGCATCGCGCCTTCGATCACCCCCGATCGCTGCACCGCGCCCGAGAGCACGAGCGCCGAACCGACGATGATGACGATGTCGTCGGAGAAGCCGGTGAACGCGTCCTTGGGCTTGACGATCCCCACCGCCAGCGCCGCGAGCAGCGCCATGATCGCGACCAGATCGTAGCGGAACCGTCCCCAGACGAAGAGCAGCATCATGCCGGTGAGGACGGACACCGACAGAATCTGGGGAAGGGTCATGGATGGCCGCGTAGTGGAGGGACTGCCTCAACCCGCCAGATGCGTTTCGGCTCCGTCACGGCACGAGATGGACGTGGAACCAGGGAATTCCTGAGCTGTATCGACATTCGCGCTCCCCTCCCTGCAAGGGAGGGGTCGGGGGTGGGTGCGCGCGTCTGCGCGCCCAAAGACTCATAGAACAGCTCGGCAAAACAGCCCCGGCCGAGGCTTCGAGCCTCGCCCGAGGCTAAACCCACCCCTGCCCCTCCCTTTCAGGGAGGGGAGAAACGGAATGTCGATATGCTTAGTGGACCGTTCCCACGGCGCGCGGGATCGACATCAGCAGCACCAGCCGCTCGATCTGGCGCCAGCGGCAGAAATGGATGTGGTTGCCGAGGTCGCGGCTGCGATCGGCTCGCGCCGCCGCTTCGGAGCCGGCCTGCTCGCCGAATGCGCGGATCAGTTCGGCGGCGTCGGCAACTTCGCGACTGTCGGCAAGATAGGGCAGATGGTCCATGCAAACTCCAACGCGCGGTCCGCCAGGGACTCGCCGTGCTTGCTTTCTCACAGGAATCTAAAGCTTTCGCGGCCCATCAAGGTGAACCCGCGCTAACCATATCGCGCGGGATGGCGCGCGCCCGCGCAACCCGATAGGGTGCCCGGCATGGCATCTTCCCCTTCCCGTACGCCGATGGCCGGCGGTTTCCTGCTTGCCGTCAGCCTGGTCGCGGGCACGATCCTCGGTGCCGGCCAGGGCCAGGCCTCGATCGGCTTCGTCGCAGGGTTCGGCGTCGGGCTGGCGCTGGCGCTGGCGGTGTGGCTGCTCGACCGGCGCAGGACGCGCTGACGCCTCCGGCCTAGCTCCGCTGGACCCGTGCCGCGCGGACCTTGCCCGCGGCATCATATTCGATCCGATAGCTCTCGAAGCTCGGCCCGGTCGCGCTGCGGCCTAGGAAATAGATGTCCGCCGCCGGCCCGGTAGAATCGGGCTCGCCGAGCAGCGACCGCACGGTCTCGCGCGTCGCACCCGCCTTGATCCCGGCATCGTCGAGCTGCGCGACCATCGCGCCGCGGCGGCTCTCGCCGTCGTAATTGCCGTGCTCGGCCGCCCAGCCTGCCTTGTCGAACCCCATCTGCCCCCCCCCACAGCCGGCCAGCGCCAGCGCCAATGTCAATCCCAGAGGCACCGCGCCGCACTTCACGAACCGTTGGCGCTCGCATCGCCCTTGGGCGTGTTCATCACCCCGTCGGCGGGCGTCGGATCGGCCATGCCGTGCTGCCCGCGCGCAACGTCGTCGCTGGCCGCAAGATGCCCGCTGCGATCGACCACCATCAATTCGCCGTTATCGAGCGCCTTCTGGACGAGATCGGCCAGCTCCTCGGGCGAGGCATCGGGATTCTCGACCGCGATGCGGCGTCCGACTTCGTTGTTGTACAGGTCCATCGCCTCCCGCACCGCGCCGTTGCCCGGCAGCCCTTCATGCGCCGTGGTGAACTGCTTCGTCCACTCCTCGCCGAACTCCGCGGTCAGCCGGGCGTTCCAATAGGCATGACGGAAGGCATCGGTGTGGCCGTCATTCTTGGGATAGGCGCGCTCGGCGAGCGCCCGCTCCTCGGGCGGCAGCGCGTCGATCTGGCGCTGCGCCTCGACCGGAATGGTGCCCGGGGGCGGCACGCGCTTCTCGGAAACCGAGAAAGCCTCGTCGGCGATGTTCTTGAAATCGTTCAGCCCGAGCAGGCCACGGTCGCGGGTGAGGTTGTCGAGCAGCTTGCCCTCGGTCTGGGTGATCGTCCGCGTGCCGCCCAGCCCGCCCAGCGGAATCGCCCCGAACAGGCTCGGGCTCCATTCGACCACCTTGTCGTCGGGCACCTGATAGTCGCGCTCGACCTGGGCCGGATCGGGGGCGCCGGAGACCGGCGTGGGGGTGCGGGCATAGGCGGCACTGGCCGAACCGCCGCCATCGATCGCGAGCATGATCCTACTCCATGACTGGTGTGCGCCTTCTCCCAGATACGGCCGCACCGGACCATAAGCGCTTCGACTAGACCAGCGCCCGCCCCAGCCATGCCACCCGGCCGATCACCTCGACTTCGCTTGGCCGGCACAGCCGCACCGGCCAGTCGGGATTGTCGCTGACCACTTCGATCCCGCCCAACGCGATGCGCAGCCGCTTGACCATCAGCGTGCCGTCGAGCCGGATCACGAAGATCCCGCTCTTGCCGCGCACCTCGCGCCGGTCACGGTCGACGAGGATCTCGTCGCCGTCCGAGAGGGTGGGCTCCATCGACTCGCCCTCCACGCGGATCATCGAGGCGGCGTCCGCGCGCACCCCCAGCTCGCGGAGCAGCGCGTGCGAGAGCATGCCGGGGCGCCGCCGCGCCTCGCCCTCGGCCATGCGGCCCGGCCCGGCCGAAGCGCCGATGTCGAGCCGGGCGACCTCGCATAGGGATTCGTCCTCACGACCGCCCAACCGCGCCTCGGGGACACCGAAATAGCGCGCGAGCAGGGCGCGGTCGCGCTCGGCAAGTTCGCGGGGGCTGCCGCGGCGGACATATTGCTGGAGATAGGCGGGATTGCGCCCGATCACGCGCGAGAGCTCGGCGAAGCTGGTGCCATGCTCCCCCATCAGCGCTTCGAGCGCGGCGCGTTGCGCGGCCGGTTCCATCCGCGCCTCCTACACGTAGGATTTTTCCTAGACAAGTAGGAAATCAAGAACAAAACAGGATCATACTCAACGACTCGGAACAGGAGAAGGGCATGTCGGTGCACCGCAAAATCGAGAAATTCCTGCGCCGGACGAAGATGCCGGCCAGCAAGTTCGGCCGGCTGGCGGTCAACGATCCGCGGCTGGTGCACGATCTGCGCAACGGCCGCGAGCTGGGCACGCGCATTGCTTTGCGGCTCGAGGCGTTCCTTGCGGCGCAGGAGGTGGGGCGATGAGCCGCGGACCCGACGCGGCGACGCTGCTCGAGCGTGCGCTGATCGCTGCGGCCGATACGGCGGGCTGCCCGATCGCGGTCGTCGCCTCCGACTGGACGCGCTGGGCGAGCGTGACCTTCAGCGGCGCGCGGCACAGCCTGACACTCACCGCCGAAGCGAGCCCGGCGCTCGACCGCTGGCTGGTCGGGCTCAGCGACGCCGAATTCGACTTGCGCCACACGCTCGTGGCCGACCTGGCGGTGACGCGGATGACGCGCGACGGGGATGCCGTGACGGTCGCGATCGAAGCGCTGACCGTGGAAGAGCGTTAAGCGCGGCGGGCGGCGAGGTTGCGCAGCGTGATCAGCGTATCCTCGAACCCCCGCGGGCGCGAACGGCGCTCGACCCGCGGCGCAGCCCCGGTCGAGGGGGCCGACGCGGGCGGAGTCATAGGCAGCGGCGCGGCGGCGGGGCCGGTGGCGATCTCGGCGCCGGTGGCGATGCCCTTGCGGATCACCCCGCGCTCGAGGCGTTCGAGCAGGGCGTGGACGCTAGCTTCGGTCTCGGGGCGCGTGATCGCCTCGTTGCGCGGCACCGGTTCGGCACGCGGCGGCGTTGGCAATTCGTACACTTCGAACCGCTCGCTGGGCTCGAACACTGCAGGCTTAACGCTGAGCGGCGGCAGCACGACCGGCGCGTCGAGTGGTACTTCGGGCATCGCCGCGGGATCGAACGCCGCGAGCGGCTGGTCGAGATCGCGCGGCAGCGGCTGCTCGATGGGTTCGACGGGTTCGTCCACTTGCGGCGCGAGCGGCACGCCCCGGACGGCTTCGGGAGCAGGATCGCGGGCACCGAGCGGCAGCGGCTTTTCGGCCGGTACGGTCTCTACCAGTGCCGGCGCAACGTTCACGACGTCCGCAAGAGGACCGCGAGCGTCGAAGGGACGCCCCAGATCGCGGGTGGCAAGCAAGGGCGGGCGCGGCGGCGCATCGGGATGCGCATCGGCGCGGCGGAGCACCGGCGCGCGTACGGCATCGCTTTCCGGCGCCCGCTCGTCGTCAGTGATCGCACGCGTGCCCAGCAGGATCGACAGTGCGAACCAGCCGAACGCAGCGACCGAGCCCCCTGCCCCCAGCCCGAACAGCGCACGCGCCGTGAAGCCCAGCGGCGGCTCTGCGGCGGCGACGATCGCTGGCAGCCCACTCGCCATCACCAGGCCTTCGAGCATCGGCGCGGGTACGACGAGCGCGCCCAGCGCCACCGCCCCGCCGAGCACCCCGGCGACAAGGGGGATGGGCAGGTTCATGCGTTCACCGAAGATGCGTGCGACCGCGAATCCTTCATGGGACCGGACTCTGCAAGATTTTGGTAAACAGATTGATAGCGCGCGACATTCACGGCCCAGTTACGCTCGGCCTCGACGAACGCGCGCGCCCGCTCCCGCCGTGCCGCCCACCCGTCGCGCTCGGCGAACAGTCGTGCAAGCGACACCGCAATCGCCGCGGGGTCGTCGGGCGCGAACAGCGTGCCAGTGTCGCCGTCGCGGATCAGCTCGCGGTGTCCACCGACGTCCGACGCGGCGACGAGGCGCTGCTGCGCCATCGCCTCGAGCGGCTTGAGCGGGGTGACCAGGTCGGTCAGACGCATATGCTTGCGAGGATAGACCAGCACGTCGATCACGCTGTAGTAACGCTCGACCAGCTGGTGCGGCACCCGCCCGACGAAATGGATGCGGTTCGCCACGGGCGAGGCTTCGGCCTGCGCGCGCAATGCCCGTTCCATCGGCCCGCCGCCGACCAGAACCAGATGCATCGAGGGCCGCTCCGCGATCAGCGCCGGCATCGCCGCGATCAGCACGTCGAGCCCCTCGTAATCGTAGAAGCTGCCGATGAAGCCGATCGTCTCGGCACCGGTCACCCCGAGCTGCGCCGCGAGCGCGGTGTCATGGGGCAAGGGCTCGCCAAACAAGCCGAGGTCCACGCCGTTGGGCGAGACGAAGATCTTGTCGGCATCGATCCCGCGCGCGACGAGGTCGCGCTTCAGCCCCTCGCAGATCACCGCCACCGCATCGGCTTTCCGGACCGCGCGCGTCTCGAGCGCACGGGTGGCGCGGTATTTGAGGCTCCCTTCGCGCCCGGTGCCGTTGCCGACCGCAGCATCTTCCCAGAAAGCGCGGATTTCGTAGACGAGCGGCAGGCCGAGCCGGTCGGCGACGCGCTGCGCCGCCATCGCGTCGAGCACCGGCGAATGCGCGTGGAGCACGTCCGGCCGCCACTGCCGCGCCACCGCCTCGATCCGCCGCGCGAACGCCGCGACTTCGCGCAGCTCGCCGATCACCGGCGGCCCGGAATTGACCCGCGGAGTACGATAGAAAGGAATGCCGTCGATCGTCTCCTCATCGGCATCGAACTTGCCGTGCCGGCACCCGGTCACCGCCGCGACCTCCCAGCCGCGTGCGATCTGTGCCTTGAGGATTGCGCGGGTACGGAAGGTGTACCCGCTGTGCAGCGGCAGACCGTGATCAAGGACGTGGAGAATCCGCATGGCGGCGGTGTGGCACGGGGGTGGTTAAGGGGGGGTCAACCGCGGCGGCCCCTTCAAGGCTGCGGCGCCGCCGGCCGCTTCGCGCGGACGAAATGGAGCGGCGGACCGCCTTCGATGATGTCGAACCCTTCGAAGTCGGGTGCGAATTGCACGACGAGGCCGCGTTGCTCGCTGCGAAAGCGCGTCGCGGAAAGTGCCATCAGGCGCTCGGGCGCCGGCGCGTCGGTATGGGCGAACAGCCCGTCGTGACGCGCTTCCAGCGTAACCATGAGCCCGGCGCCTTCGAACGCCCCGGCTGCACGGGCGCGCTGGGCGGGCGTCAGGCTCTGCTCCTCGACTGCCGGTGCGGCGATCTCGATCCAACCATAGTCGGTGGCGACCGCGCGAACGATCTCGTCGATCAGCCGCCGCCCCTGACCGCCATTGACGAGCACGACGATGCCTTCGCCCTTGTCGGCATAGGCCATCATATACGACTGGAAGCCTTCGTTGAGCCCGTCATGGCCGAAGCGGCGGGCGCCGTCGGGGTAGACTGCGGGCCCGAGGCCCCAATTGCCTTTGATCGGCGTGAGCATCGTCCGCGCCATCGCCGGCGAGAGGCGATGGCCGGACCGACCGGAGGCGGCCGCCTGGACGTCGATCAGCAGCCGCGCGAGATCGCTCGCGCTGGTCCATAGTCCGGCAGGACCGAGTTCGGGATAGACATGATAATTGCCGGGAATCGGCACGCCCCGAGCATGGGCGAAGGCGATGTCCGCACGCAGCGCAGGCGATGGCGGCTGGGCATAGGCGCTGCGCGTCATCCCGAGCGGGCGCAGCAATTCGCGATCGGCGAGATCCGCGAACGGAATGCCACTCACATTGGACAACGCCAGCTGGGCCACGACATAGCCGCCACCCGAATAGGTCCACTGACCGCCGGCCGGCTGGGTGCTGCGTACCGCAGGGCTGTTCGCCGGCGCCTTGCCTTCGAGGATCTGGACAGGCGTTGGCAGCGGGGCACCCGGCAGATAGCCGGCGAAGCCGTGGACTCCGAGCCCGGCGGTGTGGCTGAGCAACTGGCGAAGCGTCACGCCCTCAGGCGCCAGCTTGGGATCGCGCGGCAACTGCCACGACCGCAGGAACTGGTTGATGTCGCGATCCAGCCCGAGCCGGCCCTGCTCGACCAGCCGCAGGGCAACCATCGCGGTCGCGACCTTGCTGATCGAGGCGGCTTGAAAGGCAGTATTGGGCGTGACGGGCGCGCAAGTCGCGGCGTCGCGCAGCCCCCAGCCGCGCGCCCAGGCGAGCTTGCCGCGGTGGATCACGGCGACGCTGACGCCGGGCACGTCGTAGGCACGCATCCGATCTGCAAGGCGGTAGGGCTTCTCCCCCCGCTGGATCACGGGCGGGCGCAGTCCGGTGTCGACGATGCGGGTATGCGCGTTGCTCGGTCCGCCCGCAGCAGCGTCTGGCATCGCGCAGCGCGGGGCGGCGGGCTGTGCCGTGGCCGCGCCGCCGAGGAGCGCCACGGTGCCGGCCAGCCCCAGGCTTAGGGTCCGAAGGCGCGGATGCAGATCAGGCATGAGTCATCGCTCCTGTTTTCGCAGGGTCAAAGTTTCGCCGCGAAGAGGCGGGGTCTACCTGGCCAGGTCTTCCGCCAGCGGCGGGGCGAGCTGGGCATGCCAGCGCGCCACGACCGCGACGGTCGCCAGTTCGATGGCGAGGATCGTCGCCTGCAGCAGCGCCTGGCTGCCGTCGAGGAAGAGCGCGGCCATGAAGAGGATCAGCGTCGCCGCCGCCGCCAGGGTGAGCGATCCCATACGCATCACGCACGACCAATCGCGTTCGAGCATCGCCCAGGCGATGCGCAGATGCCCTATCCCCACCAGCAGCAGCAGCAGCGAGAGCGACGGCACTGCCGCCTGATACACGCTGCGCAGCAGCAGTTCCTGGGTGCCGCCGTCGATCAAGGCGCCGCGAAGCCCGCCCTGGCCCCCATAGAGATAGGGCAGTCCGAGCAGCGCGCAGCCGATTTGAAGCGCGGCCATCGGCAGCATCAATCCCAAAGCCAGCGCATAATTGGTGAGGACGAAGCGCCCCTCTTCACGCGTGAGCAATTCCCGCCCCGCCGCCGCGAGGCAGCCGAGCGCAAACAGCAGCGGCCGGCCATCCTCTGCCGCCGCGTCGAACTCGACCCGCATCGCGCGTGCCCATTCGCGGCGGCTTTCACCGAGCGCACAGATCGCCAATGCCATCACGGCGCGCGAGACCGACATCCTCATGCGAACGCTCCGGTGGAGGGAAGGGCTCCACGTCCGTGCGTGGTCTCCAGCGCAAGCGCGAAGCCCGCGGCGGTCAGCCGATAGGCGTGCCGCGGCGGGCGGCCGGGTTGCACCGGTTCGTGCCACTCGGCCTCGACGAGCCCCTGCTCGGTCATCCGCATCAGCAGCGGATAGAGCGTGCCCGACAACAGGCCGGTTTCCTTCATCAGATCATAGCCATGCCGCCATTGCTGACGCTGCGCGGACATCGCCTCAAGGAGGAGGCACATCTGCTTGGAGGGGCGTCGATTGCGAACCATGCAGGAAATACAACATATGTAGATTTATCTGTCAACGGCGATTGACTCTTAAATCTACATATGTAGCCAATAGCGGATCGAGGCGGTGGTCTAGCCCCTCGCAGTCAGGAGAAAGACTCATGTCTCTGTCGCATCCTTCGATCCGAACCCTGTCGCTCGTGGCACTCGCGGTCTCTCTGGTCGCCAGTCCCGCAGTCGCCCAGCCGGCCGGTCCGTCGGTCGCGGCAACGGAGCGATCGCCCTTTCTCGGCGAATGGGAGCTGGATTTGGCTCGCATGCCCGATAGCTACGGCCCTCCCCCGAAGCGCGTGACCTTCGTCTTCAAGGACGTGGGCGCGGGCCAATGGCGCACTCAAGTCGACATCACCGCGCCGGACGACAGCGTACGCCACATGGCCATTCAATATCGCCGCGACGGCAAGATGGTCTCCAGCGAAGGCGATCTGTCCGAAGCCGACAGCGCCGCGGTACATACGCCTGCACCCAACGTCCTCGTCCTCAATCTGGCGAGGAACAAGGCGCTGGGATCGGTCCGCGTCTACACTATCTCGGCCGACGGCAAGGAAATGACCGAGTCCGCTGCCGATGTCGGCAGCGCCGGCGAGCCGTTCGTCCGCAACTTCCACTTCCGGCGCCTCCGCTGAGCGGCGCACCCTAGTTTACGCCCCATCAACCCAACCCCGCTACACCGCTCCCCCAAAGGAGCGCGCGGGCGGAGATGATCGACAATTTTGCGCTCGGGCTCTCGCATGGGCTGATGCTGCTCGCGGCGTTCCTGTTGCTGCGCCGGCCCGACCTCGACCGCGAGGCCGGGCCGCGCGACCAGGAGTCCAAGGCCAAGCCCAGCCGATGGGGCAAGCCCGATGCGTGACCTCGCCTTCGTCGCCTTTCTGGCAGCGCTGCTCGCGACGGGCTTTCGCCGGCCGTTCCTGTTCGTGCTCGCTTATGCCTATATCGACATCGTCTCGCCGCAGCGGCTGACCTATCTCCTGCTCAACTCGGTGCCGATCTCGATGATCGCCGTGGGCCTGGCCGTCGCCGGCTGGCTGGCGATCGACGACAAGAAGGACACGCGCGTCGCCCCGCGACAGTTCCTGATCGTGCTGCTGCTCGGTTATTGCTTCTACACCACGCTCCACGCCGATTTCCCGATCGAGGCGAAGGACAAATGGGAATGGGTGTGGAAGGCGCTGGCCTTCGCCGCCTTCCTGCCGCTGACGCTGCGCACCCGGCTGCGGATCGAATCGCTGCTGCTGTTCATGGTGCTCAGCGCCGCCTCGATCATCATCGTCGGCGGGATCAAGACGGTGGGTTCGGGCGGCGGATATGGCGAGCTCAACCTGATGGTGACCAACAATTCAGGGCTCTACGAAGGCTCGACGATCTCGACGGTGGCGATCGCGATCATCCCGCTGATCGTGTGGTTCACCCGCCACGGCACGATCTTCGCGCCGGACTGGAAAGTGAAGACCTTCAGCTATGCCCTCATCTTTGCCTGCCTGCTGATCCCGGTGGGCACCTCGACACGCACCGGGCTGCTGTGCATCGGGCTGCTCGCGCTGCTGATGATCCGCGATGCCAAGCGCAAGATACTCTACCTTACCGCGCTGGGCTGCATGGGGCTGGCCGCGGTCCCCTTCCTCCCCTCGTCGTTCACCGAGCGGATGGAGACGATCAAAACCTATGAGGCCGATGCCTCGGCCTCCACGCGGATCGCGGTGTGGAAGTGGACGCTCGACTATGTGAAGACCCACCCGATGGGCGGCGGGTTCGAGGCGTATCGCCAGAACCAGATCCGCTACGAGAAGGTCGCGACCAAGCAGGAGGACGGCACCACTGCCAAGATCGACCGCAGCCTCGAGGTCGACAAGGCGCGCGCCTATCACAGCGCTTATTTCGAAATGCTCGGCGAGCAGGGCTGGCCGGGGCTGGCGATCTGGCTGGCGATCAACCTGGCCGGGCTGTTCCGCATGGAAATGCTGCGGCGGCGCTACCGGAAAGCCGAGCCCGGGCAGGAATGGATCGGCCCGCTCGCATCTGCCCTGCAGAGCGCGCACGTCATCTATTTGCTCGGCGCGGTGTTCATCGCGATCGCGTTCCAGCCGTTCGTCTACATGCTGATCGGCGCGCAGATCGGGCTCGACACCTATGCCGCGCGCAAGCGCGCCGAGAGCGCGTGGCGGCCGCTGCGCAAGGCGCGGCCCGCGGTCGCATGAAGGCCGAGCTTCGCGCGCTGACCTCGGTCCGCGGGATCGCGGCGTGGCTGGTGGTGCTGTATCACATCCGCCTGTCGATCGCCGGGTTGCCCGCCAGCGCCGAGGCGGTGCTCGCCAAGGGCTATCTCGCGGTCGATTTCTTCTTCCTGCTCTCGGGCTTCGTCATCTGGCTGAGCTGGGCCGAGCGCGTGCGAGGCGGCGCCGTTGCCGAGTTCCTGCGCCGCCGGATCGCGCGAATCTGGCCATTGCACCTTGCGATGCTCGGCTTCGGGCTGCTGCTCGCGCTGCTGCTGCTGGCGACCGGGCGACCGGCGCCGCAATTCCCGCTCGCCGAACTGCCGCTGCATATCGGGCTGCTGCAGAATTGGGGGTTCACGGATGCGCTGGCGTGGAACGACCCGGCCTGGTCGATCTCGTGCGAACTCGGTGCCTATCTGCTCTTTCCGCTGCTGGTGCTGGCGGTCGACTGGCGCCGCGTGCCGACGCCGGCGATCCTCGCGGCGATTACGGCGCTGCTGGCGCTTCTCCATATGGTGTTCGCGCTGCAGGGCGCCGCGACGCTCGGCGACCAGATCCCGCGGCTCGGGCTGATCCGCTGCATCCTCGAATTCGCCTGCGGCACCGCGGTCTGCGCGCTCTGGCTGCGCTGGCAGGCGCGACCGCGCATCCCCGCGCTGGTCGCCATGCTTGCCGGCGCCACCCTGCTCGGCGGCTGGGCCATGGGCCTGCCCGAGACGCTGGCGGTGCCTGCCGCCTTCGCCGCGCTCCTGTGCGCGCTGGCGCTGACCGCCGGACGGCCCGGCAATCCGCTCGAAGGTCGCGTGCTCCATTATCTCGGCGAGGTCAGCTACGCGACCTATCTCGGCCATTTCCTGCTCTGGTACGCGTTCAAGCTGGCGCTCGTCCGCGATGCGGACGCCGTCGGTCCGGCGCTGATCGCACTGTACCTGGCGCTGGTGCTCGCCAGCTCGGCGGCGCTCTATCATTGGATAGAGCGCCCCGCGCAGCGCCGGATCAATGGCCTGTCATTCAGGCGGTCGCAGGTTCCTTCGCCAGGCAGTCGATAATCGCGCGGTTGAACGCGGGGATGTCGCCGGGATTGCGGCTGGTGATGAGGTTGCCGTCGACCACGACTTCCTCGTCGAGCACGCTCGCGCCCGCATTCGCCAGGTCGGTCCGCAACGATGGCCAACTTGTCGCACGCTTGCCGCCAACGACATCGGCCTCGATAAGCAGCCACGGCGCATGGCAGATCGCCGCGATCAACTTGCCGGCTTCGGAAAACTCGCGGACGATCTCCACAGCGCGCCTGTCCATCCGCAGCTTGTCGGGATTGCCGACACCGCCCGGCAGCACCAGCGCGTCATAGTCCGCGGTATCGACCTTATCGACGGTGATGTCGGGGGTGATGCTATCGCCCTTTTCGCCGCCCTTCTCACCGGTAATCGGATCGGACTTGAGCGATGCCAGCGTGACCTGCGCGCCTTCATCGAGCAGCGCCTGGCGGGGTTCGAACAGTTCGGATTGCTCGAAACCGTCGGTGGCGAGCAGAAGCACGCGCGCGTGGGACAATGCGACCATTGGAAATCCTCTCGTCTTTCTGGGGAGTTCCGCCGCCCAACCGCTTCCCCCCGCCGCAGGTTCCGGAACGAAGCGACGGGCCCGCGCATTCATCCGACCAAGCGAGGAGGCCCGATGACGCTCGACGCCATCGTCTATGTCGACGATCACGAACCCGGAATCACGCGCCGCAAAGTGCGCCACGGCTGGGGCTATTGGGATCCCGATGGCGCGCGGATCACCGATCGCGACGAGATCGACCGGCTCAACAAGATCGGCCTGCCCCCGGCCTATAGCAATGCCTGGTTCTGCCCCGATCCCACCGGCCATATCCAGGCGGTGGGATGGGACGACAAGGGCCGGAAGCAATATCGCTACCACACCGGCTTCCGCGAGGCGCAGGAGGCGGCGAAGTACGATCGCTGCGCCGGCTTCGGCCACAAGCTGCCCAGGCTGCGCGAGCAGGTCGAAGCCGATCTCAAGCTGCGCGGGCTGTGCAAGCAAAAGGCTGTCGCCGCAGTCGTCCGCCTCCTCGATCTCGGAACGATTCGCGTCGGCAACGAGGCCTATGCCCAGGAGAATAAGAGCTTCGGCGCGACGACGCTGCGGAAGCGCCACGTCAAGGTGAAGGGCCAGACGCTCAAGCTTCAGTTCCGCGCCAAGTCCGGCAAGCTGCGGGTGATGACGATTACCGACCGGACGCTGTCGAGCTTCGTCAAGCGCTGCCAGGACCTGCCTGGCCAGCACCTTTTCCGCTGGGTCGACGAGGCCGGCGAGAGCCATCCGGTCACCTCGACCGACGTCAATTGCTATATCCGCGAGGCGATGAAGGACGATTTCACCGCGAAGAACTTCCGCACCTGGGGCGCCAGCGTGATCGCATTCGAGGCGCTTGCCTGCGCGGATTCCTATGTCGGGCTCAAGACGATGCTCGAGCCGGTGACCGAAGCGCTGGGCAACACGCCATCGATCGCGCGGAAGTCCTATGTCCATCCGCGGCTGATCGACCTCGCCAAGGACAAGGCCGCGCAGGAAGGCTTCCGCGCCGCCTTGCAACTGCCCCGCAACACCCGCTACCTCAATCGTTTCGAACGCGGTCTGATCGCCTTCCTCGAGGCCGACGCCGCCCCGCAAGCCAAGGCAGCCTGACGCACGCATGAGCATCCAGAATATCGCAAACGTCGCCGCGGCGGCCGCCGCCGAGGCCGCCGAAGCCAAGGCCAAGCGCGAGGCCTTCGAAGCCCAGACCGGCACCTTCGTCCAGGATTCGCTGGCCTGGCTCCAGGTCCACTGGTTCAACATCGCGGTCGCGACGGGAATCGCCGTCGCGATCGTCTTCGCGATGCATTTCGTCCGCGCCTGGGGGCTCAAGCTGTGCCGGCGCGGCGACGGCGTTGCCAACTGGTATTCGATCATCGGCCGCGCGGTCGGCAAGACCGGCAACTTCTTCATCCTGATGACCGCGATACGGCTCGTGGTGGGCTATGCCCAACCGCCCGCGCTTGTCGTAACCACCGCCAATTTCCTGTTCACGATCGCCGCGGTGTTCCAGGGCGCGATCTGGGTGCGCGAAGTGATCTTCGGGCTGATCGAACACCGCACGATGGGCGAGGCGGCGCACGGATCGGGCATGGCCAGCGCGATCGGCATCGTCCGGCTGCTGGTGAGCTTCGCGCTGTTCGCGATCGCGCTGGTGATGGTGCTCGGCAATCTGGGGGTCAACGTCACCGGCCTGGTCGCGGGTCTCGGTGTCGGCGGCATCGCGATCGGTCTCGCCGCGCAGGGCATTTTCGGCGATCTGATCGCGGCGCTGTCGATCATCTTCGATCGCCCGTTCCGCGTCGGCCAGAACATCAAGTACGACCAGACCACCGGCACCGTCGAGGCGATCGGGCTCAAGTCGACGCGCATCCGCTCGTTCGACGGCGAGCTGCGGGTGATCTCGAACCGCCAGCTGCTCGACAAGGAAATCCAGAACATCAGCGACCGGACCAAGATCCGGATCACGATGGTGCTCGGCGTCGCCTATGAGACTGATCCCGACACGCTCGACCGCATCCCCGATATCCTCAAGGAGATCGGCGAGGCCGAGGGCGCGCACGTCGTGCGCAACGGTTTCGCCGCTTTCGGCGCGAGCACGCTCGATTACGAATTCCAGTTCGAATATCCCTTCGACTGGGACATCGCCCATCCGGGCCGCAACCGCATAGCCACCGCCCTGCTGCGCCGTTTTGCCAAGGAAGGCATCGCCTTCGCCTATCCCACCCAGACCAGCTACACCGCCGCGCCCGACGGCACGCTGATCCCGCCCTATCCCGACGTCCAGCCGGTGATGCGCGTCGACAAGGACGACGGCGAGAGATAGCCCATCAGGAGAGGACGATGCTCAAGGACCGCAGTTCGAATGCAATCGTACCGTGCAGCGATGTCGCCACGGCGAAACGCTTCTACACCGAGACCTTGGGCCTGCCGATTGCCGAGGATCATGGCGAGGTGTTCGCGCTGAGCACCGGCGACACCTCGCTCACCGTCTACAAAAGCGAATTCGCCGGCACCAACAAGGCCAATGCCGTGGTGTGGGGCGCGGGCGACGAGGTCGACGCGATCGCCGCCGACCTGCGCGGCAAGGGCGTGACGCTCGACGAGTATCCCGAGGGCTTCGATCGCGTCGAAGACGGCGTGCATGTAAAGGGCGACTTCCGCGCGATCTGGTTCAAGGATCCCGACGGCAACATCCTCCACGTCCACAGCATGTAGGCGATTCGCCCAGCAGCAGGCGCTTTCGAACATCGGGTCCGCTCACTGGACAAGAGCCGAACGCTACGTCGCCGGGCATTTTCAAATTCACGGTTGGGTGAGGCTTGCGATAGCCCCCTCCTTCTCCCTAGATGGGGCGGAGCCGCGGCGAAAGCGGCCGGGAGGATGGCGCGAGTGACAGCGGGTTCGATCAGCGTCGAGCAGATGGCCGAGAGCATCGGCGCGGAACACGTGTCCGACTGGGTCGAAGTCACCCAGGCGATGATCGACCAGTTCGCCGAAGCGACGGGCGACCACCAGTTCATCCATGTCGATCCCGAGCGCGCCGCGCAAACCCCGTTCGGCGGGACGATCGCGCACGGCTTCCTGTCGCTCTCGCTGATGCCGATGCTCGCCGCCAAGTCCGGAGCGCCGTCGATCGAAGGCGCGAAGATGGGCGTCAATTATGGCGGCAACAAAGTGCGTTTCATGCAGCCCGTCCGCTCGGGCAGCCGCGTGCGCGGGCGGTTCCGGCTGCGCAAGTTCGTCGAGCGCAAGCCCGGCGTCTGGGAACGTGTGCAGGAATATACGCTCGAGATCGAAGGCGAAGCCAAGCCCGCGCTGGTCGCCGAGTGGATCGCGCTGATTTACGTCTGATAGCAAACCAGAAGGAAGAACCATGTCCCGCTCCGCAGTCATCGTCTCCACCGCGCGCACGCCGATCGGCCGCGCCTATCGCGGGGCGTTCAACGCGCTCCCCGCCCCCACCCTCGCCAGCCATTCGATCCGCGCCGCGGTAGAGCGCGCCGGGATCGATCCCGCACAGGTCGACGACGTCGTGTTCGGCGCCGCGCTCCAGCAGGGCAGCCAGGCGGGCAACATCGCGCGCAACGCGTTGCTCCGCGCCGGGCTGCCGATCACGGTCGCGGGCATGTCGGTCGACCGCCAGTGCGCGTCGGGGCTGATGGCGATCGCCACCGCGGCCAAGCAGATCATCACCGACAATATGGCCGTGGCGATCGGCGGCGGCGTCGAATCGATCAGCCTCGTCCAGACTCCGGCGATGCGCGTCGAGCCCGACAAGGAACTGCTCGCGCTCCACAACGACATCTACATGCCGATGCTCCAGACCGCCGAGATCGTCGGCCAGCGTTACGGCATCGGCCGCGACCGCTGCGACGAATACGCCCTCCAGTCGCAGCAGCGCACCGCCGCCGCGCAGGCCGCGGGCAAGTTCGACGACGAGATCGTCGCGGTCACCGCGACGATGAACGTCGTCAACAAGGAGACCAAGGAAGTCAGCCAGAAGGAAGTCACGCTGGCGAAGGACGAAGGCAACCGCGCCGATACCACGCTGGAGGGGCTGAAGGGCCTCAACCCGGTGCTGCCCAATGGCACCGTCACCGCGGGCAACGCCAGCCAGCTCTCCGACGGCAGCTCGGCCAGCGTGCTGATGGAGGAGTCGGTCGCCTCGAAGCGCGGGCTGACGCCGCTCGGCCGCTATGTCGGCATGGCGGTGGCGGGCACCAAGCCCGACGAGATGGGCATCGGCCCGATCTACGCGATCCCCAAGCTGCTCGAGCGCTTCAACCTCAAGATGGACGATATCGGCCTTTGGGAGCTCAACGAGGCCTTCGCGGTCCAGGTGCTTTATTGCCAGGACAAGCTCGGCATCCCGAACGAACTGCTCAACGTCAATGGCGGCGCGATCTCGATCGGCCATCCCTACGGCATGAGCGGCGCCCGCATGACCGGCCACGCGCTGATCGAAGGCAAGCGGCGCGGCGCGAAGTACGTCGTCGTGACGATGTGCGTCGGCGGCGGCATGGGCGCGGCGGGTTTGTTCGAAGTGCTGTAATTGAAAGTCTGCGCTGGCCGTGTTATCTACGATGCAGGCGATGACATAGGCGCCTTTCTGTGAGCCCCGGGAGTGTCAGCGCCCGGGGCTCAAACGTTCGGGGCTCGAGTGTCAGCCCGAGCCCCGCCCGTGTGCCTAATCCTTTCGCGATACCTCGATGACCTTCACGACAAGCGTCGCGAACGCAAAGAGGACTGCCAAGAACAGGCACAGATCGGCGAACAACATAGGCTCACCTTTCTGTCAGCAGCGGAATTGCCGCCGATTACTAGTCTGCCGCCGAACTTGGCGACGCGCAACGCGCGCCGATTTTTCGCATTGTCGATTCCGTAACGTCTGTTAGCGATACCAGCGTCAGAGCATCCGCCAAGGGTGCCGCACAGGAGGGGCCGCGAGTGGCAGGAGACGTAGCACTGGTGGCCGATATCGGCCGCCAATCGGTTCGATTTGGCCTGACCGGCGGCGACGCCGGCATGATGCCACGCGACGTGCGCAAGTTCCTGACGGCCGAGCACCCGACCTTCACCAGCGCGCTGGTCGCCTATTTGAACGGCGTCGGGCTCCAGGAGGCGCGGCTGCCGAGCGTGCTCGCCGTTGCCGGCGCAGTGCGCGGCGACCTGATCAACCTCACCGGCAGCCGCTGGTACATCTCGCTCTCCGGCGTCGAGGCCGTGCTGCGCCAGCGCCCGCGCGCGCTCAACGAATGCGCCGCCAATGCGCTCGCGCTCACCCAATTGCCGATCGCCGCGTTCACGCCGCTTCAGGGCCCCGCCCCGCGGCTCGTCGAGCCCGGCGGCAATTATGTCGTGATCGGCACCGGCACCGGACTCGGCGTCGCGGCGCTGGTGACCAGCAACGGCAAGCTCGGCGCGATCCAGACCGAAGCCGGGCACATGTCCTTCGCCGCCTCGACGCCCGACGAGCGCAAGTTCGCCGATTACTGCACGTCCAAGGGCCTGCATTTCGACGTCGAAACCCTGCTCAGCGCCCCCGGCCTGCTGCTCGCCTATGAGGCGTTGTCGGGCGGCAGGAAGCTCGACAAGCCCGAGGACGTCACCCGCGGGATCGGCCGGGATCCGATCTGCACCGCGGTGGTCCGCATGTTCGTCGAGCATCTCGGCAGCTTCGCGGGCGATCTCGCGCTTGCCTATGGCGCATGGGACAGCGTGTTCCTCACCGGCGCGATCGCGCGCGCGCTGCAGCCGCAATTGATGGACCCCGGCTTCCGCCGCCGGCTCGAAGGCAAGGCCGCGTTTCGCCGCCAGCTTACCGAAGTGCCCGCCGCGCTGGTCAACCGCAACGATCTGGAACTGCTCGGCGCGGCGGCGGCATTGGGGAACGCCTGAACGTCCGCGCCGTTACTCTCCCGAACGCAAATCGGGAGACGATACCGTGGCCGACACCGCCGAACTCAAGAAGGACCTTTGGAAGAAGCTGGCCGACAGCCCGTTCGTGATGATCGGGCTGCACGATGGCGGCCACAGCATCCCGCTCACCGCCCAGCTCGACGAGGACCAGGTCGACACGCTGTTCTTCTTCGTCGGCAAGGACAATCGCTTGGCCAAGGGCGGCGCGGCGATGGCGCAGTTCGTGTCCAAGGGGCACGACTATTTCGCCTGCTTCGCGGGCACCGCCGCGATCGACAACGACTTCGCCCAGATCGACAAGCTCTGGAACAGCCATGTCGAGGCGTGGTTTCCCGGCGGCAAGGACGATCCCAACCTCGCCTTGCTCCGCTTCGACATCGACAGCGCCGAGCTGTGGGAAACCGATATGTCGGTAAGCGGCAAGCTCAAGATGCTGTTCGGCGGCACGATCAAGAGCGGCGAGGAAGGGAGTCATGCCGTGGTCGGCACGACGGCGGAGAGCTGATCCGCCATTGACCGCGGGGCCCGGCCGCGCGAACCTTGCGACATGGGGCCCTCGCTCGCACATCGTATCCGCATCGAGGCGCACGCCGTGTGGCTCGCCGCGCGCGATTCCCGGACGCCGCTATATGCCAAGCTGTTCGGCTTGCTGGTCGCGGCCTATGCGCTGTCGCCGATCGACCTGATCCCGGACTTCATTCCGTTCCTCGGGCTGCTCGACGATGCGATCCTGATCCCGATCGGCGTGTGGCTGTTCGAGAAGATGATCGATTCCGCCCAGTTCGCCGAGCACCGCGCCCAGGCCGAGATCGCCGCGCGCCGCCCGGTGAGCTGGGCCGGCGTGCTGATCGTCGTTGCGGTCTGGGGCGGACTGGCGCTGCTCGTCTGGAGCATGCTGGTCACGGCCTACGATTGAGAGCCTACGCCTCGCCCGCAAGGGGAGGAGTGAAAGGATCGAAGCCCAAGCCCGGTTCGGCTCAGCCGTGCGCGGCGATCCAGTCCTCGAGCACCGGCGCGATGCGGTTGCGCCACTTGGATCCATTGAAGATGCCGTAATGGCCGACTTCGGGCGCCATGTGGTACTTCTTGAGCTTGGCCGGCAGCTTGGTGGCGATGGTCAGCGCCGCCTTGGTCTGGCCGAGCCCCGAGATATCGTCGCGCTCGCCCTCGATCGCCAGGATCGCAATGTCGGTGATCGCCGCCGGATCGACCCGGCGCCCGCGATGGAGCATCTCGCCCTTGGGCAGCGCGTGGCTCTGGAACACCACGTCGATCGTCTGGAGATAGAATTCGGCGGTCATGTCGCACACCGAGCGATATTCCTCATAGAACTTCATCGTCGCGTCGGAGGCCTCGCCGTCGCCCTGGACGAGATGTTTGAACATCTCCCAATGACTGACCATGTGGCTGCCGAGGTTCATCGTCATGAAGCCGGCGAGCTGCAGGAAACCGGGATAGACCCGCCGCCCCGCACCCGCGTACGTCGCCGGGATCGTCGCGATGACGTTCTGCGCGAACCAGCTGTGCGGCCGCTCGGTCGCCAGCGTGTTGACCGCGGTCGGCGCCTCGCGCGTGTCGATCGGCCCGCCCATCATGGTGAGCGTCCGAGGTCGATTGGGATGCTTGTCCGCGCTCATCAGCGCCGCGGTGGCGAAGGCCGGCACCGACGGCTGGCACACCGCAAGGACGTGCGGACGCGGATCGCCTTCCGCGCCGATATGCGCGAGGAACTCGACCAGATAATCGATATAATCGTCGAGGTCGAAGCGCCCATCGGCGAGCGGCACCAGCTTGGCGTCGCGCCAATCGGTGATGTAGACGTCGGCGCTCGGCAGCATCCGCTCGACCGTCCCGCGCAGCAGCGTGGCGTAATGGCCCGACATCGGCGCGACGATCAGCAGCTTGGGACCGCCCTCGACGCCCTTACGGACGAAGCGCTTCAATTGCCCGAACGGCTTCCGCAGCACGATCTCCTCGTGCACTTCGACTTGGCGGCCGTCGATGGTGGTGAAATCGAGCCCGAATTCGGGCTTGCCGCGCGGCGCCGAGGCATGCGCGAACACTTCGAGCGCCGAGGCGACCACCGGCCCGCCGCCGAAATAGGCGAAGGGATTGGACGGATTGTTGAGCAGGCCCGCAGAAAAATTGGCCCAAGCGCTGGCGCCGGCAAGAAGCGACCGCTGGATCTCGTAAGCGTCGTAGAGCATGCAATTCCTTCCACCGTCACCCGTTGGAACGGCGGCGACTTATCCTACTAATAGATTGCGCAGTGTTGCGGTGCAACGTTGTCATACCAAATGTTCCAAAAATGGGATGGGTTCCCAAAGTCCCTCGCCAGCTGGGAGAGGGAGGGAGCCGCAAAGCAGCGGAAGAGGGTGACCGGGTCGAGGAGCCCGCACCCTCACCGCGCGCTTCATGCGCGGGCGCCTCCCCGCGCCCAGCGGGCGCGGGAGGAAGAAGGTTCCCCTCCCCGTCCATTCACGCTAGTTCGCGCGGCATGGCCGACCCCGCACCTGCGCCCCCTCCTCAGACCCGGCGCAAGCTCAGCAACCTGCTCGTCGTGTGGAGCTTCACGCGCCGCTATCCGCTCCAGCTTGCCATCGCGACGCTTGCGCTGATCGGCTCGTCGGTCGCGACCTTGTGGGTGCCGCGCACCTTCAAGCAGATCGTCGACAACGGCTTCGCCGCGGGCGCCGACACGAGCAAGATCGGCGTCTATTTCCAGGGCCTGCTGCTCGTCGTGCTCGCGCTCTCGATCGCGACTGCGGTGCGCTTCTTCTTCGTCTCCTGGGTCGGCGAGCGCACCGTCGCCGACATGCGCAAGGCGGTCCACCGCAACCTGCTGCGCCTGCCCCCCAAATGGTTCGAGGAAAACCGCCCGTCGGAAATCGCCTCGCGGCTCACCTCGGACACCGCGATCGTCGAGATGGTCGTCGGCAACACCGTGTCGACTGCGCTCCGGAACCTGCTCACCGGCATCGGCGGCGTGATCTATCTCTTCACCCTCGCGCCCAAGATCGCGGCATATCTGATCGTCGGCATCCCGCTGATCGTGTTGCCGATCGTCTGGCTCGGCGGCCGCGTCCGCAGCCTGTCGCGCTCGAGCCAGGACCGTATTGCCGATATCGGCGCGATCTCCTCCGAGACGCTGGGCGCGATGCGCATCGTCCAGGCCTTCGGACAGGAACGCCGCGAGTCCGAGCGCTTCGAAGGCGCAGTCGAGCGCAGCTTCGCCGCCGCCAAGCGCCGCTTCGGGCTGCGCGCAGTGATGACCGCGATGGTCATCGGGCTGCTGTTCACCGCGATCACGCTGATCATGTGGGACGCAGTGTACGGCGTCGCCGAGGGCCGCGTCTCGGGCGGGGCGATCACCGCATTCGTCATCACCGCGGCACTGGTCACCGGCTCGTTCGGCGCATTGACCGAAGTCTATGGCGAACTGCTCCGCGGCTCGGGCGCCGCCAGCCGCCTCGCCGAGCTGCTGCGCGAGGAATCGGACATCGCCGCGCCGGCCAACCCGGTCGCGCTGCCCCAGCCCCCCCAAGGCGCGGTCGCGTTCGAGGACGTCACCTTCCGCTACCCGTCGCGTCCCCAAGCCACCGCACTCGCGAACTTCTCGCTCGACGTGCGGCCGGGCGAGACCGTCGCGGTGGTCGGCCCCTCCGGCGCCGGCAAGTCCACGCTCTTCCAGTTGCTCCAGCGGTTCTACGATCCCGAGGCGGGGACGGTCCGCGTCGACGGCGTCGACGTCCGCCAGGCCGATCCGGCCGACATTCGCGGCCGCATGGCGATCGTCCCGCAGGATACCGTGATCTTCGGTGCCTCCGCCCGCGACAATCTCCGCTACGGCGCCTGGGATGCCGGCGACGACGCGATCTGGGCCGCGGCCGAGGCGGCCAACGCCGCCGAGTTCCTCCGCGAGCTGCCCCAGGGCCTCGACACCTTCCTCGGCGAAGCCGGCGCGCGGCTCTCGGGCGGGCAGCGCCAGCGCATCGCGATCGCCCGCGCGCTGCTTCGCGACGCACCGATCCTGCTGCTCGACGAAGCCACCTCGGCGCTCGACGCCGAGAGCGAACGCCTCGTCCAAGACGCGCTCGAACGGCTGATGGAAAAGCGCACCACGCTGGTGATCGCCCACCGGCTCGCCACGGTGCGCGCGGCCGATCGGATCATCGTGATGGACGAGGGCCGCATCGTCGAGACCGGCACGCATGCCGAACTGGTCGGCGCGGGCAAGCTCTATGCGCGGCTCGCGGCGCTGCAATTCAACGACGCTGCGTGAAGCGGCAGCCCCGTTGCAATGTAGGATTTGATCTGCTTGCCTAGGATGGACGGCCTGCCGTCCGCCCTTTGACATCGTCGGAAAGCAATGAGGCGCGGGCGTCCGTACAGGTTTCGCGGCGCATCGAGTCAACTACGCCCCGGGGCGTAGCCGGCGATCCATGACGTGGCGAGTCAACCAAACTCCCAAAACCCGCTTTCGAGTCAATTTGGTCAACTTCGTCAGGGGCCGCAGGTCCACGTCCCGCGGAACACCCGGCTGGCGCCGTCGGCGCGCAGATAAGTGAGCGTGGCGGGACGCGGCGGCGATTCCCCGCCCCCGGCCGCAGGGCCGGTCAGCGCGAGCCGCAGCGTCGTGCCCTTGCCGGCAAAGGTGCCGCCCTTGAGCATCCCGTCGAAGCCGCCCGGCGCGCTGACGCGCTCGACATAGCCGCCGACCTTGATCACGCCCCAGGCACGTTCCTTCGACGCGACATCGCCCTTGGCGAGCAGCAGCGTATCGCGGCCCTGGCCGAAGCTGCACGCAAGTTCTCCGGCCAGCGCCGCGCCGGCGATGTCCTTCTCGGTCAGCGGCGAGAGTCGGATCTGCGAGCCGTCACCGCCGACGGTCTCGCCCTCCGCCGCCTCGCTCGGAGACGGCGTAGGCACGGGGGGAGCGACCGGCGCTGCTGCCGGCGCTTCCACCTCGACCGCATTGCCCGCTGCCACGGAAGGCTGAGGTTCGGCGGCAGCGACATTGCCACCGGTCTCCGCGGGCTGCGAGCAGCCGGCAAGCGCGAAAAGGGCTGCGGCGATCGTGGCGGACAGCGGCAGGCGGGAAGCGATCATATAGGTCATGCTCCGCCAACGCCCCCCACCGCGCCCAGGGTTCCGCCCTGCGTCGTCCTAGCGCGACGCACCGTGGCGAAATCAGCGGCGAGCCGAATCGCTACGCCGCGTTCTGGGCGCTCCAGTCCCACTCCGCACGGAACAGTTCTGCGAACTTGGCGATATCCTCTTCGCTCGGCAGCAGATCCTCGAGCGGCTGGGCCGGGTGCGGATAGACGAAGCGGTTGGCCGCCATCGGCAGCACCACGCCTTCGGCAACGCCGGGCATGAAATAATTGCCGAAATAATTGTCGGGCTGGGTCAGCATGTCGTGGTCGCCCAGCACCGCGCCGATCGGCGCGTACTTCAAGTCGGTGCCGAACACCGCATAGAGCGCCATGTCGACGAAGTTCATATGCTTGACCGAGCCGCGCAGATGCGTGTCCTGCGCGATCACCGCGAGCAGGTTCTTCCGGGCGTAGAAGAGCGACGCCATGTCCTTCACGACCTGGTTGAAATCGTGCGCGCCGTCATGATGGACGATCGTGCTGCCCTGCTCCGTGCGCATCACTTCGCGGACATAGGTCGGCAAGTCGCCGTGGAAGAGCCGGATGCGCTTGGCGGCTTCGGGGTTTATCCGGCGCACGCGCTCATACGCGAAGCGGAGGAAAGGCGCGCTGATGTCGACCAGATCGAGATCGAAGTCGAATGCCGCGCTGCAGCCGGCAAGATAGGCTGTCGACCCGCCCATGAACACGCCGACTTCGACCACGCGATCGAACTGGCCGTTGAAGTCGCGCAGCGTGCGGACGAGATCGAAATAATATTGCGCCGAGCACTGATCCTCATAGTCGAGGTCGAATTGCCCGATCTGGCCGACGATGCGATCGAAGATGCGGTTCTGCCCGGCGAACTGCCGCGCGCCGCCAAGCGCGCGATGGCCCGAGCCGATAAAGCTCCTCAGATGCGCAGCGAGCGCCTCGATGTCCCGCGCGCTCTCATAGGGCTCGATGAAGGTTCCGAAGCTCATGTCTCGCTGTCCCGCTCGCCTTGGTTAATCCAGGGCCTCCTGTTCCTTATAGGGCGCTTTGCCGATCTCGACCGGCGGGCTGGCGTCGACGCGCATTTCAGAATATCGGGTATGGCCGAGGCGACGCGCAACGCGCACGAAGATGGAGAGACCAATGGCCGACCGCGAATTCGACATCATCGTCTATGGCGCCACCGGCTTCACCGGACGCCTGGTCGCCGAATATCTCGCCGCCCAGTATCCGCAGATCAAATGGGCGATGGCCGGCCGCTCGCTGACCAAGCTCGAACAGGTCTGCAACGCGATCGGCGCCGCGCCCGATACCGCTTTGGTCACCGCCAACGCCGACGATCCCGCGGCGCTCAAGGCACTCACCGCCCGCGCCCATGTCGTCATCACCACGGTCGGTCCCTACACCCTCTACGGCGAACCGCTGCTCGCTGCATGCGTCGAGACCGGCACCGCCTATGTCGATCTCTGCGGCGAGCCCAATTTCATGCACGCGATGATCGCCAAATATCAGGACGCCGCCAAAGCGAGCGGCGCGCGGATCGTATTCTCGTGCGGGTTCGATTCGATCCCGTTCGATCTCGGGGTTTGGACCGTCCAGCAGGAGGCGATCCGCCGCTTCGGCAAGCCGGCCCCGCGGGTGAAGGGCCGCGTCCGGTCGATGAAGGGGACCTTTTCGGGTGGCACCTTCGCCAGCGGCAAGGCGACCGCGATGGCCGCGGCCAAGGATCCGGCAGTGCTCAAGGCGCTGCTCGATCCCTTCGCACTCACCCCCGGCTTCGAGGGGCCGAGCCAGCCCAAGGGCGTGCTCCCCGAATATGACGAGGCCGTCGGCGGCTGGGTCGCGCCGTTCATGATGGCGGTGATCAACACCAAGAATGTGCACCGCACCAATTTCCTCGCCGGCCATCCCTATGGCGAGGACTTCCGGTACGACGAGATGATGGTCGCGCCGGGCCTGGGCGATATCGGCAAGGCCGCGGCGGAGGCGATCGCCAAGATTAACCCGATGCAGTCGGACAAGGGCCCCGCCCCGGGCGAAGGTCCGAGCAAGGAGGAGCGCGAGACCGGTCATTACGACATCGCCTTCATCGCCGAGATGCCGGGCGGCGAACGCATCACGGCCTCGGTCAAGGGCGACCGCGACCCCGGTTATGGCTCGACGAGCAAGATGATCAGCGAGGCCGCGCTCTGCCTGCTCCGCGACGTGCGGGGCGAAGGCGGGATCTGGACTCCGGGCGCGCTGATGGCCGAGCCGCTCAAGACGCGGCTCCAGGAGCGCGCCGGGCTGACCTTCGCCATCGAATGACGGCGCCTCAGCCGCGATAGGCGAGCAGGATCAGTCCGGCGGCGATGACGGTGAGGATGATCACGATCGGCACCAGCTTGCGGCGCCGCGACTCGATTTCGCCCTGATAGGCCTGGATATCGAGCCAGTAGCGCCCCTCCCCAGCCTCGCGGACGACGCCGCGTGCCAGCATCCGCTCGAACTGGCTGCGCTCGATCCGGCTCTGCGGGACGAAGGCGACTGCGTCGTCGGCGCTGGTCGCATGCTGGACGGTGAAGTGGTCGGCGATCCGCCGCCGCGCGCGCGACACCATCGCAGCGATGATCGACGGAACCGGTGATGCTGCGATTATGGCTGTCCCCTTGCCGGCACAGGCTGGCACGGGAGCGGCCCCGGCTCAATGGCCTATCGCTTGCGCCCCTGGTGGCGGATGTTCGCCGGGCGGCCGCGATGCTTGATCACGCGCTTGGGGCCACGGGGCCCCCGCCGGTCGTCGCGCTCGCCGCCGCTCGATGCCGAACCCTTGCCGTCGGGCAGTTCGAAGCGCAGCGCGCCGGACACCGGATTGGCCTCGGCCAGCCGCAGCTTGAGCCGCTGGCCGAGCGCGAAGAATTCGCCGGTATCCTCGCCGATCAGCCGCTGGCTCGCCTCGTCGTAGCGGAAATATTCGGTGCCGAGATCGCGTACCGGCACCAGCCCGTCGCCGCCGATGCCCTCGATCGTCGCGAAGAAGCCGAAATTCTGCACGCCCGTGATGCGCGCCTCCATCACTTCGCCGACATGCGCGGATAGATAGGCGGCAACATAGCGGTCGATCGTCTCGCGCTCGGCCTCCATCGCGCGACGCTCGAGCGTCGAGATGCTCTCGCCGATCCGCTCCATCGATCCGGCCTCCTCGGAGGTCAGCCCGCCCGGCCCGAGCTTGTACGCATCGACTAGCGAGCGATGCACGATCAGGTCGGCATAGCGGCGGATCGGCGAAGTGAAGTGGGCATAGCTGCCCAGCGACAGCCCGAAATGCCCAGCATTCTGGGGGCCGTAATAGGCCTGCGTCTGCGTCCGCAGCACCTGCTGCATCACTTCGTCGCGGAAGTCGGCCTCGCCCACACGCTCGAGGATATGGTTGAACGTCGCCGGCTTGATCACCTGCCCGAGCGCGAATTCGAGATCCCAGGTCCTGAGATATTCCTTGAGCGCGACGAGCTTCTCGCGCGCCGGCGGCTCGTGGACGCGGTACATCACCGGCGCCTTCTTGGCCTCGAGCGCCTTGGCCGCGGCGACGTTGGCCGCGATCATGTAGTCCTCGATCAGCTTGTGCGCATCCAGCCGCTCGCGCGGTGCCACCGAGAGGATCCTGCCCTTCTCGTCGAGTACGATCCGCCGCTCGGGCAGATCTAGATCAAGCGGCTCGCGCTTCTCGCGCGCCTTGTTGAGCGCGCGCCAGCAATCCCACAGGTGACGCAGCGCGGGCTCGATCGCGTCGCGTTTCTCGCCGCCCGGCGCGAAGCGATCGTCGAGCAGGGCGCGGTCGCTCCCCGGCCCATCGATGATCGTCTGCGCATCGTCATAGGCGATGTTCGCCGCGAGGCTGACCACGGCGCGGGTGAAGCGCCACGACTTGAGTTCGCCATGCTTGCCGACCTGAAGGTGGCACGCCAGCGCCGCGCGGTCCTCGCCTTCCTTGAGCGAGCACACTTCCGCCGAGAGGATCTCGGGCAGCATCGGCACGACGCGGTCGGGGAAATAGACCGAATTGCCCCGCTTGCGCGCCTCGCGGTCGAGCTCGGAGCCCGGCCGCACATAGAAGCTGACATCGGCGATCGCGACGACTGCCTTCCAGCCGCCCTGGTTCTCCGGATCGTCGTCGGGCGCCGCCCACACCGCGTCGTCGTGATCGCGCGCATCGGCCGGGTCGATCGCGACGATCGGCAGGTCGCGCAGATCCTCGCGCTTACCCAGATCCTGCTTCGAAATCCGCTCCGCCTCGGCGAGCAGATCGTCGGAGAAGACATTGGGGATGCCGTGGCGGTGGATCGCGATCAGCGAGAAGCTGCGCGGCGCGAACGGATCGCCCAGCCGCTGGACGACATGCGCGAAGATCCGCGGCGGCTTGCCGGCCTTGTTTGCGAGGACGAGGTCGCCCGGCTCGGCGCCGTTGCGCTCCGAGATCGGGTAGCTGTGGCGCTCCTTCTTGTCGATGCCGCGCAGATAGAGCCGCCCCCCCTCTTCCTGGACGACGCCGAGCATCTGCTCCTCGCCGCCCGCGAGCTTCTTCATCGGGTGGGCGATCCAGCCTTTCCCGGCCTCTTCGGTACGCGCGAGGATCCGGTCGCCGATGCCCAGCGCTGCGCGCTTGCCGCGCTGCTCGCGGACGCGCAACCGTGGCACCGGGATACCCTCGGCCTCCCAGCGCTCGGGCACTGCCCAGACGGTGTCGCCATCGGCATCAGTAACGCGCAGCACGGTTACCTTGGGCAGCCCGCCCATCTTGTGGAAGGCGCGGCCGGGCGCGCTGTCGATCAGCCCCTCGTCGCCCATGTCCTTGAGCAGTGCCTTGAGCGCGATCTTGTCCTGCGCCGAAAGCCCGAACGCCTTGGCAATCTCGCGCTTGCCCGCCGGCGTCGGGGAATTGGAAATGAAATCGAGGATCTGCTCCCTGCTGGGCAGACCTGCTCTCTTTTTTGGTTTTGTCATTGGCACCCAAGATAGGGACTCGCGGCAACTTGTCCAACTGCGTAACTGGCGCCGTGACATACGATCTCCTCATCGTCGGCGGCGGGATCAACGGCTGCGCGATTGCCCGCGAAGCGTCGCTTGCCGGGCTCAAGGTGCTGCTCGTCGAGAAGGACGATCTCGCCCACCACACTTCCTCCGCCTCGACCAAGCTGATCCATGGCGGGCTGCGCTATCTCGAGACCTATGAATTCCGCTTGGTCCGCGAAGCGCTCCACGAGCGTGAGCGCCTGCTCGCCGCCGCGCCGCATCTGATCCGCCCGATGACCTTCGTTCTGCCGCACGCGCATGCCGTCCGGCCCTGGGTGATGGTCCGCGCCGGGCTGTGGCTCTACGATCTGCTCGCTGGCCGCTCCTCGCTTCCGCGCTCGCGAAGCCTCCGCCGCGCCGACAAAGCCTTCACCGATCCGCTCGCCGGCAAGCATCGCGGGTTCGTCTATTCGGACGCCTGGGTCGATGACGCTCGCCTGACGCTGGCCAATGCCCTGGACGCCGCCGCGCACGGTGCCGAAATCGCCACGCGGACCGAACTCAAGTCCGCCGTCCGCTCTGGCGATTGCTGGTGGGCGATGCTGGACGACGGCCGCGCGGTCGAGGCGCGCGGACTGGTCAATGCCGCCGGGCCGTGGGTGCGAACGCTTCTCGACAAGCTCGCTGTCGCGACTCCTTCGCAAGTCCGGCTGGTCAAGGGCAGCCACATCGTCGTCCCCAAGCTGTTCGACGGCGACCACGCCTATATCCTGCAGCAACCTGACCGCCGCATCGTCTTCGCCATTCCCTATGAAGGCGAGTTCACCGAGATCGGCACCACCGACATCCCCGTGGACGCGCCCGAGGATGCGATCTGCTCGCAGGAAGAGACCCGCTATATCTGCGACGCAGTGAACCGTTATTTCAGGCGGAAAGTGTCGCCCGCCGATGTCGTCTGGCACTGGTCCGGCGTCCGCCCGCTTCACGACGACGGCGCCGCCAAGGCGCAGGCGGTAACCCGCGACTATCTGCTCGAACTCGACAAGCACGGCCCGCCCCTGCTCTCGATCTTCGGCGGCAAGATTACGACCGCGCGGGCACTGGCCGAGGAGGCGATCGAGAAGATCGGCCCTGCGCTCGGCATCGAACCCCGCCCCCAGACAAGCGCTCGCATCTTTCCCGGCGGCGCAATCGAAGACTTCGAACTTTACTTGGAACACGTCCTGGCACGCTGGCCGTTCCTCGGCGAGGCGCGCGCGCGTCGGATGGCGCATGCCTATGGCACTTGCCTCGACGAGATGCTCGCCAAGGTCGGGGACGAGGCCGGGATGGGCACGCCGCTCGGCGCCGGGCTCACCGAGGTCGAGGCGCGGTGGATGCGCGATCGCGAATGGGCGCTGACCCCCGAGGACGTGCTGTTCCGCCGCTCCAAGCTCGGGCTGCACCTGTCGAGGGCGGAACGCGACGCATTTGGCCGGTGGTGGAGCGCAACATTCGTTTAACCATTTGCCGATAAGCCCGGCCCGGGTGCGCTCTGCGGGGGCAGAAATAAATGGCAACGAGGCTTACGCAATTCCGGACGGTTGGACCTGCGCTGGTGGAACAGCGCAGCGAGCCGCGGCATCGCATCCTCGTCACGCGCGCCACCGTCCGCAAACAGGGCGACAGCGCTACGGAGGCGATCCTGCGTGACCTCTCGGTCTATGGCTGCCGCCTCGCCTGCACCAGCGAGCACAATGAGGGCGAACGCGTCTGGCTGCGTCTCAAGGAAAGCCTGCCCATCGCAGGCACGGTGATGTGGAACGACGGCGCGCATATCGGCTGCCGCTTCGACGCGCCGATCGAGCGCAGCCTGATGCGCTCGCTCACGCTCATCATCCGCTGAACCCGTCCCAGCCGCCCAACACAGTGGCGCGGGTGAATTTCGCCGCGTCCGCTTGGCCGAGCATGCGACGCGTGGACGAGGCCGGCCCCGCGCCCGGGCCGCGGCTGGCATATTCGAACAGCCGCGCTTCCTGCGGCGTCAGTCGGCGCTGCTCGCCGTCCGGGCCCTTATAGCCCATCCACGTCCAGCCTTCGCGCTTGATATGCGCGTCCAGCCAGCAGCGCAGGAACACCGACTGGCCGGTCAGCGCCATGTTGCCGCCAGCGCGCCACGGCCGCCCGAGCCAGGTCGAGCGCGCCGGCACGCCGGGCTCGCGGCCCAGCCGGCACCGCGAGAAGACGAGCCCGAACGGCTGCTCCAGCGGCGTGCTCGGCGCGGTGAGAAAGCCGAACTCGGCCGCGCCGGGTACGAAGCGCGTGACGATCTCGCAGCGTTCGAACCACGCCGCCGCCCCGCCGAAAATGAAATCGACGCCGCCGACGATCCGGCAATCGGTAAACAGCGACCGCGACTGGACGTAGAGCGTGTCCTGATAGCCTTCGAGCCAACAGCGATCGACCCAGGTCCGATCCGCCTCGCGCCCGATCGTCAGTGCCACCGCCTGCGCGCCGTTGCCGGCAGTGTCGCGCTGGGCGCCGATATAGTCGAAGCTGTTGCGGATGGTCAGGTTGCGCAGCGTCGTGCCCGGCGCCGAGACGGTCAGCGTGCCGGTACGCCCGGTGCCCCAAACATTGCCGTCGGGATGCTTGAGTCCCGCATAGGTGCCGAAGCTCAGCACCGTTTTCGGCCCGCTGCCGACGATCGTCACATTGGGCACGGCGATCGTCAGTTTTTCGACCAGCACACCCTCGCGCACCAATATCCGGAACGGCCGACCGCCCGCGGCCGCAGCCCGTTCCAGCGCCTTGCCGAGCGTGCCGGTGCGCGGATCGACGATCGCATCCCAGCGCGCTTCCGCCCGCGCCGCGGCCGGCAGCAGCAACGCCCCGCCAAGCACCGTCCGTCGATCCATGCCCCCTCCCGCTACCAGCGATAGTTGAAGCTAACGCTGATCCGTTTGCCCTTGCCCGATCCGGCGGGCACTTCATGCCGCAGCCAGCTCTCCCACAGCAGCACCGTCCCCGGCTCGGGCACCACTTCGACGAAGCTCTGCAATGCCTCCGCCGCGTCGGGCCGCCGCGGCGGCGCCGCCATCATCATCGCAAGCCGCGGATCTTCAAGCTTGAGCCCGCGCGAGCCCTCGGGCAGCGCCACATAGACCGTCCCGGACACCACGCTGTGCGGGTGGATATGGGCGGTGTGACCGCCCTTGCCGTCGAGCACATTGACCCACAGGCTGTCGAGCTTGAGCTTCTTGCCCCCCAGTTCGAACCCGCACGCTTCGGCGAACTTGGCGACATGCTTATCGAGCAGCCGCTTGAGATCGGCGAACGCTGGGTCGCGGATCGGCAGGTCGTCGAGCGAGGCGTAGGACGTGTAGCCGCGATAGCCGTGCTCCTTGGCCCAGCCGCGCCCGGCGCGATCGTCCTCGGCAAGCTGGAGGCACGACGCTTCGAGCTCGTCGATCAGCGCGTCGTCGCCGAGCGGTTCTTGGTAGAGCAACGAAGCGAAGAGCGAGCGAACCGCCACCGGCTCAATAGGCCCGTGCGACCAGGATCCGCTCGACCGCCGACGCGCCGGTGAAGATGCACGCGCCTTCTGCCGCCGCGGCATCGCCCGGCACGTTGCGGAAGGTGAGCTTCAGCGCCTTCAGCCGCTCGACCACCTTGTCGAGCTCGGCGCCCGTGGGCTTCGACCAGCTAACTTCCACCCAGCCCGGCTTGCTGCCCTCGAATGCCTTTTCCAGTTCGGCGAACTCGGTCACGTCGCGGCGGATATTGGCGTCCATCCGCTCGCGCGCCTGGGTGTGCAGCGCCTGCTGGATGCTCTCGAGCATCGCCGGCGCCTCCTCGACCAGCTGCCCGCGCGCCACCACCGCGCTGTCGAGCTTGCCGTCCTCGCGATACAGCCGGTCGCGGCGGATCACTGAGACGTTGCCGCCGGCAACATCGCGCCCGCCGACTTCGATCACGATCGGCGCACCCTTCTTGACCCAGCCCCAGCGCTTGGTCGCCGCCTTGGCCGGGCGCAGGTCGAGCAGCGCGCGCACCGGCTCGCCCAGCGCGCTCAGCTTGGCCAGCTCGGCCTGGAGCGTCTTGCAGTAGGCGGTGATCTCCGCGTCCTCGGGCTGGTCGCGCAGCATCGGCACGATCACCACTTGCCACGGCGCGATCCGCGGCGGCACGCGCAGCCCGTCATCGTCGCCATGCACCATGATCACGCCGCCGATCATCCGAGTCGAGACGCCCCAGCTCGTCGTCTGCGCGAGTTCGAGCTCACCCTCGGCATTCTGGAAGCGGATGTTCTGCGCGCTGCTGAACGTCGTGCCCAGGAAGTGCGATGTGCCCGCCTGGAGCGCCTTGCCGTCCTGCATCATCGCCTCGATGCTGTAGGTCGAGACCGCGCCCGGGAAGCGCTCGTTCTCGGGCTTCTCGCCTGCGACCACCGGCAGCGCCAGGCAGTCCTCGGCGAACGAGCGATAGACTTCGAGCATCTTCATCGTCTCTTCGCGCGCCTCCTCGACGGTGGCGTGCGCAGTGTGCCCTTCCTGCCAGAGGAACTCGCTGGTGCGCAGGAACATGCGCGTGCGCATCTCCCAGCGGACGACGTTGGCCCATTGGTTGATCAGCACCGGCAAGTCGCGCCACGACTGGATCCAGCGGCTGAACGCCGCGCCGATCACGGTCTCCGACGTCGGCCGCACGACCAGCGGCTCCTCCAGCTTCGCCTCGGGATCGGGGACGAGCTTGCCGTCCTTCTGCACGAGCCGGTGGTGCGTGACGACCGCCATCTCCTTGGCGAAGCCGTCGACATGCTCGGCTTCCTTCTCGAAGTAGGAGAGCGGGATGAACAGCGGGAAATAGCAATTCTCGTGTCCGGTCGCCTTGATGCGATCGTCGAGCAGCCGCTGGATGCGCTCCCAGATGCCATAGCCCCACGGCCGGATGACCATGCATCCGCGCACCCCGCTCTCCTCGGCCAGATCGGCCTCCGAGATGACGGCTTGATACCAGGCGGCGAAATCCTTTTCGCGGGTGACGTTGAGCGCGTGCTTGATCATGGTCCGTGCCTCTAAGGCCCGTCCGCAACCGCCGCAATGGCAGTGGGACGGCGACACGAGTCAATTGACGAAGTTGACTCGCTTCGCGTGTTGGCGCGGCAGTCAACCGCCCTTCACATTCCTGCACTGTTTCAGAAGAAATCCAACATTCCCAGCCCTTTTGCCGCGCCACGAGGGTTGTGCGCCGCAACAGCGCTGCGTACCCGGTGCACGTGACGCAGGCCCGAACCGAAAGCGCCTTCAAGGGCCTGGCATTGCGCCTGTTCGCGATCGCCTGCCTCTCGACGATGTCGGCGCTGATCAAGCTGGCCGAGGCGCGCGGCGCGACGCTGGTGGAGACGATGTTCCATCGCCAGTTCTGGGCGGTGCCGCTGGTCACGGCCTGGATCGTCGCCGGGCCGGGGCTGGGCTCGATCCGCACCCGGCGCTTCGGCGCGCATGTCAGCCGCACCGCGATCGGGCTTTGCGGCATGGTGTTCACGTTCGGCGCGGTGCTGCTGCTGCCGCTGGCCGAGGCGACCACGCTCCAGTTTACCGTGCCGATCTTCGCGACGATCCTCGGCGCACTGGTGCTAGGCGAGAAGACCGGCTGGCATCGCTGGGGCGCAGTGATCGTCGGGTTCGCCGGAGTGCTCGTCGTCACCCAGCCGGGGAGCGGCACCTTCCCGCTCGCCGGCAGCGTCGTCGGACTGCTCGCGGCGTTGTTCGTCGCGATCGTCGCGATCACGCTGCGCCAGATCGGCAAGACCGAAAGCGCGGGCACCACCGTCTTCTGGTTCTCGGTGCTGTCGCTGCCGCCGCTCGGCATCGCCTATGCCTTCCAGCTTCAGGCGCACGATTGGCTGACCTGGGCGAACCTGATCGCGATCGGGCTGGTCGGCGGCATCGCGCAGCTGGCACTGACCGCGTCGGTCCGTTTCGCGCCGGTCTCGACGGTGATCCCGATGGATTATTCGAGCCTGGTCTGGGGTACGCTCTTCGGCTGGCTGCTCTTCGACGCCTGGCCGACGCCATGGACCTGGATCGGCGCGCCGATCATCATCGCCAGCGGGCTCTACATCGTCTGGCGCGAGCGCGTGCTCCATCTTCGCAACACCGAAGCGGTGAGCGAGGCGGCGACGTCGTAGCGCGGCTACGGCCAACCTCCCGTCTAATTTCTCCGGAACACCAGCGTCAGATTGTTCGCCGGCATCTCGACGATCCGCTGGAGCACCAGCCCCTGCGCCGCCGCAGCGGCCGAGACGTCTTCGACGTGCCGCAGCCCCCAGCGCGGGTCGCGCGCCTTGAGCGACACGTCGAACGCCTCGTTCGATTCCGCGGTCGGCACGCCTTGCCGGCGATAGGGTCCGTAGAGGATCAGCGGCGCGCCCGGCGCAAGCAACCGCCCGGCCCCGGCCATCAGCCCGAGCGTGGCTTCCCACGGGCTGATATGCACCATGTTGACGCAGAGGATCGCGTCGGCCGCGGGGACCGGCCAGTCGTCCACCGCGGCATCGAGCGCCAGCGGCGCCAGGACATTGGCAAGCCCCTCGCACCAGTCGGCGATCGAGGCCAGCGCTTCGGCATCGGGATCGCTCGGCTGCCAGTCGAGCGCCGGAAAGCGCCCGGCGAAATAGGCGCAATGCTCCCCGCTGCCGCTCGCCACTTCGAGCACCAGTCCTTCAGCGGGCAATTCCGCCGTGAGCACGTCCGCGATCGGATCGCGGTTGCGCGCAGTCGCGGGGGCATGGCGGCGTGCGCGCATGCCCGCCTGGACTACTTCTTGCCCTTGCGCGCCGGGTAGCGGCTGTCGTCACCGAGCATGAACGAAGCGGCGAGCTTGGCACGCGCAGCCTCGGCCGCAGCAGCCTTTGCCGCCTTGTCGGCTGCGGCCTTGTTCTCGGCCTCGCGCTGTGCGGCGAGCTTCGCCGCCTCGGCATCGGCCTTGGCCTTGGCAATAGCGGCCTTTTCGGCGTCGATCGCGGCCTGCTTGGCAGCACGCGCGTCGATTTCGGCTTGCTCGCGCGCCAGGCGTGCAGCCTTGCGCTCGGCCAGCTCGGCCTCGCTCATTTTCGGAGCGGCCTTAAGCTTTTCGAGCAGCGCCTTCTTGGCATCGGCCGAGCGACCGGCGCGGTCGCGGAACGTATCGTTATAGGTCATTCTTAAATCAAAACTCCTGCGCGGCTCACTCGGCCGCCTCTGCCCGTATGGGCTCTTTCCAGACCAGGACCGGCTTGCGTGCCGCAAGCGTCTCGTCGAGACGCCGGCGCGGCGCGTGGTGCGGCGCGGTCTTGACCGTCGGGTCGCCGTTCCGCGCCCGCGCCGCCACCGAACGGAAGGCGCCGATGAACTGGTCGAGCGTCGCCTTCGATTCGGTTTCGGTGGGCTCTACCAGCATTGCCCCATGTACGACGAGGGGGAAATACACGGTCATCGGATGGAAGCCCTCGTCGATCAGCCCCTTGGCGATGTCGATCGTCGAAATCCCCTCGGGCAGGCCCTTATCGCTGAAGATCGCCTCGTGCATGCATGGGCCCGATTTGGCGAAGGGCGCGTCGAGCACGTCCTCCATCGACCGCAGGATGTAATTGGCGTTGAGCACCGAATCCTCGGCGACCTGGCGCAGCCCATCGGCGCCGTGCGAGAGGATGTACGTGAGGGCTCGCGTGAACATGCCCATCTGGCCGTGGAACGCGACCATCCGGCCGAAGCTCGACGCGTGATGCTCGCCCGCGGTTTCTTCCTCGACGAGGACGAACTGCTCGCCCTGCTTCTCGACGAAGGGCAACGGCGCATAGGGCGTCAGCGCCTCCGAAAACACCACCGGCCCCGAGCCCGGCCCGCCGCCGCCATGCGGAGTCGAGAAGGTCTTGTGCAGGTTGATGTGCATCGCGTCGATGCCGAGATCGCCCGGGCGGACGCGGCCGACGATCGCGTTGAAATTGGCGCCGTCGCAATAGACATAGCCGCCCGCCGCGTGGACCGCGTCGGAGATTTCGCGCATGTCGGGTTCGAACAGGCCGCAGGTGTTGGGGTTGGTGATCATCACCCCGGCGACGTCCGGACCGAGCCGCTCCTTGAGCGCGCGCAGATTGACGCGGCCCGCTTCGGTGGCGGGAATATCCTCGACGGTAAAGCCGGCGAATGCCGCGGTCGCCGGGTTGGTACCGTGCGCGCTCTCGGGAACCAGCAGCACCTTCCGGCTCTCCTCGCTTTTGGCGTCGAGCGCCGCGCGGATCGCCAGCACGCCGCACAGCTCGCCATGCGCGCCGGCCTTGGGGCTCATCGCCACCGAATGCATGCCGGTCAGCGTCACCAGCCAATGCGCGAGTTGGTGGATCACTTCGAACGCGCCCTGGCACGAATCGACCGGAGTCAGCGGGTGGAGATCGGCGAAACCGGGAAGCCGCGCCATCCGCTCGTTCAGGCGCGGATTGTGCTTCATCGTGCACGAGCCGAGCGGGAACAGGCCCAGGTCGATCGCGTAGTTCTGGCGGCTGAGGCGGGTATAGTGGCGCACTGCCTCCGGCTCCGACAGGCCGGGAAGCCCGATCGTGTTGGTGCGTTCGAGCCCGTCGAGCCGCGACTTGCCCGAAGGCGCCTCGCCGAAATCGACGCCGGTCGTCTGCGTCGAGCCGATCTCGAAGATCAGCGCTTCCTCGAGCATCAGCGCGCGATTGCCGGTGAAGGTGTCGCCGTTGCTCTCGCCGGCCTGCGGCGTGGTCGGGCGCCAGCCGCTCTGGTTGATGCTCATGCCAGCGCCTCCTCGAGTGCGGAGGCAAGCGTTTCGACGTCCTCCTCGGTGGTGGTTTCGGTGACTGCGACGATCAGGCCGTTCGCCAGTTCGGGCGCATCGGGATAGAGCCGGCCGAGCGACACGCCCGCCAATATGCCCTTATCCGCCAGCGCGCGGACGACCGGGCGCGCTTCCTTGCTGAGCCGAATCGTGAACTCGTTGAAGAACCGGTCGGTGACCAGCTCGACCCCGTCGACTTCGGCGAGGCGATCCGCCGCGGCGCTCGCCGAGACGTGATTGATCTCGGCCAGCTGGCGCAGGCCCATCTCGCCGAGCAGGGTCATGTGCGCCGACATCGCCAGCGCGCACAGCACCGAGCTGGTGCAGATGTTCGACGTCGCCTTCTCGCGCCGGATATGCTGCTCGCGCGTGCTGAGCGTCAGCACGAAACCGCGCTTGCCCTCGGCATCGACGGTCTCGCCGCAAAGGCGGCCGGGCATCTGGCGAACCAGCTTCTCCGAGCAGGCGAACAGCCCGACATAAGGTCCGCCGAACTGGAGCCCGACGCCGAGCGACTGCCCCTCGCCGACGACGATGTCCGCGCCCATCTCGCCCGGCGACCGAATCGCCCCCAGCGCCACCGGCTCGGTGACCACGGCGATCAGCAGCGCCTTCTTCGCGTGGCACGCCTCGGCGAGCGCGCTCATGTCCTCGATCCGGCCGAGGATGTCGGGATACTGGACCACGACGCACGAGGTGGCGTCGTCGATCTGGTTGATCAGGTCGAGCGTGTCGGGCTCGGGGCTCAGCGTCGGCAGCGCGGTGACGAGCTGGTCGCCGGTGAACTTCGCCATCGTGTTGGCAACCGAGACGTAATGCGGGTGGAGCCCGCCCGAGAGGATCGCCTTGCCGCGCCTGGTCACGCGCCGCGCCATCACGATCGCTTCCCAGCAGGCGGTCGAGCCGTCGTACATCGACGCGTTCGCCACGTCGCAGCCGAGCAGCCGTGCGACCTGCGTCTGGAACTCGAACATCACCTGCAGCGTGCCCTGTGCGATCTCTGGCTGGTACGGCGTATAGGCCGTCAGGAACTCGCCGCGCTGGATGATGTGATCGACCGACGCCGGCACATGGTGGCGATACGCCCCCGCCCCCAGGAAGAACGGCACGTCGCCTGCAGCGAGGTTCTTCCTGGCGAGCGCCGACATGTGGCGCTCGACCGCGAGCTCGCTGGCATGGTTGGGCAGGCCGTGGACGGGCCCGTCGAGCCGCGCGGCCTCGGGCACATCGACGAACAGGTCGTCGACCGACTTGGCGCCGATGACGCCAAGCATCGCTTCACGATCGGTCTGGGTAAGGGGCAGGTAGCGCATTCAACTCTCTCCACCCCTCCCTGCAAGGGAGGGGCAAGGGGTGGGTCCAGCGGCGGCAGGGCTCGATGCCCCTGTCGTCGCTTCGGGAGTGCGCAGGAGCTCGCTTCGCTCGCACCCACCCCCAACCCCTCCCTTGCAGGGAGGGGAGCAGAAGCTAGAGCTTGCTGACGAAATCCTGGTAGGCGGCTTCGTCCATCAGGCTTTCGAGTTCGCCGGCATCGGCGAGCGTCAGCTTGAAGAACCAGCCTTCGCCTTCGGGGTCCTCGTTGACCAAAGCGGGGTTGTCGGCGAGCTGGGCGTTGCCTTCGATCACCGTGCCGGCGACCGGCGCGTAGACGTCCGACGCGGCCTTGACCGATTCGACCACCGCGGCGTCGTCGCCCTTGCTGACCGCCTTGCCCTCTTCGGGAGTCTCGACGAACACGATGTCGCCGAGCTGGCTCTGGGCATAGTCGGTGATGCCGACCGTCGCGACTTCGCCGTCGACTTGGATCCACTCATGATCTTCGGTGAAATAGCGCACGGGTCAGGCTCCCTTTCTGACGTAACGATGGGGGACGAAGGGCATCTGGACGACCTCCGCATGATGGACTTTGCCACGCTGGGCGAGCGTGATGCGGGTGCCCGGCACGGCAAGTGCGGCAGGCACATAGGCCATCGCGATCGGCTTCTGGACGGTCGGGGCGAACCCGCCGCTGGTGACCTTGCCGACCTCGCTGCCCTCGCCATCGACGACGGCGGCGCCCTCGCGCACCGGCTGGCGGCCCTCGACGATCAGCCCGACGCGCTTGACGATCGGGCCCGCCTCGCGCTCGGCCATGATGCGCGCGTGACCGGGAAAGCCGCCTTCCTCGCGGCGGCGCTTCTTGAGCGCGAAGCCCAATGCCGCGGAGACCGGCGTGGTCTCGGTATCGAGGTCGTGGCCGTAGAGCGGCAGATCGGCCTCGAGCCGCAGCGAATCGCGCGCGCCCAACCCGATCGGCTTGACTTCGGGCTGCGCAGTGAGCGCGTCGGCGAGCGCTTCGGCCGCAGTGGCGGGCACCGAAATCTCGAAGCCGTCCTCGCCGGTATAGCCCGAGCGGCTGATCCACAGGTCATGGCCCTGCCACTGGAACAGCGCGCCCTGCATGAACACCAGCGCCGCGACGCCGGGGATCACGCGCTCGAGCGCGGTCGCCGCTTCGGGGCCCTGCAGCGCGAGCAAGGCGAGGTCATCGAGGTGATTGAGCGTGATCTCGTCGGCGAGATGCTCGCGGAAATGCGCGATATCGTCCCATTTGCAGGCCCCGTTGACGACCATGTAGATGCTGCCGTCGTCGCGCTTGGTCAGCATCAGATCGTCGAGGATGCCGCCATTCTCGGCCATCAGCAGCGAATAGACCGGGTGGCCCGGCTTCGCTGCGGCGATGTCGGCGGGCATGAGCGCTTCCAGAGCGGCCGCGATGCCGTCGCCCGAAAAAAGCAGCTGGCCCATGTGGCTGACGTCGAACAAGCCGGCATGCGCGCGCGTCCACAGATGCTCGGCCATGATGCCTTCATACTGGACGGGCATCTCGTATCCCGCGAACGGGACCATCCGGCCGCCGCGTGCGCGATGCCAGGCATCGAGCGCAAGCTGCTGCAATTCCGGTGCTTCGGCTTCGTTCTCGGGAACATCCAGGCTCATCAAAGGCACTCCGCACAGATTGAACGAGAATCCGGGCGCCCTCACGGCACGCCCTATCCTCGCCCCCTCTGTCACGGAACCTGAGAGCTTTCCCCTTGGCCGGAGCCCAGGGTTACCCCTTCGGTGGCCGCCTTGTCGGCGGCGCTTTCCAGAGTGTCACAGCGCGCGCGGTCCCTGATGCCTGAGAGATTCCGGGGCGGTTGCTCCTTCGGCGGTGGGTTGGTCCCACACTCTCCCGCGCGTGCCTATGGCGATTCCCCGCCACCGACGCCGCGAGCCTTGGCCGCGACGCCGAACCGAGTCAATCGCGATCAGCGCGTAACATTGTACTTCAGCTGGTCCTCGGTGAGCTGGAAGCCGACCAGCGCCTCGAACGTCGCCGAGAGCACCGCCGAGCGGATCGACGGATCGGCAAGCGGGTCCATCGCCGCGGCCTCGTCGCCGGCCTTGCGCTTCTCGGTCAGCCGCTTGCGCACTTCCTCGGGCAGCGTCGCCGCGGCGCGATCGATGCTGCTCGTCGCCTGGCCGCGGGTCTGCGCGCGGAGCTGGCCTTCGTCGAAATGGACGGTGACGCGGCCGATCCGCTTGGCGGTGACCGCGGTGCCGCCCCGCACGACGGTGATGAAATAGGGGAACGAAACGTCGCGCGCCGGGCCCGCCTGGTTGCGCCGCGCCAGCACGTCGAAGGTGACGTTGCTCAGGATCTGCGGGCCGGATTCGTCGCAGGTCGCCTGGACGTTGGTGAGCACGGCGGTGACGTCGATCGCGCTCGCCTCGCGGCTGTTCGCCGGATTGAAGGTGGTGATGTCGCCGGTGCCTGCCGGCACGCCGATATGCGGGCAGGCGGAGCGCACCGCGGTGATGCCGCCCTCGGCAATCTCGCCGGTGCGGGAGCAGCCGCCGGCGGCCAGCAGGATCAAAGCGGGGACGGCGAGCTTGGCGAGCGACACGGGCGGAACACCTTTCAAATCGAACAACGGGCCGCGCACGCGCAGCCCGGAAACGACGGGCACCATAGGAACCGCCTTTCGCCCGCGCAAGCAATCGCGTAGAGCCGCCGACGTGATGGACTCGACTGCAAAACCACCGCTCGAACTGCTCATCGCCGCACCGCGCGGCTTCTGCGCCGGGGTGGATCGCGCGATCCGCATCGTCGAGCTCACGATCGAGAAATACGGCGCGCCGGTCTATGTCCGGCACGAGATCGTCCACAACAAGTTCGTCGTAGACAGCCTGAAGGCCAAGGGCGCGATCTTCGTCGAGGAACTCGACGAAGTGCCCGATGGCGTGCCGGTGGTGTTTTCGGCGCATGGCGTGCCCAAGGCCGTTCCCGCCAAGGCGGCCGAGCGCGGGCTCTCCTATCTCGATGCCACTTGCCCTCTGGTTTCCAAGGTCCACCGCCAGGCCGAGCGGCTCGTCGCTGCCGGGCGCCACATCCTTTTCATCGGCCATAAGGGCCATCCCGAAGTAATCGGGACCTTCGGCCAGGTACCTGAAGGTGCGATGACGCTGATCGAGACACCCGAGGATGCCGAGCAGGTCTCAGTCGCCGATGTCGATAACCTTGCCTTCCTCACCCAGACGACCTTGTCGGTAGACGATACCGCGGCGACTCTCGACGTGCTCAAGCGCCGCTTCCCGGCAATCCTCGCGCCCGGCCCCAACGACATCTGCTACGCCACCACCAATCGCCAAGGCGCCGTCAAGGCGATCGCCTCGTCGGTAGATCTGGTGCTGGTGATTGGTGGGATGAACTCGTCCAACTCCCTTCGGCTGGTGGAAGTCGCAGAGCGGCAGGGTACGACGGCCTATCTGATTCCCCGCGCCGCGGACCTCGATTGGACGTGGCTGGAAGGCGTCGGCTCGCTCGGCATCAGCGCCGGTGCCTCGGCACCCGAACTGCTGGTCCGCGAACTGGTCGACAAGCTCTCCGAACGCTTCGAGGTGCGCGAACGCGACGTCGAGACGGTCGAGGAGAATGTGGTGTTCAAGCTGCCGCGCGGGCTGGAGGCGGCGTAAGCGCGCTTGAGAGCGATAAACAATAACCCGTTCCGGCTGAGCTTGTCGGAGCACGGCTCTGTCCTTTAACCGCCGGGAAGGACGGCCCTTCGACATCGCAGGGCAGACGGGGGTAGGAATGGCAGTCTACACACAGGTTTCGGCCGAGGCGCTTGGCGGCTTCCTCGAACGCTTCGACGTCGGCGAACTCATCTCGGCCAAGGGCATCGCCGAGGGGGTCGAGAACTCCAACTATCTGGTCGACACGACCAAGAGCCGCTTCATCCTGACGCTCTACGAGAAACGCGTTTCCGCCGACGACCTGCCCTTCTTCCTCGCCTTGCTCGATCATCTCGCCGACCGCGGCTTGCCGGTGCCTCCGGCCGTACCCGACCGCGACGGCCGCACGATCCATGAGATCGAAGGACGGCCTGCCTGCCTGATCCAGTTTCTCTCGGGCGTCTCCGTGACGCACCCCCGCCCCCCGCAGGCGCGCGCCGCGGGCGCGGCGATGGGCAAGATGCACGACGCGTTGCGTGATTTCACTCCGGAACGCCGCAACTCGCTCGGCCCCGACGACTGGCGCCCGCTGTTCGAGCGCTGCGGCCGCGACATGGATGCGATCCAGCCGGGGCTGTACGAGCATGTGGACAAGGCTCTGGACAAATTGTTGGCAAATTGGCCGCCAGACCTGCCACGCGCGGCGATCCACGCCGACCTCTTCCCCGACAATGTGCTGATGCTCGGCGACCGCATAACCGGGCTGATCGACTTCTACTTCGCCTGCACCGAAGTTCGCGCGTACGACCTCGCCGTAATGCATGGCGCCTGGGCGTTCGACGCCACCGGCGCACATTATGACGCCATGGTGGGCCAGGCGCTGGTGGAAGGCTATGCCGCGAACTTCGCGCTGCTCCCCGAGGAGCGCAGCGCCCTCCCCATCCTTGCCGAGGGCGCTGCGATCCGCTTCTTCCTCACCCGCGCCTGGGACTGGCTTAACACCCCGGCCGACGCACTTGTCACCAGGAAAGATCCGCTCGCTTATCTGCGCCGGCTGGACTTCTATGCCGAGAGGGGCGACGCGCTCTTCGCATGACCGAACTGCAACATGTCGAAATCGCCACCGACGGCGCGTGCAAGGGAAATCCCGGAAAGGGCGGCTGGGGCGTAGTGCTGCGCATGGGCGGCACCGAAAAGGAAATTTCCGGCGGCGAGCCCCACACCACCAACAACCGCATGGAAATGATGGCGGCGATCCAGGGCTTGAAAGCCCTCACCCGCCCGTGCCGCGTGACGCTCTCCACCGACAGCCGCTATGTGATGGACGGCCTGACCAAGTGGATCCACGGCTGGATGAAGAATGGCTGGCGGACCGCCGACAGGAAGCCGGTCAAGAATGCCGATCTGTGGCAGGAATTGCTCGCCGCCGCCAAGCCGCATCGCGTCGAGTGGGTCTGGGTAAAGGGCCATGCCGGGCACCCGGACAATGAGCGCGCCGACAGACTGGCGAGCGACGCGGCGATCGCGGCCTAGCGGCTCGCCGCGCGTTCGGTCGCGTCGCCGCGCAGCAACCAGTTGAGTGCAGTCTCCGCGCGCGCGAAGATGCGGAGATAGGGCTGGGTCATTTCGCGGCGGACCTGCATCCGCGCAATCGCGCTTTCGGTGACGATCGCGATGCGGCTGGCGACGGGGAAGCCGGCGAAGTGGCGACGAAAGGCGGGAAGCGCATCCTGCGGCTGGATGCCGCTGCGTCGCATGTCCATTCGCAGCAGATAGCCGGGCGCGAAACCCTCCGCATCGAACTGGTCGCGAAGCTTGCGGGCATAGTCGCCAACCGCATCAGGCTCGAACATTGCGAGCCACTCGATATCCAGCAGATTAAGCTCTTTACGAAACGCCACACGGTACATCCGGCCGCGTTTCGCAGCCAAAGGTTAACCTTTGGTCGCCGTCATTCCCCGGTCTTGACGAAGAACGTATCGATCACGCTCTGCGCGAGCCGCGCTGGACGCAGCGTCTCAGCATCGACGCAGCACCAGCTCGACTTGACCTCGGCGAGGACTTCGCTGCCGCGCTTGATCACCGTTTCGTAGAATGCGCGCGCACCGTGCACCTTTTCGAGCAGCACGGTGGCGACAACGTCGTCGTCTAGGAAGGCGGGGCGACGATAGGTGATCTCATGCTTGAGCGCGACCCAGAGGTGCTGCGCCACCGCATCGGGCGGGGCGAGCCCGCGCCAATGGCTGATAACGGCTTCCTGCACCCACTTCAGATAGCTGGCATTGTTGACGTGCCCCATGAAATCGATGTCCTCGTGCACGACATCGATCGGAAATTCATAGGGGTGGGCTGAGCCTTGCATCGACGAGCATGCTATCACCCCGGCCGATTCGCCGCGAGCGAAATCACGGCCTAACCCGCAGAAATCCTTGATTTCCCAAGCAGCCGCGCTTTCCGTAGCGGCAGGCGTCCGACGCCAGGCGGCTAACCGAACCGGGCCGGCGCGTATCCGGACGGATCGATCGCGGCGACCTCCGGATCGGGCGCGCGGCCGAGCAGCAATGCCGCGGCGAGCTTGGCGCCGGCGGGCGCGGTCTGGATGCCGAAGCCGCCCTGCCCGGCGCACCAGAACAGGCCCTTCACGGCGGGATCGAAGCCGTAGACCGGCAGGCGATCGGGCGCGAAGCTGCGCAGGCCCGCCCATTTGTGTTCGAGCGCCTCGACCCGCCAGTCGACTGCCTGCTCGAACCGGTCGATTGCGGTCGCCACGTCGAGTTCCTCGGGCGCGACGTCGCAGGGATCGGTGGCGGTCTCGTCGTGCGGGGTCAGCCATAGCCGGCCCCCCGCCTCGGGCTTGAAGTAGAAGCTGCCGCCGATGTGCACGACATGCGGGCAGCCGGGCGGCGGCGCGGGATCGGTGCGCAGTTGAAGCATCGTCCGCCGATAGGGCTGAATGCCGAGTGGCCGAGCACCCGCACTCTGCGCGACGGAGTCTGCCCAGGCACCCGCGGCGTTGACCAGGAGATCGGCCTCGAACTGCCCGGCGCGCGTATCGAGACGCCAGCGACCGCCTTCATACGCGGCGGCTTTGAGACCTGCCGAGACCATTAGCTCGACACCCGCCCGGCGCGCCTCGGCAAGGGCGGCGGCGTGGAGGGCGCCGACATCGATATATTCGCAGCTCGGCTCCCATATCCCGAGCGCCCATTCCTCACGCAGTCCCGGCAGCCGCGCGCGCGGATCGACTGCGTGAAGCTCGACTCCCGAACCTTCGAACGCGGCGAGAAACGCGTCGATCGCCGCGCGTTCCGACGTGCGCCCGATGTGCAGCGAGCCGAGCGGATCGAGGAAGCCACCCGCCCGGAGCGCCGGTCCCGAGGCGGTGGTCAATGGCTGGACGCCCGGGCCGCCATAGGTCTCCGACCAGAACGCCGCTGATCGCCCGGTGGCGTGGTATCCAGGCCGGTCCTCGGCCTCGAGCAGCAGCACGCGCGCATGCGGCGCGACTTCCGCGGCGAGGCTGGCGCCGGCGATGCCCGCACCGACGATCGCGATGTCGTAGCGCGTCACTTGGCCGTTGCCCGCTCCGCCAGGAACGTGTCGATCTCGTTCAGCGCCCGGTTACGCACGGGATCGGCCTCGCGAAGAATTTCGTGCGCGCTCTCCTTGCCGAAGGAGACGAGGTGGATGTCGGGCAGGCTGGGCGCGAGCGCGAGCGCGGCCTTGCCGTCGATCAGCCCGTCCTTCGCGGCGACCAGCATCAATATCGGCACCCGGATCCCGCCCAGCCGCGGATCGGCGGCGAGCTCGCGGTTCGAACGGAAGCCCTCGATCACCCAGCGCCAGCTCGGCGGGCCGGTGCGGATCTCCGGGCTGTGCTCCTGCCACCACAGCTCGTCGGCATAGCGATCGGCGTCGTGGGTGAGCAGCGAGGCGCGCGTCTCGGTCGTGTACGGCTTCTCGTTGCTCTTCCATGCCGGACGCGAAGGATCGCCCAGCCCGCCCAGCAGTTGCGCGGCCCACTCGGCAAAGGGGCCGAAGATGCCGCGCTTGAACCCGAGCATCGGCGCGACGAGCACCGCGGCGTCGGGCGCCACAACGCCCTCGGCCAGCGCGCGCAGCGCCAGATGCCCGCCCATCGAATGCCCCATCAGCACGCGTGGGCCGGGATTGGCCGGCGCCCAGCCCGCCCAGAAGTCGCGCAGGTCGCGGATATAGTCGGCATAATCCTCGACATGGCCGCAATTGCCCGCCGCGGTCAGCCGGCCCGAGCCCCCCTGCCCGCGCCAGTCGAACGACGTGACGTTCCAGCCGGCGTGGTGCCAGTGCGCGAACGTCTCCAGATACTTTTCGAAGATGTCGCCGCGGCCGCCCTGGAACAGGATCGATCCGCGTGGGGAATCGGCCTGCGCACGCCAGTCGAACACGCGGTGGTCCCAGCCGTCGGGTGCCGCCCAGCGATCGATGCGCGCACCGGCAGGGATGGCGCGGCGGTCTATACGGGAAGTTGCCATGGAGCTTGGTTACGGTTTGATAAGCCATTCCGTCTAGGCCTTGGGCTTCATGGGGGATGTGTTTCTAGCCATTCTGCTGGCCGCGCTCGGCCTGCTCCTGGTCTCGGCCGGGATCGAGGATGCGCGCACACGCAACATCGCCAATTGGAAAAACGCCGCGATCGCCCTGCTCGCACCCTTGTGGTGGTGGGCCAACGGCCTGGGGCTGTGGCCCGATGCCGCACTCCAGTTCGGCATCGCCCTGCTCGTCTTCGCGTTCTTCGTCGGCGCCTATGCCCTGGGGCAGATGGGCGGCGGCGACGTCAAGATGATCGGCGCGTTGGCGCTGTGGCTGCCGGTGCAGCCGCTGATCGGGATGCTCATGCTGATGGCGGTGCTCGGCGGCGCGCTCACCCTAGTGATGGTGGCCGAGCGCTGGACCCAGCTTCGCGGCGGGCTGTCCAAGCTTCCCTGGCGGACGCTGACGCCGGTTTTGATCGGGCTGGCAGCACTCGCGGCGATCGCCTGGTCGAGCTGGCCGCGCTTCCTCGCGCTGGTCGCCGGGCAGCCGATGCTCGCCAGTCTCGCGATCATGGCGCTGCTCGGCCTGGTCGGCGTGCTGCTGATCGTGGCGATGCGCGCCGCGCGCCGCGGCGGCGTGATTCCCGAGACTCCCTATGGCGTCGCCATCGCGATTTCGACGCTGCTCGTTCTTCGCGAACCGATTTTTAACCACTTTACGTGATGCTTAACGCCGGAAAACTAGACCGGCCATGTAATTGAAAAGGCTTGAAGCGAAATGGATGCACGCAAGCTCATTCTGCTCGTAGGCGCGCTCGTCGTCGCCGCGATCACTGCGTTCATGGCACGGAGCCTCGTGCTCGGCTCGCCGGCGCCCACCGCAGGCGCGGTGCCGGCTGCGGTGCAGCCGCAGAACACCACCGAAGTGATGGTCGCGACCAAGGCGCTGCCGGTCGGCACGATCCTCGACGCCACGTCGGTCAAGTTCGTCGCGTGGCCCAAGGAGCTGATCGAGGGCGCCTATTACATCAAGGGCGAATCGGAGCCTGCCAAGCTGCAGGGCACCGTCGTCCGCTTCGCGATTCCCGCCGGCCAGCCGATCACCCAGGGCGCGCTGGTCAAGCCGGGCGACCGGGGCTTCCTCGCCGCGGCGCTCGGGCCGGGCATGCGCGCCGTCACCGTGCCGGTGAACGCCGCGGGCGCCAACGTCTCGGGCTTCGTCTTCCCGGGCGACCGCATCGACCTGGTGCTGACCCAGACCGTCGCCGGCGGCGGCGATGGCCCGCCCCTCAAGGCCGCGGAGACCGTGATGCGCAACCTGCGCGTCCTCGCCACCGACCAGAAGACCGACAAGCAGACCGACGAGAACGGTAACACCGTCGTCAACACCTTCTCAACGATCACCGTCGAGGCCACGCCCAAGATCGCCGAGCAACTCGCGGTCGCGCAGACCGTCGGCACGCTGTCGCTGTCGCTGCGCTCGATCGCCGACAATCAGGGCGAGCTCGAGGAAGCCATCGCGAACGGCGACATCAACGTTCCCGCCGATGGCGATCCCAAGAAGGAAAAGGCCATGCTCGCGCGCGCCGCGGTCGGCCCGACCCAGGGGCGCGGCGGCTTCGCCACCGGTGCCGACGTGTCACGCTTCCAGCGCAGCTCCGTTCCCGGCAAGGCCGCGGACAGCTCGGGTGTGCCGGCGCAAGCAACAGCAACGGGAGGCACCTTTCCGGGTGCGGCTCCTGCCAGGAAAGGGCCGGTGGTCAACGTTGCCCGTGGCAACGCCGTGACCGAAGTCGAGCTCGGGGGTAAGAACTAAGATGCGCAGCAAGACTCTTCTCAAGCGGACCGCCGCAGCCGCGGCGCTGCTGCCGCTGATCGCGGGCAACATTGGCGCCGCGACCGCCCAGTCGCGCTCGAGCAGCGCCGTCGCCCGCGTGGGCCAGATGCCGCCGGGCTCGCAGCGCCCGAGCCGCGAAGTGCTCCTCTCGGTGGGCGAAGGCGAGCTCATCACGCTGCCGAGCAACGTCACGAACGTCTGGACGTCGAACCCGGCGGTTGCCGACGTCTATGTCAACAACCCGCGCCAGATCCACTTGTTCGGCAAGGAATTCGGCGAAGCGACGGTGTTCGCCACCACCGCTTCGGGCCAGGTGGTGTTCTCCACCAATGTCCGCGTCGCGCAGAACATCACGTCGCTCGACCGCATGATCCGCCTCGCCATGCCCGATGCCGACATCCAGGTGACCACGGTCGGCCAGATCGCGGTGCTCAACGGCACGGTGAAGTCGCCCGACGACAGCGCGCAGGCACAGCGCCTGGTTGCCGGGCTTCTTAACCCCGGCGTAAACGTCAACGACCCCGCCGCCACGCTGAAGATGGCGGTGATCAACCGCCTGCGCACGGCCACGCCGCTCCAGGTGCAGCTCCAGGTCAAGTTCGCCGAAGTCAGCCGGAGCTTCACGAAGAATATCAGCAGCAACCTCACTACGCTCGACAGCTCGGGCGGGTTCAAGTTCGGCATCGGTAGCGGCCGTGCGCCGGCCACGACCTTCACCAACGATCCGAACCTTCCGCTCGGCGTCGGCCAGACCGTGACCGGCTACACGATCGATCCGATTACCGGGAACATCGTGCAGCGCCCGGGCACTGCGATCACCCCCGGGCCGCAGCGTACCACGCTCGGTGGGCTGGGCCGGCTGTTCGGCCTCGACGTGCTGGGGGCGATCGACCTGGGCGAGACGATCGGCCAGGTGACGACGCTGGCCAATCCGAACCTGACCACGCTTTCGGGCGAGACCGCCAGCTTCCTTGCCGGCGGCGAGATTCCCATTCCCGTGCCGCAGGCCGGCTCGGGCAGCGGCAACCTGATCACCATCGAGTACAAGCAATATGGCGTGAGCCTGGCGTTCACGCCGACGGTATTGAGCGATGGCCGCATCTCGCTGCGCGTCCGCCCCGAAGTGTCGCAGCTGAGCACCTCGGGTGCGGTGCAGCTCAACGGGTTGAGCATTCCGGCGCTGACCACGCGCCGTACCGAGACCACGGTCGAGCTCGGCTCGGGCGAGAGCATGGTGATCGGCGGGCTGCTGCAGAACAACCATGTAAACGATATCAGCAAGACCCCGGGGCTGGGCGACGTGCCGATCCTCGGCGCGCTGTTCCGCTCGAACGGCTTCCAGCGCAACGAGACCGAGCTGGTGATCGTGATCACCCCGTATCTGGTCAAGCCGGTCAACGCGAACCAGATCGTGCTGCCGACCGACGGCTACCGTGCGCCGAACGATTTCGACCGCATCTTCATGGGCTCGATCGGCGGCAGCAAGAGCGATCTCGACCGTCCGAAGCCGAGCATGGCGCCGGCCGGCGGCCAGCCCGCGGTGGGCGCTTTCTCGCCGGCCCCGACGAACCCGTCGGTCGTCCCCGCTCAGGTCGCGCCGGCCCAGAACAACCGCAAGCCGAAAAAGGGCGCCTCCGCGGCTCCCGGTTTCGGCAACTGATCGTCCGACGAGGAGACCTGCCCGTGCTTTTGCGCTTCACTCCCCTGCTCGTCCCGGCGCTGCTGCTCGCCGGCTGCGGCACCTATAATGGCGGCGTCGAATCGGCGAACCAACCGGTTGTCGAGCGTAACGACTACGTCCTCGACCTGCAGAGCTCGGGCTATGGCCTGGCGGCGGGCGAGAGCCAGCGCCTGGCCGGCTGGATGTCGGCGATGAGCCTGCGCTACGGCGATCGCGTCGCGATCGACGATGGCGCAGCCGGATCGACCGGCCGCGCGGAAGTCGCCGCCGAGGCAGGCCGCTACGGGCTGATGCTCGCCGATCGCGCGCCGGTGACCGCCGGGCAGATCGCGCCGGGCACGATCCGCGTCGTCGTCACGCGGATGAACGCCACGGTGCCGGGCTGCCCCGATCATTCGCGCAAGTCCGAATACACGTACGAGGCGAGCACCAGCTCGAATTATGGCTGCGCTACCAACAGCAACCTGGCCGCAATGATCGCCGATCCGGCCGATCTGGTGCGCGGCGCGCCGGGTTCGCCCACATCCGATCCGGCGACCAACGCAAAGGCGATCGGCGCCTATCGGACCGCTGCGCCCTCGGGCACCGGCGGGACGACGATCAAGTCCGAGAGCACCGGAGGAAATTGATGAACGCGCCCTTCAATCCTTCGCGTACCGGCCATCGCGAGCCGTTCGTCGCCTTCGTCTGCGACGAGACCACTGCCGAGGCGCTGCGCCCGATCGCGGTCGAGCTCGGCTGGTCGCCTGAAAAGGTCAACAAGGGCGGGCTGCGCAATGCGGTCCAGACCCTGTCGGTCTCGGCGAGCCCCAACGTCCTGTTCGTCGATCTGTCCGAGAGCGGCGATCCGCTCAACGACATCAACGCACTCGCCGAAGTCTGCGAGCCCGGCACGATCGTGATCGCATCGGGCCAGGTCAACGACGTGCGCCTGTATCGCGACCTCGTCGCGAGCGGCATCCACGACTATCTGCTCAAGCCGCTCAATCCCGACGCGCTGCGCGACACCTTCGCCCAGGCCCAGGCCGCGCTCAACGCGCCCAAGCTGGCCGAGGCTGGCAGCGACGTGCCGCATTGCGCGGTGGCGGTGATCGGCACGCGCGGCGGCTGCGGCGCATCGACGATCGCGACCTCGCTCGCCTGGCTGCTCAGCGACAAGCATGCGCGCACCACCGCGCTGCTCGACCTCGACGTTCATTTCGGCACCGGTGCGCTCGCGCTCGACCTCGAGCCGGGCCGCGGCCTGACCGACGCGATCGAGAATCCGAGCCGCATCGACGGCCTGTTCATCGAGCGCGCAATGGTCCGTGCCTCGGAACGGCTCGCCGTGCTCTCGGCCGAGGCGCCGATCAATTCGCCGGTCCTCACCGACGGCGCGGCCTTCTACCAGCTCCAGGAGGAGATGCGCGGTGCCTTCGAGTGCACCGTCGTCGATCTGCCGCGCAACATGCTGGTCAACCACCCGCACCTGATCACCGACGTCCAGGTGGCGGTGTTGGTTACCGAGCTGACGCTGGCGGCCGCGCGCGACGCGATCCGCATCCTTTCGTGGTTCAAGTCGAACGCGCCGCAGACCCAGGTGATCGTCGTCGCCAACAAGGTCCAGCCCCAGGCGATGCTCGAGATCAGCCGCAAGGACTTCGAGGGCTCGATCGAGCGCAAGATCGACGTGATGATCCCCTTCGAGCAGAAGTTCGCCGCGCAGGCGGCCAAGCTCGGCAAGCCGCTCGCCGAGGCGGGCAAGGCGGCCAAGTCGCTTGCGCCGCTGGGCGAACTGGCGACGCGGATCATCGCGATCACCGATTCGGGCGAGCATGATGACAAGGCCGCCCGGGCAGCCAAGGGCTCGAAGGGCAGCTCGCTGCTCGACAAGATCAAGGTCAAGATGCCGTCCAAGGCAAAGAAGTAACCACTCCGCACCCATAGTGGGGCGGGTCAACGGGTTCGGAGGCGCGTCAGCGTGGAATTGCTGCCGGTTTTGATGGTTGGTGGAGGCACGTTCCTCGTGCTCGCGCTGATGGTGCTCGCTTTCTCGGGCCCCTCGGCCGAGCGTGCGAGCGCGCGCCGTCTCACGGGCCTGCGCGAGCGTCATTCGAGCGCGAGCGGCACCGTGGCGATGGAAGCGCAGATTCGCCGCGTCACCGCCAAGGGCACGAGCGGCATGGACCTCGCCGCGTCGCGCTTCCTGCCCAATCCCGCCTTGCTCCAGAAGCGGCTCAACATGACCGGCAAGGGCTGGACGCTCAGCCAGTACGGCATGGTCACGCTGGGTCTCATCCTGGTCCCCGGCGCGCTGCTCTATCTCAAGGGTGCGCCGATCTGGCTCGCCTTGTTCCTCGGCCTGTTCGTCGGCGTCGGGCTGCCGCACAAGGTGGTGAGCTTCTTCATCGCGCGGCGCATCGCCAAGTTCACCGCCAAGTTTCCCGACGCGATCGAACTGCTCGTCCGCGGCCTGCGCTCGGGCCTGCCGATCACCGAGACGATCAGTGTCGTCGGTCAGGAAGTCGGCGGCCCGGTGGGCGAGGAATTCCGCGCGGTTTCCGACAAGATGAAGATCGGCCGCACGCTCGACGCCGCGCTCCAGGAGACCGCGGACCGGCTCGGCACGCCCGAATTCCAGTTCTTCACGATCACCATCGCGATCCAGCGCGAGACCGGCGGCAACTTGGCCGAGACGCTCGCCAACCTCGCCGACGTGCTGCGCAAGCGCGCGCAGATGAAGCTCAAGATCAAGGCGATGTCTTCGGAATCGAAGGCGTCGGCGCTGATCGTCGGCTCGCTCCCCTTCATCGTGTTCGGCTTGGTCTGGTTCATCAACAACGGCTACATGATGAACTTCTTCCAGGACGAGCGGCTGATGGTCGCCGGCGGCGGCGGGCTGATCTGGATGGCGCTCGGCGCCTTCATCATGGCCAAGATGGTCAATTTCGAGATCTGATGATGGAACCCTCCACCGGCCCCACTTTGCTCGGCGTCGACGTCCTCTACGTCGCGACCTTCCTGAGCGCGATCGCCGCGGCGGCGGTGGTCTTCGCGATCTACACCGCCACGACGGTGCGCGATCCGATGGCCAAGCGCGTCAAGGCGCTCAACGACCGCCGCGAGCAATTGAAGGCGGGCATCACCGCATCGACCTCGAAGCGCCGCGCCAAGCTGGTCCAGAAGAACGAGACCACCGATCGCATGCGCTCGATGCTCGCCTCGATGAAGGTGCTGCAGGAAAGCCAGATCAAGGTCGCGCAGACCAAGCTGCTCCAAGCCGGCATCCGCTCGAAGGAATGGGCAGTCGCGGTGATCTTCGGCCGGCTGGTGCTGCCGATCGTGATCGGCATGCCGATCCTGTACATGGTCTACGGCACCGACATGTTCGCCGACTGGGGCTCGCTCAAGAAATACGGGCTCGTCGCGATGGCGTTCATCGGCAGCTACAAGGCGCCGGACATCTATCTCAAGAACAAGATCACCAAGCGCAGCCACGCGATCCGCAAGGGCCTTCCCGACGCGCTCGACCTGCTGGTGATCTGCGCCGAGGCGGGCCTGACCGTCGACGCCGCCTTCGCTCGCGTCTCGCGCGAACTCGGCAAGGCCTATCCCGAGCTCGGCGAGGAATTCTCGCTGACCGCGATCGAGCTGGGCTTCCTCACCGATCGCCGCCAGGCGTTCGAGAACCTCGCCAACCGCATCGACCTCGAGGCGGTTCGTGGCGTGGTCACGACGATGATCCAGACCGAGAAATACGGCACCCCGCTTGCGTCGGCACTGCGCGTGCTCTCGGCCGAATTCCGCAACGAGCGGATGATGCGCGCCGAGGAAAAGGCCGCCCGACTGCCCGCGATCATGACCGTGCCGCTGATCCTGTTCATCCTGCCGGTGCTGTTCATCGTGATCCTCGGGCCCGCGGCCTGCTCGATCAAGGACGCGCTGATGAGCTAATCCCGCGTTCGATCGTTACGGTGGCATAAGCGGTGCGGGCATGTCAGTCTGTCCGCCGCCACGGGAGATCGAACGATGCCGGGATTGCCTTTCGACACTGCCACCCAGTTCGTCGCGCTGGCGATCACGCTGGTGGCAGGCTTCTTCTTCGGGCTCGCCGCGCGATCGGGGCGGAGCAAGTGGCGCGAGCGCTACCAGGACGAGGAACTACGCCACCGCACCTATCGCGACGAAACCGGCGCCGAACTGCGCGAGGCCCAGCGGCGGCTGCGCGAGCTGGAAAACGAGAACGCCCGGCTGCGCGCGGCGACGCCTGGCGTGGTTGCGCCGCCGCGGGCGGTGGACCCGTACTGACCATCCCGTGCTCCGGCGACGGCCGGAGTGCTGGCGGTCAGCGACAGCCTAACGGCCTGCGCTCCGGCCTTTGCCGAAGCACGGGCGATTACTTGGCTTTGAGCGCCGCCTGCGCCGCAGCCAGCCGCGCGATCGGCACGCGATAGGGCGAAGCCGAGACGTAATCGAGCCGTGTCGCCTCGCAGAATGCGATCGACGCGGGATCACCGCCATGTTCCCCGCAGATGCCGAGCTTGATCTCGGGGCGCGTCGCCCTGCCCCGCTCGGCGGCGAGGCTGATCAGCTCGCCGACGCCTTCGACGTCGATGCTCACGAACGGATCGCGCGCATAGATGCCCTTCTCGACATAGGTGGTCAGGAAGCGGGCGGCATCGTCGCGGCTGACGCCAAGCGTGGTCTGGGTGAGATCGTTGGTGCCGAAGCTGAAGAACTCGCCGACCTCGGCGATCTCGCCCGCGCGCAACGCCGCGCGCGGCAGCTCGATCATCGTGCCAACCAGATACTCGATCGTGCGACCCTTATCGGCGAACACCGCCTGTGCGGCCTTGTCGACCACGATCTTCATCAGCTCGAGCTCCCGCCGCGTCGCGACCAGCGGGATCATCACCTCGGGGATCGGCGCCGCGCCGGACTTCTCCGCCACGGCCACCGCCGCCTCGAAGATCGCCCGCGCCTGCATCTCGTAGATCTCGGGATAGGTCACGCCCAGGCGGCAGCCGCGATGGCCGAGCATCGGATTGAACTCGTGCAGTTCCGCCGCGCGCCGACGCAGCGTCTCGACGTCGATGCCGGCGGCCCTGGCGACGTCCTCGAACTCGTTCTCCTCGTGCGGCAGAAATTCGTGGAGCGGCGGATCGAGCAGGCGGATCGTCACCGGCAGCCCGGCCATCACTTCGAAGATCTCGACGAAGTCGCTGCGCTGCTCGGGAAGCAGCTTGTCCAGCGCGGCGCGGCGCCCCTTCTCGTCCGAGGCGAGGATCATCTGGCGGACCGCAGTGATCCGCGCGCCATCGAAGAACATGTGCTCGGTGCGGCACAGCCCGACGCCCTCGGCGCCGAACTCGCGTGCGGTGCGGCAGTCGAGCGGCGTCTCGGCGTTGGTGCGGACCTTGAGGCGGCGCTTGGCGTCGGCCCATTGCATCAGCGTGCCGAAATCGCCCGACAGCTCGGGCTGGACGGTCGGCACTGCGCCGAACATCACTTCGCCGGTGGCGCCGTCGATCGTGATCGTGTCGCCCTCGCGAACTTCGCGGCCGCCGACGCGGAACAGCTTCTCCCTGGCGACGATCGCCAGCGTGCCCGCGCCCGAGACGCAGGGCCGCCCCATGCCACGCGCGACCACCGCGGCGTGGCTGGTCATGCCGCCTCGCGCGGTCAGGATGCCCTTGGCGGCGTGCATGCCGTGGATGTCCTCGGGACTGGTCTCGACGCGGACGAGGATCACGGCATCGCCCGCGGCGGCGCGCTTCTCGGCGGTATCGCTGTCGAACACCGCGAAGCCCGAGGCCGCCCCCGGCGAGGCGGGCAGCCCCTTGGTCAGCACGTCGCGCGTCGCGGACGGATCGAGCGTCGGGTGGAGCAACTGGTCGAGCGCCATCGGATCGACGCGGAGGATCGCCTCGTCCTGGGTGATCAGGCCTTCGCTCGCCATGTCGACCGCGATCTTGAGCGCGGCCTTGGCGGTGCGCTTGCCGCTGCGGGTCTGGAGCATCCACAGCTTGCCGCGCTCCACGGTGAACTCGATGTCCTGCATGTCGCGATAATGGCGCTCGAGCTGGTCGAAGACCCGCGCCAGTTCGGCATAGGCCTCGGGCATCGCCTCTTCCATCGACAGCGGCTTGGCGCCTGCCGCCTCGCGCGCCGCCTTGGTCAGATATTGCGGGGTGCGAATGCCGGCGACGACGTCCTCGCCCTGCGCGTTGATCAGGAACTCGCCATAATAGGCATTGTCGCCCTTGGCCGGATCTCGCGTGAAGGCGACGCCGGTGGCCGAGGTCCCGCCCATGTTGCCGAACACCATCGCCTGGACGTTGACCGCGGTGCCCCAGTCGCCGGGGATGTCGTTCAGGCGGCGATAGACCTTGGCGCGCTCGGACTGCCACGACCCGAACACCGCGCCGATGGCGCCCCAGAGCTGGTCGTGGACATCCTGCGGGAAGGGCTTGCCCCACAGCTCCTCGACGATGGCCTTGTACTCGGCGACGAGCTTCTGCCAGTCCGCGGCGGTCAGCTCGGTATCGAGGTTGTAGCCGTTATCCTCCTTGGCGATCTCGAGCGCTTCCTCGAAGCGGCCGTGATCGAGCCCGAGCACGACATCCGAATACATCTGGATGAAGCGGCGATAGCTGTCCCAGGCGAAGCGATCGTCGCCGCTGACCTGGGCGAGCCCGACCACGGTCGCGTCGTTGAGCCCGAGGTTGAGCACGGTATCCATCATGCCGGGCATCGACACGCGCGCCCCGCTGCGGACCGAGACGAGCAGCGGGTCAGCGGCATCGCCAAATTTCTTGCCGGTGACGCCCTCGATATGGGTCACGCCGGTGGCGACTTCGGCCTTGAGGCTTTCTGGGAAGGTCTCGCCCGAATCATAATAGAGTGCGCAGACCGGGGTGCTGATCGTGAAGCCGGGGGGCACCGGCAGGCCGATCGAGGCCATGCCATCGAGATTGGCGCCCTTGCCGCCCAGAAGGTTCTTGTCGCCGTTACCGCCGTCCGAAACCCCGCCGCCGAAGCGGTACACGTACTGCGTCATCCCTGGTCCTTCTGCTGGAGGCACTGCCCCAGGATGGGGAGGCGCCTACCGCGCATGCGAACAGTGCGGAAGCTCTGATTGCGTTGTCAGGAGGCAGACAAGCGGCGGACGGCCAAAGGTTCGTAAAGGTTAGGCAAAATCATGCCGTTTCGGATCTGTAATAAATCGGATAAATCAGCCTTCGATCTTCGAAAAGTCGGCGACTTTGTGCACTGCGTCACGCATCCGCGCGAGCAGGCCGAGCCGGTTGGCCCGCTTGTCGGGATCGGAGTCGTTGACGGTGACCTTGTCGAAGAACGCGTCGATCGGCGCGCGCAGCGTGGCGAGGGCAGCCATTGCCGCCTCGAAATCCTCGCGCTCAATCGCGGCTTCGGCGCGCGGCTCGGCCGCGTCGAGGGCTTCCTTGAGCGCGGACTCGGCGGGCTCGGCTTCGTAGATGTTGCCGCCGACATCGGTGTCGGTGCCGTCGAAGCCCTCCTTCTTGAGGATGTTCGCGGCGCGCTTGTAGCCGGCGAGCAGGTTCTTGCCGTCCTCGGTGGTGACGAACGCCTGGAGCGCGTGGACGCGGGCGAGCAGGCGGACGAGATCGTCCTCGCCGCCCAATGCGAACACCGCGTCGATCAGGTCGTGGCGGACGCCGGCTTCGCGCTGCTGGACCTTGAGGCGGTCGGCGAAGAAGTCGAGTAGATGCGCCGTACGATCCGAGAGATTTCTCTGAAGCGTTGACCAACCTTCGAGCCTAACCCCTTCAGCGGTAAGCGGATCACAAGCAAATTGCCCAGATTCTGTACGGACATAGTTCTCGTATATCCAGCGGATCACCGCCCGCAGATCATAGCGAAGACCCGCCCCCAATTGCTGCGACAGGACGCCAAGTGCTGCGCGCCGAAGAGCAAACGGGTCGCGCGATCCCGTCGGTCGCTCGTCTGCCAAGAAGAACCCGACTAACGTATCCAGCTTGTCCGCCAGGCTCACCGCCACCGTCACCGGCGCGGTAGGAACCTCGTCCCCCTGCCCGACCGGCTTGTAGTGATCGCGGATCGCCTCGGCGACTTCCCGCGGTTCGCCCTGCGCGGCGGCGTAATAGCCGCCGATCAGGCCCTGGAGCTCGGGGAACTCGCCGACCATGCCGGTGACGAGATCGGCCTTGGCGAGACGCGCGGCGCGGTCGGCCATGTCGGCCAATAGCCCTCTCCCCCCCGGGGAGAGGGTTGGGAGAGGGGCCTGAGCCGCGAGCGATGCGCCTAGAGGAGAGTCCCCCTCTCCCCGACCCTCTCCCCGAAGGGGAGAGGGAGAAGAAGTGACGATCCCCTCGTCCACCAGCCAGCGGGCGAGCTTGGCGACGCGATCGACCTTGTCGGCGACCGTCCCCAGCTTCTCGTGGAAGACGATCTTCGCCAGCTTCGGCGTCAGATCCTCGAGCCGGGTCTTGAGATCGGTGTCGTAGAAGAACCGCGCGTCGCTGAGGCGTGCGGCGAGGACCTTCTGGTTGCCCTCGACGATCTTCTCGCCGCCATCGACTGCGTCGATATTGGCCACGCAGACGAAGGCATTGGCGAGTTTGCCCGCGCCGTCGCGGCAGACGAAATACTTCTGGTTCACCCGCGCCGTCAGCTGTATCACTTCGGGCGGCACGCTGAGGAAGTCGGCGTCGAAGCGGCCGAGCAGCGGCACCGGCCATTCGGTGAGCCCGGCATTCTCGAACAGCAGGCCCTCGTCCTCGACCAGGGTGAGCCCGGCCTTCTGCGCCGCCATCTTTGCGCCGAGCGCGATGATCGCGCGGCGCTCGGCGCCGTCGACGATGACGTGGCAGGCGCGCAGCTTTTCGACATAGTCGGCGGCGGAGCCGATCGTGATCACGCCGGGATGGTGGAAGCGGTGGCCGACTGTCTGCGCGCCGCTTTCGACCCCGGCGACCTGGATCGGCACGAGCTTGTCGCCCAGCAGGGCGATGATGCCCTGGAGCGGGCGGACCCAGCGGAGGCTCTCGGTCGAGGCCGAGGCGGCGCCCCAGCGCATCGACTTGGGCCAGGGGAAATTGTGGATGACATGCGTGACGGCGCTGGCGAGCACCGATCCGGCGACCACGCCGGGGCGCTCGATCACCGCGAACAGGACCTGGCCGCCCTTGCCGTCGTCGCGCGCGACGAGCTGGTCGCGGGTGAGCCCGGTCGAGCGGAGGAAGCCCTGGAGCGCGGCGTCGGGCGCATCGGCGCGGGGCCCCTTGCGCTCCTCGGTCATCGCGGTGGTAGTTGCGGCGACGCCGCGGACGATCAGCGCGAGCCGGCGCGGCGTGGCGTAGCTCTCGATGGCTTCATAGGCGAGGTTGAGCGCCTGGAGTCGCGTCTCGAACAGGGCGGCGAGATCGGCACGGGCCTTTTCCTGCATCCGCGCGGGGATTTCCTCGCAGCGCAGTTCTAGGAGGAAGTCTTCGGTCACTGCAATTCCTCCCCGGCACGGGGAGGGAGACCATCCGAAGGATGGTGGAGGGGGCGTGCGGCAAGCGACGCTATCGCGTCTGCCGCGTCTTCGACATTTTTCAGCACATCAGCTACGTTCAAGCGCACAATCTCATATCCGTTTCTTGCATGAATTGATCGCGAGCCTGATCGTCGTCAACGCGATCTGCATGAATTTCGCCGTCGATCTCGACAACAAGCCGAGCCGATGCGCAGTAGAAATCCGCGACGCAGGGGCCAATCGGATGCTGGCGGCGAAACTTCACGCCCACCTTGGCGCCCCGCAGTCTCTGCCAGAGCAGGACTTCGGGCAGAGTCATTTCGCGACGGAGCTTGCGCGCGGTGTCGGTTTCCGGGCGGCGCATTTGCGGCACGCCCCCTCCACCACGCGACTTCGTCGCGCGGTCCCCCTCCCCGTTCCGGGGAGGAGCGGGGCTCACGCCGCCCACCCGTTCTTGGCCATCCAGGCTTCGCACGAGCCCTTGGCCAGATCGCGGACGCGGCCGATATAGGCCTGGCGTTCGGCGACCGAGATCACCCCGCGGGCCTGGAGCGTATTGAAGATATGGCTCGCCTCGATCGCCTGCTCATAGGCGGCGATGGGCACGTCGTTGGCCAGGCAGTTCTCGCATTCGGCCGCGGCCTTGCGAAAGCCCTCGAACAGCGTCTCGGTGTCGGCGACTTCGAAATTATACTTCGACATCTGCTTCTCGTTCTCGAGAAACACGTCGCCATAGGTCACGCCCGCGTCGTTGAACGCCAAGTCGTACACGCTGTCCTTGTTCTGGATGTACATCGCCAGCCGCTCGAGCCCGTAGGTCAGCTCGCCCGCCACCGGCTTGCAGTCGAAGCCACCCATCTGCTGGAAATAGGTGAACTGGGTGACTTCCATGCCGTCGCACCAGACTTCCCAGCCCAGGCCCCAGGCGCCGAGCGTCGGCGATTCCCAATCGTCCTCAACGAAGCGGATGTCGTGGTGCGTGAAGTCGATCCCGATCGCGGCGAGCGAGCCGAGGTACAGCTCCTGCAGATCGGGCGGGCTGGGCTTCAGGATCACCTGATATTGGTAATAATGCTGGAGCCGGTTGGGGTTCTCGCCATAGCGGCCGTCGGTCGGGCGGCGGCAGGGCTGGACGAAGGCGGCGTTCCACGGATCGGGGCCGAGCGCGCGCAGCGTCGTCGCGGGGTGGAAGGTGCCGGCGCCCATGCGCATGTCATAGGGCTGGAGGATCACGCAGCCCCGTTCGCTCCAGTAATCGTGGAGCTTCAGGATCATGCGCTGGAAGCTGAGGGGCTCGGACATGCGCGGTGCTTTGGCGTGGCGCGCGCACGTTGACAAGGTGGCAGGGATCGCCTCCTGTCCGCCCCATGCGAAAGATGATGATCGGACTGGCGCTGCTGGCGCTGTGCGGATGCAAGGCGGCGACACCCGCCAACGATGCGGATCCGGCCTTGTGGGTGCTCAAGGACGACGACACGACGATCTATCTGTTCGGCACCGTCCACCTGCTCAAGCCGGGGCTGCGCTGGTTCGACGATGGCGTGAAGAAGGCGTTCGACGCGAGCGACGAGCTTGTGCTCGAGCTGGTGATGCCGCCCGAGGCCGAGATGCAGGCGCTGGTGACCGAGCTGGGGATGTCGACCAGCGGGCCCAGCCTGCCCGAGCAGCTCGGCCCGGCCGAGGCGGCGAAGTTCCGCGCGGTGTTGCCCGAGCTGGGGATCGCACCCGAGGCGCTCGATCGCGCCGAGCCGTGGCTGGCGGCGACCTTGCTGTCGGCCGCGCCGCTGCGCCGATTGGGCTATGACGAGAAGGACGGCGCCGAGGCGGTGCTGACTGCCGCGGCGCAGAAGGCGGGCAAGAAGCTGGTGGGGCTCGAAACCGCGCGCGAGCAGCTCGGCTATTTCGACCGGCTGCCGTTCGATGCGCAGCGCGCGCTGCTGGTCGATACGCTCGCCGACCTGCCCAAGGCGGGCGAGACGATCGACGCGATGGTCGCGTTGTGGGGCAAGGGCGACGCCGATGGCCTGGCGCGGCTGATGAACGAGGATCTGGCGCGGGCGCCTGAACTGGCCGACGCGCTGCTCGCCCAGCGGAACAAGAAGTGGGCGGATTGGCTCAAGGCGCGGATGGATGCGCCGGGGTCGGTGTTCGTTGCGGTCGGGGCCGGGCATCTGGCGGGGAACGGCGCGGTGCAGGCGGAGCTTGCCAAGCGTGGAGTGAAAGTGGAGCGCGTGAAGTACTGATCAGATCCTCCCCCGGAGGGGGAGGTGGCAGCCGCAGGCTGACGGAGGGGTATTCTCCACGAGCGACGCTGCCCGCGGAGAATACCCCTCCACCGCTTCGCGGTCCCCCTCCCCCTCCGGGGGAGGATTGGTTGCCTTGCCTTTCGCTCCCATCTCCGCTAGAGGCGCGCGCTTGTTGCGGCAGGGTCATCCCTGGAGGCCTGCCCGGCATACGAACTGAAACACTTTAGCGCATTGGAACGACACATGAGCGAGACGCTTACGCTGTCGGCCGAGACGCGCGACCGGGCTGGCAAGGGAGCCTCCCGGGCGCTTCGTCGTGAAGGCCGCGTCCCCGCCGTTATCTACGGCAACAAGGCAGACCCCGTTGGCATCCACGTCAACGAGCGCGAGCTGGTAAAGCTGCTGAACACCGGCCACTTCATGAACTCGGTCGTGATGGTCAATGGCGAGCGCACGCTGCCCAAGGACGTCGCGTTCGACGTCGTCACCGATCGTCCGCTCCATGTCGACTTCCTGCGCATCTCCGAGCATGCCACCGTCACCGTCGCGGTGCCGATCGTGTTCACCGATGAGGAAGAAGCCCCCGGCATCAAGCGCGGCGGCGTGCTCAACATCGTTCGCCACGAGCTCGAGCTCGTCGTCGATGCCGCCGAGATCCCCGACCAGATCGAGATCTCGCTCAAGGGAGTCGAAGTCGGCGATTCGATCCACATCTCCGCGGTGACGCTGCCCAAGGGCGCGACCTCGGCGATCACCGATCGCGATTTCACCATCGCGACCGTGGTGGCCCCGTCGGCGCTCAAGTCGAGCGAAGGCGACACCGAGACCGAAGCTTCGGAAGAGGCTCCGGCCGAGGGCGAAGGCGAGTAATCGCTTCCTCGAACTTCGCAGTTCAAAAAATCGCCTCCGCATCCTAGGTGCGGGGGCGATTTTGTTTTCGGGGTTTGGAAATGCAGCTCTGGGTGGGTCTCGGCAATCCGGGGCCGCAATATGCGATGCACCGGCACAATGTCGGCTTCATGGCGCTCGACGCGATCGCCGAGGTGCACGGCTTCTCGGCGCCCAAGAAGCAGTTCCAGGGCTGGACCCAGGAAGGGCGGATTGGTTCGACCAAGCTGGTCCTGCTCAAGCCCGGCACCTTCATGAACGAGAGCGGCCGCGCGGTGCGCGCGGCGATGGACTTCTACAAGCTCACCCCCGCCGACGTCACCGTGTTCCACGACGAGCTCGACCTGGTGCCGTTCAAGGTCAAGGTGAAGCAGGGCGGCGGCACTGCGGGGCATAACGGCCTGCGCTCGACCGACGCGCATATCGGCCCCGATTTCCGCCGCGTGCGCCTGGGCATCGGCCACCCCGGGCACAAGGATCGGGTCACCGGCTATGTGCTGGGCAATTACGCCAAGGCCGAGATCGAGCCGTTGACCGACATGCTCGGCGCGATTGCCGCCGAGGCGCCGTGGCTGGCCGAGGGCAATGACGCGCGCTTCATGAGCGGCGTCGCCTCGCGGCTGCAGGACTGAAATTACCTCCCCTCCCCGTTCGCAGGGAGGGGCTGGGGGTGGGTGCGCGCGTCTGCGCGCTCAGAAAGACTCATAGCCTGCACAGCATAAGGCGCTGGCCGGGGCGTTGAGCCCCGCCCCGCGCCAACCCACCCCTAACCCCTCCCTTGCAGGGAGGGGAACGTGGTCGCCTAGCTCCCATCCGCGCGCAGGGTCAGCACTTCGACGCCGGTCGCGGTCACTGCGACGGTATGCTCGAATTGGGCGGAGAGCTTGCCGTCCTGGGTGACCACGGTCCAGCCGTCGTCCTGCGTTTCGACTTTCCGCGTGCCCTGGTTGATCATCGGCTCGATCGTGAAGGTCATGCCCTCGCGCAGCCGCATGCCGCTGCCCGGCTTGCCGAAATTGAGGATCTGCGGCTCCTCGTGCATCTCGCGGCCGATGCCGTGGCCGCAATATTCGCGGACCACCGAATAGCCGTTCTTCTTGGCATGCTTCTCGATCGCGAAGCCGATGTCGCCGAGATGCGCGCCCGGGCGGACCTGGCGGATCCCATGCCACATCGCCTCCTGCGCCACCCGGACCAGCCGCTTCGCCGCGGGCGGGGCGTTGCCGACCAGATAGGTCTTGCTCGAATCGGCGATGAAGCCGTTCTTCTCGAGCGTGATGTCGAGGTTGATGATGTCGCCGTCGCGGATGATCGTGTTGTCGTCCGGCACGCCGTGGCAAACGACCTGGTTGATCGAGCAGTTCAGCACGAACTTGAAGCCGTATTGCCCCTTGCTCGCCGGCCGCGCGGCGAGGTCGTTGGTGATGAAGTCCTCGACCAGGTCGTTGACCTGCATCGTCGTCATGCCCGCAAGGTCACGGGCGTCGAGCATCTCGAACACCGAGGCGAGCAGCTTGCCCGAAATGCGCATCAGCGCGAGTTCGTCGGGAGTCTTGACCATGTCAGGCGGCCATCGCCCCGCTCTCGCACGCCTGCGCGGCATCGAGCTGCATCCGGACGATCGCGTTGAACGACAGCGTCGGGTTGGCTTCGGCGAGCATGCCGATCTTCATCCAGAACTCGGCCTGGGCATTGATCGAGCGGCACATGACCGTGCTGGCCCGGCGCGCCTCCTCGTGAAGCGCGTCTTCGATTTTTACGATGCCCATGAGAATCCCGAATACAGCATGAATATACGAACCATATACGATCCGTATATTAGCTTCAACACCCGCGCACGGAAAAGGGGCCCCGGTTTCCCGGAGCCCCTTCCCTGTCTTTTGCGACGCTTACTTCTTGCCGACGATCACGCCGATCAGGTTCTGGCTGTCGCCGCCGTTGGTGCCGGTCCCGGCGAAGGCGATGCCGATTTCCTTGCCCTGCGAGCCGAAGAAGCCGCCGGTGAGCGTACCCGTCAGCGTGCTGCCCGCAGCGAAGCTGCCGGTGAACTGGTTCTGCCCCGAAAGGATGCTGCCCTGCAGGGTATAGCTGCCATAGGCGATGGTTGCGCCGCCGCCCTCGGGCGTGCGGTTGAGCGTGAGTGTCGCGGTGACCTGCCCGGTCGAGAAGTTGACCGAGGTGGTGACGGTGCCACCGATGCGCCACAGCGTGGTGGCGCCGGCATTGGTGCTCACCAGGCGGCCGACGACGCTGGTCGTATACGCCTGGGTGCCCGTCTTGGGCATGTCGGCGAGCGTGGTCTGATAGCCGAACACCGTGTTCGTGATCCGCTTGGCGCCGGTAGTCGAATCGCCGCGCCACCAATTGGCGTAGCTGACATTGGTCAGCTGAAGCGCGAGGTTATTGGTACGAGTCGTGTCCGAGATCGTGTTGTTGAGGAACTCGAGCTGCGAGAACTTGCCCGCGGTCGCGGTGTCGGTGGTGCGGAACACGAACTCGGTGACGCCCGGCGCCGGCGCCACGGTGACGTTGGCGTTGACGAAGCGCGATTCCTCGCTGTTCTCGTTGATGACATAGGTCGCGGTGGCGATCGCATTGCTGGTCGCCAGGCGCACGCGGGTCGACAGGCCGATCTCGGTGCCGACCGCGCCGAGCGTTACCGGGCCCGCCGCCGGATCGCCAGTGTAGCTGGCCGAGGCGTTGATCGTGCCGAACTCGGCGGCCGCCCCAAGCGGGAACGCCGCGTAGGTCGGCGACGCGGTTGGCGTCGGGGTGACCGATCCGGTGGGAGTCGGGGTTGGCGAAGGACTGGGATCGTCGCTGCCGCTGCAGCTCGCCAGCGCCAGCGTCGCCGCGGCGGCGCTCATGATCATGTGACGGCGAATCATTCCCTGCTCCTTGAAATACGCGTGCCTGAAAAGGCTCGGTGCCCCTGTACCTCAGGTGAACGGGGGCGCGTCAAGTTATGACGTAGCCAACGCTCCGGACCCGTAAGACCCGCGATCCGCCACCCGCGCTTCGGCCTGCCGCGCCGGGCTGGACGGCAACTCGAAGCGCACCGCGCCCCGGGCGAGCAGCTTGAGCAGCATCCGCTCGGTGGGGCGCAGCGTTTGTCCCGCCAGCCCGAGCTGGCGGCGCATCTCGGGAGGCAGCAGGTCGATCGCGGCGCGAACGCCGAGCTTCTGCACCGGGCGCAGCGCCCGCGGCAGGATGTCGGCGGTGCGCAGGATCGCGATCAGCTCCTCGATCACCGGCGAAGGTTCGAGCTGCGGCCGCATCCGCATCATCAGCGCGTCCATCGCAGCCTCGCTCGCCGGCGGCGCATCGACGCCGTACAGCGCCGCGCCCGGCCGCGCCTCGGCGTAGAAGCGGTCGCGCTCGGCCTGGGTCAGCGGCTCGGCATAACGATGATAGGCTTGGAGGAACGCCCAGCTCGCCGTCGCCTGGACCCACAGCAGCAGCTCGGGATCGCTGGCGACATAGGCGCGGCCGTCGCCGGTCTCCCCCTGCACCTGGGCGTGCATCCGGTTGACGCGGGCGGCAAGCGCCTCGAACTGGCTGCGCGCGCCATAGACGGTAACCATCGCCGCCGCGCCCGTGCGCCGCATCCGATGGGCCGGATCGCGCTTGAAGCTGCTATGATCCCACACGCCGTGGCGCACGCGCGGCTCGCCCAGCTCGAGCAGCACCGCGGCGATCCCGCCGACATACATCGTCACCGGATTGCGGAACACGCGCCAAGAGACCGAATCGGGCGGCAGCAACGCCGGCTCGCCCGCGGGCTGGCGAAAATCGGTGCCGTCGAGCCCCATCAGGCGCGTGGCCGCGGAATCGAGATGCTTCACTATCATGCAAGCTCAACGCGCCGCCTCACCACGTTGCTCCACGGCGGCTTTGCGCCTATCGAGCGCGCAACCTGGCCCGACGGGCCCTTCAGACACAGGATCGAGCTTCCCATGGGTTTCCGCTGCGGCATCGTCGGGCTTCCGAACGTCGGCAAGTCCACGCTCTTCAACGCGCTGACCGAGACCGCGGCGGCGCAGGCAGCCAACTATCCCTTCTGCACGATCGAGCCCAATGTCGGCAACGTCGCGGTCCCCGATCCGCGGCTAGACAAGCTGCAGGAGATCGCCGGCTCGGCGAAGAAGATCGAGACCCAGCTCGGCTTCGTCGACATCGCCGGGCTGGTGCGCGGCGCGAGCAAGGGCGAAGGCCTGGGCAACCAGTTCCTCGGCAACATCCGCGAAGTGGATGCGATCGTCCACGTCCTGCGCTGCTTCGAGAATGACGACATTCAGCATGTCGACAACAAGGTCGATCCGATCGCCGACGCGGAGACCGTCGAGACCGAGCTGATGCTCGCCGATCTCGAAAGCCTCGAGAAGCGCGTCCCCGCCGCCGCCAAGAAGGCGACGCAGGGCGACAAGGAGGCGAAGGTGATCGCCTCGGTACTCGGCCAGGCGCTCGACCTGCTCCGCGACGGCAAGCCCGCGCGGCTGACCGAGCCCAAGGACGCCGAGGAAGCGCGCGCCTTCGCCCAGGCGCAGCTGCTCACCGGCAAGCCCGTGCTCTATGTGTGCAACGTCAACGAGGAAGACGCCGCCAACGGCAACGAACTCTCCGCCAAGGTGTTCGCCAAGGCCAAGGCCGAGGGCGCCGAGGCCGTGGTCGTCTCCGCGGCGATCGAGGCCGATATCGCGACGATGCCGCACGAGGATCGCGGCGAGTTCCTCGCCGAGCTGGGGCTCGAAGAGACCGGCCTCGCCCGCGTGATCCGCGCCGGCTACAGCCTGCTCAATTTGCTCACCTTCTTCACCGTCGGTCCCAAGGAAGCGCGCGCCTGGACGACGCATGTCGGCGCCAAGGCGCCGCAGGCCGCGGGCGAGATCCACACCGATTTCGAGCGCGGCTTCATCCGCGCCGAGACGATCGCCTTCGACGATTATGTCCAGTTCAAGGGCGAGAGCGGCGCGCGCGACAACGGCAAGCTGCGCTCCGAAGGCAAGGAATATGTCGTCCAGGACGGCGACGTGATGCTGTTCCGCTTCAACGTCTGAGTCGCGCCGCGACGCGCCCAGACGGCGCGTCGCGGGTCTTTCGGCGCAAAGCCGTCGCGCGCCCCTTCAACCTGAATTATTGCCCGCAGCCGCGATGATGTTAACAACGCGGTCTATAATACTATTCCGGCGCGATTTTCAGATTTTCGCTCGCAAACCGAGCAGTCCGGCCGGAACGAAGATGTCCTCCGCACATTGGTTTTCCCCGGACAAGTCCTTAGTTAACAATGCTTGAATTCGGTCCCTAACGGCCTTGTCCCCAATATTTGCCGGGCTGATCATCGTGTGAAGCTTATCGATTTCCTTCAGCCAGCACGTCGCGATCCCTTGCGGCAATCTGTGCAACTGCCTCCGCGCTGGCTGACGCTTCTCCTCCCTGCGGCTGCAATATTGGCGTGCGTCGCGATCTGGATCGTCGCGGTACATGTCGCGCAGCTGCATCGCGCCACGCAGATCGCGGCAGCGACGCGCGAGAACAGCAATCGCGTGATAGCCTATGCGCGCTTCGTCGGCGGGATGCTCGACAGCGCCGACGCCGCGGCGGTGCATCTGGCGCGAGAGCATCGCGACCTCGCCCCTTCCCGCTCCCCCGCACCGCCGCAGCCGCTCACCGATTCCGCCGCGATCGACCCGCTGTTCACCGCGGTCGAAGTCGCCGACGCCGAGGGGCGCGTGCGCTGGTCGAGCGAAGACGGCCTCGAGACGCGCAGCCTGGCGGGCGATCGTGCCTTCGCCCTGCTGCGGAGCCGAAACGCCCGCGAGCCGGTGATCCTCGCGCCGGGCAGCGACGCGCAGGTGACCTTCGCGCGCGCCATCCGCGGCGCCGATGGCGGCTTTCGCGGCGCGGTGGTGCTGCGCATCCCGGTGGAGCGGCTGACCGCTTTCTATCGTGGCGCCGATTTCCGCCCGCTCGACCTGATCTCGGTGATCGGGCTCGACGGCGTCACGCTCGCCCGGCGCGAAGGCGACCGGGTCAGCGCGGGCCAGAACCTCGCCGGCAAGCTGGTGATGCAGCGCCAGGCGGCCGAGCCCTATGGCACCTATATGGGGCCGAGCGCGCTCGACGGGATTGAGCGGATCTTCAGCCAGCGCCGGCTGCCGCGCTACCATTTGTTCGTCAGCGTCGGGATCGGCGCCGACGACGTGCTGGCCCCCTCGCGCGCCCGCGCCCGCACCTTCTACCTCACCGTCGCCGCGCTGACGCTGGCGCTGCTCGGCGGCACGCTCGCTTTCTGGCTGGGGCTGCGCCGCCGCGAGACGATCATCCGCAGCCTCGCCGCCTCGAACCGCCGGCTGTTCGAGGCGCAGTCGATCGCCAAGATGGGCGACTGGGAATACGATCTCACCACCGGCCGGTTCGTCTGCTCCGAAGAGATCTGCCGGATGCACGGCCGCGATCCCGCGAAGAACGTGATGACCGCCGACGAGGTCTTTTCCTATCACGACGCCGAGGGCGCCGAGACGATCCGCCAGACGCTACGGCGCGCGGTCGCCTCGAAACAGCCCCAGCAATGCGAGGTGGTAGCGACGATGGGCGACGGCCGCGTCGCGCACCTGCGGCTGCGGATGTCGCCGGTGGTCGAGCCCGACGGGAGCGTGCGCACCGTGCTGGGCACCCAGCAGGACATCACCACCGAAAAGCGCCACGAGGAGCTTCGCGCCGAAGTCGCGCACATCACCCGCGTCGAGGCAGTCAACGTGATGGCCGCGACGATCGCGCACGAGCTGTCGCAGCCGCTCACCGCGGCGAACAATTACCTCAGCACCGCGATCTACCTTGCCAAGCAGGGCAAGCAGTCGATGGTCGACGAAGAACAGCTGGCAGTGCTGCTCAGCCAGGCGAGCCGGCAGATCGGGCTGAGTGGCAAGATCATCTCGCGCGCCCGCGACCTCGTCGCCGACCGGCGGAGCGGCGAGATCGCGTCGCTGGACGACATCGTCGAAGAGGCGATCGCGCTGAGCAAGGTCGCCGATCCCGCGGTCGCGCGCGCCGCAATCAGTGCGCGGCTCGATCCCGATACCGGCCATGTCGCCGCCGACAAGGTCCAGATCCAGCAGGTGCTGCTCAACCTGATCCGCAACGCCGCGCAGGCAGTCGCCGATATCGAGCGGCCGCAGGTGCTGGTGTCGAGCCACCGCGAGCCGGGCGGGATGGTGATGGTCAGCGTCGCCGACAATGGCGAGGGGCTGCCCGATCGCGTGGGCGACATCTTCGCGCCGTTCAGCACCGCCAAGCGCAATGGCCTGGGCATCGGGCTGTCGATCTGCCGGACGATCGTCGACTCCTATGGCGGCCGCATCTGGAGCGGCACCAGTCCGCTGGGCGGCGCCGCGATCTGCTTCACCCTCCCGCTCGACGAGATCGCCCTGCTCTACGACGTCGCCTGATCGACTCCCCTCCCTGCTTGCAGGGAGGGGAAAAGCCAACGTCAACCCGTTTCGGGCCTCAGCGCGCGGGGTCTTGCGCCGCTTCGACGATGCGGAGGATGTTGCCGCCCCACATCTTGGCCAGGTCCTCGTCCGAATAGCCCGCCGCGCGCAGCCGCTCGGTAACCTTGGGCAGCGCCGAGATGTCCTCGATCCCCGGCAGCCCGCCGCCGCCGTCCCAATCCGCGCCAAAGCAGACATGGTCGACGCCCGCGACTTCGATCACGTGGAGCACCATCGCCATGTAGCGCTCGAAATCGGCCGCCCAGAGCGGCTCGGTCGTGTCGAGCGCACGCCACTTGCGGGCGAGGTCGGCCTGCTCGGCAGGCGAGAGCGTGTCCATATGCTCGTACTTGCCGAACAGTTCGGCGCGCTCGGGGCCCATCTTCATGTTCGACAGGAAGATCGTGCTGACGCAGATCGCCCCGCCCTTCGCGGCGAGCTTGCGGATGCGGCCGTCGTCGAGGTTGCGCGGATGGTCGAACGCCCAGCGCCCGCTCGAATGCGAGAGCAGCAGCGGGGTTTTCGACAATTCGAGCATCTGGTCGAAGGCGGCGTCGGACGCGTGGCTCGGGTCGATCACCATTCCCAGGCGGTTCATCTCTGCGACCCATTTGCGGCCGAGGGGCGAGAGGCCGTTCCACTTGGGCTGGTCGCCCGAACTGTCGGCGAACTGGTTGTTGGCGCCGTGGACCGGACCGGCCAGCCGCACGCCGCGACCGTGGAATTCCTGGAGCAGCGAGAGATCCTCGCCGAGCGGGTAGCTGTTCTCCATGCTCTTGAACGCGATGCGCAGCCCGGCGCGGTCGATCCTGCGCGCGTCGTCGGCGGTCATCGCGAAGTCGATGCGGCTCGGGTATTTGGAGAGGGTGCGGTCGATCAGGTCGGAACGCGCGCGCGCAAAGGCGAGCGCGTCGGCATAGCCTTTCGCCGTCAGCGGCCCCTGATCGGTGTAGATCGCGAAGAACCCGCCATCGAGCGCGCCGGCGTCCATCCGCTCGAGATCGACTTGGACGAGGTCGGTCGCCGGATCGTGGTGCCCGGCAAAGTCCCAGCCGGGCCGCGCGAAGTGGAGCGGCGTATCGAGATGCGTGTCGAGCACGAGGAAGTCGCGATGCGCTTTGCGGGGCGGTTCGGACGTGGTGGCGCAGCCGGCAAGGAGCAGGGCGAGCCCCATTATTCCCCTCCCTGAAAGGGAGGGGTTAGGGGTGGGTTTAGCGTCGGACGAGGCTCGATGCCTCGGCCGGTGCTTCGAGCCGGGTGAAGAGTCTAGTGGGCGCGCAGACGCGCGCACCCACCCCCGGCCCCTCCCTTTCAGGGAGGGGAGCAGATCCAGCGCGCTCACTTCTTCGTCTCCACCGGCCGCAGGTCGAGGTCGTGATAGTCGTAGCTGAAGTCGGCGATCGGGCTCTCGGCCTTCATCGTCACGCGCGAGACCTTGCCCTCGGCATCGAGCGCGAAGGTGACATAGGCCGGCTCGATCGCCTTGTCGTCGAAGCGGGTGACGAAGGTGTCGTACTGCCAATGGACGAGCTTGCCGGCCATGCGCGGGGTGGTCTTGAAGTCGATGCGCAGGCCGTCGGCGGCGCCGGTCACCGCGACATCGCCGTACCAGGGATCGCGATAGGTGCCGGCATAGCGCTCGAGCGAAAGCGACGGGCCGACCTTGGCGGGCGCGGCCTTGACGCTGGCCAGCGCAGCCTTCCCGCCGGCGATGCGCTGCGCCATGAAATCGCCGAAGCGCTTCGGCCAGTCCTGGTCGGGAAGGCCGAGATAGTGATCGACCAGCAGGTGCGCGACGCCGCGGAGCAATGCGACGTCTTCCGAATTGACCACCACCGCGATGCCGACATCCTGATCGGGGAGCAGGATGACATGGGTGATCGATCCGAAGACCCCGCCGCCATGCGAGATGATCCGTGCGCCCTTGTAATCCTCGACTTCCCAGCCGAGGCCATAGCTGCTGAACTTGGGGGTGAGCGACGCGAGCCCGCCGGGATAGGGCGTGATCGGCTGGATCGTCACGCCCTTCCACATCTCGGCCGCCTGCGCCTCGCTGAACAGCCGCCCGCCGCCTGGCAGCGCGCCATGCCCGAGCTGGATCTTGAGCCACTGCGCGAGATCGTTGGCACTGAGCGCGAGCCCGCCCGCGGGCATCGCCGCACGGCCGAGCTCCTCGCGCTCGTCGAGCACAGAATTGGGCCCGTCGCCGCGCACCACGCCGCCGATCCGCGCGTGCGGGAAGGCGCGGTCGCGCGTCGCCCAGCGCGCTTCATAGGTCGCTGTGGCGGTCTTCATGCCGCCGCGGCCGAGCACTTCGCGCGCCATGAACTCTTCCCAGGTCTTGCCCGAGACTTCCTCGATCAGCTGGCCGGCGACCATGTAGAGGATGTTGTCGTAGGCGTAGTTCGACCGGAAGCTCGTCGCCGGCTTGAGGTGGGCGACGCGCTTGACCGTCTCCTTGCGCGACAGGCTGCCCCGGGGCACGAACAGCAGATCCCCGGCCCCCAGTCCAAGCCCGCTGCGATGGACGAGCAGGTCGCGGACCGTAATCTCGCGCGTCACCCAGGGATCGTACATGCGGAACCACGGCATGTGGTCGATCACCTTGTCGTCCCAGGCGATCTTGCCCTGGTCAACGAGGATCGCGAGCGCCGCGGCCGTGAACGCCTTGCCGGTCGATCCGGTCTGGAAGATCGTGTCGGCATCGACCTTCGCCGCCTCGCCGAGCTTCCGGACGCCCCAGCCCTGCGACAGCGTGGTCTTGCCATGCTCGACGATCGCGACGGCGATCCCCGGCGCGCCGGTCGATTTCCGCAGCGCCTCGACCTTGGCGGCGAGCCCCGCGGGCGGATCGGCCAGTGCCGGAGTAGCGAGCAGCAGCAGCGGCAGCGCGAGCAGTCTCATGCGGCGATCTCCTTGTTGGTCCGGCGGCGAAGCAGACGGGTCAGCCCGATCGTGAGCAGCGGGAGCACGAACACGGCGAGGAACAGATAGGCGAGCAGGCGATAGCCGCTGGCGATCAGCGCGATCAGCCCGACGCGCTCGGCGACGAACATGCACACCAGCAGCAACCCGCCCGCGATGAGCGCGCGCGATCGGGCGCCCAGCTCGGCGCCGCGGCGGCGCATCACGCCGGCGACGCGCTCGTTGATCGCATGCACCGCCCCTGCCCCGCTCTCGAGCAAGGCCGCGAAGATCATCAGCTGGAACAGCCAGTGGAACACCGGCGCGTTCAACTGCCGCAGCAGGAAGTCGGAGGGCAACGTCTCCGCCCCGATGCCGGGGTAGAAAGCAATCATGCACACGAAGAACAGGATCGCCGGCGCCATCGCCAGCGGCCCGGCGATCAGCCCGGCGACCACGGCGTCGCGCGTGCCGGTCAGGTGCCGCAGCACCGGCAGGACCACCACCGCGCCGATGATGTTGTAGCTGGCATAGGTCAGCCCGCCCGAAGCCCAGCCGTCCCACGGCGCCGGGGTCGCGAAGCCCGCGGCGATGCGGTCGCCGAAGCTCAGCAGGCTGAGCACCAGGAACAGCGCATAGACGCCGTAGAGCAGGAACGAGACGTATTTGAACACGCCCTCCACCACGGCATTGCCCAGCGACACCGTGCCGAGGATTCCCCCGGCAAGCAGCAGCGCGCCGACGAAGCTCGGCCAGCCGAACATGGCGTTGCCGATCGCCCCCGCGCTCGCCCCGAACACCGCGAGGATCAGCACGACGAACAGGATGTACGCGATCTCGAACGCGATCCATGCCGGCCCGAGCAGGTCGGCGAAGAACGCGCGGTAATCGAGCGCGCCTGCCATCCTCGCATAGGCGAAGGTCGTCGCGGCGATCACGCTCCACAGCGCCATCGCCAGGAACATCCCCGCGAGCCCGCCCCACGGACCCGAGGGCAGGAAATATTCGGCAAGCTCGCGACCGGTGGCATAGCCGCCACCGATGATCACCGCCTTCATCGCGAACCCCGGCAGCAGGAAGCGCTGGAACCAGCTCGATCCCGCCGCCACACTCATGCGAGGCAGCTATCGACCAGAGCGTCGAACGCCGGCCCGCCGCGCACCGGATCGGCGACCGGAAGCCCGAGCCGCGCGCTTTCGCGCTGCATCACGTCTTGGGCTTCTGCATCGTCCAGAGCCGAGGTGTTGAAGCTTACCCCGCCACAGCGGATCCCCGGATTGGTCCGCCGGCCCAGCGCGGTGGTAAGATCGATGATCTCTTCGATAGTCGCGACCTGATAGCCCGCAGTGCCGAGCATGTCGGTGCGTCCCGGCTCGTGGCACACCACGAACACGTCGGGCTGGCTGCCGTGGAGCAGCCCAAGCGATACGGCGGCATAGGCCGGGTGCGCGAGCGAGCCCTGCCCTTCGATCACGTCCCAATGCGCAGGGTCAGCATCGGGCGACACCATCTCCGCCGCGCCCGCCTCGAAATCGGAGACTACCGCGTCCATCGGCATTCCGCCGCCGGCGATCATGATCCCGGTCTGCCCGGTAGCGCGGAAATCGCTGGCAAGGCCGCGCGCCGCAAAAGCTTTCGCAAGCGCCAGGGCGGTGTATTTCTTGCCCAGCGCGCAATCGGTGCCGACAGTGAGCAACCGCTTGCCGCTCCGCTTGCGCCCGGTGGCTACCGGTATGTTGGCCGGCGGCACGCGAATGTCGATCAGCCGTCGCCCGCGTCGCGCCGCCGCCTCGCACAGTTCGGGGATATCGGACAGCCGCGTGTGCATCCCCGCGACGAGGTCGAGCCCCGCCTCGAGCGCCTCGACCAGCGACGCGCGCCAGCTCTGCGGGATCACTCCACCCGAATTGGCGACACCGATCACCAGCGCGCGAGCGCCCGCGGCATAAGCCTCCGCTGGCGTCATCGGGGGTAGCCCGGTGGTAACCTGCGCACCGGCCAGCGCCAGTTCGCCGACGCACTTCTCGGGCGCCCAATCGCGCAGGCCCAGCGCGGTCTTGGCGAAGCCCCGCTCGACGGTGTCGCCGAGGAACAGCAGATAGGGCTGCGGCAGCGTAAGCGTGTCGGCGGTTAGGCCGAAGGGGGCGTTCATGATGCTTTCCCGCTCAGAAGGAGAGATCGAAAGCAAGGCCGATCGTGCGCGGCTGGAGCGGCGTGATCTGCAGGAAGCTGGGTTCGTTGAGCCCGTTGGTCAGCGTCGAGCGCGACAGTTCGCCATCGTCGTCGAGCAGGTTGCGCGCATAGGCCCGCAGCTTCCAATGCTCGCCGATGTTGAGCGATGCGTTGAGATCGACCGCAGTGTAGGCCGTCGCGCGCGCGGTCAGCGGATCGCTCTCGACCAGCGACAACCGGCTGCTCGCATGCCGCACGCCCATGCCGAAATCGGCCGAGAGGTCGCCACCCAGCTCGGCATGGTAATCGAGCCGTGCCGAGCCGCTGAACTTGGGCACACCGGGAAGCTGGTCGCCATCGGCGCCGCTGATCTCGGGCACGTCCTCGCTCAATTTGGCGTCGGTGTACGAGCCGTTCAGTGCCAGCGTCAGCCCTCGCGCGGGGCGGAAGGCGATCGTCCCCTCGACGCCCTGGCTTCGCGCCGCCCCGCCATTTGCCTGGCCGGAGATGCCGCCGAAGCTGCGCGTCACCTGAATGTCCTTCCAATCCATGTAGAAGGCGGCGACATCGATCGTCACGGCACGCCCGGCCAGGTCCGCCTTGAAGCCAACTTCATAATTGGTCAGCGAGTCCGAATCGACGCTCGGCGGCACGTTGGGAACGATCACGTTCGGCCCGCCTGGGCGATAGCCGGTGGCGACGCGGCCATAGAGCATCGCATCGTCGCTCACATGGAATTGCGGGCTGACGCTCCAGGTGAACACGTCCTCCTGCGATTCGCCGGGATCGTTGGCCGAGGGCACGATCGCGCCTTCGCTGATCTGGCGGAAGGTCTGCTCGTTGCGCGCCCAGCGCATGCCGCCGGTGATCTCGAACCGCTCGCCCAGGCGAAGCGTCGCGTTGCCGAACACGGCATATTCCTTGTACGTCGCGGGCAGCGCGATCGTCGCCAGCGGATCGAGCGCCGGAATGGCATTGCCCGCCATGTCGTACGAGCGGACAACCTGCGAGTTCGAGCTCTTCTCGTCGGTGAAGAAACCGCCGACCAGCCATTCGAACGCTCCACCGCTCGCCGAAGCCAGGCGGACTTCCTGAGTCCATTTCTTGAGGCCCAGCTTGATCTCGAACGGCGTCAGCCCCGGCGCGATCGCCCCGCCGGTGAGCAGCGGGAACAGCACGCCGAACGAATAGGTCGCGTCCTGGAGCTGGGTGGCATGCGTGGTGCTGTGCGTGGTGGTCGAGGTCAGCGACACGCCGCCAAAATCATAATCGAGCGTCGCCGCATAATATTGCAGCTCGTTCTTGAAGCTTTCGGGAACGTAGTTGTTGAACGACTTGCCGTCGCCGAGCCGCTTGCCGGTCAAATCCGCAGCGTAGATGCCGTTGCCGTCGGAATCGATGTCCTGATAAATCGCAGTCAGCCGCGCGCTGAACCGGTCGCTCGCCTGCCACAGCAACGCGACGCGCCCGCCGATCTGCTCATAATCATTCTGGTCGTCGAGGCTCGCATTGTTGACGCTGCCCACGAAGCCGGGCGTCTTCCGCCAAGCGAAGCTGCCAGTGACGCCAAGCTTGCCCTGAACGAGCGGCGCATTGAACATCGTCTGTCCGGCCCAGCCGAGATCGCCTGCTCCATTGATCCCGAAGCCCTCGACGCCGCCTTTGACGCTGAAGGTTGAGGTGCTTGGCGTGACCGTGACATATTTCAGCAGTCCGCCGATCGAGCTGGCGCCATAGAGCGTGCCCTGAGGACCGCGCAGCACTTCGACGCGCTCGATGTCATAGGGCAGCAAGTCGAGCGAGAATTGCCCGCCACGATTGTAGATCGCGCTCGATCCCACCGGCGCGTCATCGAGATAGATGCCGACGGTCTGGCTGGCAGTCAGCGGCGCGACGCCGCGCAAGGTGATCGTGGTCTGTCCCGGCGTGCCGGTGGTGGTCACCTGGAGCCCGGGCACATAGCCGGCATAATCGGTGAGCGACGCCGCACCCTGCTCCTGCATCGCCTCGCCGCTGACCACGCTGATCGAGACGGGTACGTCCTGCAGGTTCTGCTCGCGCTTCTGCGCGGTGACGACGATCTCGTCGTCGCTGCGCGCAGCCGGCGCTTCCTGCGCCTGCGCAGCGGAAGCGACAATCAGCGCGCCGGCGGCAGTCGAAAGCGCCAGCATCGCGCGGACGGGCAAAGCGAACCGGTTCATCTTCATCTCCCCATGACTCCCTGAAAACCGTCACCCCTGCAGGCGATCGATTGCCGCCCGACGTGGCGGCCCTGTCGGCGTCCGAATGCTTGCGTCGGATCGCACTTTGCTGCGGCTCGTTATGCCTCACCGCTAATTTCTAATCAGGATGCTATTATCCTGATTAGAGAAGTGTCAACCGATATTGCAACTATGTGGCTGTCGCGAGCGACTGGTGCCCCCAAACCGTGTCGGGGCAATGGATATATCCGTCCGCATACTCGATACCCGGCCTGCGATCGGCAGCGAGGAAGGTCGGCCCGTCGAGGTCGACGACATCGCATAGCTGGCCGAGCAGGTACGCCGGCGCCATCGCCAGGCTGGAACCCACCATGTTGCCGACCATGACGTCGAGGCCGAGCCGTCGCGCGCCCTGCGCGATCGCCACCGCCTCGGTGAGCCCGCCGCTTTTGTCGAGCTTGATGTTGACCGTGTCGAAACGACCGACCAGCACGTCGAGATCGGCCAGCGTCAGCGCGCTCTCGTCGGCGGCGATCGGGATCGGCGAGCTGAACCCGTCGAGATCGTGTTCCCGCCCCCGCGCAAGTGGTTGTTCGAGCAGCGCGACCTTGCATTCGACCAGCACGGCGATGAGCGCGTCGAGCTCGGCGAGTTGGAAGCCCTGATTGGCATCGACGCCGATCCAGCAATCGCCCCGCGCCGCGCGCACGGCGCGGACCCGGGCGATGTCGAGATCTAGATCGCCGGTGAGCTTGAGCTTGAGCGCGCGCGCATCGCGATACGCCAATGCCCCTTCCGCCATCACGCCGGGATCGTCGGCGCCCAGCGTGAATGTAGTGAGCAGCGGCTTGGGCTCGGGCAGCCCGGCAAGCTTCCACACCGGCACGCCCGCGCGCTTGGCGTCGAGCTCCCACAGCGCGCAGTCCGCCGCGTTGCGGGCGCCGCCCGCGGGCAGCTCGCGCTGGAGATCGGCGCGGGTCATGCCCTGCGCCAGCCCCTCGCGGACGGTATCGAGCGCGGCGGTCATCGCCGCCTCGTCGTCGCCCAGATAATAGACTCCGCTCGCCTCGCCGCGCCCGGTGTGGAGGCCGTCGCTCAGCGTGACGACCACCACCGCGGACTCGGTGAAGACGTGTCCGGAGATCTGGAACGGCTTCGCGAAGGGAAGCCGTTCCACGCTCACATCGACCGACAGACGCTGCACCATCGTCTTAGAACTCGGTGCCGAGGCTGATCAGCCTGTAGACCAGGGCGGTCCACAGGATGAAGAAGCTGGCGAGCACGAGCAGCACGCTCCACAGCTTGGCGAACCAGCCGCTCTTGCGCGTCCAGGCGAGCCAGGCGTTCCAGATCGACAGCCCGAACATCCCGACGAATGCGAGCGTGCCGACCACCTGGACCAGCAGGATCAGCCCGTCGGTCGAACCATGGCTCTCGAAATCCTCGAGCCCGGTGACGATCATCACCCAGCCGACCAGCGCAGCGAGCACCAGCCAGGCGAAGCCGCGGACGACGCGATAGGTGCGCCGTGCTTCGCCTTCGAGCAGGAACGGCGCACCATAGCGGCGGCGCGCGACCCAGCCGACCGGCCAGGACAGCGCCGTGAGCAGCACCACGCCGATCCCGAACAGCAAGGCGGGCATCAGCCACGCCGCATCGAGCGCGCCCGGCGTGCGATACCAGATCATGAAGGGAGAGACTTCGCCGAAGCTCCACCGCACGACCTTGCCGTCGACCACCTGCGCGGCGAGCCGCTCATGGCCATAGGCGTCCTGCCAGACGAATGGCTCGACTTCGATCAGCTTCCGGGGGGCGCCGCCGGCGCTGGTCAGCGCGGGGATCACCGGACGGCCCTCGGCGTCGAGGGTGATGCTGGTGTCGCCGATCAGCCCGATGACCTTGGCGAAGCTCGAATCGATCCGGCGGCTGTTGGTCCAGGTGCCGACGAGCAGCTTGGCATGCTCCTTGGCAGTGGCCAGCTCGACCGGCGGCTTCTTGCTGGGATCGGGCAGATAGCGGTCGGAGAATTCCTCGAACAGCCGTCCGCGCAGGACGCGCGCGACGCCGTCCTTCCCGTTGCTGTTCATCGAGATGTAGACCCCGACATTGTCCTCGGGGAAGATCCACAGGTCGCTATGGAAATAGACCGTGTCGCCGCCATGGGCGATCGCGCGGTGGCCGTTGATCTTCTGTTCGTAGAAGCCGAGCGCCATCGTGTTGAGCGCCGGGATCGCGGTCTGCTGCGCGGTGTGCATCTGCGCGGCGGTCGCCGGGCTGAGCAGCGGGCCGCCCTTGTTGAGGTGCGCGATCATGAACTTGGCCATGTCGCCGCCGCTGATCGCCGAGGAGCCCGCCGGCGCCATGCCGATCTCTTCGTATTTCTTGGCCTCGCCCGAGCCGAGCTCATAGCCCTGCGACATGAACGGCTTGAGCCTGGCCGGCAGCGGCTGGCGGAAGGTGGCGTATTGCATGCCGAGCCGGCCGAAGATGTTGCGCTCGACATAGTCGTCGAACGGCGTGCCCGAGACGCGCTCGACGATATAGCCGGCCAGCGCGGTCGCGTAGTTCGAATAGGCCGGGGTGGTGCCCGGCGCGTAGATCCGCTCGGGGATGCGATGCTTGACCACCTCGCCCAGCGGCGCGACCGGCTTGTCGAAGCTCAGCAGCCCCTTGATGATCTCCTCGAAGCCGGCGGTGTGCGTCATGATCTGGCGCAGCGTGATCGGCTTGCCGTCATAGGGCGGTATCTTGAAGTCGAGATACTGGTTGATGTCGGCGTCGAGGTTGAGCTTGCCCGCCTCGACCTGCTGCATCACTGCGGTCCAGGTATAGAGCTTGGACACCGAGCCCGGGCGGAACAAGGTAGTGGCCGGATCGACCTGCTTGCGCTTGGCGACGTCGGCATAGCCGAAGCCGCGCTGGGTGAGCACTTGGCCGTCCTTGACCACCACCACCACGGCACCGGCAACGTCGCCGCGCGCGAGCGCATAGGGCATGAAGCCGTCGAGCCAGGCATCGGCATCGGTCTTGGTGAGCGACGCCGTCCCCGCCGGGCTTGCCGGCACGGCCGCCGCCGCGGTCTGCGGCGTGGGCGTCAGCGGCGCGGGGGCCTGGGTAAAGGCCGGCACACCGATAGCGAGCCCCAGCAATCCTGCCGCGAGCACCGAAAGCGAACGTTTCCACATCGCGCTGTTTTCCCTCTTTCCTGCGCGTCCGCCCCGGCCATCTCGATTGCGCCGGTTTGCGTCTGCGGCTAGGCTATATCCCGAATGAACCAGTTACGCCTGATTGGGACATAATGATCCTGTTCGGAAAAATGTCAAACCGGGGATATCCATGGCGACGCGGCTGAAGCCCGAACACCCGACGCTGGGTGCGCTGCTGCGCCAATTGCGCGCGCGGAACAGCTGGACGCTCAAGGAGATGAGCGTGCGCAGCGGCATCCCGGTGTCGACGTTGTCCAAGGTCGAGCACGACCGGCTCACCCTGACCTATGACAAGCTCCTCCAGCTCAGCCAGCGGCTCAACATCCGCATGTCCGAACTGTTCGCCGAGAACGATTCGCCCGCCGAGGCGCCGGTCACTGCCCGCCGCAGCATCGGCGATCTCGATCGCGCGGTGCGGGTGAACACCGCCAATTACGATTATTATTACCTCTGCACCGAGTTGCGCCGGAAGCGGATGATCCCTGTGCTCACCCGCGTTCGCGCCAAATCGGCCGAGGAGTTCGGCGAACTCGTCCACCATTCGGGCGAGGAGTTCATCTACGTCGTCAGCGGCAGCATCACCGTCCACACCGAATTCTACGATCCGGTGACGCTGGAAGCCGGCGAATCGATCTACATCGATTCGAACATGGGCCACGGCTACGTCACCGGCGAAGGCTGCGACGAGGCGGTGATCCTGGGGGTGTGCTCAAGCGCCGAGGACGGGCTGATGGATTCGCTGATGAACCTGCACGGGTAGCCCTCCCCTCCCTTTCAGGGAGGGGAATTTAGCGCTTCGGCACCAGCCGCGTCCGCCCCGCCGCCCGCGCATCCACCGCCGCCTTGCTGAACAGCATCGGCTGCATCGCCCCGGCGATCCACGGCGCATACTGGTCGCGGTGGTGCGGCGAGCGCGGGTCGTTCGACTGGCCGGGCAAATTGAGCATCAACGAATTGTCCCAAGCGCCGACGTCGATCACCTGGAGGTAGCTCGCTCCACCCCCGGTCCGCCAGCCGGGGCCGCTGCCCAGCCAGCGCGCCATCACCGTGTAGGAATCGCCGCCCGAACCCGCGCCTTCGATCGGCGGGAACGCCCTGGCGATCGCCGGGATGCGCGACAGCGGGTGCTGGATGCGAACCTGATGGAGCTTGTCCCAGCGCCACTGCGCCGGATCGCTCCCCATCAGCTCGCGCGCCGACGCCCAGGCCGCAGCGAGCGCCGCATCGAGCATCGCATCACGCGCCACCACCGGGTCCGCGCCCAGCCGCGCATCGGGTTTCGCCAGCAGACCGAGCAGCACCGACGGCGCGATATCGCGCACCAGATGTGCCGCGCGCGCCGGCACGATCGCCGCGAGCATCCGCTTGCCGAGCTCGCGCCACAGGATCTCGAACAACGCCGCCGCCCCGCTCGCGCCGTCGATCCGCGAATCCCAGCCGCGCAGCATGTCCCCGGCGGGCGAGGGCCGCGCCGGCAATAGCGCTACCAGCTGCCGCGCCGGCTCCGAGAACGTATCGTGGTGCAGCTTCACGCTGTCGTCGAGGCTGTGCCGCTCCTGCTTCGACAGCACGTCGACGATCCGCTCGTAGCGATAGGGATCGCGGAACGAGAAGGCCGGGATACGATCGCGCGGCCAGTCGGCAGGCAAATTGTTCTGGTTGGCCGAGGCGAACCAGCCCTTGGCCGGGTTGTATTCACTGGGCAGCGCGGTGAAGTTGCGCATCCCGGTCCAATCGTACCGCCCGTCGCCGGGCACCGGCAGCAGCCCCTCGCCTTTCCGGCGCACCGGCGCGAAGCCGATCACCTGCCAGCCGGTATTGCCGTCGACATCGGCATAATGGAAATTGGTCGGCGAAGGATGCAGCGGGAAGGCCTTCTTCAAACTCTTCCAGTCCTGCGCCAGGTTGATCGCGATCATCGCGAACGCGCCGTGCCCGCCCGGCTGCATCCCGATCGACGCCACCGCAGTCGCGCGCCGCTTCGCCGGGTCGTGCGACACCAGCGGTCCCTGCACCGAATACCGCAGGGTCGTGACGTACGGCGCGCCGCCCTTGACCGGGATCGCCACCTCGACTTTCCGCAACGCCTTCCACGCCCCCTCGTGCCGATACCGCTCGGGATCCTCGGGATGCAGTTCGAGCACGAACAGATCGAGCTGGTCGATATGGAAGTTGGTCCGCCCGAACGCGAAGCGATCGGTGTGCCCCTGCATGATCCCCGGCAGCCCCGGCGAGCCGCCGCCGATCACGTCGAGCCCCGGCGCGCTGAGATGCGCGACGTGCCGCGGGCCGAAGCTGCCGATGCCGAGATGCGGATCGTTGGCAAGGATCGGGCGGCCCGTGGCGCTGCGCGACGGCGCGATCGTCCAGGCGTTGCTCCCGGCATTGGCGCGCGCCTCCGGCCCCGCCGCGGGATCGGCGACCGGCGTGTCGGCGCTGAACGGCAGCGCGCCCAGTTGCAACATCCCCAGATCGTCCTCGGACACCGCCGAAGCATCGAGCCCCTCGGGCACCGTCATCTTCCAGCTCGGCCGCAGCGGCGCGATGATCGCATCGAGATCGAGCAGCCCCAAAGCGGCGAGTTGCGCGCGGCGCACCTCGTCATCGGCATTGTCGATTCCGGCGCCCCGCGCGATCACCAGGTCGCGCAGCGCCCAGCGCAGCGGCGCCACGCCGAGAATGCCGTATTCGAGCGGCAGCAGCGCGGGGTCCGCGAGCACTTCGTCGATCCGCGCATTGATCCCCGCGACATAGGCGCGCGCGCAGGCGAGCACCTGCGCCGGCACTGCGCGCAGCTCTGCCTCGACATCGCCGCGATAGTGGAACAGCCGCGCCGTCGCATCGTGCTCGGCGAAATCGGCGCCGAACACCTCGGCCAGCCGCCCCATCTCGCGCCGGTGCGACAAGTCGATCTGGAACAGCCGGTCGCGCGCGACGACATAGCCCTGGCCGAAGAACGCATCGGGGATGGAGCCGGCGCGGATGTGCGGCACGCCGTACGCGTCGTCGACGATCTCGATCGGCGCATCGAGCCCGGCCACCCTGCTTTGCCGCGCCGCGCCGCCACCCGATTGCAGCCGCGCCGCCGCGGCGGGGGCGAGCGCCAGCGTCGCCACCGAGCCGAGCAGGAAGGAACGGCGGTCGAACATAGGGCAGGCTTCCTGGCTGTTACGGCTCCGCAGAGGCTAGCGCCCTCCGCCGCGCATTCGCAGGGCAAAGGCCTTGCCCGCCCATAGGCCAGGGTTATGGCATCGCCCATAGTCTGCGGCTATGGCGTGGGTAAGCCATAGAAGCCACTGGCATCTTGACGCTCCGCGAAACCGCAGCGCACCTTCGTTTCCGACATGCTGCATGGGGTCCATACAGAGGCCGCAGTGGCATGTGGTGCAATGTCGCGGAGGACATTCACGGCCGGTCCGCCGGCAACGGAATTTATCCCACAGGGGGGAAACATGAAGTATCCACGCCGGCAATCTCATCTTGTACGCGTATCGAGCATGGCCGCGCTGGCCCTCGCCTCGCTCGCCGCACTGCCCGCCGCCGCCCAGACCGAAGGCACCGGCACCACCGTCCCGCAGGAGCAGGAAGCCGCCTCCGCCGCGCAGAGCAGCGACGAATTGGTCGTCACCGGCTCGCGCATCATCCGCGACGGCTTTCAGGCCCCGACGCCGCTCACCGTGCTGACCCGCGACGACATCAACAATACCTCGCCGACCAACAATATCGCCGACTTCGTCAACCAGCTGCCGCAGCTCGCCGGCTCGACCAAGCCGGCGAATTCGCGCCTCAATCTGTCGAACGGCTCGGCCGGCATCAACGCGTTCAGCCTGCGTAACCTCGGCGAAGGCCGCACGCTGGTCCTGCTCGACGGCCGCCGCTCGGTCGGCTCGACCATCTATGGCTGGGTCGACGTCAACACGATCCCGCAGGGGCTGGTCGACCGCGTCGAAGTGGTCACCGGCGGCGCCTCAGCCGCTTATGGCTCGGACGCGGTCGGCGGCGTGGTCAATTTCGTGCTCAACAAGAAGCTCGAAGGGCTGCGCGTCACCGGCGAGACCGGCGTCAGCACCTATGGCGACGGCTTCAACTATGCCGGCAGCCTCTCGGGCGGCACGTCGTTCGCGGGCGGCCGCGGCCATATCCTGTTCAACGCCGAGATCGCGCACCAGGACGGCATCTTCGATATTGATGCGGTCGATCGCGGCTGGAACCATACCGGCTATGTCCGCGTCGAGGATCCGAACTGGCGCGCAGCCAGCACCGACCGGCCGCGCTATATCACGACGCTGCGCCAGGTCGGCGCCGCGAATTCGACGCCCGGCGGCCTGATCACCGCCTCGGCCGGCACCACCGCGAACACGCTGCGCGGCCTGTATTTCGGCCAGGGCGGCGGCGTAAACATCTTCGACTATGGCGTGCTCCAGTCGCCGACGTTCAGCCGAGCGAGCGGCTCCTCGCATCCAAGCGTCGTTCAGGGCGGATCGTGGCAGGTCAATGACTCTGGCCGCCGCATCGGCCTGATGCCCGAGGACGATCGCTGGGGCGTGTTCGGCCGGCTGAGCTATGAAGTGGCCGACGGCGTCGAAGCCTTCTTCGAAGGGTCGTACAACCACCAAAAGGTCTATTTCAACGCTGGCCCCAACCTGTCGACCGGCATCACCTACAACACCACCGGCTGCACCACCGTGCCGGTGCCAGTGACCTGCAACGCATTCGCATTGCAGGCGCTGGGCGCCACCCGCTTGGCCGGGGTCACCAGCGTCACTGTGGCGACCACCGCTGCCGACCTGCCGACCCGTGTGATCGACAATGAGCGAGAGGTGCAGCGCTACGTTGCGGGCCTGGAGGGCAGCTTCGATGCGTTCGGCAAGCCCGGCCATTGGGACGTCTATGCGCAATATGGCCGTTCCAACGTGCGCGAGCAGCTACGCAACGTCATGAACACCGCGCGCATGAACAACGCCACCGCCGCGGCGTTCGCGCCAGCCGGCAATGCAGCAGGCTATGCAGCCGGTTCAATCCAGTGCTTGATCAACGTCGATGTCAGCACGACCAACAACGACCCAAATTGCGTGCCGCTTAACCGCCTCGGCATCGGCGTCGCCAACCCGGCGGCGATCGATTACGTGCTCGGCGACCCCTATCGCGATCAGGTGCTCGAACAATATGTCGTCGGCACCAATTGGGCGGTGACGCCGTTCGCCACCTGGGCGGGCGACGTCAGCGTTTCATTCGGCGGCGAAGCCCGCAAGGAAAAGATCCGCGGCAGCGTGCCGACCGAGTTCCAGCCCGTCATCAATGCGAACGGCACCACCAGCAATGCCTGGTCGGTCGGCAACTACCTCCCCTTCCGCGGCGAATACAGCGTCAAGGAGGCCTATCTCGAAACCGTCGTTCCGCTGGGCCTCGGCCTCGAATTCAACGGCGCAGTGCGCGCTACCGACTATTCGAACTCCGGCTATGTCACCACTTGGAAGCTGGGTGGCACCTGGGCACCGATCGAGGACATCCGCTTCCGGGTGACGCGTTCGCGCGACATCCGCGCGCCGAACCTGAACGAGCTGTATCAAGCGGGCACCGCCAACAGCGATTCGGTCACCAATCCGATCTTCACGCCCGATGGCGCGAACGGCCCGCGCACGTTCGGCTATTCGGGCCTGACCACCGGCAACCCGAACCTGCTGCCCGAAAAAGCCAATTCGTGGAACATCGGCGGCGTGGTCTCGCCGCGTTTCCTGCCCGGCTTCACGGCGTCGGTCGACTATTTCCGCATCGACCTGGAAGGCGCGATCGACTCGATCAGCGCGCAGGAAACGGTCAACCGCTGCCGTGCCGATGGTGTCCAGGCCTATTGCGACGCTATCACCGAGGATCCGGCCCGCTCGACGCCCGCCGCGCCGTATCTGCTGATCCGCACCCAGCCGTTCAACTATGTCCGCCGCCTGGTCCGCGGCATCGACTTCGACGCGGCCTATCGCATCCCGCTCGGTGGCGACACGCTCACCCTGCGCGGCATCGCGACGCGCTACATCGAGAATCTCGCAGTAACGGGGGTCGCCGGCTCGGCGCCGGTCAATACCGTCGGCGCCAATGGCGGGCAGGGCAGCACGCCGACCTGGATCTTCCGCGGCAGCGTCAACTACGAAACGCCGACCTTCTCGGCGACGGTGGTCGGCCGTGGCGTCAGCTCGGGCAAATATGTCGCCAACGGCATCGAGTGCAGCACCAGCTGCCCGGTCTCGACCACCAACTTCCCGACCTATGACAACAACCGCGTGTCGGGGCTGTTCTATGCCGATCTCAACCTGACCCAGAAGATCGCGATGGGCAGCTCGCAGGCCGAGATGTTCTTCAACGTCACCAACTTGTTCAACCGCTGGCCGCTGCTGGTCCCGGAAACCGGCAACGCGTCGAACACCACCTATTCCGACATGCTCGGCCGCCAGTTCCGCGTCGGCCTGCGCTTCAACCTTCGTTGAGCCTTCCCTCAACCCCCCTTCCCTGCTTCGGCAGGGAAGGCAGGGGGATGGGCGAACCAAGGCCGGGCCCGACGCCCGGCCTTCTTGCTTCAGCCACGCGCCGATACGCACGCACCTCGTGCTCCGGCGAAGGCCGGAGCGCGGGCGGCGAGCGATCAGCGTCGATCCCAGGGCTCCGGCCTTCGCCGGAGCACGCAGCAGGCCTTTCCCTTGCAATGTAGGATTTCGCCTGCTTGCCTATCCGCGGCCCCGCGCCCGCTCTTTGACTCGGTCGAATCTCCAACCGCCACGCGCAACAAAGCATCCCTCCCGCGCAATTTTCGAAATCGATAAATGCGCAAAGTGCGAAGTTAAGCCGCACAGACCCAGCGATCCGCGCCGCGACTCATCCACCCTTGCCCCACCGGCAATCCCCCGCCTATCGGGGATCACCCGCACGGTTGAGGAATTGGAGGCGCATGGACGCACGCGAGAGCAACTCTCCCCTTGGCCTTCCCCTGTTCCGCGCCGTGTGGCTCGCCAGCCTCGCCTCGAACTTTGGCGGGCTGATCCAGTCGGTCGGCGCGTCGTGGATGATGACCAGCCTCAGCGGCTCGCCACAGATGATCGCCTTGGTCCAGGCCTCGACCAGCCTGCCGATCATGCTGCTCTCGCTCTGGGCCGGCGCGGTCGCCGACAATCTCGATCGCCGGAAGGTGATGCTCGGCGCGCAGTTCTTCATGCTCGCGGTCTCGCTTGCGCTCGCGATCGGCGGCTGGGCCGGGCTGCTCACGCCCTGGCTGCTGCTCGCCTTCACCTTCCTGATCGGCTGCGGCACCGCGATCAACGGCCCCGCCTGGCAAGCCTCGGTCGGCGACATGGTGCCGCGCGCGATGCTGCCCAGCGCGGTCGCGTTCAACAGCATGGGGTTCAACGTCGCGCGCAGCCTGGGCCCCGCGATCGGCGGCGCGATCGTCGCCGTCGCGGGCGCGGCGGCGGCGTTCCTGGTCAACGCGTTCAGCTATGTCGGGCTGATCGCCGTGCTTGCGCGCTGGAAGCCCGATCGGCCGCCTGCGCTCCTGCCGCGCGAGCGCATCCTCTTCGCGATGGCGGCGGGCGTCCGCTATGTCCGCCTCTCGCCGTCGATCCGCACCGTGCTGATCCGCGCCGCGTTGTTCGGCTTCGCCGCCAGCGCCGTCCCCGCGCTGATGCCGCTGGTCGCGCGCGACATCGTCCGCGGCGGGCCGCTGACCTATGGCCTGCTGCTCGGCGGGTTCGGGCTCGGCGCCGTGGCGGGCGCGCTCGGCAGCCAGTGGCTCCGCGCCCGACTCTCGACCGAGGGGCTGATCCGCCTCGCCGCGCCGGCGCTCGCGATCGGCGCCGCCGCCATCGCCGCGACGAGCTGGCTGGCGCTGACGCTGGTCGCGCTCGCCTTGTGCGGCGCGGGCTGGGTGGTGGCGCTGTCGACCTTCAACGTCAGCGTCCAGATGGCGTCGCCGCGCTGGGTCGTCGCCCGCGCGCTCTCGCTCTACCAGATGGCGGCATTCGGCGGGTTGGCCTGCGGAAGCTGGGTGTTCGGCATGATCGCCGGCGCGCGCGGCGTCGAGACCGCGTTGCTCGCCGCGGGCGGGATCCAGCTGCTCAGCGTCGCCGCGGGATTCGTCTGGCGGCTCCCTGCGATCAGCCAGCTCAATCTCGACCCGAGCGACCGCTGGCGCGAGCCCGAGACCGCAGTGCCGGTCGAGCCGCGCAGCGGGCCGATCGTGGTGACGATCGAGCATCGCGTCGCCGAGCGCAATGTCACTGCCTTCCTCGCCGCGATGACCGAGCGCCGCCGCATCCGCCGCCGCGACGGCGCGCGCCACTGGGCGCTGATGCGCGACCTGGGCGATCCCGAATTGTGGATCGAGCGCTACCAGGTGCCGACCTGGCTCGACTATGTCCGCCACAACCACCGCCGCACCCAGGCCGACGACGCCAATAGCGAGGCGCTGCGGCTGCTCCGCGTCGAGGGCACCGTCCCGGTGGTCCACCGCCATATCGAGCGCCAGACCGGCTCACTCCCGCGCACCCGTGGCCCCGATCCGCGCGAGCTCCACCAGGTCACCGATCCCACCGGCTCGTCCTGACAAGCAAGAAGCCGCGGCCCTTGCGGACCACGGCTTCTGCTACCCCCGGGTGATTGGTGTCAGGCGACTTCGGAGATCGCGCCTTCGCTGCCGTCGGGCTCGCGCAGCACATAGCCGCGGCCCCAGACGGTCTCGATATAATTCTCGCCGTCGCATGCCATGCTCAGCTTTTTCCGGAGCTTGCAGATGAACACGTCGATGATCTTGAGCTCGGGCTCGTCCATCCCGCCATACAAATGGTTGAGGAACATTTCCTTGGTGAGCGTGGTGCCCTTGCGCAGCGAGAGCAGCTCGAGCATCGCATATTCCTTGCCGGTCAGGTGCACGCGGGCACCGTCGACTTCGACGGTCTTGGCGTCGAGATTGACCGCGAGCTTGCCGGTGCGGATGACCGACTGGCTATGCCCCTTCGAGCGACGGACGACGGCGTGGATGCGTGCGACCAGCTCTTCGCGGTGGAACGGCTTGGTGACGTAGTCGTCGGCGCCGAAGCCGAACGAGCGCACCTTCGAATCCATTTCGTTGATGCCCGACAGGATCAGCACCGGCGTCTGGACGCGGGCGACGCGGACCTTCTTGAGCACGTCGTAGCCGTGCATGTCCGGAAGGTTGAGGTCGAGCAGGATGATGTCGTAATCATACAGCTTGGCGAGGTCCAACCCCTCTTCGCCGAGGTCGGTCGTGTAGACGTTGAACCCCTCGGTCGAGAGCATAAGCTCGATCGCCTTGGCAGTCGAAGGCTCGTCCTCGATCAGCAGCACGCGCATCGTCGGTTCCCCTGTCCAAGCACGCGAGCAGGCCCCTACGGCCGACGCGCTGGACGATTCATTAACCTAAGCACCTCTGAAGGCAAAAGGTTAATTTCCGACTAACCGGGCTTGTTCCACGAGTCGTAGGGAATCTACCTAATCGCGGACTCAAACTCGTTACGGAGTCGAGTCAGAAATGCGCTTCGGTGCACATGCGCTTGAGGTTTTCGCTGAGGAAATCGATCAGCGCCTCGACCCGTGCGGGACGCAACGTGCCCGGGGGCGTGAGCAGGTGCAGCCCGATCGCGCCGATCGTCCATTCGGGCAGCACCGGCTCCAGCCGTCCGGCGGCAAGGTCCTCCGCGACGAGGAAGTCGGGCAATCGCGCCACGCCCAGCCCCGCCCGCAGCGCCGGCAGCATCGCGTCGCCGCTGTCGGTGCGGATCGGCCCGTCGATGCGGACCACCGCCTCTTCGCCCCCGGCGCGGCGGAAGCGCCAGATGTCGGGCGTGGCGGTGTTGGTATAGGCGAAGCAGGCATGGCTCGCGAGATCGGCGGGGTGGCGCGGCCGCCCCACCCGGTCCCAATAGTCCGGCGAAGCGATGATATGCGCGGTCACCGGCCCCAGCCGCCGCGCTCGAAGCGAGCTGTCGGGCAGCTCGGCGATGCGCAGCGCCACGTCGATCCCGTCGCCGACGATATCGACGAACGCGTCGGACAGCCGCAGGTCGACCTTGATCCCCGGATGCAGCGTCAGGAACTCGGCAAGCGCCGGCGCCACTGCCTGGATCCCGAAGGTCAGCGGTGCCGCAACCCGCACGAGCCCGACCGGCGCGCTGGCCGATTCGAACGCCGCCTCCTCCGCTGCCTCGCCCTCCGAGCGAATCCGCTGGGCATGCTCGGCGAGCGCCCGCCCGCTATCGGTGAGCGTCAACCGCCGCGAGGTGCGATGGAACAGCGACGTCCCCAGCCGCGCCTCCAACCGCGTGATCGCCTTCGACACCGTCGCCTTGGAAACCGCCAGCGCCTCAGCCGCCCCACTGAACGAGCGATGCTCGACCACGCTGGCGAAGATCGCCCAGGCCTCGAAATCCGGTAGCTTCATTCCACATGCGTATCATGGAAACGATCGGTTTCCAACGTTTCCATTTACGTCGCAATCGCGCTCCCTATCTTGGCGTCAACACTCAGGGAGATCAGCGATGATCGACAAACGTCCTTTCGAAACCCTCGGCCATGCCAACCATGGCTGGCTCAATGCCCGCCACCATTTTAGCTTCGCCGATTACTATGACCCCGCCCGCACCAGCTGGGGTGCGCTGCGTGTCTGGAACGACGACGAGATCGCCGCGAACAGCGGCTTCCCGGCGCATCCGCACCAGAACATGGAGATCATCACCTATGTCCGCTCGGGTGCGATCACCCACCAGGACTCGATGGGCAACCAGGGCCGCACCGAGGCCGGCGACGTCCAGGTGATGAGCGCGGGCAGCGGCATCCGTCACGCCGAGTACAATCTCGAGCCCGAGACCACGCGGATCTTCCAGATCTGGATCATGCCGCGCGAGACCGGCGGCCAGCCGAGCTGGGGCGCCAAGCCCTTCCCCAAGGGCGATCGCTCGGGAAAGTTCGTCGCGCTCGCCTCGGGGTTCGACGGCGATGACGAGGCGCTGCCGATCCGGGCCAATGCCCGCGTTCTGGGCGCCACGCTCAAGGCCGGCGAAAGCGTCGAGCACAGCGTGGGCGACGGGCGCCACGCCTATCTCGTCCCGGCGATCGGCACGATCGAGGTCGACGGCGAGCAAGTGAATGCCCGCGACGGCGCCGCACTCACCGGCGGCCAGACCGTGACGATCAAGGCGCTCGAAGACGCCGAGATCGTGCTGGTCGACAGCGAATAACCAAGTCTCCCCTCCCGCTTGCGGGAGGGGTTTTACGAAGGAAGCCCCCATGTCCAAGATCCTCGTCCTCTATTACTCGTCCTACGGCCACCTCGCGAAGATGGCCGAAGCCGTCGCCGAGGGTGCACGCAGCGCCGGCGCGCAAGTCGATGTCCGCCGCGTCCCCGAGACCGCACCGGCCGAAGTCGTCGCCGCAGCCGGCTTCGTCGCCGACACGACGCACCCGGTGCTCGAGGAGGTCAACGAGCTCGCCAACTATGACGGCATCATCGTCGGCGCGCCGACGCGCTTCGGCCGGATGTCGAGCCAGATGGCGAGCTTCTGGGATCGCGCCGGCGGCGTCTGGTTCCAGGGCCAGCTCAACGGCAAGGTCGGTGGCGCCTTCACGTCGACCGCGAGCCAGCATGGCGGCCAGGAGACGACCTTGTTCTCCATCATCACCAACCTGCTGCACTTCGGCCTGACCATCGTCGGGCTCGATTACGGCTTCCAGGGCCAGATGGGCGTCGACGAAGTCAAAGGCGGCTCGCCTTATGGCGCGACGACGATAGCCGACGGCGACGGCAGCCGCCTGCCGAGCCAGGCCGAACTCGACGGTGCGCGCTACCAGGGCCGCCGCATCGCCGAAGTCGCCAACAAGCTCGCGGCGTAACCCCCCGCCGCGAGACCGAGACCGCGCGAAGCCCCCCTTCCCGCGCGGTCTCACGGAGCGGCGGCCAGGCGAAAGCCTGGCCGCCGCTTTCGCTTTAAGCGCGCTGCTCTATATGCGGGCCATGCTCCATAACCGCGTACTCTTCATCGATGGCGAAGCGATGATCATCGACAAGCCGGCCGGGCTGCCGGTCGATCGCCCGCGCGACCGCTCGCAAAGCCTCGAAGACATGCTCGACCAGCTCACCTTCGGCTTCCAGCGCCTGCCGCTGCCCGTCCACCGGCTCGACCGCGACACCAGCGGCTGCCTGCTGCTCGCGCGCAATCCCAAGGCGCACAAGCGCTTCGGCCAGGCATTCGAGGCGGGCACCGTCGTCAAGCGCTACCTCGCGATCCTCGATGGCGAGCCCGCCGAGGACAGCGGCACGATCGACCTGCCGCTGATCAAGGTCTCGACCGAGGAGACCGGCTGGCGGATGACCGGCGATGCCAAGGGCAAGCCCGCCCGCACGCGCTGGGAAGTCGTCGAGCGTATCCAGGGCCGGGCGATGCTCGCCTTCTTCCCCGAGACCGGCCGCACCCACCAGATCCGTGTCCACGCAGCCGAGGGCCTCGGGCTGCCGATCGTCGGCGACCCGGTCTATGGCAAGGGCGGCCCCGCAGTGATGCTCCACGCCGCCGAGCTCACCGTGCCGCGTGAGGGCAAGCCCGACGTGCATGCCGAGGCGCCGCTGCCACTGCGCTTCGGCAATATCGGCTTCGGCCGTGGCTGAACTGCCCGAAGAGGCGATCGTCGAGGAGAAGTTCCTCGCCGCCTCCGGGCCAGGCGGGCAGAACGTCAACAAGGTGGCCACCGCGGTGCAATTGCGCATCGACGTGTTCAAGCTCGGCCTCGCGCCCTGGGCCTATCAGCAGCTCAAGACGCTGGCGGGCACCAGGCTGACCAGCGCCGGCGAGCTGGTGATCACCGCACGGAAATTCCGCACCCAGGACGCCAACCGCGCCGATGCGCGCGAGCGCGTGGCCGAGCTGCTGGAAAAGGCCCATGAGCGCCAGGCCCGCCGGGTCAAGACCAAGCCGAGCAAGGCCGCCAAGGCGCGCCGCGTGGACGCCAAGAAGGGGCGCAGCGAAGTGAAGGCTGGGCGCGGGAAAGTGCGGTTCGACTGATCCTCCCCGGCACGGGGAGGGGGACCGCGCCCGCAGGGCGTGGTGGAGGGGGCTCTCCCCCAGCGTATCGGCAAGTGGAGAACCCCCTCCACCATGCTGCGCATGGTCCCCCTCCCCGTGCCGGGGAGGATCGGTTACATACCCCCCATGTACACCTTCACCATCGCCGCCGGCTCCAAGTCCGAACTCTATCGCGACCTCGCCGCCGCGCTCGATTCGCTCACTGCCGACGAGCCCGACGCGATCGCCAACATGGCCAATGTCTCGGCGCTGATCGGCCAATATCTCCCCGACCTCAACTGGTCGGGCTTCTATCGCAACGTGAACGACGAGCTCGTCCTCGGGCCGTTCCAAGGCAAGGCCGCCTGCATCCGCATTCCGTTCGGCAAGGGGGTGTGCGGCGCCGCGGCGGCGACTCGCGAAACCCAGCTGGTCGAGGACGTCCATGCCTTTCCCGGCCATATCGCCTGCGATGCCGCCAGCCGCTCCGAGCTGGTCGTGCCGATCGTCCATCAGGGCGAGTTGCTCGGCGTACTCGACCTCGACAGCCCGTCGCCTGCGCGGTTCGACGCCGGCGACGCTGCCGGCTGCGAGGCACTGATGCGCATCCTGGCCCCCCGAATCACAGGCTGAATCTCAGGATGAGACGCTGCCCCGCATTGGGACAGGTTTGAGCCGCCGCGGCGATTTCGTGCGCGGGCCGTAACGGTTACTTCTTCGTTAAGCGCGAGCGGGGGCTTGCACCAACGGAGACGGAACAGTGCGCAGCACATGGTTGATGGCAGCGGCGGTGATCGCCGGAGTGGCGGGGGCGACGCCCGCCGCCGCGCAGCGCGTCTGGCAGGACGGACGCTGGGTGGTGATGCCCAAGACCTCGGCGCCGATGGTGGCGCGCGCCAATCCGCACCGCTGGACGATGCGCGACGGCCGCTGGGACGCAGGCTACCGCGCGCCGGGCGGCTGGAACGGCTATCACCGCCTCCATCGCGGCGCGACGCTTCCCGGTTACTGGCGCGGCAACGACTTCCGCGTCCACGACTATCTGAGCTTCGGGCTCGCCGCCCCGCCCGCCGGCTATAGCTGGGTCCGCTATTATGACGATGCGGTGCTCATCGACGATCAGGGCAGCGTGTGGGATTCGATCGACGGGATCAGCTGGGGCGGCGCCGCCGCTGCGGCGAGCGCGAGCGCCGGCTTCGTCAACGCCGACGCCCGCGCGGGCGCGGGCTATCCGGCGCCGCGGATCCAGCCGGTCGATCCCGACGATTATTACGACGATCGCGACGACAGGGACGACGGGCGCTACGACGGCCCGCCGCCGCGCTTCGACGATCGCTATGACGATCGCGGCCCCTATCGCGACGATTACGCGCCGCCGCCCCCGCCGATCGCGCCGCCGCCGCCTCCGATCCGCTACGGCCCGCCGCCCGTCGCCTTCGCACCGCCGCCCTGCCCGCAGGCGTGCCCGGTCGGCTATCCGAACGGCATGGCGTGGCAGAACGGCGCCTGGGTCGGCAGCTACGGCGCGGCCTATGGCGGCACGACGACCACCGTGGTGGTGATCCCGTCGACGACGACCACCACGACGACCACGACCGAATATGTCGAGCGGCGCAGCTATGGGCACCGCCCGACCAAGCGCCTGCTCCGCAAGAGCTGCGCCTGCCGCTAAGCTAAATTCTCCCCTCCCTGCAAGGGAGGGGATTAAGGGGTGGGTTTGCGGCGGCCGAGGCTCGATGGCTCGGCCGCCGCTTCGGTTCTTGGCGTGGATTCCTTTGAGCGCGCGCACGCACCCACCCCCTGCCCCTCCCTGCAAGCAGGGAGGGGAGTATCCCGTTAGCGCCGCTCGCGTCCGCCGAACGTCACCAGGCTCTCGCTGCCGTCGGCCGCCAGTGCCGACACGCCGACGAACGTGTCGTCGACGATCACGCCCTTGAGCACCGCGTCGTTCGTCTTGACGTCGAGATGCTTCTGCCAGTCCTGCGCATCCGCGCGGCGCCAGTGGACACGATAGCCCGCCGCCCCAACCACCGCCGGCCATTTCACGGAAGTATCGGTCGCCAGCGCCCCGCCGATCGTCACGCTCGCCGGCGCGGCGGGCGCCTTGGCCAGCCGGCGCAGGGTAGCGACGTTGATCGCCGTCACCTTGGCGAGATACGGAAAATCCATCCGGTCGACCGTGTCGCCAAAGACCTTGCCGCCCTCGCGGCGCAAATCCTGGTGCTGCGCGTCGTAATTCTCGACGCCGACGCTGAATCGCACCGCGGGATAGCCGAGCTTGAGGAACGGCGAATGGTCGCCACCCCGCCCGAACCGGTCGAAGCGCCGCACCACGAACACGTCGAGCCCGCCGCGCATTCCGCCCGCGACACCATCAACTGCCTTGGCGAGCGCGCGTGACGGCCCGTCGTCCTCGCCGCCATCGGCACGCCGCGCGAGTTGCCCCGGCAGCGGCTCGATCTCGCGAATCCCTTCCGAGAACACGCGGACGCGATCGGCGACGCGGCGGCCGTCCTGCCCGATCGTATTCCCGACGATGTCGTTGTTGAGAACCGCGCTCACCGTCCAGCCGCGCTCCCTGGCGGTCTCCGCGAGCAGCGTCCCGCCGAACAGCCCCTGCTCCTCGCCCGAGAGCGCGGCATAGACGATCGTCGCGTCGAACTTCTCCTTCGACAGGATCCGCGCCGCCTCGAGCACCAACGCGACGCCCGACGCGTCGTCATTGGCGCCAGGCGCGTCCGACGTGGCGTCCATCACGTCGGTGACGCGGCTGTCGATATGCCCCATCACGATCACGACGCGCTTGTTGTCGCGCCCGGGCTGGAAGCCGAGCACATTCACCACCTCGACGCCCTTGGGCGCGCGATCGTTGACGAATGTTCGCGCGACATTGGCGACCTGGATGCACTTCGCGCAGCCCTCGCCGATCCGCTGCAACTCCATCGCGAACCAGCGCCGCGCCGCGCCGATCCCCCGTGTGGGATGCTCGGGATCGGACAGCGTGTGCCGCGTGCCGAAGCCGACGAGCGTCTCGACATCGGCCTTGAGCCGCGCGGCGCTCGGCTGCTCCTGAGCGACGGCGGGCGTGGCAAGGAGCAACAGCGGCAAGGCAACGATACGCATCGAAAATTCCTCAGCTCAACCGATCGATCGCCTCGACATCCAGCGACCCCGGGATGATCATCACCGGCACGCTGAAGCTTCCCGCATCCGCACCGGTGAAGTGCGCGACCAGCGGTCCCGGCGGCCCGCTCGCCGCGGCGCCGAGCACCAAGGCGGCGATGTCGCGATTGGCCGAGATCATCTCGCGCACCACCTTGACCCCGTCGCCCTCGCGCACGGTGATCGAGGGCTTCAGCCCCGATTCGGTCAGCAGCGTACCCGCCGCGCGCGTCACCAGCGCCTCGACGCGCTGGCGGCCTTCCTCCTCGATCGTCGCCATCACGCCGCCCCATTGGACGAATTCCTGCGGCGCGGTGAGCGCGAGGATCTCGACGCTGCCGCCGGTCTTCACTGCACGCCGCGCCGCGAAGCGCAGGGCGATCTCGGATTCGGGACTTTCGTCGATCACCACCAGATAGGTGCGCATGGATGCATCCCCCGTTCCACGCGTTGACTGCCCGCTCTATCCGCCCTGCGCAAGCCCAAGGTCTTGACCCAAGCCCTAGCGGCGGCGAAGGGGGGACCAGCCTTACCCCAGGGACCAACGACGGGAACCTCCATGTCGATCGAAATCAAGATGCCTGCACTTTCCCCCACGATGGAGGAGGGTACCCTCGCCAAATGGCTGGTGAAGGAAGGCGACACCGTGAAATCGGGTGACCTCCTCGCCGAGATCGAAACCGACAAGGCGACGATGGAATTCGAAGCCGTCGACGAAGGCGTGATCGGCAAGATCCTCGTCGCCGAGGGCACCGACAATGTGAAGGTCGGCACCGTGATCGCCGTGATCGCAGCCGAGGGCGAGGAGGTCTCGGCCCCCGCGCCGACGCCCGCGCCTGCCCCCGCCGAGAAGGCCGAGGCGGCACCCGCGCCGGCGCCCGCTCCTGCGCCGGCCCCGACGCCTGCCCCCGCACCGGCCAAGGCCGCTGGCGACGGCAGTCGCGTCAAGGCGAGCCCGCTCGCCAAGCGCCTCGCCGCCGAAAAGGGCCTCGACCTGTCCAGCGTCACCGGCTCGGGCCCGAACGGCCGCATCGTCAAGGCCGACCTCGACGGCGCCAAGCCCGGCACCGCGCCTGCCGCGCAGCCCACCGGTTCGGCGCCCGCGGCAGCCCCTGCCGCCGCCCCCGCCGAGCACAAGCCGGTCTGGTACGACGACAGCATCCCGCACGAGGAAGAGAAGCTCAGCAACATCCGCAAGACGATCGCGCGCCGCCTCACCGAATCGAAGCAGACGATCCCGCACATCTACTTGACCGTCGACATCCGCCTCGACGCGCTGCTCAAGCTGCGCAGCGACCTCAACAAGTCGCTCGAGGCGCGCGGCGTGAAGCTCTCGGTCAACGACCTGCTGATCAAGGCGCTCGGCGTCGCGCTGATCCAGACGCCCAAGTGCAACGTCACCTACACCGGCGACAAATTGATCAAGTACAGCCGCGCCGACGTCTCGGTCGCTGTCTCGACTCCCACCGGGCTGATCACCCCGATCATCCGCGACGCCGCCGGCGCCAGCGTCTCGTCGATCTCGACGCAGATGAAGGACCTCGCCGGCCGCGCCAAGGAAGGCAAGCTCAAGCCCGAGGAATATCAGGGCGGCACTGCATCGCTCTCGAACATGGGCATGTTCGGGATCAAGCAGTTCGAGGCGGTGATCAATCCGCCCCAGGGCATGATCATGGCGATCGGCGCGGGCGAGAAGCGCCCGTACATCATCGACGACGCGCTGGGCATCGCCACGGTGATGTCGGCGACCGGCAGCTTCGATCACCGCGCGATCGACGGGGCCGATGGCGCCGAGCTGATGAAGACCTTCAAGGCGCTGGTCGAATCGCCGCTGGGCATGATCGCCTGAGGCCGCCGCGGTGCGCGTCCTGATCGAAGTGGCGCATCTCGTCGCCGGGCTGATCGCCGCCGTGCTGATCGGCGCGGCGGCCGCCTGGTCCTATCCGCGCGCCACCGGCGATATCTGGCTGGTCACCTTCGCCGCAATGGCGCTGGTGGTGCTGATGGGCATCCGCCCGATCCGCCGCGCTTTTGCGATCGACCGCGCCAAGCTCGTGCGCGCAACCCGGAGCAAGACCAATGGCTGACCAAAGCCCTCCGACCAAGCAACCCGCGATCCGCGTCACCACCATGCCCGCCGACGCCAATCCCTATGGCGACATTTTCGGCGGCTGGCTGATGAGCCAGATGGACATGGCCGCCGGGCTCGTCGCCTCGCGCCATTCGCACGGCCGCGCAGTGACGATCGCCGTCGAGGGGATGAAATTCCACGCCCCCGTCGCGGTCGGCGACGAAGTGTCGGTCTATGCCGACCTCGTCCGCGTCGGACGCACCTCGATGACGATCGACGTCCAGGCCTGGCGCCGCGCGCGCCACGCCGAACAGTCGTGCCTCGTCACCCAGGCGCAGTTCGTGTTCGTCGCGATCGACGAGCACCGTCAGCCGCGGCCGGTAGAGGCCTCGGCTGGAACCCCCGCCTGAATTTCCTATCTCGCCAACGAACCAACAAGGCGCACGCAAAATGGCTGAATCCTACGACGTCATCGTTCTCGGCTCGGGCCCCGGCGGCTATGTCGCCGCGATCCGCGCGAGCCAGCTCGGGCTCAAGGTCGCGATCGTCGAGCGCGAGCTGCTGGGCGGCATCTGCCTCAACTGGGGCTGCATCCCCACCAAGGCGCTGCTCCGCTCGGCCGAGATCTTCCATTACATGCAGCACGCCAAGGACTACGGCCTCGCCGCCGACAAGATCAGCGCCGATCTCGACGCAGTGGTCAAGCGCTCGCGCGGCGTCGCCAAGCAGCTCAACCAGGGCGTCACGCACCTGATGAAGAAGAACAAGATCGCCGTGCACATGGGCACCGGCAAGCTGACCGGGAAGGGCAAGCTCAGCGTCACCGCCGAAGACGGCAAGGTCACCGAGCTCACCGCCAAGAACATCATCCTGGCGACCGGCGCGCGCGCCCGCGACCTGCCGGGCCTGCCTGCCGACGGCAACAAGGTGTGGACCTATCGCCACGCAATGACGCCCAGGGAAATGCCGACCAAGCTGCTCGTCATCGGATCGGGCGCGATCGGCATCGAGTTCGCCAGCTTCTACAACGACATGGGCAGCGACGTGACCGTGGTCGAGATGCTCGACCGGATCGTGCCCGTCGAGGACAAGGATGTCTCGGCGCACCTCGAAAAGGCGCTCAAGAAGCAGGGCATGACGATCCACACCAGCGCCAAGATCGACAAGATCGAGGCGACGGCAAACGGCATCAAGGCGACGATCACCGGCAAGGACGGCAAGCCCGCCCCCGGCGAATTCAGCCACGTCATCGTCGCGATCGGCATCGTGCCGAACACCGCCGATATCGGCCTCAAGGAACTCGGCGTCGACGTCGACGACCGCGGCTTCCTCAAGACCGATCCGGCCTGCAAGACCAATGTGGACGGGCTCTACGCAATCGGCGACATCACCGCGCCGCCCTGGCTCGCGCACAAGGCCAGCCACGAAGGCGTGATCGCCGCGGAGGCGATCGCCGGCAAGCACCCGCACGCGATGGACCCGCGCAACATCCCGGGCTGCACCTATTGCCACCCGCAGATCGCATCGGTCGGCCTCACCGAGGCCAAGGCCAAGGAAGCGGGCTACGAGGTCAAGGTCGGCAACTTCCCGTTCATCGGCAATGGCAAGGCGATCGCGCTCGGCGAGGCCGAGGGCTTCGTGAAGACCGTGTTCGACGCCAAGACCGGCGAGCTGCTCGGCGCGCACATGATCGGCGCCGAAGTCACCGAGATGATCCAGGGCTACACGATCGGCAAGACGCTCGAGACCACCGAGGCCGAACTGATGGAGACGGTGTTCCCGCACCCGACGATCAGCGAGACGATGCACGAGGCCGTGCTCGGCGCGTACGAGCGGGCACTGCATATCTGAGTGGATCGGCCAGCGACGCCCCAATCGGCGGATTTAGCCCTTCCCAAACCGTCATCCCGGCCTTGAGCCGGGGTCCCGCTACCCTTTGCGGACAGAAGAAGCGGGATCCCGGCGCAAGGCCGGGATGACGAAAGGAGCAACTCAGCCACTGCCCGCGCCAATCCGCGACCTTGCAATGTAGGATTTCGTCTGCTTGCCTCGAGCGTTCGGTTCGCCGGCCGCTTTTTGATATCGTTCGAGCGACTCGTCCGTGCACGGACTGCCCGGGTCGGGAGAGATGCGCGCGGTCAACCTTCTGTGCTCCGGCGAAGGCCGGAGTGTTGGCAAGGAAATGAACTGCACCTCCAACGCTCCGGCCGTCGCCGGAGCAGGAGGCGTTCCGCAACTGTCATCCCGCCTGGGGGTGCGAACCTGCCGCACGAGTCAACCGCCCCGAAAGCGACGCTCAGTAAAATCAATGACTTACCGAATCAGCCACGCTCGCAAAACCCGCTTTCGAGTCAACTTCGTCAACCGCCCCGGCCTATAACCCGGCCGCAAACCAGCATCCGATCGCCCCGCCGCACCTCACCATCAACCCGGCGCAGCCGCTATTGCCCACTAACTCGATAGGATATAAATCGAGACTCCGGCCACCCTCCGGGTTGGAGTGGAATATATGTCTATCTTTTCGCCTCTCGACGATCAGTCGCCGATCATCCTCACCGTCCCCGGGCTCGGCGGCTCGGGCCCTTCGCACTGGCAGACGCTCTGGGAGCAATCGCGCCCGGACACCCACCGAGTCGAGCTCGGCATGTGGGAAACGCCGCATCGCAACACCTGGGTGACCAAGCTCGACCAGGCGATCCGCAGTGCCCAGGCACCCGTGGTGCTCGCCGCGCATAGCCTGGGCTGCCTTGCCGTCGCCTGGTGGGCCGAGCTCTCGCCCCAGCCCTTCGGCTGGCCAGTCGCCGGCGCGCTGCTGGTCGCCCCCGCCGATGTCGACCGCGAGTCGGTGCGCCCCGAACTCGCGGCCTTCCAGCCGACGCCGACCAAGCCCCTGCCCTTCCCGTCGATCGTGGTGGCAAGCAGCGACGATCCCTGGGTCGATCCCGAAAAGGCGCGTGCGCTCGCCGGGGGCTGGGGCAGCTTCTTCGTCGATGCCGGGCCGCAGGGGCATCTCAACGCCGCCAGCGGCATCGGCTGGTGGGAGGAAGGTCAGGCGCTGCTCGATCGCGTGCTCGACGCCGCGGCCGACCGCACCGGCAAGGTCCGCTCGGCCAACGAAGCGCGGACGCTGCTCGCGGTGAGCGCCACCGAGGCCGCGCAGGCGCATTATTATGGCGAGCGCGCCTGACCCTGTTCGAATCGGCGCAGCAAACGTCCGCACCGGCGCAAGGCGAGTGGAAATCGCCGCGTGCCATACTACATAGTTAAGTAGCGGGCGTGGCCGGGTGGCGTGCCCTAGAGCGTCACCCGGCCTACCCGCACCGGGCAAGGCCCCTCCCCGCAGCGCCGCTGTTCGTCATTCGCGGCGAAAGACAATCTTTTGTCGAATGATATATTGTACCCTCGCCTGTTCGAGCGTATATGCTGGCCCATGCCGGTGAGTCTTCCGATATCCCGCTTCTGGAGTGGGTTGGATGCCAGCTTCGATCGCATCGCGATCGGGCTCAGCGGGCTGTGTCTCGTGCATTGCGTCGCGACGACCGTGCTGCTCACCGTCCTTTCCTCCGCCGGCGCCTTTCTCCACCCGGCGATCCACGAGATCGGCCTCGCTCTGGCGATCGTCTTCGGCATCATCGCGCTGGGCAAGGGCGTGCTCTCGCACGGCTATATGGCCCCGGCCTTGGTCGGCGCGTTCGGCATCGGCATCATGGCCGGCGCGCTGACGCTGCCGCATGGCGGGTTCGAGATCCTCTGGACGCTGATCGGCGTGAGCCTGGTCGCGCTCGGCCACGACCTCAACCGCCGCGCCACCTACTGAGGCAGCTTGCCGCGGGGGCCCCGGCTCCCTAAATCCATATCATGCACGCGCACGATCATCATGAGCATGCGGGAAGCGATCTCACCCGCGCCGCGCAGACCACGCTGGAGAAGTCCGGCGAGCAATGGACCGCGATGCGCGAGCGCGTGTTCGAGGCGCTGGCCGGGTTCGACAAGCCCGCCTCGGCCTATGACATCGCCGAGGCCGTCTCCAAGGCCGAAGGTCGCCGCGTTGCCGCCAACAGCGTCTATCGCATCCTCGACCTGTTCGTCGGCTCGAACCTCGCCCGCCGAGTCGAGAGCGCCAACGCCTATATGGCGAACACGCACCCCGATTGCCTGCACGACTGCATCTTCCTGGTCTGCGACAGTTGCGGCCAGACCACGCATATCGATGACGACACGATCACCAAGACGGTGCGCGCCGCGGCCAAGGATACGGGGTTCTCGCCGGTCCGCCCGGTGATCGAAGTCCGCGGCAAATGCGCCGACTGCGAATAGGCCTTCGCGCTCGCCTGCACGGAAACTCCACGACTTTTCGGCGATTCGAGCGTTCGACTTAGTCGAACCACTCGCGTAAGAGGCTGGTGATGGCCGATCTTCCCAGCACGCCGTTGCTCGACACCGTCGACACGCCCGCCGACCTCCGCAAGCTTGCCCCTGCCGATCTCCGCCAGCTCGCCGACGAGCTGCGCGAGGAGACCATCTCGGCGGTGGGCACCACCGGCGGGCATCTCGGCTCGGGCCTCGGCGTCGTCGAGCTGACGGTCGCGATCCACTATGTGTTCGATACGCCCGGCGACAAGCTGATCTGGGACGTCGGCCACCAATGCTATCCGCACAAGATCCTCACCGGCCGGCGCAATCGCATCCGTACGCTGCGCCAGGGTGGCGGGCTGTCGGGTTTCACCAAGCGCAGCGAGAGCGAGTTCGACCCGTTCGGCGCCGCGCACAGCTCGACCTCGATCAGCGCAGCCCTGGGCTTCGCGATCGCCAACAAGCTCAACGACAAGCCCGGCAAGGCGATCGCCGTGATCGGCGACGGCTCGATGAGCGCAGGCATGGCCTATGAGGCGATGAACAACGCCGAGGCGGCGGGCAACCGGCTGGTCGTCATCCTCAACGACAACGACATGTCGATCGCCCCGCCGGTGGGCGGGCTTTCCGCCTATCTGGCGCGGACCGTGTCGTCGTCCAATTATCTGGGCCTGCGCAGCTTCGCCAAGCGCGCGATCCGCCGCATCTCGAAGCGCGCGCACAACGCCGCGGAAAAGGCGGAGGAATTCGCCCGCGGCATGGTCACCGGCGGCACGCTCTTCGAAGAGCTCGGCTTCTATTATGTCGGCCCGATCGACGGCCACAATCTCGACCATCTGATCCCCGTGCTCGAGAACGCCCGAGACAGCGAGCACGGCCCGATCCTCGTCCATGTCGTCACCAAGAAGGGCAAGGGCTACGCCCCGGCCGAGGCGTCGGCGGACAAATATCACGGCGTCCAGAAGTTCGACGTCATCACCGGCACGCAGGACAAGGCGCCCCCGGGGCCGCCCTCGTACCAGAACGTGTTCGGCGAGACGCTCGCCAAGCTCGCCGAGACCGATCCGCGGATCGTCGCGATCACTGCGGCGATGCCCTCGGGCACCGGCGTCGACAAGTTCGCCAAGGCGCATCCGGCGCGCGCCTTCGACGTCGGCATCGCCGAGCAGCACGCCGTCACCTTCGCCGCCGGCCTCGCCGCGCAGGGCATGCGGCCGTTCTGCGCGATCTACTCGACCTTCCTCCAGCGGGCGTACGACCAGGTCGTCCATGACGTCGCGATCCAGAACCTGCCGGTCCGCTTCGCGATCGACCGCGCCGGGCTGGTCGGCGCCGATGGCGCAACGCATGCCGGCAGCTTCGACGTCACCTATCTGGCGACGCTCCCCAATTTCGTCGTGATGGCCCCCGCCGACGAGGCCGAGCTGGTGCATATGACCTATACCGCGGCGCTCCACGACAGCGGCCCGATCGCCGTCCGCTATCCGCGCGGCAACGGCACCGGCGTCGCGCTGCCCGAGAGTCCCCGGCAGCTCGAAATCGGCAAGGGCCGGATGATCCGCGAGGGCAAGACCGTCGCGATCCTTTCGCTCGGCACGCGCCTAGAGGAGGCATTGAAGGCCGCCGACATGCTCGAGGCCAAGGGCTTGTCGACCAGCGTCGCCGACCTGCGCTTCGCCAAGCCGCTCGACGAGGATCTGATCCGCAAGCTGCTGACCTCGCACGAAGTCGCGGTGACGGTGGAGGAAGGCGCGGTCGGCGGGCTGGGCGCACATGTCCTGACGATGGCCAGCGACCAGGGCCTGATCGACGCCGGCCTCAAGCTGCGCACGATACGCCTGCCGGACGCGTTCCAGGACCAGGACAAGCCCGAAAAGCAGTATGACGAAGCCGGGCTCAACGCCGCGAACATCGTCGATACCGTGCTCAAGGCCCTCCGCTACAACGAAGCCGCGGCGACCGACGCGCGCGCCTGATCCATTGAAGATCTACCATGCACATGATATGTACATGTGCATGGCTACTCAACTTCATGGAGCGCGATCGAGCCGCCTCGTCGTGCTGGTCTCCCCAGCGGAAAAGCAGCGCATCGCCGCCAGCGCCGCCGCGGCGGACATGACGGTCAGCGATTATCTGCGCACCGCCGCCGAACGCTATTCCGAGCCGAGCGAAGCCGAACAGATGCTGATGCGCGAATTGCTCACGCAACTCGAAGCCGCCAACGCCAGCACCGAAAGGGCCTTCGCCGCGCTCGAGGCCCAGCAGGTTCGTGCGGAGACCTTTGACGAAGACGCGTACCGGACAAAGGTGCGCGCCGAATTGCAGGCACGCACCGACATCGATTGGGACGCACTGGGGCATGCGCTGTCGAGCGAGGCGCGCCAATGAGCTTCTGGAGTGACGCGCTCCGCGCGCTCCAGCAGGTGACCTTGCTCCAGTACAAGGTCGAGCAGGCGCTCAAGGTTGCCGAGGAAGCCCGTCGCGATTCGCAGGAGACGCGCGAGCGGCTGATCCAGCTCGAAACGCTGATCGACATCGCAATGAAGCGCCGCCCGGCCCCGCCGCCGCTCCAGCTTCCCGAAGGCTGAGCTCGCCAGCGCCTAGCTTTTGCCCCGGCCAGCGCATAAACCGGCGAAGTGCTAAAAATGACAAATTCCTTTCGCACTCGCCCGCGTGCACTCGCAAACTGGCTGTTCATCGTCGCGGCGCTGATTGTGCTGATGGTAGTGATCGGCGGGATCACCCGGCTCACCGAATCCGGTCTGTCGATCACTCAGTGGAAGCCGATCTCGGGCGTGGTCCCGCCCCTCAACGATGCGCAGTGGCAGGCCGAGTTCGCCAATTACCAGCGCATCCCCGAATATCAGCAGCTCAACCAGGGCATGACGCTCGCCGGGTTCAAGACGATCTTCTTCTGGGAGTATCTGCACCGGCTGCTCGGCCGTCTGATCGGCGTGACCTTCGCGCTGCCGCTGCTCTGGTTCGCGGTGCGCCGCCAGATCCCGAGCGGCTATGGTCCGCGCCTCGTGGCGCTGCTCGCCCTCGGCGGACTGCAGGGCGCGATCGGCTGGTGGATGGTCCAGTCGGGGCTCAGCGTGCGCACCGATGTCAGCCACGTCCGCCTCGCGGTCCACTTGTTGGTCGCGTTGTTCACACTGGCCGGTATCGTCTGGACCGCACTCGATCTGCGCGCGCTCGCCCGCGATCCGCACGCACGCCCGGCCCGGCTGACGGGCCTAGGCATAGCAGTCAGCACGATCCTGTTCGTCCAGCTGCTTTACGGCGCCCTCGTCGCCGGGCTCAACGCGGGCCTGGTCACCGATCAATGGCCGCTGATGAACGGCAGCTTCTATCCCGGCCCCACCGTCGCCGGCCGGCCGTTCCTCGACGCGCTGTTCAACGATCCGGCGATCGTCCATTTCGTCCACCGCTGGTGGGCCTGGGTGACCGTCGCCGCCCTGGTCGTCCTCGCCCGCGCCACGCGCCGTATCGACCGCCGCGCCTCGATCGCGATCCACAGCGCCTTCGGCACGCAGATCCTGCTCGGCATCGCCACGGTGATGTCCAGCATGAACCTCCCGCTCGCCGCGCTCCACCAACTCGTCGGCGCGCTGCTCGTTGCCGCAACCGCCTGGGGCGTCCACGCCATGGGTCGGCGATGAGCGATATCGCGCTGCTCCATTGCACGTTCCCCGATCGCGCCGAGGCCGAGCGTGTCGCGGAGGCGGTGGTGGCGGAGCGTCTCGCCGCCTGCGTCAACATCCTCGCGCCGTGCCGCTCGATCTATCGCTGGCAGGGCGCGATCGAGCGCGCCGACGAAGTTCCGGCACTGTTCAAGACCATGCCCGCGCTCGCCGAGCGGCCGCGCAAGCGGATCGAGGCCCTGCATTCCTACGACCTGCCCGCGGTCGAGACCTGGCCGGTCGCCGCGCGCGCTGCGCTGAGCGGCTGGGTAGAGGCAGAGACGGACTGATGCTCATCGCGGCGGTGCTGCTCCAGGCGGCGGTGGCCGCGCCGGCCTTCGCGCCGCCGCTCGACACCCCGCTGCGCATCGTCGCCGAGCGCATCGAAACCTCGCCCGTCGAGCGCCGCTATCGGCTCGAACGACTGGTCCGCTTCCACCGCGAAGGCGAGGGCTATCGCGCCGAAGCAGTGCTGCTCGCCAATGCAACCAGCGGTCCCGAGGCACTGGGCAACCTGGTCGAGCGTGGCCTGACGGCACTCGCCGGGCGGACCATCGTGCTCCACCTCGATTCCCGTGGGCAAGTTATCGAAGTCGACGACATGGCCGCACTTTGGGAAAGAGTCTGCGCCCATATCGCCGAAGCGGTCTCCTCCCGGCGCAGCCTGTCGCCGGACGAATCCAGCATGCTCGCCACGCGACTCGTCGCGCCGCTCCGCGCACTGCCCCCCGATCGCCGCCGCGCGCTGCTCGCAACGCTGGTCACTGCAGCGATCACCGCCGACCCTGTCGAGGCACCCGGCGCCACCGCGGCAGTCGAACTCCCCGGGACTTCGCCCTTCGGCACCCCGCTAACCCTCGCCGGTACGCGCCGCACCGAAGCCGCCGGCAGCCTGCTCCGCATCACCACCACCGCCACGGCGACCGTCACGCTCCCACCCGAAGGCCCGGCCCCCGCCCGCACCGGCTCGGTATCGCTAAAGCGCATCCGCACCGTCGACCCGCGCACCGGCCTGCTCGCCACCGCTACCGACACCGTCCGCAACCTCGCCGGCACGCGCGAAACCCGCCTCGTCACCCACACCAGGGTCGAGATCGCCAGCCCTTCGGCCTGGCCGCGCTAGCCCATGGTATTATAATACCCGTCAGCAAACACGCCGATTTGCTTGACTTTCGAGTGCCCTTTCGCCAAACGACCGCCAACCGCGCTGGCCGCAAGGCTGGCGCGCTTGCGTTTAAACCTCGAAAGGTCACAGGCCATGAAGGCGCTGATGAAGACCACCAAGTCGGTGAAGCCGGCTGAGGTGGAGAAGAAGTGGCATATCGTCGATGCCGACGGCCTGGTGGTCGGTCGTGCGGCGACGATCATCGCCAACGTGCTGCGCGGCAAGCACAAGACCAGCTTCACCCCGCACGTCGATTGCGGCGACAACGTCGTCGTGATCAACGCCGACAAGATCCGTTTCACCGGCAAGAAGCTGGCGAACAAGGTCTATTACAAGCACACCGGCTATGCCGGCGGCATCAAGGAAATCACCGCTGCCAAGGTGCTCGAGGGTCGCTTCCCGGAGCGCGTGCTCGAGAAGGCCGTTGAGCGCATGATCCCGCGCGGCCCGCTCGGACGTCAGCAGATGCGCAACCTGCGCATCTTCGCCGGCACCGAGCATCCGCACGCCGCGCAGAACCCCGAAGTCCTCGACATCGCGTCGATGAACCGCAAGAACAAGGTGGGCGCATAATGTCCGACAACCGCCAGTCCCTTTCCGATCTTGGCGCTATCGCGGCCGGTGAAGAGCCCACGGGCGTTCCGGCCAGCGCCGACGAGTATCTGAACGCACCGGCCGCAGCGCCCGTGTCGAACACCCCGCTGCGCGAGAAGATCATCGACAGCCTCGGCCGTTCGTACGCCACCGGCCGCCGCAAGGACGCCGTCGCCCGCGTGTGGATCAAGCCGGGCACCGGCAAGATCACGATCAACGGCCGCGACCAGGAAGTCTATTTCGCGCGTCCGACGCTGCGTCTCGTCATCAACCAGCCGTTCGGCGTTGCCGATCGCGAGGGCCAGTATGACGTGGTCTGCACCGTCAAGGGCGGCGGGCTTTCGGGCCAGGCCGGCGCAGTCAAGCACGGCATCAGCCAGGCGCTGACTCGCTACGAGCCGGTGCTTCGCGCCCCGGTCAAGGCAGCAGGCTTCCTAACCCGCGACAGCCGCACGGTCGAGCGCAAGAAGTACGGCAAGGCCAAGGCTCGCCGCAGCTTCCAGTTCTCGAAGCGCTAAGCGGTTCTACCCAGAACAAGCGAAGGGCGGTCCGGCAACGGGCCGCCCTTTTCGTATCTGCGCGCGCCTCCCTATCCGCATGAAGCGCTGATAGGGCTCACCCAACGGCAATCGTAAACGTCTTCCTAAAATTTCCTTAGGTATTCCTACAACTTGTCCGGTTAACCCCGTCCATCTATTCATAAGGATGCAGGTTGCGCGTGGGCGCAGCGGCGGGGGATCATCCAGTGTTCAGACCACGCGTATCGGCTGCGCTCGGCGTAGCGCTCCTCTCTGTGCTCTCGGCTTGCGACGGCGGCGGCAGCACCGGCGGTTCCGCCAGCGGCGGCGGCCTCGTGTCGGTCACCCCGGCCCCCACACCCACCCCCAGCTTCACCGAAGCCGATGCCGTGCGCCTCGCCAAGCAGGCGAGCTTCGGCCCGACGCCCGCTCTGGTCGCCAAGATCAAGGATCTCGGCGTCAATGGCTGGCTCGACGAGCAGTTCGCCGCGACCGGCAGCACCTATGCCGACTTGACCACCGCCGTCCGCCGCGACTTCTGCGCGAGCGGCGACACGGTCTGCTCGCGCCAGCATTGGTCGCGCACACCCGTCGCGATGCGCTTCTACGCCGATGCCGTAATGGCGCCCGACCAGCTTCGCCAGCGCACCGCGTTCGCGCTGGGCCAGATGATCGTCGCCTCGGAAACCGAAGTGAATTCGGCCGCGGGCATCGCCGCGTTCAACCAGATTTTCCTCGACAATGCCTTCGGCAATTTCCGCGACATCCTCGCCAAGGTGACGATGCTGGGGTACATGGGCGACTATCTCGACATGGCCGACAGCAACAAGTCGGCGCCGTCGGAGAACTACGCCCGCGAACTGCTCCAGCTCTTCTCGATGGGGCCCGACCAGCTCAACATGGACGGGACGCCGAAGCTCGACGCCACCGGCGCGCGCCAGCCCAACTACACCCCGGACGACATCAAGGGCGTCGCCAAGGCACTCACCGGCTGGACCTATGCCCGGGTCGGCGGCGCCGCGATCACCGAGGGCAATGCCCGCGACTATTCGGTGCCGATGATCGCCGTGCCGACGCGCTACGACGCCACCGCCAAGTCGTTCCTGGGCACCAGCGTCTCCGCCGGCGCCGCGCAGGACGCCAGCGTCGCCGCGGTGGTCGATGCCGCGTTCAACAACGCCTCGACCGCGCCGTTCGTGTCGAAGTTCCTGATCATTCATCTCGTCACGCCGAACCCTACGCCCGCTTATGTTGAGCGCGTGTCCGCGGTGTTTGCCAACAATGGCAGCGGCGTGCGCGGCGACCTCAAGGCCGTAGTCCGCGCGATCCTGACCGACAGCGAGGCGCGGACCGCGCCGTCGGCGGCGTCGGGCAAGGTCAAGGAGCCGGTGCTGCTGATGGCCGGCCTGGCTCGCGTGATCGGCTTCACCACCGACGGCTATGTCTTCGTCAACCGCGACACCAGCATGGGCCAGCCGGTGATGCGGGCGCCCTCGGTGTTCAACTTCTACCCGCAGGACTATCCGCTGCCCGGCAGCACCACGCTCAAGAGCCCGGCGTCGAAGCTGCTCAACACCTCGAACGTGCTGCGCTGGCACAATTTCGTCTATGAGTGGACGGTCGGGGGCGACGCCACGCGTTCGGAATTCGCGCTCGCTTCGGGGCTGCCCAATTCTTCGCTCACCCAGCCGGTGTGGAGCGAGTGGGAAACGATCGCCACCGATCTCGACGCGACGGTGAACCGCATCAACCTGCTGATGTTCGCCAACACGCTGAGCCAGCCGCAAAAGGACGCGCTCAAGGCGGCCGGTGCTGCGGTCACGCATGCCGATCCGATCGTCCAGGCACGGAAACGTGCACAAATGATGCTCTATGTCGCGGCTTCGAGCCCGCTGTTCCTCGTCGACCGCTAAGGAAGCCGACAGATGACCTTGTCACGCCGCAATTTCGTCCGCCTCGTCGCCGGCACCGGCGCGATGGCCGCGATGGGCCAGCTCGGCCGGACGAGCGCAATGGCCGCGCCCAATGGCAATTACCGCGCGATGGTCGGCGTCTTCCTGTTCGGCGGGAACGACAGCTGGAACATGGTGATCCCCACCGACGCCCGGCATGCCGCCTATCTCGCCGCGCGCGGCTCGGTCGGCATCAAGGCGCCGGCGCTCACCCCGCTGACCAACGCCGCTTATGCGCTCCACCCCTCGATGGCAGCGCTGCGCCCGCTATGGGACGAAGGTAGCCTTGCGCTGGTGCTCAACGCGGGCACCTTGTTCGCGCCGCTGACCAAGTCGACCTATCAGTCGCGCCCCGACCTGCGCCCGACCAATCTGATGAGCCACTCGGACGAGCAGGCGCACTGGCAGGGGCTGCGCGCGCGCGACGTCAGCATCGACGGCTTCATGGGGCGCATGGCCGATCGCATGGCTGCGACCGGCACGCCTTCGATGATCTCGCTCGCCGGATCGAACCTTGCGACGATCGGGCGGACCAGCTCGGCGCTGGTACTGCCCTCGACCGGGACGATCGCCCGCAGCGGCTATGCGACCGGCGGCAGCGCGGCGAACCAGGCGAAGAATGCCGCGATCGACGCGCTCGCCAACGGCGCGGGCTATGGCGCAATGACCGAGGCGACCGCACGCGATATCGTCGGTTCGTACGGCCAGGCGAACACCGCCAACACGATCATCAGCGCAACCAGCGCGATCGACGGCTATTTCGTCAATCCGACCACCGGCGCTGCGCTAACCAGCGATGTCGCGCGCCAGCTGATGCGCGTCGCCCGGATGATCGCCGCGCGCTCGACGCTCGGCCATGACCGCCAGACCTTCCTGGTCAGCCAGGGCGGCTATGACAACCATTCGGGCCAGGTGAACGGCGGCAACAACGACACCGGCACCCACGCCAACCTGCTCGCCGACCTGGCGATGGCGCTCGCCGGGTTCCACCGCGCGATGCAGTCGATCGGGATGGGCGAGAACGTCACGGCGTTCACGATGAGCGATTTCGGGCGCACGTTCAAAGGCAACGCACAGAACGGCACCGACCATGCCTGGGGCGGCAACCATCTCGTCGTCGGCGGCAACGTCGCGCCGGGCGGCATCTTCGGAGCTTATCCAGATCCGGTGATCGGCGGCGCCAACGACGTCAGCAACGAAGGCCGCTTCGTTCCTGCGGTGTCGCAGGAGGAGTATATCGGCGCGATCGCGCGCTGGCACGGCGTAAGCGACGCCGACATGCCCTACGTCTTCCCCAATTGGTCGACCTGGAGCACCGGCGGCCGCGGCCCCTTAGGGTTGTTCCGCGCTTAACGGCGTTCTTCCATACTCCTTCCATTTCACGCAGCTATCGGCGCGCAGTAGAGGGAGTATGCGTCGATGGAACTCGAGTATCGCAGCGTGACGGGATCGGAAGTGCCGCCGGAGGGGAACCACAACCTCTATCGCGTCACCCCGTTCATGCATGTCCCCGACATCGACGCGGCGGTGGCGTTCTTCACGGACATCCTCGGTTTCGACTGCCGCTTCCGCCAGGGCGCCTATGCCTATGTCCGGCGCGAGGGCGCGGCGTTCCGGCTGGTCGAGAATGTCGGCGACGACGGCGCGCCACCCGGAAACCGCCGCTTTTGCTATTATATCGACGTCCAGGATGTTGACGCCGTGGCAGCCGAACTGCTGCCCAAGGCGCCGCAACTCAACGATGGCGATCTCTACGGCCCGGTCGACCAGATCTACGGCCAGCGCGAACTGCTGGTGATGGCCCCCGACGGCAATTTGCTGGTGTTCGGGCAGGATTTGACGCGCGGCTGATTCCCGGCGCCCCCGGGGTCAGATCCGTTCGGGCTGAGGCGCTTCGTGGCACACCGCTAGAGCGCCACGCTCCCCTCGCCCTTGAACCGCGCGATCGTCTCGAAACTGGTGCCCTCCACGCGGATCTCGTTGAACGACGGTGGCTGGCTGCGCACGCGTTCGGAGAGGGTCCCCGCCCCGATCAGCCGCACCGTCCGTCCTTCGACTTCGTGCGCGATGTCGAACGGATCATGGACATGCCCGGTCAACACCGCATGCGCGCCCGCGGTCGCCAGCGCTTCGAGCGCCTTCCGCCCGTGCCGGGTCTTCGACGTCGCCAGCGTCCCCGCCTCGATCAGCGGGTGGTGCGCGGCGATGAAGACCAGGTCGTCCGCCGGCACCGCCTCGACCAGCGCAAGCGATTGCTGGAGCGAGCGCGTGCTGACATAGCCCTTCGACCAGTTGGTGCGGAACTGGAAGCGCGCAGTGGTCTTGAGCGGCACCACGCTCACCCCCTTGAGGTCGAGCGGCTTCTCGATCATCCGCTCGATCGCGACATAGCGCTTGTACGGCGTCACGAAGCGCGCCCACAGGTTGAAATAAGGCAGGTCATGGTTGCCAACCTCGACCGTCACCGGCCGCCCGAGGCTCTCGAGCCATTTCCCCGCTGCCTCGAACTCCTTCGAGCGCGCGCGCATCGTCAGGTCGCCGGTCATGATCACCGCGTCGGGCCGCTCTTCCTTCACCCTCGCACCGAACCAGTCGATCGCCTCGCGATCCTCGCGCCCGAAATGGACGTCGCTGACGTGAAACAGCCGAGTCATGTCGCGGGTACCTCTTCGTCGGTGCGCGTGGCGATGAAGGTCTCGAGGCTCTTGCCGCCGCGGATCTTCTCGTGCGGCTGGAGTGTGACGGGCTCGCCGTCGAACAGCGCCTGTGCCGGCTTGCGGCCGTGGACGCGCAACTCCTCGGTGCGCGTCTCGCTGACGGCGCGCGCGGCGACCCAGTCGCCGGTCAGCCAGTCCCAGCCGAGCTGCGCGATCGATCCCAGATCGCGCGCATCGACGCCCGCGACATGCAGGCCGTCGAGGTCGGGGGTGACAAATACCGCCTGGTAATCGTCGCCTAGCCCCGGTGCGCCCTCGATGCGAATGCCGCGGCCGTCGAAGGTCTTGCGCCAGGCAGCCTTGGCGGCACCGACCAACCGGCCGATCCGCCCTTTGCGCGCCGCCTCGCGCGCGCGTCCCCAGGCGGCAGCCGGGCCGAGGATCAGCCCGACAAAAGCGCGATGCTTGCCGGCGATGACATAGGGCAGCGCGACCCGGCGTTCGGTCTTGTGCGCGGCATGGACGATCTTGTGCGGATCGGTCTCGCTGTGCAGTCCCTTGGCGAGCAGGTTCATCGTGCCGCCCGGCAGGATCAGGAACGCGCCCTGCCATTTCTCAAGCGCGCACAGCGCCGCATTGATCGTCCCGTCGCCCGCGAACAGCACGACCGTATCGACGCCCGCGCTTTCCATTTCCTTCGGTTTGGGGAGCGGCTGATCGGGAAATTCGGTGCGGCCGGCGAGCTTTAGCCCGCTTTCTTCGAATACGGCCTCCAATGCCTCGCATTTGGCGCGGGTCGCGGTGCCGGAATTCGGATTGGTGATGAACCAGAGTGTTTCCATGCCGCCCGCAACGCACGAACCGGCGATTTGGTCGCTTCTCAGCCGTAACGATATAGCCGCACGCGCTGGACGCCTTGCGCGTCCGGCGGCAGACGCACGTGCCGCCCCTGGTGCGTCTGGTCACCGTTCAACACACGGCCCGGCACGAACCTGCCATCGACGAACCGGCCTTCCTCGACTCGGTCAAGCCCCGCCCGCCCCTTGTCGCTTGCGGGTTCGACGGTGACGGTGATCCCGCTGCCCGCGACCAGATAGTCCTCGCCGCCCAGCCACAGGATCATCCCGCCATGCTCGGCGGGCACCTGCTTGTCCTTCGGGGTCCAAGGATCGACGAATCCGACCGTGAATCGATAGCCGCCCAGCGTCGCGACCTGCGGCTTGTCGTCGACCACGCCATCGAAACTCACCGACGGCGAGAAGCCCGCGATCCGCCCGTTCGCCTGCGCGCGAGCGATCTCGGGCGTCATGCTATCGAGCAGCCAGTACAGCGCGCGCAGCTTCGCCGCCTCGGCCTCGGCAATGCTCTCGATCGAGAACGGGCTGAATCCGATCCCGCGATGCCCGGCGATCACCCCATAGGCATTGGCCGCCGCGCGAGGATCGCCGGCATTGTTCGCCTCTGGCACGAACAGCGGATTGCCCGGCTTCGCATAGCCCGCGACGATCCCCGCAAAGCTCGGGAAATAGATATCGGGCGCAAGGAAATCGATCGAGGGCGCCCCCTTGCGCCACACCTCGAACAAATGGGCCAAGGGTCCGCCCGAGGGATATTCGCCGGGTAGCTTGCCGGGCCGCCCTTGCGCGCCGTTGACGTACATCGGCAGATCGTACTGGCGCTTGCCCGCGCGGGCGACGGCCTCGGTGAAGCGCGCATAGGCGTCGGCGGTGAATGCCTCCTCCGATCCCTTGAACTTCGCGAACGCCGCATCGGCCACCGCGCCGCGCTCCCGCGCGGTCGGCAGGAAGCCGATCTCGTTCTCGACCTGGATCATGATGACGGTGTACCGCTCGCCGTCGACCGCCTTCAGATGCCGCATCAGCGCCGCGAACGCCTTGGCGTCGGCATCGCGCGTCGCGGTTCCGAACGCGGATAGGATCTCCTGCGCCCTGCCGTCAGCATCCACCGTCCGCGGGAAGCGCTTCTCGTCACGCTTCACCCAGGCGGGGACATAGGTCGACATCGAATTCTTCCAGCTGCCGAACCATAGGAACACCAGCCGCAGATCGTGCGCGCGGGCATCCTCGATCAGCCAGTCGACGCTCGAGAAATCGAACCTGCCCTCGCTCGGCTCGATCAGCTCCCAGCTTACCGGCGCGAGCACAGTGTTGAGGTGCATTGCCTTGAGCCGTGCCCAATGCGGCTGCAGCCAGGCACGCTCCGACGCGCTTGAATTGCCGAGCTCGCCGCCCAGGATCAGGAACGGCTTGCCATCGACGATCAGTTGCCCGTCCTTGAGGTGCGGGGGCTGCGCCACGGCAGGAAGTGCGACGAACAGCAAGGCGAGCGAGACGAGCAGTCGGAGCATAGGGCTTTCATCCGCCGCCGCGATGGAACCCGTCAAGCGCGCAAATCTTTGTCTCGCAAACGCAGCAAGGAATCGGACGATGTCGCTCCAGCCGCAGCCTAGCGTGAGCGAGGCCGAACGCGATCAGGCGATGCGCCAGGTCGTCACCGAAGGCGCGTTCGCCAGCGCCGCGACCGCGCTGACCAGCGGCGTCATTCTCACTGCACTAGCACTGCATCTGGGCGCGTCGAACCTCGTCATCGGCGTGCTCGCCAGCGCGCCGTTCCTCGGCCAGTTGCTCCAGGCCCCGGCGATCCTGCTCGTCGAACGGCTGCGCAAGCGCAAGCTGATCGCGGTCGCCGGCGGTTTCACTGGCCGCGCGATGCTCGCGCTGATGGCGCTCGCGCCGTTTCTGCCGGGCGATCTTGGAATTGCGGCGCTGGTCATCGCGCAGCTCGTGCTGTGCGGGATGAGCGCGGTCGGCAGCTGCGCGTGGAATGCCTGGATGCGCGACCTTGCCCCCGACGACCGGCTCGGCTGGGTCTTCGCGCGTCGTACCGCTTATGCTGCTGCGATCAGCCTGGTCGCGGGCATCGCAGCGGCGATCGTGCTCGATCGTACTACCGAAGGCTCGAGCTGGCGCAGCATCATCTTCGGCGTCCTCTACGGCTTGGGATTCCTGGCCGGGCTGGTGAGCGCTTGGCTCACCTCACGCGTTCCCGAGCCGGCGATGCCGCCACGTCCGGAGATCCAGCTCGGCCTGGTCGGCCTGCTCCGCGCGCCACTAGCCGACCAGAATTTCCGGCGCCTAACGATCTTCCTCGCGAGTTGGCAATTCGCGATCAACCTGGCGACCCCGTTCTTCACGGTGTTCATCGTCCGCCAGCTCGGCTTCGACATGACCTTCGTGATGGTGCTGAGCGCCGTCAGCCAGCTCTCCAACTTGGTCGCGCTACGCAACTGGGGAGCGCTCGCCGATCGCTTCGCCAACAAGTCGGTGCTGCTCGTCGCCGCTCCGACCTATATCCTGTGCATCGTCGGGATGATCGGTGCCTCCCAGATACCGCATGGGCCGTGGCTGATCGCGTACCTGGTGGTGCTTCACCTGTTCATGGGCTTGGCGATCGCCGGCGCGACGCTCGCCACCACCAGCATCGCGATGAAGCTGTCGCCCAAGGGCCAATCGACCGCCTACGTCGCCTGCGCCGGTCTCGCCACAGCAGTCGCGGCGGGCATTGCGCCGATCCTCGGCGGTGGGTTCGCGGACTTCTTCGCCGCGCGCCAGTTCGAAGTCCTGCTACGCTGGACCAGCCCGGAGGGGGTTGCGATCGTCTCGCCGCTTCGTCTCTCGCAATGGGATTTCTACTTCCTGATCTCGGGCGCGATCGGGCTCTATGCGATCCACCGACTGACGCTGATCACCGAGAGCGGCGAGATCCGCCGCCGCGAAATGGTGGAGCAGATGATCGACCAGACCCGCCGCACTGTCCGCAACCTCTCCACGGTCGCGGGGCTGCGCACCCTCACCTATCTGCCCGCCACCTTCCTGCGCGAGGCCGAGATCCGCGCCCGCTTCCTCCGCCGTCAGCGGCTCAAGCCGAAACCGGGCTGATCGCCACTTCGCGGATTGACCGCCGCCGCGACGCGTGGCAACCGGGCGGCTCGGGCGGGTGTAGCTCAATGGTAGAGCAGAAGCTTCCCAAGCTTACGACGAGGGTTCGATTCCCTTCACCCGCTCCATTCTTCTTATCGGAGCCTCCGCCTCATGCGCCACCTCGCGGCTTTCCTCGCAGGGGCGCTCGTCGCCGGCCCGGCAATGGCGCAGACACAGGCCGAGACACAGGCGCTGGACCTGCTCAAGCGCGGTGTCGCCTTCCGCACTGTCGCGGGCGCGGCCAATCAGACCTTCGACTACGCCACCTATCTCAAGTCGCAGCTCGTCGCCGGCGGGTTCGCCGAGGGCGATGTCCGCGTCGAGAAGCTGGGGGACACCGCCTATCTGGTCGCGCGCTATCGCGGCACCGGCAAGGCGAAGAATGGTGCAAAGCCGATCTACATCTCAGGCCATATGGATGTGGTCGAGGCCAAACCCGCCGATTGGGAGCGCGATCCATTTACCCCGGTGGTCGAGAACGGCTATCTGTTCGGCCGCGGCGCGAGCGACAACAAGTTCGACGTCTCGACCTTCATTGCCTCGATGATCCAGTTGAAGCGCGAAGGCTTCAAGCCCGGCCGCGACATCGTGATGCTCCTCTCGGGCGACGAAGAGACGGCGATGAAGACCACCGCCGCGCTCGCCGCCGAATTCCACGACGCCGAGCTGCTGCTCAACATCGACGGCGGCGGCGGCGACATGGACGAGGGCGGCAAGCCGGTGATGTTCGGCGTGCAGGGCGCCGAGAAGACCTATGCCGATTTCGAGCTGGCGATCACCAACCCCGGCGGCCATTCAAGCGCGCCGCGGAAGCCCAATGCGATCTACCAGCTCGCCGCCGCGCTAGCGAAGATCGAGGCGTACGAATTCCCCGGCCAGGTCAACGAGATCACCAAGGCAAGCTGGGCCGCCACTGCCGCCCGCACCGCCGACGCCAAGCTCGCCGACGCGATGCGCCGCTTCGCTGCCAATCCCGAGGATGCTGAGGCCCGTGCGATCCTGCGCGCCGATCCCGGCTTCGTCGGCCAGACCGGCACGACCTGCGTCGCGACGCTCGCCAATGCCGGCCACGCGACCAACGCGCTGCCCCAGCGCGCCACCGCCAACATCAATTGCCGCATCTTCCCTGGCACGCCGATCGCCGAGGTCCAGGCCAAGCTGACCGAGTTGGTCGCCGATCCGACGATCAAGGTGACCAAGGTCGAGAGCGGATCGGTGCCGAGCGACGCCTCGCCGCTTCGCCCCGAGCTGATGAAGGTCATCACCAAGGCCGTGCGTGCCCGATTCCCCGACGTGCCGGTAGTCCCGGTGATGTCGGCGGGCGCGACCGACAGCATGTGGTTTCGGGGCAAGGGCGTGGCGAGCTACGGCGTCAGTCCGTTGTTCATGAAATCGAGCGACAGTTTCGCCCACGGCCTCAACGAGCGCATCCCGGTGAGCGAGATCGCTCCGGCGATCACCTTCTACAAGCGCGTCGTCACCGCGCTCGCGAAGTAAGCCATGACCCACCGCACCGACGCCCTGATCGTCGGCGGCGGGCATAACGGGCTGGTCTGCGCGTTCTACCTGGCGCGCGCCGGGCTCAAGGTGCACGTCCTCGAGCGCCGGCATATCGTCGGCGGGGCGGCGGTGACCGAGGAATTCCATCCCGGCTTCCGCAATTCGACGGCGAGCTACACGGTCAGCCTGCTCCGTCCCAAGGTCATCGCCGACATGCGGCTGCACCAACGCGGCTGGCGCGTGGCGGAGCGGCCGATTTCCAACTTCCTGCCGCATGATGGCGGCTATGTGAAGCTGGGCGGCGGCAGCGCGCGGACCCGCGCCGAGTTCGCCCGCTTCTCGGCGCGCGACGCCCAGGCGCTGCCCGCCTACGAAGCCGCGCTCGAACGCGTTGCGCAGGTGCTGCGCGACCTGGCGCTCAAAACCCCGCCAAATGCCGGCGGGGGCCTGCGCGCGCTGCTCGCCGCAGCCGCGCAGGGGCGCAGGCTGGCGGGGATGAGCCTGGAGGCACAGCGCGACACGCTCGACCTGTTCGTCAAATCCGCGCGCGACTTCCTCGATGGCTGGTTCGAGAATGACTATGTGAAGGCGGCATTCGGCTTCGACGCGGTAGTGGGCAATTATGCCAGCCCCGATACGCCGGGCAGCGCCTACGTCCTCCTCCACCACGTCTTCGGCGAAGTGAACGGCAAGAAGGGCGCCTGGGGGCATTCGATCGGCGGGATGGGCGCGATCACGCAGGCGATGGCCGAGGCGTGCATCGAGGCGGGCGTCGAGATCAGCCTCGAAGCGCCGGTGTCGCGCGTGCTGGTCGATGGGGGGAAGGTCGCCGGCGTCCGCCTCGAAAGCGGCGAGGAGATCGCGGCCGGGATCGTGGCGGCGAATGTCGGCCCCGCATTGCTCTATCGCAACTTGATCGACCGCGCCGATCTGTCGCCCGAATTCGCGGGGCGTATCGATCAGTACAAGGCCGGCTCGGGCACCTTCCGGATGAACGTCGCTTTATCCGAGCTGCCCGACTTCACCGTGCTGCCGGGGATCGGCGAGCATCACGGCGCCGGCATCATGATCTGCCCGACGCTCGATTACATGGACCGCGCCTATACCAGCGCGCGCGCCAACGGCTTTTCCGACGAACCGATCGTCGAGATGACGATTCCCTCTAGCGTGGACGACAGCCTCGCCCCGCCGGGTCGCCACGTCGCCGCGTTGTTCTGCCAGCAATTCGCGCCGGTGCTCCCGGGCGGCCGCAGCTGGGACGAAGAACGCGAGGCGGCCGCCGACCGGATCATCGACACGGTCACGAAGCATGCCCCTAATTTCAAGGCATCGGTCATCGCGCGACAAATCCATTCGCCGCTCGACCTGGAGCGCAAGTTCGGATTGGTCGGCGGCGACATCATGCACGGCCATATGTCGCTCGACCAACTCTGGGCGGCGCGTCCGATGCTAGGCCATGGCAACTATCGTGGCCCGATCGCGGGGCTCTACATGTGCGGCGCGGGCACCCACCCCGGCGGTGGCGTCACCGGCGCGCCCGGCCACAACGCCGCGCGCGAAATTCTCAGGGATCGCAGCCTGTTCAGCCGGCTAATGCGATAGAGTCGCAGGATTGTCGCGATGGGCTTGCAATAAATTCCGTCAAATCCCGCCCTCGATCGGCTCCCTGCCCGCGGCCCGCAACCCCCCAAGCAGCGCTTCCACGACTCGGTCGACCAGCGCCGCGTCGGTCGCGCGCACTACGAAGTTCGCGCCGGTCTTGCCCTCGCGGAAGAACGGATAGCTGCCGATCGACACGCCGGGATGCGCGCGCTCGGTCTCGCCGAGCATCTCGGCGATCTCGCTCTCGGCGACCCACGCCCCCACCGTGCGCGACAGCACCGGCAGCCCGCCCTCGAGCGTGCCGGTCAGTGCGTCGAGCATCCCCGCGGTGATGTGCGGCACCCCGGCGAGGATGAAGACATTGCCCCAGCGGATCCCGGGCGCGCCGGACATCCGGTTGGCGATCAGGTCCGCCCCCTCGGGCACCCTTGCCATCCGCAGCCGGGCATCGGTCAGCCCGCCGCGCGTCTCGTAATGACGTTCGAGCACCGCGCGCGCCTGCGGATGCACCACCACCGAAACGCCGAGCGCCACGGCGATCGCATCGACGGTGATGTCGTCATGCGTCGGCCCGATCCCGCCGGTGGTGAAGAGGTAATCGTTGCGGACGCGCAGCGCGTTGACTGCCTCGACGATCGCGTCCTGCACATCGGGCACCACGCGCACTTCGGCCAGCCGGATGCCCTGGACGTTGAGCCAGGAGGCGAGCTGCGCGACATTCTTGTCCTGCGTGCGGCCCGAGAGAATCTCGTCGCCGATCACCACCAGTGCCGCGGTCCAGATGCGCTCGCTCATGGCGATGGCCTAGAGCCTCGCAAACCGGCACGCAAACGCCTATATCGCCGCGCATGACCGAATATGTCACCGTCACCGAAGACATGCCGCAGGCGCGCGACGGCGCGATCAAGCTCCACGGACCCGCAGGCTTCGAAGGCATGCGCAAGGCGGGCCAACTCGCCGCCGAGATCCTCGACGCGCTGGTGCCGCATGTCGTCCCCGGCGTACGCACCGACGAGCTCGACGACATCGTCCGCAATATGACGATCGCCGCGGGCGGCGTGCCCGCGACGCTCGGCTATCGCGGCTACACGCACAGCTGCTGCATCTCGATCAACCATGTCGTCTGCCACGGCATTCCGTCCGATCGCACGCTCAAGGACGGCGACATCGTCAATATCGACGTCACCCCGATGCTCGGCGGCTGGCACGGCGATACCAGCCGGATGTATCTGGTCGGCGACGTGCCGATCAAGGCGCGCCGGCTGGTCGACGTGACCTATGAATGCCTGATGCTTGGGCTCGAACAGGCCCGGCCGGGCAACCATCTCGGCGACATCAGCCATGCGATTCAGCGCCACGCCGAAAAGCACCGCTATGGCGTGGTCCGCGATTTCTGCGGGCATGGCCTTGGCCAAGTATTCCACGACGCGCCCGAAGTCGTCCATGTCGGCCGCCCCGGCACCGGCCCGGAGCTGCGTCCTGGCATGTTCTTTACTGTCGAGCCGATGATCAACGTCGGCCGCCCCGACGTGAAGCTGCTCGACGACGGCTGGACCGCGGTGACCCGCGACCGCTCGCTCTCGGCGCAGTTCGAGCATTCGATCGGCATCACCGAGACCGGCTGCGAGATCTTCACGACCAGTCCGAAGGGGCTGGACCGGCCGCCTTACTGATCCTGCTCCCCTCCCTGCACGCAGGAAGGGGAGTTTTAGGGCTCAATGCCCCCCATAGGCCCGGCCCGACTGGGCGAGCCGCTGGCGGTTGGTGTTCCCCGGCACGGCAATGTGCGTCGCCGGATCATATTCCTTGCCCACGCCCGCGCTGCCCTGGGGCACCCAGATGTTGACCACGGTGTTGCTATAGCCCTGCGGCAAATAGCGAATCCAATAGCCATCCGGATGCGCGCTCCAGCGACCGGAGGGCACGTCCTGGCTGCCCGGCCCGATTCCCGCCGCGCCGGCGAGCACCGCTACCGCTTCGAGATCGGCGAAGCTGGTGCCAGGCGAAGCGAGCATGCGCCGCAGGTCCGCCTCGGCCTGTAGCACCTGGCGCACTCCGCTCGGCAGATTGTCGGCGATCGGTCCGCGGGTGAGCATGTCGAGCGCGTTACGGTTGAGCGCAGCGAGCTGGCGCGGGCTGAGCAACGCCGCCGCGACCACCTTGTGCTCGCTCGACAAGTCCTCGAATTTGGCCCGCGCGACGATCGCCCAGAGCAGGGTCTGGATCTTTTGCTGGCTGATCTCGGGATGATTGACCGAGTTGCGCAGGATCGTCGTCACTGCATCTTGGGCCGCCCCCTTGGTCGGGCCGAACAGATAGCCGTCGCCGCCGCCAGGCCCGTGGGTGCCGGCATGGAGGCAATAGCTCTGGTCGTGGAATTCATAATAGCCGGCTTGCAGCACGAATCCGCCATTCGGCGTGCGCTGGAGCGTCGCGAGATTGCGCTTTGGCTCGCGCGGGGTGAAGCCGTCCTTGCTTGCGTCGCCCCATTTGGCGTCGGGCAGGCTGGTGGAAATCGGTGCCTTTTGCAGGCTCGGCATGCTGATGCCCGCCTTCTTGGCGAGACCCCCCAGCCCACCGAATTGCGCCGCCGCCGGCGTGGCACCGAGCATCAGCGTCGCCACTGCAGCGCCGAGCGCGAAGAACTTGCGAATCGTCATTACGGATCCCCCTGAACGCTTGCCTTAACGGAGGTGCGGCAGCGCCCCCGCGCCCCACCCCGATGATTTCCGGTGCTGATGTCTAATACACTCGGCGCCGCGAGGCGAGCGCCGCTGCGCTCGGCCGGTCGCGCGTTCAGGCCGCGTGGTAGCGCGGCACCGTCCACCGCCGCAGCGCTTCCTCTGCCTGCTCGGCATCGAGCTCGCCAATCGCGCTGCAGATCCGATAGCCGTCGCGCGCGTCGTCCGCGATTGCCAGCAGGCCGTGGGCCATGATCACCAGAGGTCCCTTCGCCACGGTCCTGCTGTCGTGACTGCGCCGGATCTCGGCCGGCTCGTCCATCGGCCAAAGCTGCATGCAATACTCCGCGATGCTCGTTTCGGATGCGCAAACGTGAAGATTAGCCTCCGGTTCCATCACATATGTGAATATATTGCGCTTGGGGAGCCTTCGTGCCGCCGAATGAGGCAGGCCGTTGGTCGTTGCCCGTTTGACAGGCACTTGTTTAGCCTTGCGTGGCGTGCGACCGGAGGGGCATCCTCGATTTCGCCTCTGGCACGGATGTTGCCAGACGCGCGCTATGGGGACTGCCTCATTTCCTTTGGGGGAACACGTGAAAAAGATCGAAGCGATCATCAAGCCGTTCAAGCTCGATGAAGTGAAGGAAGCGCTGCACGAAGTCGGCGTCAGCGGCATCACCGTCACCGAAGCCAAGGGCTTTGGCCGTCAGAAGGGCCATACCGAGCTCTATCGCGGCGCCGAATATGTGGTGGACTTCCTCCCCAAGGTGAAGCTCGAAGTGGTGGTGGACGACACCCTCGCCGACCGCGTGGTAGAAGCGATCGCCACCGCGGCGCAGACCGGCCGCATCGGCGACGGCAAGATCTTCGTCATCCCGGTCGAGACCGCCCTACGCATCCGCACGGGCGAGCGGAACGAAAACGCCGTTTGACGCGGCGCAGCACTGTAATATTGCAGCGCGCAAACAGGTAATTTTATTGCCCGATTCGTCGGGCCCACGAAAGAGAGCGAAAGGGCATCTACCATGGCGAACTCGGCCAATGACATCCTGAAGATGGTGAAGGACCAGGAGATCGAATGGATCGATCTTCGCTTCACCGACCCCAAGGGCAAGTGGCAGCACCTCACCATGGTCGCCGGGGTAATCGGCGAGGACGAGCTGACTGACGGCCTGATGTTCGACGGCTCTTCGATCGAGGGCTGGAAGGCGATCAACGAGTCCGACATGATCCTCAAGCCCGATCTCGATGCGGTCTGGGTCGATCCTTTCTCGGCCACGCCAATGCTGATCCTGGTCTGCGACGTCGTCGAGCCTTCGACCGGCGAGCTCTATTCGCGCGACCCGCGCTCGACCGCCAAGCGCTCGGAGGCCTATCTCCAGACGCTGGGCATCGGCGACACCGTCTATGTCGGCCCCGAGGCCGAGTTCTTCATGTTCGACGACGTCCGCTTCGAGAACAGCTATTCGACCAGCTATTACGCGATCGACGACATCGAACTGCCGGGCAATTCGGGCAAGGAATATGAGGCCGGCAATCTCGGCCACCGTCCGCGCGCCAAGGGTGGCTATTTCCCCGTCGCCCCGGTCGACAGCGCCGTCGACATCCGCGGCGAGATGGTGGCAACGATGCTCGAAATGGGCCTGCCCTGCGACAAGCACCACCACGAAGTCGCCGCCGCGCAACACGAGCTCGGCCTGACCTTCGGCACGCTGGTCCAGACCGCCGATCGCATGCAGATCTACAAGTATGTCGTGCACCAGGTCGCGCATGCCTATGGCAAGACCGCGACGTTCATGCCCAAGCCGATCAAGGAAGATAACGGCAGCGGCATGCACACCCACATCTCGATCTGGGATAAGGGCAATCCGCTGTTTGCCGGCAACGGCTATGCGGGCCTGAGCGACATGTGCCTGTATTTCATCGGCGGCGTGATCAAGCATGCCAAGGCGCTCAACGCCTTCACCAACCCGTCGACCAACAGCTACAAGCGGCTAGTCCCGGGCTATGAAGCCCCCGTGCTGCTCGCGTACTCCTCGCGCAACCGCTCGGCTTCGTGCCGCATCCCGTACGGCACCGGCGCCAAGGCCAAGCGCGTCGAATTCCGCTTCCCCGATGCGCTCGCCAATCCGTATCTCTGCTACGCAGCGCTGCTGATGGCCGGCCTCGACGGTATCCAGAACCGCATCCATCCAGGCGACCCGATGGACAAGAACCTGTACGACCTGCCGCCGGCAGAACTCGAGCAGGTCCCGACCGTCTGCGCCTCGCTCCGCGAAGCGCTCGACAGCCTCGAGGCCGATCAGGACTTCCTGCTCAAGGGCGACGTGTTTACCCGCGACCAGATCGCCGCTTATGTCGAGATCAAGCGCGCCGAAGTCGCCCGTTGGGAGATGACGCCGAGCCCAGTCGAATACGACATGTATTATTCGGGCTGATCTCCGCGATCAGCACGGACAGCAAAACGCCCGGGTCGAAAGGCCCGGGCGTTTTGCTTGAGCATCGTGGCCGAAACGCGCCTGTGCGCTTTCTCACAAACACCAAACAGCGGACCGCTTATCTTCCTTGCTTGGGTCGAGCCCAATCCGGTCAGGGGGAAGAAAATGAAATCCGCTCTTCTAGGCATTCCGCTAGCCCTTCTCGGCGGCTGCGCCTCGACCAATCTGAACAATGCGCTCGGCACGCCCAAAAACCCGACCGCTGTGTTCGTCGATGCTCGCGACAACAACAAGGGCGAAGACGACTTCCTGGTAGCAGATTACCTGCTGCTTCGCTCCTCGATCGGCAAGGATGGTAAAACTATTGCCAAAATTCCAGACGGGAGCGCCAAGGCGTATCTGGAAGCAGGGTTCAATCTCGGTGACGCCTATTGCGATCGCTTTCTCAACAAGACGGTCGAGAGCGCAATGCGACGGCGATATGGACGTTCCCTGACGAACGACATCGGCACAGGCTCGAACGCCCTGCTCACCGCTTTCGGCGCCGGCAAGGATGTCATAGCCGCCTTCGCGGCCAGCTTCGGCTTCGCCGATTCTGCATGGCGCAACTATGACGAGGCGTTCTTGATCGCCCCTGAGCTTTCGAATGTGCAGAAGCTCGTTCGCTCCGCCCAAGAGAATTACAAGGTCCGCGCGCTTGGAGCCAAAACGCTCCCCACCACCTACTCGCGAGCCCAGTCGATAATCCGGGATTACGCGCGTTATTGCACGAACCTCGGCATGCGCTCGCTGATCAATCAGTCCGCGACCGAGAAGGGGGTGGACATCGACGAGGATACCAAGGAGCTCCGCGACCAGGCTGTGGATTTCGCTCAGAAACCCGCGAACGGTGCTGCAAAGAAGCCTGCAAAAGTGCCTGCACCTGCACCGGTGTCGCCAGCGGCGCCGACCTCACAATAGTCCTATCGCGCTGACCGCGGCTTGCAACCGACGCACCCGCCCGCCATTTAGTCCACCATACCGGAAGTTCGAATCGGAGAGGCGGATGCGCAGTCACCTGAAGCACTATATCGACGGCGCCTGGGTTGCGAGCGACGGCGGCACCGTCCACCAGGTCATCAACCCCGCCACCGAAGCGCCCGTCTCCGAGATCACGCTGGGTTCCGCCGCGGATGTCGACAAGGCCGTCGCCGCCGCGAGGCGTGCGTTCGAGAGCTTCTCGCGCACCAGCGTCGACGAGCGCATCGCGCTGATCGAGCGCATCCTCGACGCGTACAAGGCCCGCGCCGCCGACATGGCCGAGGCGATCAGCCTGGAGATGGGCGCCCCGCTAAGCCTCGCCAGGACCGCGCAGGTCGGCAGCGGGATCGGCCACTTCAAGGCGGCGATCGAGGCGCTGCGCAGCTTTGCCTTCGAGGAGAGGATCGGCAAAAGCCTGGTCGTCCACGAGGGCATTGGCGTGGTCGCGATGATCACGCCGTGGAACTGGCCGCTCAACCAGATCGTCTCGAAGGTCGCCCCCGCGCTCGCCGCCGGATGCACGATGGTGCTCAAGCCCTCGGAAGAAGCGCCGGCCTGCGCCGCGATCTTCGCCGAAGTGCTAGACGCCGCGGGCGTCCCCGCCGGCGTGTTCAACCTCGTCAACGGCGACGGACCCGGCGTGGGCACCGCGCTCTCGACGCACAAGGGCGTCGACATGGTGAGCTTCACCGGATCGACTCGCGCCGGCGTGCTCGTCGCCAAGAATGCCGCCGACACGGTCAAGCGCGTCCACCAGGAACTGGGCGGCAAGTCGCCGTCGCTGGTGCTGGAGAGCGCCGACCTCGCCAAGGCGGTGCCGGGGACGCTGTTCAGCGTGCTGATGAATTCGGGGCAGAGCTGCATCGCCCCTGCCCGCCTGCTGGTACCCCGGCATCTTCAGGACCAGGCTGCCGCGATCGCCGCCGAGACGATGAAGGCCACCCAGACCGGCGATCCCGCCGAAGAGGGCCGCCATATCGGCCCGGTGGTCAACAGGACCCAATGGGACAAGATCCAGGGCCTGATCGCCAAGGGGCTCGAGGAGGGCGCCAAGCTCGAGACCGGCGGCCCCGGCCGCCCCGACGGCATCGAGACCGGCTATTTCGTCAAGCCGACTCTCTTCTCGAACGTCCGCAACGACATGACGATCGCGCGCGAGGAGATTTTCGGACCGGTGGTGACGATCATTCCCTACGACGACGAGGAAGACGCGATCCGCATCGCCAACGACACCGATTACGGGCTGTCGGCCGTGGTATTCGGCGATGCCGAGAGCGTTCGCCGCGTCGCCCCGCGGCTGCGTGCCGGCATGGTCTATGTCAATGGCGGCCAACCCGATCCGAACCTGCCCTTTGGCGGCTACAAGCAATCGGGCAACGGTCGCGAGCACGGCAAGTTCGGGCTTGCTGAGTTTCTCGAGGTCAAGTCGGTGGTGGGGGTGTTCGCGTAGGGCCGGGGGCTAGCGTTTATCCTTCCGTTCGTTTCGAGCGAAGTCGAGAAACGCCTACGAAGGGCCCGGCCCGGTTTCTCGACTTCGCTCGAAACGAACGGTGGGTGGGTCAGCCGATCCCAACCAGCACAAAGGTGATATTGTCGCTGCCGTCCTTTTCGAGCGCTTCGGTAAGCAACCGCTCGGCCGCCTGCTCATCCGCTCCCGTGCCATTGCCACCCAGCGACCGGCTGAGTCCATCCGAGCAGAGCAGCAGCACGTCGCCCGGCTCGACTGCAAACGATACGCGCTCGACCTCGACTTTACCTTCGACCCCCAGCGCCCGCGTAATGACATGCGCCTGCGGATGCCGCCTGGCCTGTTCGCGATCGATTAGCCCTTCGTCAACCAGCTGCTGGACCAGGCTGTGGTCGCGCGTGGCCTGCTCCCAGCGCCCGTCCCGCGCCCGATATGCACGGCTGTCCCCTGCCCAGAAAATCTGCGCCTCACCCTCGGCGACATGGAGCGCGACGATCGTCGATCCGATCACGCCGCCGGCCGCCTCGCTCCGTGCCAGTATTTGGCCATTGGCACTTTCGAGCGCGGCGAGGATCGCCTCGCCGCGAACCGGCGAGTCAGCATCGGCAACCCCGCGCAGCGCCGCGATCGCCAGCTCGGCGGCGATGTCGCCGCCGCGGTGTCCGCCCATCCCGTCGGCGACTGCCCACAACCCGCGATCGGGCCGGTCGAGCACGCGATCCTCGTTGACCTGGCGCACGCGCCCGACATGGCTGCGGGAGACGGAGCGGAACGCTTCGATGTCTTGGGATCGCGCCAGGCCCAACCTCATTTGCTCTGCTCGGCAGCGGCATAGGCCTGGACGAAGGCGCGGTCGAGCGTCCCCTCCTCGCCCTCCAGCTGGCGCACCAGATCGGCGTGCCGCATCTCGATCTCCTGGCTTTGCAGGGCGTGCTTGCTCTTGAGCAGCGAGCCGTTCTTCGCCACCGCCGCATCGATATCCTTGGGGTCGAAGCTCGAGACCGCCTGGCGCAGCGAGGCCTGGAGCCCGGCAAAGGTCGCGATCAAATGCCGCTTCACGTCCTGGAGCGAACTGCCGATCGCCGCGGGGCCGGACAGGAACCCGCCTACGCCCGACAACAGCAGGTCGATCGCCAGCCGCTGGGTCGGCGCCCATTTGAACGGATTGTTGCCGGTGCCGCCGATCGTCGTGCGGCTGAGATTGTAGCGCCCGCGCGCGCGATCCCGCTCGACCATCAAATCGGCGATCCCGAGCACCATCTGCCGATAGACCGCGCCCGCGCGCTCCATCACCTCGGCCGGCTCCTCGCCCGACAGCAGCGAGGCGTCGAGCCCCGCGCCTCGGCAGAATGCCTCCAACAGCGATTCGCCCCCTGATGCTGCCAGCGGCTGCGCGTCGCTCCAGTCGGTCGGAACCGAAGTCGAGGCGCCGAGCGGCGGGGTCAGCACCATCGTCCGCGTCGTATCGGTAACCTCGTCGTCAAGCGGTGCGCGCGTCGCCGCGATACGGAAGCGCCCCATCCGCAGCGTAAAAGGAATCTCGACCGGCACGTCGACCAGATCGGGCAGCCGGTCGCCCGTCGAATCGTCGAACACGCCATTGGTGCCGATCGGGCGGACGATCAGCCCGTCGGCCGACACTGCGACTTCGCAATGCTCGCGCGACAGTGCCCGGTCGGGATCGGCGATCGGCCAGTCGCACTGGGTATCGCGGCCGATGCGAATCGCCCCGTCGCGCAGCAGCCGCGCGTCGATCGGCTGGACGCTGTCGTCGACGTCGAATAGCTGGAGCATGTACATTTACGCGGCTCGCTTGGGGGCGATCTGGATGCAGGTGGCCTCGAGCGCCGGCGCTTGAGCCTGGGCGCCCTGGAGCTTCGGCTCGGTCTCGGCGGCAAGCCGGTTGAACCCGTCGAACAGCGCGCCGATCTCGTCGCGGCGGCGATGCGAGATACGCAGCGCGAAGCCGCTCGCCCGCGCCTCGTCGAAGCTCGCCTGAAGCCGGCGCAGCGGCCGCACCACCGTCGCGCCGCTCAGATAGCCGATCACGCTCACCACGGTCATGATGATCCCGGCGAGCACGATCAGCAGCATCCGCGCATTGGCCATCGCCGCGTCGAGCGAGGTGCGCGGCAGCAGCATATCGACCTGTCCGAAATCGGCGCCGGCATAGCGGATCGGCCGGATGAAGCGCAGCGCGCCACCCCTTCCATCATTTGCATTAGTCACCGCGTCGCTAAGGCGCTCCTCGCCGCTCGGCCGAGCATAATGCTGGCCGACGCGACGCCCGTCGCTCGCCGCGCGGATCGTGCCGCCGGCATCGACGACGACGATCCCGCGCACCCCGCCGTCCTGGCTGGCGGCGGTGACGAAGGCCTGGAGCGGCGCCCAGTCCTGCTCGGCCGCCGGCAGCCCTGCATTGTCGGCGAGCAGCACCGCGGCGTTCTTGGCGACGAAGGTCGCGATCGTCTCGCCCGACGTCACCGCCATATGTTCGAGCGCGCGCTGCTGGCGCGTCAGGATTGCCGAGATGCTGAGCAGCAGCGCGATCAGCGTGATGCTTACCAGCGCGAAGGGCAGCTTGAACCGCAGCGAGATACCACGCCGCGTCACGCTATCCTCGGCACTCAGCGCCGCAGTCTCGCGCCGCAGCGCCTGGAGCAACTGCCCACCATCGGCGAAACGCTGGTCGGGCTTCTTGGCGAGCGATTTCTCGATGATCTGGCGCAGCCCGGGCGGGCAATCGGCAGCCGATCGCTCGATCGGTGTCACGCGCTCCTTCGCGATCTGCAACGCAAGCGTGGCGAGCCCGGTCGCGTCGAACGCGGTGTTGCCGGTGACCATCTCGTAAAGCACCGCGCCCAGCGAAAACAGGTCGGAACGCGCATCGACCGGCAGCCCGAGCGCCTGTTCGGGGCTCATGTAACGCGGCGTGCCGATCATCTGTCCGGCCTGGGTGCGCGCCAGCTGGCCATCGCAATCGCTGGTCCGCGCCACGCCGAAATCGAGCAGCTTGGCGGTCTTGCCGTCCGAAGACAGCAGGATGTTCGAAGGCTTGACGTCGCGGTGGACGATGCCCTGCGCATGCGCATATGCGAGCGCGTCGCTCAACTGCGCGCCGAGCGCCAGCACGCGCTCGAACGGCATCCGCCCCTGCGCCTGGAGCACGGTATCGAGCGGCCGTCCCTCGACCAGTTCCATTGCGATGTACGGCACGCCATCGGCCTCGCCGACGTCGTAGATCGTCGCGATATTGGGATGATTGAGCGCGCCCGCCGCTCGCGCCTCGCGCAGGAAGCGCGCGCCGAGTTCAGGATCGCGGCGATAATCGGGCTTGAGCGCCTTTATCGCCACCGTGCGGCCGATATCGGGGTCGAGCGCGCGATACACGTCCGCCATCGCGCCTTCGCCGATCCGCGCCTCGATCCTGTACCGTCCCAGCCGTTCCATAGGTCTTCAGATCCCGCTTAGGCCTATCGCTTAGCGCCGGGAACTTAAGGATTTCTTCCTCTGGCCGCTCGAAGGGCTGACAAGCTTCGCAATTCCTTCCCCAGCTTGCTGGGAGATTTTTGGGCTATTGCCGCGCGCGGACCGTCGCTGCGATCCGCTGCGCGCGCTGGAGGTCGCGCTGGATCACCGCATTGCCCGGATCAAGCGCAGCCGCGCGCTGCAGCAGCGACACCGCCTGCTGAACCGCGCCACGATTGAGCGCCGCCAGCCCCGCCGAACGCGCACGCTGCGCCGCCGCCGGGTTGGCAGCCGGCTTGGCCGGCGCGGGTGCAGGTGCAGGTGCGGCGGGCTTGGGCCGCACCGGGGCAGGCGCCGCGCGCGGCCGGTCGGGCGTCGGCGCAGGCTTGGGGCGCGGCGGCGTGCCGGGAATGCGCAACACCGTCCCCGCGGTCAGCGTCGCGGGGTTGGCGATGTCGTTGTAGCGCGCGAGCTGATAGGCCTTGAGCCGGTTGCCGAGCAGCCGGTCGGCCAGCGCCTCGATCGTCTCGCCCGCACGCACCGTATAGGGATAATTGGTCGGGCCGAGCAGTTCCTTGGCGTCCCCCTCGATCGAGGTTCGCAGCAACAGCAGCCTGGGGTTCATCGGCTCGCGCTTGAGCAGCGGCTTGAGCTGCTTCTCCGCGCCCTTGCGGTCGCCCTGCATCAGCAGCGCCTGGACGCCGCCGATATCGGCCTCGCCCACCGGCGCGCTCAGTGCCACCGGCCGGGGCGCCGATCCCTTCGAACAGGCGGCGAGCGCGGCGAGGCTGGCCAGCGCGACGATGCGCAACAACGGTTTCATCGGGCGAGTCTCCGGGAAAGCTTGGTCTGGACGTGCCGCGCATCGAGCGCGAGGCGATCGCGCAGCGCAGCGGGATTGCGGACGAACGCCTGGAAATCGGGCGCGCCGAGCGGCGGCGAGAAATAATAGCCCTGGAACTCCGAACAGCCGTGACGGCGCAGCCAGAGATATTCCTCCTCGCGCTCGACCCCTTCCGCGATCACGCGGATGCCGAGTCCACGGGCGAGTGCGATAACACTCTGGCAGATCGCTTGGCTGTCGCGCCGCGCCTCGACCTCGGTGACGAACTGGCGGTCGATCTTGATCTTGTCGAAGGCGAGCACCCGCAGCGCCGAAAGACTGGAGAAGCCCGTGCCGAAATCGTCGATCGCAATATGGATGCCCAGGCCCCGCAGCCCCTCGAACAATCGTTCGGCGCGATTCACATCGGCGGCGGCAGCGCTCTCGGTCAGCTCGATCTCGAGCATGCCAGCGCGCAGCGAGTGGCGCTCGAGCGTGCGCTTAATCCGGCTGTGCAGGTCGGCGCCGTCGAGCTGATGCGCCGAGACGTTGACCGCGACGGTCAGCGGCCCCTGCCCCAGCCTGTGCCAGCTTCGCGCCTCGCGGCAGGCGGCATTGAGCGCCCAGAGTCCCACTTCCTCGATCAGCCCAGCCTCTTCGAGCACCGGGATGAACAACGTGGGCGAGACCATCCCGCGCTCGGGATGCCGCCAGCGCAGCAGCGCCTCGGCACCGCTCACCCGCCCGCTCGCTGCATCGATCTGCGGTTGATAGCGCAGCTCGAACTCGCCATTGGCGAGCGCACCGCGCAGATCCTGTTCCAGTGCATAGCGGTCGCGCTCGGCTGCGGCCGACGCCGCATCGATCCGCTGAACCTGGATCGGTCCCTCCGGCCCCGCCGCGCAGGCGGCGAGCACCCGCGCCAACGTAGCAGGCGCAGGTTCCTCCGCAGTCCAGGCGGCATGGTGCACGCGCACCTCGGGCACCAATTCGCGCCCGCCCTCGTGCATCACGTCGCCCAACGCATAACCGATCGCGACGAGCTGGCGCTCGGCATCCTCACCCGTCACGCCGGGCCCGAACCACAAGGCGAAGTGCGATCGATCGACATGCGCGACCATCCGCTCGCTTCCCACCATCCGCACGATCCGCGCGGCGAACTGCTTCAACGCGCGATCGGCGAGCGCGGGATCGAAGGCGCACAACCGATCGAAATCGTTGAGCGCGAGCAGTCCCAGCGTCCCTGCACCCTCCGCTTTCATCCGCGCCAGCAGCGGCTCGCGAGTCGGCAGGCCGGTTAGTGCGTGGCGCTGTTCGATCCGATCCTCGGTGCTGCGCAGCCGGTCCTCGATCGCATCGGCAGCATGGCACAGCGTCATCCAATGCGCACCGCTCGGCTCGATCCGTGCCAGCCCCGCGAGGCGCGCCGCAAGGACAGACAAGCGCCGATGCCCGACGATCTGGCTAGCGATCGACGCCACCGCGAGGATGCCGACCCCCAGCGCCGGCGAGCCGAGCGACATGCCGAATACGATCGACAGCGCGCCGGCCAGCACCCAAAGGCCGGCGGGGAACAGGCGGCTCGAACCGCGTCCTTGGAGCAAATAAGCGCGCCGCATGATGCACTTGCTACCGCTCCGACTCATACGAAGCGGTTAAGACGAACCGCCTTCCTACCCAGGTGCAGGTCCGTGCGTTGCACGACTTCCCAGCCCCGCCCTGAAAGCTTGCATACGCTCAGTTTCCAGACGAAACTGAAGCCATGCTATATTTTGACGATATCGAAGTCGGCTTCAAACGCAGCTTCGGCGGCTATCAGGTAACCCGCGAGGAGGTCGTCGAATTCGCCACGAAATACGATCCCCAGCCCTTCCACCTCTCCGACGAGGAGGCGGCGAAGACCCATTTCGGTCGGCTTGCCGCGAGCGGATGGCACACCTGCGCGATGACGATGGCGATGCTCGTCGAGCATATGAAGGCCCATCCCCAGGCGAGCCTGGGCGCTGCCGGGGTCGACGAACTGCGCTGGCTCAAGCCGGTCTATCCGGGCGACGTGCTCCGCTGCGAGAGTGAAGTCGTCGAAGTCCGCCCTTCGCGGAGCCGTCCCGAAATGGGCAGCGTCCGCAATCGGATGACCACGTTCAATCATAAGGACGAGCCGGTGCTCAGCTTCACCGCGATCGCGCTGATGCGGCGGCGCCCGGCCTAGTCGCGGCGGCTGCGACGGCCATCGTCGCGGCTGCGCGTGCCGCCGTCGCCCCGGTTCCAGGTCCGCCCTTCTCCGCGATTCCAGGTGCGACCCTCACCACGATTCCAAGTGCGGCCCTCGCCCCGATTCCACGTGCGGCGATCACTGCCGTTCCAATTGCGGCGCTCGCGATCCCATTGGCCGCGATTGCCGAAGCCGTTCCAATTGTCGCGGATCGTGCCCCGGTCGCCGCGCCAGTTGTTGCGGCGGTTTTCCCAATAGCGGCGCTGGCCATCGTTCCAGCGGTGCGGGCGGCGGTCGCGATCGTAGACGTAATAGCCCGAACCGGGATAATAATAGTCGCCATACCAGCCGAAATACGAGCTGCCAAAGCCGCCGTACCCAGGATAGCCGTAGCCGTCATAATAGCCGCCGCCATAATAAGCGGGGCTGCCATAGCCGAGCGAGACGCCCGAATAGCCATAGCCGTCGTCCATGCAGGCGGCGGTGCTCAGGCCGAGGGCGGCGAGCAGCCCGAGGGCGGAGATGCGGCGAAACAGAGTCATTGGCGATCCTCTCGCGCCTTAGAACGGGGCGCGTGCGACCAAGTTCCTTTAGTGTCCTTCGAACGCCACCAGCGCGTGGACCGCGATCCCGTCACCGCGCAATGCGTCGGCGCCGCCCAGCTCGGGCAGGTCGACGACAAACGCTGCCTGGGTGACCTCGGCCCCTGCCTTGCGCAGCAGCCGCACCGCGGCGCGCGCGGTGCCCCCGGTGGCGATCAGGTCGTCGACCAGCAGTACCCGGGCGCCGGGCGCGCAGGCATCGGCATGGATGGCGATGCGGTCGGTGCCATACTCCAGGACGTAGTCCTCGGCGATCGTCGCGCCGGGGAGCTTGCCGTCCTTGCGGATCAGCAGCAGCCCGCAGCCGAGCTTCACCGCCAGCGCCGCGCCGAACAGGAAGCCGCGGGCTTCGATGCCGGCGACCAGGTCGATCCTGCCCTCGACGGCCTCGGCCATGCGGTCGATCGTCAGCGCGAGGCCTTCGGCGTCGAGCAGCAGGGTGGTGATGTCGCGGAATTGGATTCCCGGCTTGGGGAAATCAGGGATCGTGCGGATGCGCTGCCGGATGTCTTCGTTGTTCGGCATTCGATTCGGCCTCAGAAAAAGAAAATCCCGCCGGGCAGGGCCGCGGCGGGATTCTATTAGTTCAACGATTTCAGCGCCTTAGTGCTTCACACCCCGCCACACGGTGAGGTACGCGCCATAGGCCAGGCCGGTCGCGATCAGCAGGAAGATCACCACCGCGAAGCCCGCGGCGTGCCGCTTCTGCAGCGTCGGCTCGGAGCTCCAGACGAGGAACGCGGCGACGTCCTTGGCCATCTGGTCCTTGGTCGCGCGGGTGCCGTCCGAATAGGTCACCTGATCGTCGCCGGTCAGCGGCGGCGGCATCGCGATGTTGAGGTTCGCGAAATACGGGTTGTAGTGCGACCCCTCGGGGGTCTTGGCGCCCGGGAAGTTCTTGAGCAGCTCGGCGGGCTGCTTGTCCTCATAGCCGGTCAGCAGCGAATAGATGTACGCGCCGCCGTTATGCCGGGCCTTGGCGATCAGGGTCAGGTCCGGCGGGGTGCCGGTGCCGGGATAAAAGACCTTGGGGAAGCGGTCCGACGCGAGATTGTCACGCTCGCCCCAGGTGCCCGCCTTGGGATCCTGGACCGGCTGCTTGATCGGCCAGTCCTTGGCGATCTTCTTCACTTCGGCCTCGTTGTAGCCGATCTGCTGGAGATCGCGGAACGACGCCAGGTTGAGCGAATGGCAGCTCGCGCAGACCTTTTCGAAGACCAGGAAACCGCGCTGGAGCTGGGCGTTGTCGAACTTGCCGAATGGCCCGTCCGACGCGAGCTTGAGCGGCTTGGGATGGTGGTGGAACTCTTCCTCGGCGGTCGGCTGCGGAGGCTCCTTCACCAGGCCGACGATGGTGCCGACCAGCGAGAGGAACAGCACGCCGATAAAGGCGAGGCCGACGAGGAACTTGATCGAGCGCATGAACAGCGGAAGCATTTTCTCGATTCCCCTTTACGCGCTCAGCGCCGTTTCGGTCATCCGCGAGCCACCCTTGTCGCCCAGCACTGCCTCGGTGATCGAGTTGGGCAGCGGCTTGGGACGCTCGAGGCGCGAAATGATCGGCACGATGATCAGGAAGTGCGCGAAATAATACGCCGCGGTGACCTGGCTGGTGATGACCACCGCCGGCGTCGCGGCCGAGCCGCCGCAATAGCCCAGGATCAGCACGTCGAGGACGAGGATCCAGAACGCGATGCGATAGGCCGGACGGAAGTTCGCCGAGCGCACCGGCGACTTGTCGAGCCAGGGCAGGAAGAACAGTAGCAGGATCGAGCCGAACATCGCGAGCACGCCCCACAGCTTCGCCGGGATGATGAAGTCCGCGGTGAAGGCGCGCAGGATCGCGTAGAACGGCCAGAAATACCATTCGGGGACGATGTGCGCCGGCGTCGAGAGCGGGTTGGCCGGGATGTAATTGTCCGGGTGGCCGAGCAGATCGGGGTAGAAGAAGATCAGCGTCGAGAAGACGATCAGGAACACGCCGACCCCGAAGCCGTCCTTCGCGGTGTAGTAGGGATGGAACGGGACGGTGTCCTGCTCGCCCTTCACTTCCACGCCGGTCGGGTTCGACGAACCCGGAATGTGGAGCGCCCAGATGTGGAGGATCACGGCACCCGCGATCACGAAGGGCAGCAGATAGTGGAGCGAGAAGAAGCGATTGAGCGTGGCGTCGTCGGGCGCATAGCCGCCGAGCAGCCAGACGCGGATCCATTCGCCGACGACCGGGATCGCCGAGAAGAAGCCGGTGATCACCTGCGCGCCCCAGAAGCTCATCTGGCCCCAGGGAAGGACGTAGCCCATGAACGCGGTGGCCATCAGCAGCAGGAAGATCACCACGCCGATCAGCCACACCATCTCGCGCGGTGCCTTGTACGATCCGTAATAGAGCCCGCGGAAGATGTGGATGTAGACTACCAGCAGGAACATGCTGGCGCCGTTGGCGTGCGCGAAGCGGAGGAACCAGCCGGCGTTGACGTCGCGCATCATGCCGACATTGACCGATTCGAACGCACCGGCGGCCGAGGAGTGGAAGTGCATCGCGAGCACGATTCCGGTGACGATCTGAACCATCAGCGCCACCCCGGCGAGCACGCCGAAGTTCCAGAAATAGTTGAGGTTGCGCGGGACCGGATAGCCGGCGCCGACTGCGTTATAAACGAAGCGCGGCAGCGGCAGGCGGCTGTCGATCCACTGCGTCAGCGGGTTCTTGGGTTCGTAGTGGCGTGCCCAGGGAAAGCTCATCTGCGTCTATCCTCAACCGACCACGACGACAGTGTCGGACGTGAATTCATATTCCGGAACCGCGAGGTTCGTCGGCGCCGGACCCTGGCGGATGCGGCCGGCAGTGTCATAGGCCGAGCCGTGGCACGGGCAGAAATAGCCGCCGAACGGCCCGCGATTCTCACCCTCGCCGGCACCCAGCGGCACGCAGCCGAGATGGGTGCACACGCCCAGCGTGATCAGCCAGTTCTGCTTGCCCTCCTTGGTGCGGTCGGCAAGCGACTGCGGGTCGCGCAGGCTCGATACGGGAACCGCATCGGCCGCGGCGATCTCCGCCGGGGTGAGGTTGCGCACGAACAAGGGCTGCTTGCGGAAGCTCGCCTTGATCGCCTGGCCGGGCTCGATCGCCGAAACGTCGAGCTCGGTGGTCGACAAAGCGAGCGTGCTCGCATCGGGGTTCATCGAATTGATCAGCGGCAGAAGCGTCACGCCCCCGCCGACGCCCGCAAACGCCACCGCGGCGATCTGCAGATAGTCGCGACGGCGCGGATTCTCGATCACGTCGCCCGGCGGCACCACCGTCTGGGTAGGGGAAACACCGTCTTCAAGCGTTGCCATGCTTCAGCCCTTGCACTTCAGAACAATCCCACGACGACCGCGTGGGGTAACCGGACAGGGGCGCATCCTCGCCCATCGCCGCCCGGTTGCCCCCGAGGCTTGCGCGGCCTGATAGACGGCAGGAAGCGGCTTTGCCAACAAGGATTTTGACCGCGGTGTGACGCTCGCCGGTCTTCCGGTGGCAATCGGCTTGGCGCGAGCGCGGCCGTCAATGCCTTCGCAACCACTGCGCAATCATGGCACGATCGTCTCCTTCTATGCCCGCCCGTTCCCTGGCAGTAACCTCCTCGGGGAAGGTAGCGCGGCATGCAGCGATCACCTGCCGCGCCACCATTGCAGCCTCCTGCCGCGAGAGTTTGCCGCTACGCGCGGCTCGTGCCTGATCCATCTGAGCGCCGAGGCAGGCCGTCCGCTCCTGCAACCAGAGCGCCGGAGTTTCGGCGGCAGCTATGGTGCTCAACATCGAGGCCACGAGAACGGTCAGTCGCATATCGTCAGCCCCGTCAATTGCCTCCCCCCATACCGATAGCCGTCCCGCGCCAACCGCCCAAGGAGTGAAAAAGCGATGGCAGCAAACGCCCCAATAGCAGACGTTGTTGGCGCGACCTCCTATCGGTAGGTTCCGCACATGCCGTCTGTTTTTGTGAGCTTGGTCGTGGCCCCCGTTCTGGCGTTTGTCGGCGGGCTTCTGTTGCGTCCAGGCTGGAGGGGACTAGCCTATGTGGTCTCGCTTGTGGGGCCATTGGGTGTCTACACGGTGGACTTGGCCAGCTATCCGCCCTCACCCCCGGGGTTTTGGGCCTGGTGGCTCATTGGCCTTGCCTATCTCGGTCTGCCGCTGCTGCTCTCGCTCGGCATCTCGACCCTGACCTTCGCCGTCGGTCGGCGAATAGCCAGAGATACGAGAATGACGAACGACCGCTAGCCACCCAATCCCGGATGTTCGCGAGCCCCGAAGCCGGTGCCAAAAGCTGCCGGACCGCAAACGCCCCAATAGCGGACGTTGGCAGGGCCGCCTTGCGTATTTAAGGTGGCGCGATGGACCAAATAGCGACTGCGAACGGCGAACCGGCAGCAATCAATGTGGGGGACACAATGGTACGCCCGGCCAAAGCGACGGACTGGCCCGCCATCTGGCAAATCATGACGGCGGTGGCGGGAGCAGGAGACACCTTCACCTATCCCAGGGATATCGCAGAGAAGGATGCTCGGACGTTGTGGATGACGCGTACCGGGAAGACGATCGTCGCGACGGATACGGCCGACCGTGTACTCGGCACCGCCAAAATGGGCGCGAACCAGATGGGGCCGGGCAGCCATGTCGCGACCGCCAGCTTCATGGTGGCGACTGATGCTCGTGGGAGAGGCGTCGGTCGAAGTCTTGGTAATGCCGTCGTCAGGTGGGCGGAGGCAAGCGGCTTCCGAGCGATCCAGTTCAACGCAGTTGTTTCCACAAACGTAGCGGCGGTCGCCTTGTGGCGCAGCCTAGGCTTCGCGATTGTTGGGACGATACCGGAAGCGTTTTCGCATCCGACGCTAGGTGATGTGTCTCTCCACGTTATGCATCGTCGCCTTTGAAATAGGCGCGCGCAGCCGCCGCGGTTCAATTCTGGATGTCTGCTTCCCACCAATCTCAGACCTTCAGCAGATGTTTGCGGACCGAAGCTCTCCACCTGTCGGCGCGGGCTCGCGTGGGGACACTCTGTCCACTCGACACGCTTCCCCTCGCGGGCCTACTAGCCCGTCATGCAAGCGCTCGATCCCCAGCAACACGCGGCCCGTATTTGGTTCGAATCCCTGCGCGACCAGATCTGCGCCGAATTCGAGGCGATCGAGGCCGAGGCGGGTTCGGACGCGACCTTCGACTATTTGACCTGGGACCGCACCGATCCGAGCGGCGAGCCCGGCGGCGGCGGGGTTCGCGGGGTGATGAAGGGCAAGGTGTTCGAGAAGGTCGGCGTCAACGTCTCGACCGTCGGCGGCGCGTTCGAAGGCGACTTCGCCAAGACGATTCACGGTGCCGACACCGATCCCAGCTTCTTCGCCACCGGCATCAGCCTGGTCGCGCACATGGCCAATCCGCACGCGCCCGCGGTTCACATGAACACGCGCTTCCTCGTCACCACCAAGCGTTGGTTCGGCGGCGGCGCCGATCTCAACCCGCCGATCCCGGTCGAGGAAGATACAGCCGAGTTCCACGCAGTGCTCAAGGCCGCGTGCGAGGCACACGATCCCGGGCACTATCCCCGCTTCAAGCAATGGGCCGACGACTATTTCTACATCCCGCACCGGAAAGTGCATCGCGGCGTCGGCGGGATCTTCTACGATCACCTCGAAGGCGATTGGGACGCGGACTTCGCCTTCACCCAGGATGTCGGCCGCGCCTTCCTTGATGTCTTCCCGCGCATCGTCCGGCGGCGGATGGGCTTGCCCTTCACCGACGCGGACAAGGCCCAGCAGCTCGAATGGCGCGGGCGCTATGCCGAGTTCAACCTGATCTACGATCGGGGGACGTTGTTCGGATTGAAGACCGGCGGCAACGTCGATGCGATCCTGATGAGCCTGCCGCCGATGGCGAGCTGGGGGTGAAAAGCGCCCCTTCCGCTTGCCGGAGGGGTCGGGGGAGGGCATGGCCGCAAGCGATGCCGCTATTGGATAGCCCCTCCCCTACCCCCTCCCGCAAGCGGGTGGGGAATTCCCGGATGGCAGGCAAGCCATGGGCCTGACGCCCGTCCCCGACGACCAGATCGCGACGATCGTCACCTCGCTCGAGATGCGGCGCAAGCCGCCGTTGCGCCCCACCCCGACCTCGCCGCTGCGCCTCGTCCACTGGCCCGCGCCCGACAGCGACAAGTACAAAGCCCTGTTCCGCCGGATCGGCGAGCCCTGGCTATGGTTCTCGCGGCTGGTGCGCCCCGAGGCGGAACTGCGCCGCACGCTCGATGACCCGAAGATCGAGGTCTATGCCGCGATCGATCGCGCGGGGATCGAAGTCGGCTTTATCGAACTCGACTTTCGAACCGAAGGCGTGTGCGGGATCGGCTATTTCGGGCTGGTCCCCGAACTGATCGGCAAGGGGCATGGCGGCTGGCTGATGGCGCAGACGCTCGCGCTGGCATGGCGCAGGGGTGTGACGCGGGTCTGGCTGCACACCTGCACGCTGGATCACCCATCGGCGCTGGGTTTCTACCGCCATCACGGCTTCGTGCCCTACAAGCGCACCGTCGAGAGCTTCGCCGATCCGCGGATCGCCGGGATCCTAGCGCCCGAGGCGGCGCCTCATGTGCCGATGCTGGGCTCGGTCCGCCGATAGGCCGCGACGCGGAGCAGCGCGAAGCCGGTCCAGGCGAGCCCGCCGATCAGCGCAGTGACGACATGCCCGATCACCAGCGCGACCCGCGCCTCGACGAGCGTGGCGAGCCCTCCGATGAGCACGCTCGACACCACGATCAGCAGCATCGCCACGATCACGGTCACCATCGCGGCGGCGAGCAGCACGATCCAGTTGAACCCCGCGCTGCGCCGCCAGCCTTCGCGAAAGGCATGGATCGGTCCTTTTTCGGGCATCGCGGCAAAGGACGGCGCGGCAAGCCAGGTGCGCCCGAAGACGAACAGCCCCGGCAGCACCAGCAGCGACAGCCCGAAGCTGAACAGCACGCTCGCGATCAGATAGATGGCGAGATAGGGCAGGAAGCGGCGCAGCGTGATTCCCAGCACCTCGCCCAGCGTACGTCCGCCGCCCTGGAAAAAGAGGTTGAGCACGGTGAAGCTGCCAAAGGCGATCGCGAGGTTCGCCGCCAGGATCGCGACGATATTGGCTTCGTAGAACGCCGCGATCGCTTCACGCAGCTGCTCGGGCGTCGCGTCGCCGGGAAAGCCGCTGTTGGCGAGCAGGAGCACGATCGCGAGCATCGGCACGAAGAAGAACATCCCCGCGATCGGCACCAGCAATTCGCGCTCGCGGCGCCAAAGCGCGCGGGCGTCGGCGAGCACGCCGACGAGATCGAGCCTCATGCCGCGACTTCGCCGTGGCGGAAGCCCTGCCGAGCGGTCAGCGCGAGATAGAGCTTGGCGGTAAACGCCGGCGGGATGACCATGAACGCCGACTGGACCGCGGCGACGACGATCGAGGTCATCACCGTCGCCAGCGTCACGCCCTCGCCGTCATTGCCCGCGACGAGCGCGAAGATGCTGCCGAACACGGTCTTGGCGGCGAGCCCGGCCACCCAGCTGACGATCGCGAACAGGAGGATGACGCCGACGATGCGCAGCGCCGCGCCGCGGGTGAGCGACCAGGATTCGCCGAGCGCGCTCAGCATGCGGTTCTCACGCACCACCACCGGAGTCGCGACGATCAGCCGTGCGACCAGCCACAGCAGCAGCGCGAGCGCCACGAGCGCATAGACGACGATCGTGCCGGCAACCTGCATGCTCATCTCGACGGACTCGCCGCGCGCCATCGCGTTCATGTCGTAGCCGTTGGCGAGGAGCAGCGCCGGGATCGGCAGCAGCAGCACGCACGCGGCGGCGAACATCACCACCGACACCACCAGCGCGGGGAGGAAGCGCCGCGTCGCGATATTGGCCGCGCTGCGCTCCGAGGCGATGTCGAGCGCCATCGCGGTGATTGCGAGCGATCCCCAGAGCGAGATCAGCGCGAAGACGAACTGGAGCGTGTAGAGCAGTGCCTTGAAACCGGTTCCGGCGCCGGTCATCGCCGCTTCGAAATTGCCTTCGATCGAGGCGGGCACGAAGAAGGCGAGCAGCGCGATCGGCACCACCGCGGCGATATTGTCGCCAAGGAATTCGGCGGTCCGGTCCCAGACCGTTCCCATCTTCACCATGTCACACCTGCTGCTTCGGCCCTGCCGTCCGTGTTAGCCGCGCGGCCCGGCCTTGCCAATCTCTGGGCCAGATGCTTGCGAAAATGCCCGGCGCGGCGCATCGGGCGGGCATGACATCCGATATCGAATGGCGCGTCGAGCCGGGCCGGATCGACTATGCCGAGGCGCTCGCCGAAATGGAGGCGCGTGCCGCCGCGGTGACCCGGCACGAGGCGCGCGAGCTGGTCTGGCTGCTCGAGCATCCGCCGGTCTACACCGCCGGCACCAGCGCGACCGACGCGGGCGAGCTGCTCGATCCGCGCTTCCCGGTCCACAAGACCGGGCGCGGCGGGCGCTATACCTATCACGGCCCAGGCCAGCGCATCGGCTATGTCGTCATGGACCTGCGCGCGCGGAAGCGCGACGTGCGCTGCTATGTCCACGCCCTGGAAGGCTGGGTGATCGCCGCGCTGGCGGAATGCGGGATCGAGGTGTTCCGCGCGCCCGGCCGGATCGGTATCTGGACGCTCGACCAAAGTGGCCAGGAAGCCAAGATCGGCGCGATCGGGGTGCGGATCCGGCAATGGGTCACGCTCCACGGCTTTGCCGTCAACCTCTCGCCCGATCTCGGCCATTTTACGGGAATCGTGCCGTGCGGAATCGCCGAATTCCCCGTCACCAGCGCCGCCGCCTTGGGCAAGGACGTTACGGCAGCGCGGTTTGACGCCGCGCTCGACGCCACATTTCCGCCATTTTTACGCGCTCTCTCTGCCTGAAGGGCAAATCGTGTCTTGAGAGCGTGCCCCAAACCGACTAATGTCCACGTCGGTTTGGGTATTAAACGGCGTATCCGCTGTCCAAATCCATTATCTAGGGAGCTATTACATGCGTGCAGTCCTTTCCAAGATCGTTGCAGGTTCGATGATCGCCGGCGCGGCCCTCGTCGCCTCGGCGTGCACCAGCAACGAGACGTCGACCAACGTGACCAACACCACCGAAATCGTGCCGGTCGAGAACACCACCGTCACCGACACCATGGTCACCAACATCGACGCGGCTGCCCCGGTCGACAACGGTGCGATGATGGAGACCACCAACACCACCACCACGGTCACCGAGAACACCACCAACGCGATGTAATCATCGCGCTTCGGCGTGTTTCGAAGGGCCGCCCGGGCAACCGGGCGGTCCTTTTCGTTAGCGCGGCAGGCCGTGCGGGCGCCGCGGCGAAAAAAGAGCTTGGGCACGGAGTCAAAATTCCTTAACCACCGCGAGACAAGCCAAAAAGAGGGCGTGATGCTGGTTCCGCGTATCGTTTCCATGCTGGCCGTTTCGGCCGGCCTCCTCGCCGCCGCACCGGCATCGGCGCAGTTCTTCATGAAGCCCGCCAACCTTGCCGGCGGCCGCGTCACGGGTGCCGAGCCGGGCATGACCGGCCCTGCGCTGCCCGGGGCCACCGGCGAGGAACTGCGCGCCGCCTTGGTGTGGAACCTGCGTGCCGCGCTCAACGTCGCCGCGCTGCAATGCCAGTTCGAGCCGACGCTGCTGACGCTTGGAAACTACAACGCCGTTCTCGACGATCACGAAGCAGAACTGCGTGAATCCTACGCAACGCTCGAGAAATATTTCATTCGAACCAACAAGACCAAGAAGCTCGGGCAAACCGAACTCGACAAGTTCGGCACCCGCGTCTATTCGGGCTTTTCGACCGTCTCGGGCCAGCTGTCTTTCTGCCAGACTGCCGCCGCAATCGGCCATGATGCTGTATTTGCGCGCCGCGGCACCTTCGGCGATCTCGCGCACGACCGGATGCGCGAGCTGCGCGCGAGCCTAGCCTCCTGGGGCGAGCAGTTCCGCCGCACGATCAATTATCAGGGGCTGACCTACGCCATGCCGCCGTTCGGCAACGACAAATGCTGGCGCAAGAACAGCTACCAAGTGAAGAAGTGCGGCGCGCTGCACGTGGCGGCGCGCTGAGGGGCTAGCGCAGCCCCAACAGCTTGTGCGTCTGGAGCGACAGCCGCCAGCGCGGCCGCGCCATCGCCAGCGCCGTCGCGGCACGGACATTCTCCGCGCCGTTCGCGTCGTCCATCGGCTGGACGAGGAAGTTGGCGAAGTCCCAGCTCTCGAGCATGTCGAGATCGCTGCCCGCCTGCGGCCAGACCAGCTTGAGCTCGTCGCCCGAGCGCTGAACCACGTCGCTGCCAGCCTTGGGGCTGATGCACACCCAGTCGATCCCGGGATGCGCAGGCAAGGTGCCGTTGCTCTCGATCGCGATGCGGAAGCCGCGCGCGTGGAGCGCATCGACGAGGGCGTCGTCGATCTGGAGCATCGGCTCGCCGCCGGTGAGCACCACGAAGCGGCGATCCGGCCCTGCTGCCCAATGGCCGACCACCGCATCGGCCAGCGCATCGGCATCTACGAACTTGCCGCCGCCCAGCCCATCGGTGCCGACGAAATCGGTGTCGCAGAACTTGCACACCGCCGTAGCCCGGTCCTGCTCACGCCCCGACCATAGGTTGCACCCGGCAAACCGCACGAACACCGCGCGCGCCCCGGCATTCACGCCCTCGCCCTGGAGCGTGAGGAACATCTCTTTGACGGCGTAGGTCATCGGTCGGTCGCGTAGCCCGTCGGATCGGGCACGCCGGCTTCTTCGAAACCCTTCGAACGCAGCCGGCAGCTGTCGCACAGGCCGCAATGCACGCCGCCCGGCGCCGGATCGTAGCACGACCAGCTCATCCCCAGGTCGAGCCCCAGCCGCATCCCCTCGCGGACGATATCGGCCTTGGTCATATCCTGGAGCGGCGCGCGGATGCGGAAGGGCTCGCCCTCCACCCCCGCCTTGGTCGCCAGCTCGGCGAGCTTCTCGAACCCGGTGATGAACTCGGGCCGGCAATCGGGATAGCCCGAATAATCGAGCGCGTTGACGCCGATATAGATGTCGCGCGCGCCCGCCGCCTCGGCCCAGCCGAGCGCCAGGCTGAGGAAGATCGTGTTGCGCGCCGGCACATAGGTGACCGGGATGTCGTCGCCCACGCCCTGCTTGGGCACGTCGATCTCGGCGGTCAGCGCCGATCCGCCGAACGCGCGCAGGTCGAGCGGCAGCACGACATGGCGCTCGGCGCCCAGCATCGCCGCGATCCGGCGCGCCGCGGCAAGCTCGACCTGGTGACGCTGGTTGTAATCGATCGAAAGCGCGAGCAGCCGATGCCCGTCCTCGCGCGCTCGCGCGGCGGAGATCATCGAATCCAACCCGCCCGAGATCAGGGCGACTGCAACGCTGTCGGTCATCCCCCGCCGCTAGCCGGTTTCGTGCCGCAACGCAAAATGGGCCGCGGTGAAGCGGCCCAGTTGGAAATTTGCCAGAGAGGAAATGCTCCAGGAAGGAGCAGCAACCGATAAACGAACAGGGTTAACCAATCGTAACCGCCGCTCAGCTGCAGACGCCGATCCGCCGCCCCTCGAACTTCTCCGCAAAGGGCGCGCCATTGGCCACGCCCTGCGTATCGATATTCACCACCCGCGGCGTATCGATCGAGATCGTCGTGCGACCGTGACCGTGGCTGGGGCAGGTGTAGCGGATCGTCGCCGAACTCTTGGCGCTCTCCATCACGAAATGCTCGCACTGGGCGTCGCCATGCATGATCTGGAGCAGCGTGCCGGGATTGCGCAGGCAGAGCTTACGCACCTCGCCCTCGCCGTCCTTGAGCTGCCATTCGCCCCGCTCCAACGTACCGAGCGCACCTACCGCGGGACCGCGCTGCGCAGGCGCGCCCGCTGCACCGAGCAAAAGCAACGCGCCCACGATTCCCGGGCGGACCATACGCCTGAACACCATAAAGACTCCCCGTTCGCGCGCCTGCGCAACCTACTCCGGGGCCCCACCGAAGCCCGCTCTCCGCGGCCACGCCGATATGGAAAGCGGGTTCTCGATTACAACGGCGGTGCAACAAAATCGCCGAGCTGCACGGGGAACTTCTTCGAACAGAAGGCGCAATCGACACTGATCACGCCGTTCTCGTCCGCCATCTCGGCGCGGTCTTCGGGCGCGAACTTGCTCAGCACCTCGGTGATGTAGGTCGTATCGCAGCGGCAGCCGCGCGAGAGCCCGGTGCCGACAAGCACGCGCACTTCCTCTTCCTCGTTGAACAGCCGCCAAACGAGATTCTCGAGCGGGATGCTCGGCTCGGCGAGCTCGTCGGCGCCCATCGTCGCCGACAGCGCCTCGACATGCTGCCATTCGGGATGGTCGAGCCGCACGTGCAGTCGCTCGCGCCCCGCCTCGCCCTCAGGCAGATGCTGGACGAGGATGCCGCCGGCAACCAGCTTGCCGTCCTTGCCGCGATGCGTGCCGATCCGCACCAGCGTCGGGATCTGCTCGGACTGGAGGAAATATTCCTCCGCCGCCGCGCCGATCGACGACGCGACGAGCGGGACGATCCCCTGGTAGCGCTCCCTGGTCGCCGCCTGGTCGAAGGTGATTGCCAGATGCCCCTTCTTGCACAGCGCATCGAGCGTCGGCTTCTTGCCCAGCTGCGACAGCCGTTCGGCGTCGAACTGGACATAGCCGCGTAGCTCGCCGTTCTTGTAGTCGCATACCAGCAGGCTGACGATCGCGCCAGGCGACTGCGCCTGGAGCGTCATCTGCCCCTGCGCATCCTTGAGCGTCGCGCCGAGCAAAGCCGTCAAGGTCAGCGCCTCGGCGAGCAGCCGCTCGATCGGCTCGGGATAGGCGTGGGCCGACAGGATCTCATCGAGCACCGGCCCCAGCCGCGCGACGCGGCCGCGGGCATGGCGGCTCGGAATGGTGAAGCCGATCACACGATCGAGATCGGTGGTGGGGGCGGTGTTGGGAGTCATGACATTTCCCCGTTCGGGCTGAGCGTGTCGAAGCCCCGTCCTGCTCTCCTTCCACCATCGCGAAAGAAGAACGGCGCTTCGACAAGCTCAGCGCGAACGGGGTTTTCTGGGTCGCGGCTCAGATAAGAAGCGGATGTCGTCGCTTCAACTCAGCCCAATTGCCCGAAGCACCAGCGCAGCACCGCCTTCTGCGCATGGAGCCGGTTCTCGGCCTCGGGCCAGATCAGCGACTGTGGGCCATCGATCACCGCGTCGACCACTTCCTCGCCGCGGTGCGCGGGCAGGCAGTGGAGAAACGCCGCGCCCGGATTGGCCTGCGCCATCAGTGCTTCGTCGACCTGGAAGGGCATCATCGCCGCGAGCTTGGTATCGGCATGCGGCTGGCCCATCGAGATCCAGGTGTCGGTGACGATCACGTCGGCGCCTTCGGCCGCTTCGCTGGCGGTGCCGACGACGCGTGCGCGGCCCCTGCCCCGCGCGACATCGGCGTCGCTCGGCTGGAACCCCTGCGGGCACGCCGCGACAACGTCGAAGCCGAGCAGTCCGCCGGCCTCCATGATCGAGGCAAGGACGTTGTTGCCGTCGCCGAGCCACGCGACCTTGAGGCCGGGCAGCGTCCGTCCGCTCTCGAGGATGGTCAGCAGATCGGCCATGATCTGGCACGGATGCGATGCGTCGGTGAGGCCGTTGATCACCGGCACGCTGGCGTGTTTGGCCATCTCGACCACCTTGGCGTGATCGTCGGTGCGGATCATGATAGCATCGACATAACCGGACAATACGCGCGCGGTGTCGGCAATGCTCTCGCCGCGGCCGAGTTGCATCGAGCCCGCGTCCATAACGATCGACGTGCCGCCAAGCTGGCGGATCGCCATGTCGAACGAGACGCGGGTACGCGTCGAATTCTTCTCGAAGATCATCGCGAGGACGTGGCCGGCAAGCGGCGCGTCGGCATCGGCCTTGCCCTTGGGCCAACCGATACGGGCCGATTTGCGGGCGACCGCGTCGTCGAGCATCGCCTGGATGTCCGCGGTGCCGGCGTCGGACAGATCGAGAAAGTGGCGCATCCTAGATCCTCCCCGGCACGGGGAGGGGGACTGTTCGCGCAGCGAATGGTGGAGGGGGCGAGCCCCAAGCCATTCGCTCGCGGAGAGCCCCCTCCACCATGCTGCGCATGGTCCCCCTCCCCGTGCCGGGGAGGATCGAATTAGTCATCGCTCGGCGGCGCGAAGCTGCGCGCGCCTTCGCTGAGCCGCTCGATGCATTCGGCGATGTGATTCTCGTCGATGATCAGCGGGGGCAGCACGCGGAACACGTTCTCGCCCGCAGCAACGGTAAGCAGCCCGTGATTGTCGCGCAGATGGGCGACGAAGTCGCGCGACACCGCGGGCTCCTTCATCTTGATGCCGAGCATCAGCCCCTTGCCGCGGATCTCCTCGAACAAATGATCGTGGTTCGGGATCAGCTGCTCGAATGCCTGGCGGAGGCGGTCGCCCATCTTGGCGACATTCTCGAGGAAGCCCTCGGTCATCACGTCGAGGATCGCCTGCCCCGCCGCCATCGCCAGCGGATTGCCGCCATAGGTCGATCCGTGCGTGCCGATCACCATCCCCTTGGCCGCCTCTTCGGTGGCGAGGCAGGCGCCGAGCGGGAAGCCGCCGCCGATACCCTTGGCCGCGGTCAGGATGTCGGGGGTGATGCCGTAATGCTCGTACGCCCACATCTTGCCGGTGCGGCCATAGCCGCACTGGATCTCGTCGAGGATCAGCAACAGGCCGTGTTCGTCGCACGCTTTCCGCAGCCCCTGGATGAACTCGGGCGTGCCCGCGGTCATCCCGCCCTCGCCCTGCACCGTCTCGACCAGGAAGCCCGCGGTCTCGTCGTCGATCGCGGCGAGCGCGGCCTCGAGATCGTTGAACTTCACATAGTCGAAGCCCGGCAGCAGCGGCTCGAAGCCGTCGCGCATCTTGGGCTGGTCGGTCGCCGAGATTGCGCCGATCGAACGGCCATGGAAGGCGTTCTTGAAGGTGATCAGCTTGTGGCGCTGCGGGTTGCCGTTGACATAGTGGTAGCGGCGCGCGGTCTTGATTGCGCACTCGATCGCCTCGACCCCCGAATTGGTGAAGAACACCGTGTCGGCGAAGCTGTTGTCGACGATCCGCTGTGCCAGCGCCTCGCCCTGGGGGGAGCCATAAAGGTTGCTGACGTGCATCAGCGTGGCTGCCTGCTCGGCGATCGCCTTGGTCAGATGCGGGTGGCCGTGGCCCAGTGCGTTGACGGCGATGCCGGCGGCGAAGTCGAGATACTGCTCGCCGCGCTCGCCATAGAGGTACACGCCCTCGCCTCGCACCGGCCGCACTGCGCACCGCGGATAGACGGGCATGAGCGGGGTAATAGGCATCGGAACGGTACTCCTTCGTCGAAAAGCTGGGTCGAGCTCCAGAAACGCAAAAGGGCGGCCAACCGGACCGCCCGGAGCGGGTGTTTAGGGGCAGCGCCACAGGTGCGTCAATAATCCATTGGTCGCGAGGCATGCCGCTACCGCATGAGGATCGTTTCGGCCCCGTCATCGGTTCTGCGGTGACGGAGAATACGATGGCAGCGATATTGGAAAAGTGGGAGGTCGGCCCGCACGGGCCGCTGGTCGACATCGACGAAGGCCTTATGACGGTCGAGGGCGAGATCGTCATGCCGCTGGGCCGCTTTCCGCGGCGGATGACGGTGATCGCGCTCGAAGGCGGCGGCACGGCGGTCTGGAGCGCGATTGCGCTGCACGAGCCCGAGATGGAGCGGATCGAATCGCTCGGCACGCCGCGCTTCCTGATCGTCCCCAACCAGGCGCACCGGCTCGATTCGCGGATCTGGAAGCGACGCTATCCGGGGATGCAGGTGCTCGCCCCGCCGAGTGGGCGCAACAAGGTGGCCGAAGCGGTGCCGGTCGATGCGACCGTCGATATCATCGGCGATCCCGCGCTCGTCCTCGCCAAGATCGCCGGGGCGAAGCTCGACGAGTTCGCGCTGCAGGTGCATCGCCCGAGCGGCACGACGTTGATCCTCAACGACGTGATCGGGCATGTCCGCCATCCGCACGGGATCGGCGCGTGGCTCCTGGCAAGACTGATGGGGTTCGGCGTCAATGGCCCGCGCGTGCCGCGGATCGTCAGGCGGATGATGATCGACGATCCGCATGCGTTGGCGGCGCAATTGCGCGACTGGGCGGCGCTGCCCGACCTCAAGCGGATTATCGTCAGCCATGGCGAGCCAATCGAGGACGATCCCGCGGCTGCGCTGCGGAAAGTTGCCGACAGCCTCGACTAGTTCTTGAGGTTCCAGCCCTTGCGCAGCAGCCAGTAGCAGGCGAGCCCGAGCACCGCGTCGAGCGCCAGGATGATCGCGCTGCCCATCAGGATCGGCGAGTCGGCGACGCCGAGGAACCCGTAGCGGAAGCCCGAGATGATATAGAAGAACGGGTTCAGGTGGCTGATCGTCTGGAACACCGGCGAGAGCCTGTCGACCGAGTAGAAGGTCCCCGAGAGCAGCGACAGCGGCGCGACGACGAAGTTGGTCACTGCCGCGGCATGATCGAACTTCTCCGCCCAGATCGAGGTCAGCACGCCGAGCAGCGCGAGGAACAGCGATCCGAGGAAGCCGAACCACAGGATCGCCCAGAGATGCGCGGGCACCACGCTGACGCTCGGCCACAACGCCATCGCCAGCCACACCGCGCCGCCGACGCAGAAGGCGCGCGTGACTGCGCCGCCGCACAGCCCGGCGAGCAGCTCGCCGGTCGATAGCGGTGGCATCAGATAGTCGACGATCGTCCCCTGGATCTTGCCGACAAGCAGCGAGAAGCTGGCATTGGCAAAGGCGTTCTGCAGCATGCCCATCACGATCAGGCCCGGCGCGATGAAATCGGCGAAGTGGATGCTGCGCCCGTCGAGCTCGATCGTGCGCCCGCCGCCGCCCAGTGCGACGGTGAAGATCACCAGGAACAACAGCGTCGTGACGGCCGGCGCCCATACGGTTTGGAGCTGCACCTTGAAGAAACGGCGCACCTCCTTGATATAGAGCGTACGCAATCCCCCCCAGTTCACGTTGCGAATCACCGGAACGCCGGGCTCGGGGAGGGTATGACCGGTTTCTGGGTGGCTGCTCATCGCGTGTTCGCGTAAACGCTGCCCGCGCCGCCCGCAAGTTGAAGGAAGTGACGTGAGCTGGACCGAAGAGCGTATCGATACGCTGAAGAAGATGTGGGACAGCGGCCTGACCGCCACCCAGATCGCCGAGGAGCTCGGCGGCGTGTCGCGCAATGCCGTGATCGGCAAGGCGCATCGGCTGGGCCTCCAGTCGCGCCCGTCGCCGGTCAAGCCGAACGAGCCGAAGGCTGCCGCGGCCGCTGAGCCTGCCGCGCCGAAGCCGGCGCCCGCCGCCCCGGCACCCAAGGCACCCGCTCCGGTAGCCGCCGCGCCGCGCGCACCCGCCGCCGAGCCGGCCGAGCCCGTGGCGAGCGCCGCTGCGTCCGGGGACGATGCCAAGCCCGCGGCGCCCGCACCGGTGCTCCGCTCGGTCGGCCCCGGCGGCTTCCTGCGGCAGAACCCCGGCGAGCAGTCCGCGCCGATCACCCCCGCCCCCCCGCGCCGGCTGGTCCCCGCCAAGCCGAGCGAGGCGATCGCCGGCAAGACGTCGCTGCTCGACCTCAACGACCGCATCTGCAAATGGCCGCTCGGCCATCCCGGCGAGCCCGACTTCCACTTCTGCGGCGACAAAGTGAACCCAGGCTTCCCCTACTGCGTCGCGCATTGCGGCCACGCCTATCAGGCGCAGCTTCCCCGCCGCGACCGTCGCCCCCCGCCCCCGCTGCCCTTCGGCGGCCCGCGGGTTCGCTAAGGTGATCGGGTGTCGTTCATGGACTCGCTACGGTTCGAAGCGTAGATTGAGGCCATGAGCGACACTGCGGAACGCTCCTACGAGCTTCTGAAGCGGCTCCACGCTGAGTTCGCCGATTTTCGGCGATCAGGCGTCGATCAAGATGCGCCTCGGCTCGGTTGAGCAGCATCAGGCCACCATGGCTGTCGACATTGCCCGCATCAATGCGGAGTTGGATGCCATTCGCGCCGATGTCGGTCTGATCAAGCGTCGGCTGGATCTCGCCGACGCCTGACTGTTCCTGCCATCGCGCGTTGCCTTTCCCGAAGAGGGATACTTGCGTGCGATATCTATTGGCGGCCTTGGCCCTACTTTGCGCTGCTCCCGCCGCCCAGACGCCCGATTACGGCGCCGACCTCGAGCGCTTCGACTATCCCTACCCCGTCCACTGGTTCGAGACGCGCACGCAAGCACCGGCGCGGATGGCTTATCTCGATGTCCGACCGAGCGGCACGGCGAAGGCGACGGTGGTCCTGCTCCACGGCAAGAATTTCTGCGCGGCGACCTGGGAAGACACGATCCGCGGCCTCGCCGCGCGCGGCTATCGCGTGATCGCGCCCGACCAGATCGGCTTCTGCAAGTCGGCCAAGCCCGACGGCTATCAATACAGCTTCCACGCGCTGGCCGCGAACACGCTGGCGCTGCTCTACCAGGCCGCCGTCGGCAAGGTCGTGCTGGTCGGCCATTCGACCGGCGGCATGCTGGCGACGCGTTTCGCGCTGCTCTATCCGGATCGTGTCTCGAAGCTGGTCCTCGTCAACCCGCTCGGGCTCAACGACACGCTCGCCGAGGGCGTGCCCTACACCCCGCTCGACATGCTCCGCGCCGAGGAGGCCAAGACCAGCGCCGCCTCGATCAAGGTTTATCAGCAGCGCAATTACTATAACGGCCAGTGGCGCCCGGCCTATGACCGCTGGGTGGTGATGCTCGCCGGCCAATATGCGAGCACGCGCGGCGACTCCGTGCGCGAGGCGCAGGCGCGGCTCTCCGACATGATCCAGACCCAGCCGGTCGCAGCCGAACTCGGCCGCGTGCGTATCCCGACCACGCTGATCATCGGCCAGACCGACAAGACCGCCTTTCGCGCCAACACCGCGCCCGAAGCGCTGCGCGCCAAGGTCCGCACCGTGCCGCAAGCCGCCGAGACCGCGGTAAAGGCCTTCCCCCGCGCGCGGCTGGTGCGGCTGGACGCGCTCGGCCATTCGCCTCAGGTCGAGGATAGCGAACGCTTCCTCGCGGCGCTCGACGAAGCGTTGGAGCGCTAGCCTCCGCGCTCCAGCACGAAGGCGACTTCGTAGAGCCCTGGATGCGCCTCGCCATAGCGCTTGTTGCCCTCGATCATGCCCTTGCGCTGCAGGTGTTCAAACACCCGCCGGGCCGCATCGAGATCGGCGCTCTGGGCGTAATTGACCACGCGCGTGCCATCCAGGCTGCGGTGCAGGTTTGCCGAAATCCAGCCCTCGACCTCGCGCGCGGCACGTGCTGATTCGGTGAGATAGGCGATCAGCGGCTGCTGCTCACCCGGCGGCACGGTAAAGACGTTGATCTGGGTGATGACGCCGCTGTTTGCGGTAATGATCGGCATGGGACGCTCCTCGATAGGGGCGCACCACCGGAACTGCCACGCGCCAAAGCCACGCGCGCGCCAAGCCCCGGCGGCACGCGCCGGTTGCTTGTCGCGGGTTCGCGCAAGCGCGACACGGAGCCTCTTGGCGAGGGAACGGACGTACCGATGCCGTTCTGGTCCTTTTCGACGCGCCGAGGCTATCGGCGAAGCGGAGTCATTGCAATCGTCGAAGGGCGCGTCACCGCGCGCTCACCGTTTGCCGAACAGTCGCGGATATTCCCAATGCCACGGCACCCCGGTCTCGCCGATCGCTACCCTAACAAGCTCAGGGAACGCCGCCTCGGCGCGCACGTCGTTCGACAGGATCACGACGCAGCGCCGCCGCTGCGCGACGCACACCAGCGTGTTGGCGGTCGAATCATTGTGCCCGCCCTTGAAGAATCCCGCGCCCTGCGGCCCGGCAAACGCGATCACCCCGAGCCCCGCGGCGACGCCCTTGGGCCGCGCCGCCACCGGCGCCTCGGGCTGGAGCGACGGGAATTGCGACGCGGTGGTGATCGGCAGCTGGCCGCGAATCAATTCGCGGAGCGAGCCCGTGCGCAGCCCGTCGCCGCGGATCAGCCCGGCGGCGAAGCGCGCCATGTCGGCGATCGTCGTGTCCATCGATCCCGCTGCGCGTACCCGGCTGCGCTCGTCATGCGGCTCGACGGCGCCTTCGAGCGTCCAGCCATCGGCCATGTTGCGCGCGAAATCGGCGCGCCACTTCATGCTGGTGGTCTTCATGCCGAAGCGATCGAACACCCGGCGCTGCATCTCGGCGCCGAGATCGAGCCCGAGCCCCTTCTCGATACCGAACTGGAGCAGGATGATCCCCTCGCCCGAATAGGCATAGCGGCTGCCCGGATCGAAATGGATGCGCAGCTTGCCGTCGGGCTCGTCGAACGCGAAATTGGCGAAGCCGGTGCTGTGCGTCAGCACCATCCGCGGCGTGATCGTCCGCCAGCGCGGGTCGGCGGCAAGATCGCCCCAATTGCCATAGGCGTCGAGATTGCCATAGTCGGGCAGCGGCTTGGGCAGCATCGCGGCGATCGGCTTGTCGAGGTCTATGCGGCCTTCATCGACCAGCTGCATCACGGTGTACGCGAACAAGGTCTTGGTCAGCGACGCGCCGTACATCACCGTGTCTGTCTCAAGGGGTGCATCGGCGGGATTGCGCACGCCATAGCTGCGCACCGAGACGGGCTTGCCATCCTCGATCACCGCCAACGCGAGGCCCTTCACGCCCGTGCGCGTCATTGCCGCCTTGACCGCCGCGTCGATCGCGTCTTCCTGCGCCGATGCAGCAGGCGCGGCGCCCGCCACCAGCATTGCCGCGATCATTGTCCACAAAATCCGCATCGTCCCTCCCCGGTTGCGCCGCGATCCTATCGCGGCGGATGCAGGGAACAAGCACAGTTCTCTTTTTGTTCTTTTCTTCAGCAGCCGCCGCTGGTAGAAGGTGGCCAAGGAGATACCGCCATGTACGTACAGCCCGGCGAATGGTCGAACTTCGGCACGCCCCGCGCTTCGGAAGCGCGCAGCATCGGGACGATCCTGAGCGAGATGCGCGAGCTCGCCGTGCTCCGCGCCTGCCCGCCGCGGCGAACGCGATCGGGCGCAGCGCGCGGTTGATCGCGGACATGCAAACGGCCGGCGGATCGCTCCGCCGGCCGCGCATCGGGACGCTGCCCGATCGATCAGAAGCGGTACGCCGCGGTCGCGCGCACCCCATGATGATCGAAGCTGGTGTCGCTGCGGCGGAAATCGGTACCGCCCGCACCCGCCAGCAGGAACGGATTGGTCGCCGGCGCAGTGCCCGCGCCGGCGCGGACGAGATAATCGTCGTCCTTGTAGCGGGTGTAGAGATACTCGACCCCGACCGAGAAGTTGGACCCGACCTTTTGCTCGATGCCGCCGCCCGCGGCCCAGCCCCAGGCGTCGGAATCGCCGTTGTCGGTGAAGCTGTTCGCAGTGTTAGTGGTCGAGAAGCTGTTGTCGATCTTGGCATAGGCGCCGCCGCCGGTGCCGTAGATCAGCGTGCGCCCGCCGACCGCATAGCCCGCACGCAGGCGAAGCCCGGCGTTCCAGTCGATCTCGCGCGTCATCGTGTAGCTGGCGGGCGTCGAGCTGTACGCCGTGACGCTGTCGCGCAGGTTGTTGCGGCCGATCTCGCCGACCGCACCGACCACGAAATTACCCGACTGGATGTCCCAGCCCAATCGCGCGGCATATTGGGTACGCTTGGCGTCCTTACGGCAGCCATTGGGAGTCGATGCGAGCGCCGCGCCGTTGCAGAAGCCGGGCGCGAAGGCATCAGCATTCGCCGGCGGGGCAGTCACCACGGTATCGCCGAAGCTGCCGTTGAGGTCGCGGTCGAATTCGATTCGCTCGCCGCCCTGCTTGCCGGGAATCGAGAGGCCGAGCGATCCGCCGACATAGGGGCCGTTGAACTCGGCATCCTGCGCAAGCGCGGGCATGGCGGCAACGGAAAGGGCCAGCGCCGAGGCGCCGAGCAGGGTACGCAGATACATGGGGAACTCCGGTTACGATACGAGACGGCTTTAACTCGCGGGAGTCGCGTACTTTCCTCGGTTCGTCGCATTGCAACATTTTGTTACCGACGGCGGCCGGGTCGGCATGCCGTCTGATCGCCGCCCCCGCCCGCCCTTGCCCCTACCCTCCCCACAGGCCATAGCTCGTATCATGTCCGAAGACCTGTTTGCTGCGCCGGGCGTTCCCTCCGGCACCTATGACGCCTCGTCGATCGAAGTGCTCGAAGGGCTTGAGCCGGTCCGGCGTCGCCCAGGCATGTATATCGGCGGCACCGACGAGCGTGCGCTCCACCATCTTGCCGCCGAAGTGCTCGACAATGCGATGGACGAGGCCGTCGCCGGCCACGCCACGCGTATCGAGATCGAGCTCGAAGCCGGCAACCGTCTGACGATCGTCGATAATGGCCGCGGCATCCCGGTCGATCCGCATCCCAAATTCCCCGACAAGTCAGCGCTCGAAGTAATCCTCTCGACGCTCCATTCGGGCGGCAAGTTCAGCGGAAAGGCCTATGCGACCTCGGGCGGCCTCCATGGCGTCGGCGTCTCGGTGGTCAACGCGCTCTCGATCGACACCGTGGTCGAGGTCGCACGCGACCGGCAGCTCTTCCGCCAGCGCTTCAGCCAGGGCCAGACGCTCGGCGCGCTCGAGCATCTCGGCGGCACCCCCAATCGCCGCGGCACCAGCATCGCCTTCACCCCCGATCCCGAGATTTTCGGGGAGATGCAGTTCAAGCCCGCGCGGCTCTACAAGCTCGCGCGCTCCAAGGCCTATCTGTTCGCGGGTGTCGAGATCCGCTGGAAGTGCGATCCCTCGCTGGTCTCCGACGATGTCCCTGCCGAGGCAGTGTTCCAGTTCCCCGGGGGCCTCGCCGATCATCTCAAGGAGCAGATCGGCGGGCGCGAATGCGCCACCACCGAGTTCTTCACCGGCCAGCAGGACTTCCACGACGAGCAGGGCCGTGTCGAATGGGCGGTGGCGTGGCCGCTGTGGAGTGACGGCTCGTACAGCTGGTATTGCAATACGATCCCCACCCCCGACGGCGGCACGCACGAGCAGGGCCTGCGCCAGGCGCTGGTCCGCAGCATCCGCGGGTTCGGCGAGCTGATCGGCCAGAAAAAGGCCAAGGACATCACTGCTGACGACGTGATGATCGGCTCCGAGCTGATGCTCTCGGTTTTCATCCGCGAGCCGCAGTTCCAGTCGCAGACCAAGGATCGGCTGACCTCGCCCGAAGCCACAGCGCTCGTCGAAAAGGCGGTGCGCGACCATTTCGACCATTTCCTCTCGGACCATATGGACCGCGGCAAGGCGCTGCTCTCCTATGTCCTCGATCGCATGGACGAACGGCTGCGCCGGAAGCAGGAGCGCGAGGTCAAGCGCAAGACCGCGACCTCGTCGCGGAAACTCCGCCTGCCGGGCAAGCTCACCGATTGCGCCGCCGATAGCCCCGAGGGCACCGAGATGTTCATCGTCGAGGGCGATTCGGCCGGCGGTTCGGCCAAGCAGGCGCGCGACCGCAAGACTCAGGCGATCCTGCCGATCCGCGGCAAGATCCTCAACGTCGCCAGCGCGACCTCGGCCAAGATTCTCGCCAACCAGGAGATTGCCGATCTGATCCAGGCGCTCGGCTGCGGCACGCGGAAGGACTGCGACGCCTCGAACCTGCGCTACGAGCGCGTGATCATCATGACCGACGCCGACGTCGACGGCGCGCATATCGCCACGTTGCTGATGACCTTCTTCTTCCAGGAGATGCCAGACATCGTCCGCCAGGGGCATCTCTATCTCGCCCAGCCGCCGCTCTATCGCCTGACGGTGGGTTCGAAGAGCCTCTACGCCCGCGACGATGCGCATCGGCTCGGGATCGAGAATGGGGCGTTCAAGGGCAAGAAGGTCGAGGTCAGCCGCTTCAAGGGTCTGGGCGAGATGAACCCCAACCAGCTCAAGGAAACCACGATGGATCCCAAGACGCGGGGGCTGCTGCGCGTCACGCTGCCGCAGGAATATGAGGAGCGCGCGGGCGTCAAGGATCTGGTCGATCGGCTGATGGGCACCAATCCCGCGCACCGCTTCGCCTTCATCCAGGAAAATGCCGCGCGGCTCGACGAGGAAGTCATCGACGCTTGAGGGTAAAAATGGGGGGATCCATGCTACGCCGTTCACTCTTCTGCCTTGCGGCCCTGCTCACGCCTGGTGTGGCGGTGGCACAGACCCCCGCTCCGCCTCCCGCGGCAGCCCCCGCCGCCAATCCCGCGCTCGACGCCCGCATCGCCGAGCTTCCGGCACTGCTGCGCGGCGAAGGCAACTACGACCAATATTTCGCGGCGGGCTTTCGTGCGCAGGTCTCGAAGGAACAGTTCGACGCGCTTAGCCGGCAATTCCTTGCCTCCTATGGCGCGCTCAAGTCGGTCTCGCGGACGCGCGCGCGCTCGCCCTGGCTGGCCGAAATTCGCATCGACTATGCCAATGGTTCGGGAGCTGCCACGATCGAGGTCGATCCGGCCACGCCGCATCTGGTGACCGGGCTGCGCATCACCGGATTGACCGGCAACGAAGAGAGCATCGAGACGGTGGCCGAGCGACTCGCCGGGCTGCACGGCGTAACCGGCTTCGCGCTCGCCAAGCTCGGTAGCGGCGCGCCCGAGTTGATCGCGAGCCGCCAGCCCGATCGCCCCTTCGCGATCGGTTCGGCATTCAAGCTGGTCATCCTCGCCGAACTGGTCCGCGCCACCAATAGCGGCGAGCGCACGTGGGACGATCTCGTCACGCTCGACGGCAGCCAGCTTCCCGGCGGCGGCTATTTCCTCAAGCCCAAGGGCACCACGGTCACGCTGCGCGAGCTCGCCACCCAGATGATCTCGGTCAGCGACAACAGCGCGACCGATATCCTGCTCCACACGCTCGGCCGCGAGAAGATAGAGGCGATGCTGCCGCTCGTCGGGGTCAAGGATCCCGCGCGCAACCGCCCGTTCCTGGGCACGCTCGAGGCGTTCAAGCTCAAGGGGATCGCGGCCAACGACCTCGCCGGCCGCTATCTCGCCGCGGACGAGGCCGGGCGCCGCAGCATGCTCGCCGGCGAAGTCGCCGGCCTGCCCGCGCTGCTCATCCGCCCGACCTTGTTCCGCGACGGCAAGCCGGTACGGATCGAAGAGCTCGAATGGTTCCTGTCGCCCGCCGATCTGGTCCGCATCATGGACTGGCTCCGCCGCAACAGCGAGTGCCCGCGCGGCGCCGAGCTGCGCACCGTGCTCTCCAAGAATCCCGGCATCGCTCCGCCGGTCGCGGGCAAGTGGCAATGGGTCGGCTATAAGGGCGGCTCGGAACCTGGCGTGATGAACATGACGCTGCTGCTCCAGGCAAAAGGCGGCGACTGGTACGCCGCCACCGCGAGCTGGAACGATCCCGCCCGCGCGCTCGAGGAGCCGCGCTTCATCGCGCTCGTCTCGCGCCTCGCCGAGCTGGCCGCGCCCTAATTGCGCATCCGCAGCCGGTGATAGGCGGCGCGAGTCGAGAGCGCCGCGATCGTCACCAGCACGCCGATCCCGAGCACGCCGACGCCCAGCCACAAGGGCACGGCTTCCACACCCTTGCGGTGGAGGAGCACCAGCATCGCCCCGACCAGCGCAATGCCGATTCCGCTCCGCCGCAGCCGCAGCGCGACGCCGCGCAGTTCCTGGTGATACGCTGCGCGCTGCACCGGATCGCGCAAGTCAGGCGCTGCCATGCCAGTCCTCGCGCAGCAGCCCGTAGAGCGCTGTATCGCGCACGCCGATATGCGTTTCCCATTCGCCGCGCAGCGTGCCCTCCAATTGGAAGCCCAGCCGCTCGAGCAGCCTGCGCGATGCGGCATTGTCCGGATCGGTATCGGCGAACACGCGACGTTGTCCTTCGGCGAAGATCCGGTCGATCACGCAGCCGACCGCCTCGGCGGCGATTCCGCTGCCCCAATATTCGCGGCACAGCAGATAGCCGATCTCGCTGACATTGCCCTGCCGCTTCTCGCCCGCGGCGGCGAAGCCGATCGCCTTGTCATCGCCCCTCAACGTGATTGCCCAGCAGCGCCACCCCGGCGCCTCCTGCGCCAGATGCGCGCGGGTCTGCTCGACACCATCGTGCGGCCCGCTCGACCACCAGTGCATCAGCTCGGCATCGGCATAGGCTGGATGCAGCGCCTCGGCATCGTCGAGCGTACGCGGTCGCAGGCGCAGCCGCGTGCTTTCGAGCACCGGCGCATCGCGCGGCGTCACTCGCCCAGCGCCTCGACCAGCGTCTTGACCTTCTTCTGGCGCCATTGCGGCAACGGCGCGACTAGCCAATAGCCGAGCCGCGACGCCTTGGGCTCGCCCACCGCCACCACGCGCCCCGCCGCCAGATCGGCACGCGCGATCAGTTCGGGCACCGTCGCGCGCCCCAGCCCCTCGGCCGCGGCGTCGAGCGCCAGCCCGGCATCGGCGACGCGGACCAGCGACCCGGCGTCCTCGGCCAGGCATCCGGCCCAGGCGATCGGCGTGTCGATGCCGCCGCCCGGTCGCTCGACGGTGACCATCCCGTCGCTCTCCAGCGCCTCGCCCTCATGCTCGCCCGGACCCTCGCCCCAGCGGATCGCCAGGTCGAGATTAGCCTCGGTGAAGTCGATCGCCTCGTCGGCCGGCACCAGCATGAAGCGCAGTTCGCCATCGCTGCGCGCGATCTCGGCGAGCTTGGGCATCAGCCATTTCGCGCTGAGGTCGCGCGGCGCGGCGATGGTCAGCGACTTGGACGACTGCCCCGCCTGCATCGCCCGCACCGATTCCTCGAACTGGAGAAATCCGGCCCGCAGCGCGGCGAGCCCCGCCTCGGCCTCGGGCGTCAGTTCGAGCCCCTTGGTCGTGCGTCGAAACAGCACGACGCCCAGCGTATCCTCGAGCGCACGGATTTGCTGGCCGACCGCGGCGGGGGTGACCGCCAGTTCGTCGGCGGCGCGAGTGAACGACAGGTGCCGTGCCGCGGCGTCGAGCACGCGCAGGCCGTTGAGGGGGAGATGGGTCCGCTTCATTGTCCCAGCCCTCGCAACATGCGCTCCCCTTCCGCTTGCGGGAGGGGTCGGGGGAGGGCATGCGAACCGCAAACGAGATCGAGGAGGACAGCCCCTCCCCTAACCCCTCCCGCAAGCGGAAGGGGAACATGGGCACTCAGCATCTTCATCCCGCCACCGCCGGCGCGAGCAGCGCGAATTTCGGGATCGCCACGTCGAACGCCGCGCCGTCCTCGCCGATCATGTGATAGCTGCCCTGCATGTTGCCCGTCGGCGTCGAGAGCGGGCAACCCGAGACATAGTCGAAGCTCGCCCCCGGCTCGATCATCGGCTGCTCGCCGACCACGCCCTCGCCTTCCACCGTGTGCCGCGCGCCGCGTCCATCGGTGATCACCCAGTGCCGCGTGAGCAGCTGCACGGTGAACGGCCCGCTATTCTCGATGCGGATATGATAGGCCCAGAACCAGCGTCCGCGCTGCGGCTCGGACTGTTCGGGGAGATAGGAGACGGAGACGCGCACCACGATGCCGCGGGTTTCGGCCTCGCCCGTGAACAGCGCCTTCATCACCGCATCGCTCACAAGCCGACCTGCCCCAATGCCCGGTCGAGATCGGCGATCAGGTCCTCGGGATCCTCGAGCCCTACATTGAGCCGCAGCATCCCCTCGGTCACCCCCATCTCGATCCGCTTGTCCTCGGCCACGCCCGAATGCGTGGTCGACGAAGGGTGCGTCATCAGCGAGCGCGAGTCGCCGATATTGTTCGAGATGTCGATCAGTTGCAGCGCATCGAGCAGGCCGTGCGCCTGGGTCCGCCCCTCGACTTCGAACGAGAAGATCGGGCCGGCATCGCCCATCTGGCGCATGAACAAATTGTGCTGGGGGTGGCTGGGCAGCGCCGGGAAGTTGATCCGCGGCACCCGGCCTTCGAGGAAGCGCCCGACCTTCAGCGCATTCTCGCTCTGGCGGCGGATGCGCAGGTCGAGCGTCTCGAGCCCCTTGAGCACCACCCAGGCATTGAACGGGCTCAGCGTCGGCCCGGTGTTGCGCGTGAAGGGAAGCAGCGTGTCGTTGATGAAACTCTCGGTGCCGGTCACGGCACCCGCGAGCACGCGCCCCTGCCCGTCCATCATCTTGGTCGCTGAATAGGCGACAACATCGGCGCCGAATTTCAGCGGCCGCTGGAGCGCCGGGGTGGCGAACGCATTGTCGACCACGCTGGTGATGCCGTGCGCCTTGGCGATGCCGCACACGGCTTCGAGATCAACCACGTCCATCGTTGGATTGGCCGGCGTCTCGAAGAAGAACACCTTGGTGTTCGGCCGAATCGCGTCCTGAAACTGCTGCGCGTCGCGCGCGTCGACCACCGTCGTCTCGATGCCGAACTTGGGGAGCAGCGTGTCGGTCAGCCAGCGGCACGATCCGAACGCCGCGCGACCGCCGACCAGATGGTCGCCCGCTTCGAGCTGGCAGAGCAACGCCGCGGTCATCGCCGCCATGCCCGATGCCATCGTCCGGCACGCTTCGGCGCCTTCCAACAGCGCGATCCGCTCTTCGAGCATCTGCACCGTCGGGTTCTGGAGGCGCGAATAGGTCATGCCCTCCTGCTCGCCGGCGAACCGCGCCGCGGCGTCGCCCGCGCAGTCATAGGCATAGCCCGAGGAAAGGAAGAGCGCCTCGCTGGTCTCGCCGAACTCCGATCGCATCGTCCCGCCGCGGATCGCCTGCGTTGCGGGCTTCCAGTTGCGCGTGACGCTGCGGTCCTGACCGGTACGACGTTTCATGATCTCGCTTTGCCGGGGGCAAAGGCCCCGCGTCAACCTCTCCCTCCCTTTCGGGCAAGGGAGCAACACGCTACCACCCCTTCATGCTCGCTCGCCTCAAGGCTCTCCGCACCCGCCCGTATCTCGTCGCGCTGCTGCTGGGGCTGGCGGCGCAAACGCTGTTCAGCGTGCACATCGATCGCCCTAGCCGGATCATGTTCGACGAGGTTCATTACGTCCCCGCTGCCCGCGCGCTGCTCGATCTCGAAGGCCCGCGTAACATCGAGCACCCCTTGCTCGGCAAAGAGCTTATCGGCGCAGGGATCATGATCTTCGGCGACAATCCGATCGGCTGGCGCGCCTTCACGTCGCTGGCCGGCACCGCGACCGTGCTTGCCGCCTTCGCGTTCGTCTGGTTGCTGCTCGGATCGATGCGCCCCGCACTCGTCGCGGCGGCGCTGACCGCGCTCAACCAGACGCTCTACATTCAGGCGCGCACGGCGATGCTCGACGTGTTCCTCGGCGCGTTCCTGCTCTGGGCGCTGGTGGTAATGCTCTGGGCGATGCGCGGCACGCCGGGCCAGGTGAAGCGCCGCTGGACCGGTGCCGCGGTGCTGCTCGGCCTCGCCGTCGGCACCAAATGGGCGGCGATCCCCTATGTCGCACTCGCTGGGCTCGCTTTTATCCTGCTCCGCCTGCGCGATGCCCGGCTGGCGAAGCGCCCGCTGCTTTCGGCGCTGTCGGGCAAGGGCCAGCCGCATTGGCCCGGCCTCGCCACGATCCCCGGGCTGCTGCTGCTCGGCACGGTGAGCATCGCCACCTATTTCCTCACCTTCCTGCCCGCCTTCTTCTACCAGCAGGCGCCGCTCACCCTCGCCGGGCTGATCCCGCTCCAGCGCGAGATGTACGCGCTCCAGACCCAGGTCCTCCAGCCGCACACCTATCAGTCCGATTGGTGGAGCTGGCCGCTGATGCTCCGCCCGATCTGGTATTTCTATGAATGGGACCAGGGCGCGCAGCGCGGCGTGCTGCTGATCGGCAACCCGGTGATCATGTGGGGCGGGCTGCTCGCCGTGCTCGCCTGTCTCTGGGCGTGGCTGCGCAGCCGCGCGATCCGGCCCCTGGCAGTGGCGCTGCTCTGGATCGCTAGCCTGGCCATCTATATCGTGATCCCCAAGTCGCTCGGCTTCTATTATTATTACCACCTGTCGGGGCTGTTCCTCTGCCTCGTCGTGCCGGTGGCGTTCCACCATTTCGACCGCGGGCGGGACAAGGGCCGCGAGGAATGGTTCGCCTTCGCCGCGCTCGTCGCCTTCGTCTATTTCTACCCGATCATCGCCGCCTCCCCGCTCCGGGACAGCCAGGGTTTCGCCTATTGGATGTGGTTCAACAGCTGGCGATGAATCTTGGGGGAAGAGTTAGTACCGTCCCCACGTGAACCGCGACGACAGCGCGAAATTCCACACCGCCGACACCGCCACGCCCGCCAGCGCCGATACCCGCCAGTCGCCATGCTGTGCATCGTGGAGGAACGCCGACACGCCGACATTCGCAACTGCACCCACCGCGCAGACCAGGCAGAAGCTCACCCAGCCGCCGAACAGCGCCCGCGCGCCCTTCAGCCGCTGACCGCGATAGGTGAGCGCGTTGTTGAGGAAGAAGTTGAACGTCATCGCCACGAAGGTCGCGATGATCGTGCCGGTGACGAAGGGGAGCCCCATCAGCCGGAACAGCAGCCCAAGCGCCGCGAAATGCACCGCCGCCCCCAGCGCGCCGATGCCGGAGAACATCGCGAAGCGCACCGGCACGATCCTGCCGAACATGCGGTCGTAGATCGCGATCAGATATTCCATCGCCACGACGTGATCGAGCTTGCTCTCGCCCTCGGTGCGAACGCGAAACACATAGGGAAGCTCGCGAAATCGCAAGGGCCGCGGCGACGCGGTCATGATGTCGAGCAGGATCTTGAAGCCGATCGCCGACAGCGTCGGCACCAGAGCGCGGACGATATCGGTGCGGATCATGAAGAAGCCGCTCATCGGGTCGCTGAGATCGGCCTTGAGCACCCGGCGCGACAGCCGCGTCGCGAAGGCCGACTTGGCGACGCGGTCGCGGTCCCATTCGCCGGTGCCGCCGCCTTCGACGAAACGCGAGCCGACCACCAGGTCGAGCGCCGCGTCCCCCTCCAGCGCATCGAGCATCGCCGGCAGGATGGTCTCGTCATGCTGCAGGTCGCCGTCGATCACCGCGACGAAGGGCGCGGCGGTGGCGCACATCCCCTCGATGCACGCCGAGGACAGCCCGCGCCGGCCGATCCGCTGGATCACCCGCACGCGCCGATCGATCCGCGCCAGTTCGCGCGCCGCTTGCGCGGTGCCATCGGGACTGTCGTCGTCGACGAAGATCGCTTCCCAGTTTCGGCCCTTTAGCGCCTGATCGAGCTTCGCGACGAGGACGGGCACATTCGCCCGCTCGTTGAACGTCGGGATGACGATCGCAAGCTCGAGCAGGTCGGCGCTCACGCCAGCTCGCGCAGCACGGCGTCGCCCATCTCGGTGGTGCTCAGGCTACCGCCCAGATCGGCGGTACGTGCGCCCTTCGCCAGCGCCGCGCCCACGGCCTTCTCGACCTTCTGGGCCGAAGCCTCGTCGTTCAGGCTGTGGCGCAGCAGCATCGCCGCCGAGAGGATCGCCGCGCACGGATTGGCCTTGCCCTGCCCGGCGATGTCGGGCGCGCTGCCATGGATCGGCTCGTACATGCCATTGTCGCCGCTCCACGCACGCAGCGAGGCGGAGGGCAGCATCCCGATCGATCCCGCGCACATGCTCGCCTGGTCCGAAAGGATGTCGCCGAACAGATTGCCCGTGACGATCACGTCGAACGCATTGGGGCGCCGGACGAGCTGCATCGCGGCATTGTCGACATACATGTGGGTAAGCTCGATCTCGGGATAGTCGGTGCTCATCTCGTTGACCACGTCGCGCCACAGTTGCGAGGTCTCGAGCACGTTGGCCTTGTCGACCGAGCAAAGCTTGCGCTTGCGCCGCTTGGCCATCTCGAAGCCGACCTTGGCGATGCGTTCGACCTCGGCTTCGTTGTAGCTCATCACGTCATAGCCCTGGCGCAGCCCCTCGACATTGGTCCGCCGGCCCTTCTCGCCGAAATAGACGTCGCCGACGAGTTCGCGGACGATGACGATGTCGAGCCCGTCGACTGCCTCGGGCTTGAGCGAGGTGGCGGATTCGAGCCCGGGGAACAGCGTCGCGGGGCGGAGATTGGCGAACAGCCCCAGCTCGCGGCGGATGCCGAGCAGCGCCGCCTCGGGGCGCAATTGGCGTTCGAGCGCCTCGAAGCGCGGATCGCCGATCGCGCCGAACAGCACCGCATTGGCGCGCTTGGCGAGCGCCAGCGTGTCGGGCGGCAGCGGCCGGCCCGAAGCGAGATACCCCGCGCCACCGACCGGTGCTTCCTCGAAATCGAGCCCGAGATCGAGCGCTTCGAGCACGCGGCGCGCCTGGGTGGTAACTTCGGGCCCGATCCCGTCGCCGGGCAGAACAGCAATCAGCGGCATTCGATTTCCCTATCTTTCCCGTCGCTGCGCGCCGGGAGGAGCGTTCCATGACGCTTTGCCGAGCCATGTCTCGTTACGCAACCGCCCGCATCAGCCGATCTACCAGCCTGCCACGTGCGGCGATGATTTCGGCACCCTTGCCGATCAGCAGGTCGCGCTGGAGGAAGTGCAGGGTCAGGCGGAGCCCGTCGAGGATATCGTCCCAATCCGCCGCACCGCCTTCGGTCAGGAAGGTTGGCAACCGCAACAGCCGGTCCTCATAGCCCACCGCGCCGCCCCGACTCACGGCGATCCCGCTCTTGGGGCTGACAAAGGCGAGGTCGTCGTTGCGACCGGTCGCCGCGCAATGCTCCAGGTCGAGCCCGAAGCCGAGCTCGGCGAGCAGCAGCAGCTCATAGCGCACCAGCGCCACGGCCCAGCCGCGCGCCGCGGGCGCCGCCTCGATCGCCGCGAGCACGCCATCGAGCGCCGAATAGAGCCGCGGATAGGGCTGGCCGTCGGGCAGCACCGCCGCGCTCACCGCCGTCGCCCATTGCAGCCCGGCGGCCGGTAGCGGCTCCCCGAACAGCGGCGCGCGGCTGTGGATCAGCTCGAGCGTAAGCCCGGCCAATTGCTCCTCGGTCCGCGACCGCCATTCGCCGAGCACCAGGTTCGACGGCTGGAGCACCGGCCGCAATGCCCGCGACCGCCCGCCGCGGACATAGCCGGGCTGCAATCCGTCGCCTTCGGTGAGCGCACGCACGATCGCACCATGCTCGCCATGCGCGCGGACGCTGAGGAGAATGGCTTCGGCGCGCAGGTGCATGAGAGGGGGTCTACTAGATCCTCCCCGGAACGGGGAGGGGGACCAGCCGCAGGCTGGAGGAGGGGGCTCTCCACAAAGGATTTCGCTGGTGGAGAGCCCCCTCCACCACTCGCTTCGCGAGCGGTCCCCCTCCCCGTTCCGGGGAGGAATCAGCCGCCCCGCCGCAGCCGTTTCGCCAAGCCACCCAGCCCGACGCGCTGCACCACCCGCTTTGCCAGAGCCACGGCGCCGTCGAACCCAGCCAGCGCCGCAATCACCCCCCGGTTCGCCAGCGTCGGCCGCAGCATCAGCAAGTCCACGCACGCCACTCCGCCGGTCGCAAACTGGCGCTTGTGCTGCCCCTCGCCCTCGGTGAAGTCGAACGCCGCGAAGCGCCCCTCGCCGAACAGGTCGCGCATCGCCTCGAGCTGGAGCACCGCGCCGGGCGACAGCTCGTTGAAGCGGGGATCATGCCCGACAAAGGCATAGATCACCGTGTCGCCCTGGACCGGGCAATAAAGATAGGCGGCCGGCTCGCCGCCCACGTACAGCAGCCAGGCACGCACCTGCCCAGCCGCGCCGAGGTCGCGCATCGCCGCGAGGAACCCGGCATCCTCGGGCAGTCCGGAGCCGAGCAGCCGTTCCTGATAGGTCGTCGCCGAGATCGCCCGTGCCACGGGATGGAACGCCGCCAGCTCGCCGGGCGTCCGAAACCGCCGAATGTCCAGCACGCCGCCCGCCGCGATCTTCTTGGCCTTGCGCTTAAGCCCCTGCCGCGCGTTCGACGAAAGGCCGGCGAGCCACGCCTCGAACCCGCCCGCGAAATCGAGATAATGCCGGGTGTAGCGCTGGCGCACGAACGGCAGCATCCCGCCCGCCTGCGCGGCCAGCGTCGCCACCCGCGCCTCGGGAAGCGACGTCACCAGATAGCCGTCGGCGTCGCCTGCCAGGGCGGGAAGCGCCGGCATCGCCTCGCTGCGCGCCTCGGCAAGCGTCAGCGGCACGCGCACCAGCCGAGGCTCGACCGCGAACAGCGTCCGCGCGCCGATCGCGAACTTGAGCCGCACCGGGCGCGGCGCCGCGGCGATCTCGGCATGGGCATTCACGCCGCGCGTTCCTCGACCCAGTTGGACCAGAGCTGCTCGGCCTGGCGCAGCCGCGTGCGCAGCACGCTCGGCCCGAGCGGCGAATCGTCCTGCCCGAGCGCCATTTCCGGCCGGTCGGCGAAATGCGCGGTCTCCAGGATCTCGCGGCGTTCGGCGAGCATGCCGCACAGCGCCTCGAAGCGGCGGACATGCACGCCGTTGGCGCGCGTCCCCGCGCGATTGGCCAGCTCGAAGCCGTGGCTGACGATCGTGACCGCCGCGTGTCGCTCGCGCGATGCATGATCGAGCGCGGCCTTCATCTCGGCGGCCGAAAGCGCGCAGATCTGGAAGTGGCGCAGATGTCCCTTCTGGTCCTCGATCAAGGTCACCGGCACTTCGATCACCCCGCAATGCTCGACGGGAGCGATCTGGCGTGGCGCCAGGCTGATCGCGCTCGGCCAGGGATGCTCGGAGCCGTTGTGGCTCGAATCATAGGCGAAATCGAGCCGCGCCAGCGCCGCCAGCGTATCGTCGCTCGCCGAATAGGAGCCCGAACGGAACGCGATCGGATCGGGCGCCCCCGCGGCGACCAGCATGTCCGCCGCGCCGGCGATCAGTTCGACCTGCTCGGCAAGGCTGTAATCGATCAGCTCGAACGCGCCGTAGCTGACGCCGCCGTCGCCGGCATGCGCGCCGGTCCAATTGGGGTGCAGGTGGAGCTGCACTTCCTGCCCCGCCTCGAGGATCGATCCCACCACGCGTTTGATTGGCTCCAGCCCGTAGACCAGCGCCGGCATCGGATCGACGAAGAAACACGCCTTGAGCCCATGCACGGCAAGCTGCGCGAGCTGCCAGCCCACCCCCACCTCCGCCGGCTCGAGCGAGCGGCGGACGATCGTCTCGGCATCGAGCCCGGCGCAATGGTGGCGCCACATCAGCTCGGTATCGACAGTCAGGAAGACGCGGGTCGGCATGCTGCTCCCCTAGCGCTTCGGGGTGAAGAAACTCCCAATCCTATTACGGCTTGATCCCCCAGCGTGCATAGTCCTCGTCGATCCGCGACGACATCATCCGCGCCGCACCGAGATCGTCATTTCCGCGCGCATCGCCCATCTTCTTGCGGATCACGCCCCGCATATAGAGGCTGGCACCTTGCGTCGGCGAGAGCTCGAGCGCGGCATCCAGATCGGCCAGCGCATCCTCCATGCGGCCCATCCGGTAATAGACCATCGCCCGGCTGTCATAGATCGACGCCGGGTTCTCGGCGAGTTCGATCCCCTTGGTGCAGTCCTTGAGCGCAGTGTCGAGCGCAGCGCCGAGCGTGCCCTTGATCCAGCAGCGTTCGTTGAGCAGCGTGGCGTTGCCTGGATTGACTTTGATGACGCCATCAAGCGCCGCGATCGCCTCTTCGCCGCGTCCTGCCTCGGCAAGCAGATCCGCCCGGCGCGCGACGAAGGTAAGCTTCTCGGTTCCCCCCGCCTCGATCCGCTCGGCAAGCGCAGCCAATGCCGCATCGCGCTCGCCGGCGCGGAATCGCAGCATCTCGCGCTGGGCGACGCCCGCGGTCGAGCTTGGATCGAGCGCCAGGCCCGCGTCGATATCCGCGAGCGCGCCCTTGTCGTCGCGCAACATGGTGCGGATTCGCGAGCGGGTAAAATACAGTTCGGCGGAAGGCTCGATCGCGATCGCCTTGTCCATATCGGCGGCCGCTTCCTTCCAGTCCCACACGCCGTTCAAGAAATTCGCCCGGTTCGAATAGCCCAGCGCCTCTTCGGGTTCGTGAGCGATCACCGTCGCATAGGCGGCCAGGATCGGTGCGAACGCCTTTGTGCCGCGCGCCTCGGCAACGACCTTCCAGCGCGCAGGATAGTCAGCCGGCGCGACCAGCGTGAGCAGCCGGCTTTGCGCCAGCGCCACCTGCGCCCGCGCCGCCGGAATATCGGCCGCAGCGATTTCCGCACCATCGGTTTCGGCGGCATCTTCGAGCGTCGCCCACGCGCCCTCCATCGCCACCTTGCGTCGCATCGTCGTCCCGGCGAGCCGCGCCGGCAGCACCCGATCGCCCTCCAGTTCGAAACCGACGCCCTTGGCGGGCAGATGGACGCGCATCCGCAGCAGCGTCGAGAACGCCATCGGCGCGGTCATCGCCGGTATGTCCTTCCATGCCGGTCGCGCGCGATCGGGCGAGAAGGACGACTTTTCCATTGCCTTGTCGAATTTCATCCGCAAGCGTCCGTCGACCATCCGCCACGCGCTGGAAACGATCCCCTTCGCGGTGATCCGCGTCGTCGAGGTTTCAGCGTCGTAGGTCCAGCTGCGCTCGCCGATCAGCGCCTCGCCCAGCACGCTGCCCACCATCGACTGCGCAATCGCGGTCAGCTGTTCCTTGTCGGCCTGGCTCGCGTTGGTGTGATACATCTCCGCCATTGCCCCGCGCACCGTGAAAACCACCGTGAACGGCGTCGGCAGGTTGAGCCCTGCGCTCTGGTCGAGCTCGACGTCGATCTCGACCGGCGGACGCCCCGGCGGATGCATCGCGAGCGGCATCAGCCCCGCCCCCTCGGCGCGCAGCGGCAAGATGTTGCGGAACGGCGGCGTATCGTCGAGATCGGCGAGGCGCGTGCCGTTCCCGGTCCCGTCGAGCCACAGGCTCTTGCCGCCGATCGCTGCGCGCACGATGACGTGATCGAACGCACCCGGGCCCGGCAGCCGCTGCGCAACATGGTCGCTCAACTGGGCGCTCGCCACCACGGGCTCGGCCTCGATCCCCAATTGGTGGAGGATCGCCAGCAGCAACAGCGTCTTGGCCTTGCAATCACCATAGCGCATCGACCAGGTGTCGGCGGGCTTTTGCGGCGTATAGTTGCCGCCGTCCATGCCCTTGAAGAGATAGCGAACCTCGTCCTGCACCAGTCGCAGCGCCAGCGCGGTGCGGGTGCGCGGGTCGCTCGACTTGGCGGCGATCTTCGCGACTTCGCCGGCCAGCGGGCTTCCCGCCGCGATCAGGCCGTCGGTCCGGTAGAGCGGCGCCATCACCCGCGACACTGCCGGCCAGTGGGCAAAGCTGGTCGCTTCGAGCATCGAGAGCTTATGGTAACGTGCGGGTGCATCAGCCGGGAGCTCGGCGGGCTTGGCCAGCGGCAGGGTGATGTCGATCTCGTTAAAGCCGTCGCGCTGGACGACCTTGGGCGCCAGCCCATCGGCATAGCTGCGCCATTTGAGCTCGGTCCCCACTGGCCAGGACAAGCGCGCCCGGGCAAATTGCGCGCGCGCCGGCGCCGCCATCAGCCCGATCGACGTCTGGACATTGCCCTGCAGCGCCTTGTCGCGGCTCGTCACCGAATAGCTCATCCGCAGCACGTCGCCCACCCGCAGCCCTTCGACGGTCATCGTCGCGGTGAGCATGCCGCTCAGCTGCCATTGCTCGAGCTGTTCCTCACGACGCAGCACCTCGAAGCGCTGCCCCGCCGCGATCAGGTCGATCTTTTCGCCCCCACGAAGGATCTCGGCGCGGTGGACGATCAGGTCGCCGGCATCAGGCTGCCACGGCAACGTCACCGTGCCGCTGTCGCGCATCGCCTGCGACGACAAGATGCGCGTCGCCTGGTCGGTATATTCCCAGACCTGCCCGTCGCCGACACGGTGCTGCTGGTCCATGATGACCAGCGCGGGATCGGAGTCGGTGCGCTTGGCCGCATCGGGCGCAGGTGCCGCAACCACCCATGCGGGCGCCGGCTGGTACAGCGGCTTGTCCCCCGCATAAGCCACTGCCGGCGCACACAGCAGCACCGCCGCAAACGTCATTCGCCCCAACATCGAAAAAGCCCCCTGATCCAACCTGCGGGAGACTAGCGGCTCGAAAAGAGCCGGCAAGCGCGATTGGTGTGCGGAACGCGTCAAAATCCGGTGAGGAACGGGTCAGTAGCCTGAGAGTAGATAATCGATCGCGCGGATGATTTGATCGGCTTCGTGCGACAGCGAGACGAGTTTCGCACCGATTTCCCGCTCGGGCACCGTGGCCATCGGGTGCGTCGCCATGACGAACCGCTCACCTTGAATCGAAAAAATCGGATGCAGCCCTCGCAATTGGGCCGGCGTTTCGGCTTCCGCCTCCGGCAGCAAAGGCACCATCAGTCGGCGGCCCAGATCGACGAGGTCCGACTGACAATCTAGCAGCAAGGTCGAACTGGTGCGTGCTTGATATATCCCGAAGCGAGCCACCTAAAAGCCGCGATACCGATCTAACGGAGATCCGTGCCGCTTCTCCCAAGGCGTTCCACTGCTCGATCGCCTCACGGTTCTCTTCCTTCCACCGCGCCTCGCCGACTCGTTTCACCTCAGCGCGCAGTGCTCCTGTATCGAGCCCGGTGGAGTCGACCTCCAGATAGGTGGCCGTCTCCAGCAACCCCGCATGCGACATGCGGTAGGTGGATTTGGTCGGGGCTTCGGCGAGACTCGCCATGCTCCGCAAGATACACCTTCCCGCCCCCGCCATCAACGCGAGTGGAAATAGTCGTGCACCTGCTGCGCGACCGCGGCCGACACCCCCGGCGCCTTGCGCAGATCCTCCAGGCTTGCCCCGCGCACCGCCCGCGCCGTGCCGAAATGCATCAGCAGCGCCTTTTTCCGTGCCGGGCCGATGCCGGGTACTTCGTCCAGCGGCGACGCGCCGATCGCCTTGCTGCGCTTGTCGCGATGCGCGCCGATCGCGAAGCGGTGGACCTCGTCGCGCAGCCGCTGGAGGAAGAAGAGCACCGGCGAATTTACCGGCAGGGTAAGCTCGCGCCCGTCCATCAGATGAAACACCTCGCGCCCATCGCGGCCGTGATGCGGCCCCTTGGCGACGCCCACCAGGCACACATCCTCGATCCCCAGATCCTCGAGCACGCCCTTCACGGCGTTCAATTGCCCGCGCCCGCCGTCGATCAGCACCAGATCGGGCCAATTGCCCTGGGTGCGATCGGGATCCTCGTCCTGCGCGCGGGCGAAGCGGCGCGAGAACATCTCGCGCATCATGCCGTAATCGTCGCCGGCGATCGTCTCGGCGCGCTTCATGTTGAACTTGCGATATTGGTTCTTCTGGAACCCCTCGGGACCGGCGACGATCATCGCGCCCAGCGCGCTCGTTCCCTGGATATGGCTGTTGTCATAGACTTCGATCCGCTCGGGCGGCTCGGGCAGCTCGAACAGGTCGGCAACCTCGGCGAGCAGCTTGGCCTGGGTCGTGCTTTCGGCCATGCGGCGGTCGAGCGCTTCCACCGCATTGCGCTGCGCCTGTTGGAGCAGTCGCCGCCGCGGCCCGCGCTGCGGCACCCCCAGCGCCACCTTATGCCCGGCGCGCTCGGCCAGCGCCTCGGACAGCAATTTGGCTTCCTCCAGGTTGCGATCGACGAAGATCGTCTTGGGCGGCGGCACTTCCTCGTAGAATTGCATCAGGAACTGGCTGAGCACTTCGTCCTCGGGCACTTCGGCGGTGTGCGCGGGGAAGAAGCTGCGATGCCCCCAATTCTGCCCGCCGCGGATGAAGAAGGCCTGGATCCCCATCACCCCCTGCTTGCAGGCGAGCGCGAAGATATCGACGTCACCCACGCCCTCGGCGTTGATCGCCTGCGATCCCTGGATGAAGGTGAGCGCCTTCAACCGATCGCGCAGGATCGCGGCCAGCTCGAAATCGAGGTTCTCGGCGGCCGCCTGCATCTGCTCGCCGAGCTTGGCCTGGACCTGGGTCTTCTTGCCCATCAGGAAGTCGCGCGAGTCGCTCACCAGCTCGGCATAGGCTTCCTCGCTGATCCGCCCGACGCACGGCGCCGAGCAGCGGCGGATCTGATACAGCAGGCACGGCCGGTCGCGCGTCGCGAAAAAGCCGTCGGTGCACGATCGCAGCAGGAACAGCTTCTGCAGCGCGTTGAGCGTCTGGCGCACCTGGCCCGCCCCCGCGAACGGTCCGAAATAATCGCCCTTGTAGCGCCGCGCGCCGCGATGGAGCTGGACGCGGGCAAAAGCGTGATCCTGCCGCAGCAGGATGAACGGGAACGACTTATCGTCGCGCAGCAACACGTTGTAGGGGGGGCGATAGCGCTTGATCAGCTGGGCCTCGAGCAGCAGCGCCTCGGCCTCGTTGTTGGTGGTGACGATCGTCATCGATCGCGTCTGCGCCACCATCCGCTGGAGCCGCTTCGACAGCCGCATCACCTGGGTATAGTTGGTCACCCGGTTCTTGAGCGCGCGCGCCTTGCCGACATACAGCACGTCGCCGCGCGCGTCGTGCATCCGGTAGACCCCCGGCCGCGCCGGCAAGGTATTGAGCACGTTGCGGATCGCCGCCACGCCCGCCTCGAGATCGGGCGCCCCCTCCCCGCGCACGGCGTAGGTCGCCTTTTCCTCGTTGAATCGATTGGGGGAATTGGGGTCGGACATGGGCTGCCCGCGATTTAGGCGCGCGCGCGACTCCCGGCAATGCGCCGAGTCATTTTCGCTACCGGTTCAGGCAGCTGCAGGCGCCTTGTCGTCGAGCACCTCCCGCACCCGCGCGGCGAGTTGGGCAATGGTAAAGGGTTTGGGGAGCAGTGCCACGCCATCGGTCAGCATCCCGTCGCTGACGATGCCGTCGCTGGGATAGCCGCTCATGTAGAGAAGCCGGATTTCGGGTCGGGCACGCTCGACCTGCGCGGCGAGCTGCGGCCCGCTCATCCCGGGCATCAGCACGTCGGTGAGCAGCAGGTCGATGCGCGGCTGGTCTTCGAGCAGGCTCAGCGCCGCCTCGCCGCCCGGCGCCTGGATCACGATATAGCCGAGCTCGCGCAGGGCATCGACGGCGAGCTGGCGTACCTTGTCCTCGTCGTCGACGACGAGGACGATCTCGCTGTCCTGCGCGGCGGGCAGCCGCGTCTCGGGACCGGCCCGCCAACTCTCGACCTCAGCGACCTTGCCTTCGTAGCGGGGCAGATACAGGCACACCCTGGTCCCGCGCCCGGGCTCGGACTCGATCGCGACATGCCCGCCCGATTGCTTGACGAAGCCATAGACCTGGCTGAGCCCCAGGCCCGAGCCCTTGCCGGGGCCCTTGGTGGTGAAGAACGGCTCGAACGCCCGTTCGCGCACTTCGTCGAGCATCCCGGCGCCGCTGTCCTGCACGGTGATGCTCACATAGTCGCCCGGCCCGACATCGGGATGCGACTTGGCATAGGCGCGGTCGAGCTTCACGTTGGCGGTGCGGACGACCAGCGTGCCGCCCTCGGGCATCGCGTCGCGCGCGTTGACGCACAGATTGACCAGCGCGCTCTCGAGCTGGCCGGCATCGGCATGGACCGGCCACAGCCCGGGCGCGGGATCGACCTGGAAATCGACATTTCCACCAATCGTCCGCCGCAACAACTCCGATAGCCGGCGCAGGAGCTGGCTGGCATCGAGCGCGGTCGGCGCCAGTGGCTGGCGGCGGCCGAAGGCAAGCAGCTGCGAGGTAAGCTGTGCCGCGCGCTGCGCGCCCGACATCGCCGATTCGATATGCTCCTGCGCGCGTTTGACGTCCTTCTCGATCCGGCGCCGGGCAAGGTCGAGCGATCCGATCACGATCGCCAGCATGTTGTTGAAGTCGTGTGCGATGCCGCCGGTCAACTGACCGATCGATTCCATCTTCTGCATCTGGCGTAGCTGGTTCTCGGCCACTTCGCGGCTCGCCGCTTCCTCGTGCAGCCGGCTGTTGGCGTTGAGCAGCTGGTCGCGGGCGATCGATGCGTTGCGCGCCGTCGCCAATGCCTTGCGGGTCGAGCGCATCGCGAAGGCCATCACCGCGGTGGCGCAGATCAGCAGCCAGATCGACAGCAAGGTCGCCTGGCGGTCCGCGGCTTCGCGCTGCTGGTCGAATTGTCGGGCGGCCTCCCCCTTCATCGCGACGACGATTTTCCGGCAGCGATCGGTGATCGGTCGATCGAGCACGGTGCGGATCGACCGCCGCGCCGCATCGGCCTGGCCCGCCTCCATCAGCAGGAAACGCCTGTCGGTCTGCGAAAGCCGCGAGCGCCAGCAGCGATCGAGCTGCGCAGCCGCGGACAACTGGCCCGCATCGTCCGCCACGTGCCGTCGCAGCTCGCCAAGCTCGACATAGAGCCGGTCGCGCGCCTCGCGATATCGGCCGACGAAGCGCGTATCGCCCGAAACCAGATAGCCGCTCTCGCCGAGCAGCGCCTCCTGCGCGCGAGTGAGCAGGCTGTTGAGCCGCTCCTGCACCTGCAGCGTGCGCACCACCGACGCATCGGCGCGTTGCTCGGCGCGAAACAGCAGCAAGGTGCCGACCATCGCGGCGGAGATCAGCGCCAGCCCGAGCAGCAGCGCGACAAGAGCGACATCCCAACGCTTCGTGGCCATCGCACACATCTTGCGCAACAACCGAAGAAGAGCAAACGGATTCGCAGCCGAATTAGAGACTATCCGGCAAATGCAACTCTAATATTGCGAAACTTGCAAGTTACGTAAGCGTCAATAACCGGGATTGTGACATCGGCTACCAGATCAGGATCCGTTGTCGGTACCATTGCCGGCCTCACGCTCCATTCGCGCAGCTTCCGCTTCAATTCGATTCATCTCGGCGGCGACTCGTGCCTTGACGTCTTCTGCCGAACGCCGTTCGTCGTATACTCGCTGCCAGGCCAGCAAAACCGTCGCCAGTGCGAGCACCAGCGCCACGCCCCCGCCGATGCCGAGCCAGCGCACCGCACGGCTATCCTGTCCCTGCCCCATGGCGGGCTTGCCCTTTGGCTTGATGGTCATCGCTCTAGCCTAGCACGACAAACGCCGACCGCCACGAGGGCGATCGGCGTTGCACGATCTCTGGAAGGAGTGTGGCGCCCGCTCAGTTGAGCCGGCCGAGCCCCGAAATGGTCTGGTCGACCAGCGCCTTGTCGGCCTCGGCATTATGCTTCTCGGCGATGATCGTCGCCGCAGCGCGGGTCGCGGCTTCGGCGGCCTTGGTGCGGACGGCCTGGATCGCGGCGCGTTCGGCAGCGGCGATCTTGTCTTCGGCCATCTTGGCGCGGCGGGCGGTCAGTTCGGCAGCATCGCTCTCGGCCTTGGCGAGGACGGCCTTGGCCTCCTCGTCGGCATGCGAGAGCATCGCCTGGGCCTGCGCCTCGGCGCCGGCAATCTTCTTGGCATACTCATCGCGCAGCGCCTCGGCCTCGGCGCGCAGCGCCTTGGCTTCGTCGAGTCGGGTGCGGATCGCCGCGATCTGGTTGTCGAGCCCACGGGTGATGAGCGCCGGGACCTTTTTCCAGATCAGGATCAGGATGAACACCGCCATCGCGATCGACACCCAGACGGTCGCGTCTAGCACGCCGAACAGCGACGGATCGGGATGCGTCTCGCTTGGCCCGCCATGCTCGATCGTAACGGCCTTGGTGCCGGTGTGCGGCACCGCCATGCCCTCGCCATGCTCGGCGTCGGCGAGGTTCTGCGCGACCGGATCGGCCGTCTGTGCCTGTGCCTCAGCCATTGAGCGCCGCCTTCACTGCCTTCTTGGCCTCCGCCGCGGTTACCTTGGCGCCCGAGAAGCGCGCGACGATGTCGCGGGCCGCCTCGGCTGCCACTGCCTCGATTTCGGCGCTCGCCGCCGCGCTGGCGTCGGCGATCTGCGCCTCGGCCGCCGCGATGCGCGCATCGGTCTCAGCAGTCGCCGCAGCAAGCCGCTTCTCCGATGCTGCCGCACCCTGGGCGCGCGCCTCGGCAATGCGCTTCTGGGCGCCTTCGCGCGCGGCGTTTTCCTCAGACCGCCAATTCTCCTCGGCCTGGTCGGCAGCGGCACGCGCCGCCTCGGCAGCGGCGAGGTCGCCGGCGACCGACGCGTCGCGCGCATCGACCGTCGACATCACCTTGGGCAGCATGATCTTGCCCACGACGAAGAAGACGAAGCCGAACGTCACGAGCAGCCAGAAGATCTGGGACGCGAAGGTTTCGGCGAGCTGGGAGATCTGAGGCATTGGATTCCTATCCAGGAACAGGCCGGGGCACAGGCCCCGGCCCGGCCGGAAACGTTACGCGACGAAGATCAGGATCATCGCGACGACGAACGCGAGCAGACCGAGAAGCTCGGCGGCCGCGAAGCCGATGAACAGGCGGCCCTGCTGGCCGTCAGCCGCACCCGGGTTGCGCAGCGCGCCCTCGAGGAAGCTGCCGAACACGGTGCCCACACCGATGGCGGCCATGCCGGCGCCGATCGCCGCGAGACCCGCACCGATGAGCTTTGCTGCTTCTGCGTCCATTTAAATCACTCCTGCGTGTATTTCAGTGGTTACGTTTACGGATGAAACTCAGTGCAGATGCTCGGCGTCGTTGATGTACAGCGACGTGAGCAGCGCAAAGACATAGGCCTGGATGCCGGCGACCAGGATCTCGAGCGCCGAGATGCCGACCATCAGCACGAAGCTGGGGATACCGACGCCGAGCCCAGGGATCAGCCCGGCATTGCCGGCATTGATCACGAAGCCCGCGAGAACCTTGAGCAGGATGTGCCCGGCGATCATCGCGACGAACAGTCGCAGGCCCAGCGAGAATGGGCGCACCATGAACGAGACGAACTCGATCGCTGGGATCAGCCAGATCAGCCACAGCGGGGTGCCATGCGGTACGAACAGCGAGAAGAAGTGGAGCCCGTGCTTCCAGAAACCGACGATCAGCACGATCGAGAAGCTCAGGATCGCCAGCACGCCGGTGACGGTGAAGTGGCTGGTGAAGGTGAACGGGTGGATGCCCACCAGGCCCAGCGGCAGCAGCCCGAGCACGTTGGCGAACAGGATGAACATGAACAGCGAGAACACGTAGGGAAGGTACTTGCGGCCTTCCTTGCCGATGTTCGCCGCGAGCATCGAGTCGATGAAGCCGGTGAAGTTCTCGACCAGCATCTGCCAGCGGCCGGGGACGACTGCGGACTTCATGCCGCCGAGCATAAATGCCCAGAGCACGACCGCCGCGACGCACATCCACAGCGCCGAGTTGGTGAAGGCGATCTGATGGCCGGCAATGTTGAAGCCGTCCCAGATCGTCTGCACCTCGAACTGGTGCATCGGGTCGATCTTGCCTGATTCAGCCGCCACGCGCGTTGATCCGTTCATTAGCCAAAGCGCCCGAAGAGCTACTTCGAGCGCTGGTTCGAAATCCTGATGATGTTCCTGAAAGCACTCGCTATTCCTAGGAACAGCAGCACGAGCAGGAGCCACGGGGAGGTTCCCAGCAGCCAATCGAGGGTGCCCCCGATCACTGCCCCTCCGACCATCGATCCGATCAGTTCGGCCAGCACGCGGTTCCCGAGGCGATAGCTGGCATCACCCTTGGTATCCACAGCGCCGCTTCTGATCGCCTCTTCCGATTTGGCTCGCTTCAGTCGCTCGTCGAGCGAGTTAAGGCGAACATCCTCGGGCAAGGGGTCCAGTCCGGGCTCGTTCTCGGCCAATTGTCTCTCCCGTTCAGCCGTTTCCGGCAGGCCAGACGCATGTGCCGAGCGGCGAGCCCGCCAAGGCAGGGGCGCTTTAGGAAGGGCTCGGGTCCGAGTCAACACCAGCGCCCTAACCGGTGCTCCATGCAAGCGCCGCGGCCCCGCTTCACAGCTGCACACATACCGCGCTAGGCAGGCGCGCCCGCAACGGCGACAATTTCCTACTTCGAAGCGAAGGAATGCGAATGGCCGCCTCAGTTCGAAATCTATCGACAGCCAAGATTCTAGGCACGCTGATCGCCGTGGTTGCCGGGTTTTTCTTGGGCAAGATCGCCTGGGACGCATTCGAAAAGCGCCCGGGGAATGTCGAGGCGGAGTTCGAAAGCCAGGTGCAGAATGATCCGGCGATGGGGCCGATGTTCCAGGCTTTCCGTCAGCACTTTCCGAACGACTATGCCGCCCTGAAGGCCGAAATGGCCGCGCAATATCGCGCCGGCGCGAGCCCGGCGACGCTCAACCTGCTTGGCTTCAATCGAATGACGGCGTTCCGCAAGGCGCACGTCCGCGAACTGGCACTGGCGCCCGCCCCCGAACTGGCCGCCTTCCGCACGAGCCAGGCGGCGCTGATGCGCGGGCTTGCGGCGGAATCGACGAAAATGTGTGCGCAATACACTTTCTCCACCATCCAGCCCGGCAGCACGCCCTCCCCAAAGCTGCAAAAGCTGCTCGCAGACATCGGCAAGGTCCAGTTCGAGGCGATCGCCGCTGGCCAAAGGACCCCGGCTAGGCGCAACCTCGACACGCTGTCCCAGGCCGACAGCGAAGCGCTGGTCGCCCAGATGAAGCGCGCGGGCCTCAGCGACCGCCAACTCGCCGCCTTTCTCGATGGGACAGCCGCGCAATCGCTCAGCGAAGCCGATCAATGCCGGACGGGCGTGATCCTCACCGAGTCCCTTTCCCGGCTTCCCGTCGAGCAGGCCGATCGGGTGCTCGCCGTCATGACGGCGCATTCCTGAATAGTCACGGCTCGCACTCTGCGGCGCGCCGAACTATACCAACGCGATGGCAGTCGAGCCCGACAACACAGGACACCGTGGCCGGCTGCGACAGCGCCTGTTCGAGGGCGGGCCCGACGCCTTGCTCGATCACGAACTGATCGAATATCTCCTCGCTCTCGCCATCCCTCGCCGCGATACCAAGCCGCTCGCCAAGGCGCTGCTCATCGAATTCGGCGGGATCGCCGGACTGCTCACCGCCGATGCTGCAGCACTCGCCCGCGTTTCTGGCATGGGGGAGACCAGCGCCGCCGCGCTCAAGGCCGCGCACGCCGCCGCGCTGCGCCTGCTCCGCGCGCAGGTCGCCGAGCGCCCCGTCCTCGCCAATTGGCAGGCATTGCTCGACTATCTCCGCGCCGACATGGCGCACCACGCGATCGAGCGCGTCCGCGTGCTCCACCTCAACGGCAAGAACATGCTGATCCGCGACGAGCTGATGAACGAGGGTTCGATCGACGAGGCCCCGGTCTATGTCCGCGAAGTCATCCGCCGCGCGATCGACCTGGGCTCGGCGGCAATCATCCTCGTCCACAACCACCCCTCTGGCGACCCCTCCCCCAGCCGCGCCGACATCGAGATCACGCGGCAGGTCGCGGAGGCCGGCAAGCGGCTCGGCATCGCCGTCCACGATCACATCATCATGGGCTCCGAGGGCCATGTCAGCCTGCGCGCGCAGGGTCTGATCTAACGCCAAATCGGGCCCCGATTCCCGGTAACCATGACGGCCGTCTATCATGCACGCATGAGCCGCTTCCGAGAACTCGACCGCAGGGCACACGCGCACCAATTCTCGATCCCCTCGCGCAGCCTGTTCCTGATCGAGGATTCGATCGCGCTCGGGATGCTGTTGCGCAGCGAGATAGAGCGCCGCACCGGAATCAACGTCAAATGGTTCAAGACCTATGCCGACGCCACCGCCGCGCTGGCCGAACAGCGTCCGGCCATGGCGGTATCGGGAATTAACCTGCCCGACGCGCCGGACGGCGAGATCCTCGACCTGCTCGCCGCGCACGACGTTCCCACCATCCTGTTCACAGCGACGCTCAATCGCAGCGCACGCGCGCGCTTTTCGACGCCCAACATCGTCGATTATTTCGTCAAGGACACGCGCGACGGCATCGACCAGATCGTCGCGACGATCCAGCGCACCACCGGCGGGATGGCGACACCGGTGCTGATCGTCGATGACATGGAAAGCTCGCGCGCCGCGCTGGCCAGCCTGCTCCGCTCGCAGAATTGCCGGATCTTCGAAGCGAGCTCGGGCACCGAGGCCCTCGATATCCTGGCCGCCAACGATTCGATCGAACTGGTGATCACCGACCATCTCATGTCCGACATGGAGGGGCACGAGCTGACCCAGCGCATCCGGGCGCGCTACCCATCAGACCGGATGCGTGTGATCGGCATCTCGGCCTCGTCGGACCCGTTCCTATCCGCCGCCTTCCTCAAGGCCGGCGCCTCGGACTTCGTCTACCGGCCGTTCATTCCCGAGGAAGTGAAGTACCGGATCGAGAGTAACATCGACACGCTCCGCCTGATCAAGCACTTGCGCTACCTCGCCGAGCGCGACCCGCTCACCGGCCTGTACAATCGCCGCGCGTTCTTCGAACGCGCCGGCACACTGTTTGACAATCTCCGCGATGCCCAGCGCGAAGGATCTGTGGCGATCCTCGACATCGACCATTTCAAGAGGGTCAACGACACGCACGGCCACGACGCCGGCGACCAGGTCATCCAAATGGTCGCCGATGTCCTTTCGGAGAGATCCGCCGCAGATGGCACGCTCACTGCGCGGTTCGGCGGCGAGGAGTTCGTGATCCTGTTTGCCGGGCGTACCAGCGAAGAGGTCTACGTTCGCTGCGAAGCAATCCGAGAGGCGATCGCCGAGAAGGCGGTCGCCTTCGACGGCACCAGCATCAACGTCACCGTGTCGCTTGGCGCCGCTATCCTTCAGCCCGGCGAGGGGATGGACAACAACCTCAACGCCGCCGACCAGATGCTTTACATGGCCAAGTCCGGGGGCCGTAACCGCCTGGTCTACGACGTTGCCTTTTGCGAGCCAGCCCGCGCACGCGGTTAGGGGGATCGACGCCAGACGGCCGCCGGAAACGAGTTCCGACGGCCGCTTGGGAGTAAGGGTAAGGCGGTGTCGCTTACTGCGCCTTGGGCGTCAGAAAGGTCGTCAGCTCGGCCTGGTTCACCGATTTGCTCTTATCCGAATCCGCCGAGGCGAAGGCCTGGCCCAGCCAGACATTGGCCTCTGCCGAACCCGGCACGAAGCCCGGCTCCGACGTCTTGCGCAGTGCGCTCATCCAGGCACCGAACTCGACATCGCTCAGCATGCCATTGGCATCCTTGTCATAGGTCGCGAAGTCGCGACCCACTGCCTGGGCGACTTGGTCCTGCGTTGCGGCCGGCTGGGCAGCGGCGGTAGTGCCCGAACCCGTGGTGCCGGTCGTTGCCGTATCGGGGGTCGCCGCTGCATCCGGCTGGGCCGGCGGAGTAGTGGGCTGGGCCGGTGCAGGCTCGGCCGAAGGCGCAGGCTGGCTCGGCGTCGGCTGTGCGGCCTCGGTAGCCGGTACCGGGGCGGCGGCGGGCGCTTCCTCGACCGTGCCCGAACCCTGGGTGCCCGGCGCCGCGTCATCGGCAGTCGCCGGCGGAGTCGTCGGGTTGGTTGCCGGCGGAGTCTGCGGCTGGCTCTGCGTAGTTTCGGGTGCCGGGGTCTCCTGCGCAAAGGCAGGTGCAGCAACGAGCATAGAGGTGGCGAGAAGAACCGTCTTCAACATCTTCCTGTCTCCTGTTGATTTGCTCCGACTGTACTAGACGAGCCGGGCATGAAATTGACATCGTTCGGAAATTCAAACGGCCGGGCTGTGACAGTTGTTCCGCACATCTATGAAGCAGAGCACGACTCGTCCCTGCTGAAATTCATCTCATCGCATTTCATTTGCGCTGTGGCGCAATCGCAACGGCAGTTGAGCCTATGACGATGATGACGGAGCGCCGCACATTCTTGCTTGGCCTGACGACCGCCGGACTATGCTCCTTCCGTACCCGCGCCGGCCACGCCTCACCAAACCGCCCGCAGGGGAACGACCGCGCCGGCAAGCTCGTAGCGCACGCCCGAGCCCAGATCGGGGTCACGCTGCGCTATGACCCCGCGTACACTTCCCTTCTCTTCCCCGGCGGCGACGTGCCGCGCGAGAAGGGCGTGTGCACCGATGTGATGATCCGCGCCTATCGCGACGCCTTCGGAATCGATCTCCAGGCGCTGGTCCATGCCGATATGCGCAAGGCGTTCGCTGCCTATCCGAAGAAATGGGGTCTCGCGCGGCCCGACCGCAGCATCGATCATCGCCGCGTACCCAATCTCGCCCGCTTCTTCGCGCGGATGGGCGCCGAACGGCCGATTCCGCCGGGTGGCGAGGGCTGGCAGCCCGGCGACATCTTCACCTCGATCGTCGGCGGCAACGCCCCGCATATCGGCATCGTCTCCGACCGGATCGGCGCCCGCGCGCCGCTGGTCCTCCACAATATCGGCCGCGGCGCGCGCGAGGAGGACGCCTTGCTCGACTGGCCGATCACCGGCCGCTTCCGCTGGAAAGTATAGCGGCGCTGGAAAGTCCCGGACGCGCTTGCTATCGGCCCGCCACACCCCAGCGAAAGGCTTCCGATGGTCCCCCGTTACGCGCGCCCCGAAATGACCGCCATCTGGTCGCCCGAGACGCGCTTCGCGATCTGGTTCGAGATCGAGGCGCACGCGACCGAGGCGCTCGCCGAACTCGGCGTGGTGCCCAAATCGGCGGCCAAGGCGCTGTGGGACTGGTGGGCGACCAAGCCCGCGATCGATGTCGCCGCGATCGACGCGATCGAAGCCGTCACCAAGCATGACGTCATCGCCTTCCTCACCTGGGTCGCCGAGCAGGTCGGCGAGGAGGCCCGCTTCATGCACCAGGGCATGACCAGCTCCGATGTGCTCGACACGTGCCTTGCGGTCCAGCTCGCCCGCGCCGCCGACATCCTGATCGCCGATCTCGACACGCTGCTCGGCGTGCTCAAGCGCCGCGCCTATGAGCACAAGCTCACCCCGACGATCGGCCGCAGCCACGGCATCCATGCCGAGCCGGTGACCTTCGGCCTCAAGCTCGCCGAGGCCTATGCCGAATTCAAGCGCAACAAGGAGCGCCTGCTCGCCGCCCGCGCGGACATCGCCACCTGCGCGATCTCGGGCGCGGTCGGCACCTTCGCCAATATCGATCCGCGCGTCGAGGCGCATGTCGCCGCCAAGCTCGGCCTGTCGGTAGAGCCCGTTTCGACCCAGGTCATCCCGCGCGACCGCCACGCGATGTTCTTCGCGACGCTCGGCGTGGTCGCCAGCTCGATCGAGCGCCTCGCCACCGAAGTCCGCCATCTCCAGCGCACTGAAGTGCTCGAGGCGGAAGAGTATTTCTCGCCCGGTCAGAAGGGCTCGTCGGCGATGCCGCACAAGCGCAACCCGGTGCTCACCGAGAACCTCACCGGCCTCGCCCGCATGGTTCGCAGCGCCACCATCCCGGCGATGGAGAATGTCGCCCTCTGGCACGAGCGCGACATCAGCCACTCTTCGGTCGAGCGCTATATCGGCCCCGACGCGACGATCACGCTCGATTTCGCCCTCGCCCGCCTCACCGGCGTGATGGACAAGCTGCTCGTATACCCTGCGCGGATGCAGAAGAATCTCGATCGCATGGGCGGGCTGGTCCATTCGCAGCGCGTGCTGCTCGCGCTCACCCAGGCCGGTGTCAGCCGCGAGGACAGCTATCGCCTCGTCCAGCGCAACGCGATGAAGGTGTGGGAGAGCGACGGCCAGCTCTCGCTGCTCGAACTGCTCAAGGCCGATGCCGAAGTCACCGCCGCGCTGTCCGAGGCCGAGCTCGAGGACAAGTTCGACCTCGGCTATCACTTCAAGCAGGTCGACACGATCTTCGGCCGCGTCTTCGCTTGAACCCGGCGCACAAGGCGCTCCGCGAGGGCACTGCCGCGGCGCACGATCGGGTCGATGCCGCCTTTGCCGGCTTCGACCTGACCGATCGGGACGGCTACCGCCGCTTCCTGACGGCGCATGCCGAAGTGGTGTGGGCGCTCGAAGCCGCGCTTCCCGGCGAGCGGCTGACTCCCGACTGGGAAGAGCGCAAGCGCGGCGCCTTGCTGCGCGAGGACCTGGCCTTTCTCCGCGGCCCTGGCCAGGAGCCTGCGGCCGTCGTCTTCGATGAAAGCTGGGATGACGCCGCCATCGCAGGGGCGCTCTACGTGCTCGAAGGCTCGCGGCTCGGCGGCCGCTTTCTCGCGCGCGGACTGCCGACGGGCTTCCCCCGCGCCTATCTCGATTCGAATCAGCCGCCCGCTTTGTGGCGCAGTCTGCTCGACCGGATCGACGCGATCCTCACCCCGGACCGGCTCGAACCCGCGCTGGCCGCCGCCCATCGCATCTTCCTGGCGTTCGAGCACGCGGCCGCGCGCTGGGCCAAGAACGGATAGACGGAACTCTCTCCAAACCGGACAAATCACGCGATTTACACACCACATCCGTGCGCGCATCCTGCTCGAACAGAACCGAGCAGGGAGACGAAGATGCGCACTACATCCAAAGTAATCCTTGGCGCCTTCACTATCGCGGCAGGCACTCTTTCCTTGCCCTCGTCGGCAGCAGCGCAATCCAAGGCGTGCGTAATGCTGAAAGCCGGCGCCGGCTACGCCGCCAAGATCCGCGTGACTACCGGCGGCACGCAGACGCCCTGGTCCAGCTCCTTCCCGATCGGGCAGGAAAGGTGCATCGACCTCAAGAGCCTCGGCGTGCTTCAGCCCGGCACGCGCTTCAGCGTTCAGGTCCAGGCCGTCGCCGGCAAGACGGCGACCTGCACCCCGTCGGACGTGCCCTATGACCCGAACAATACCACCAATCTCGTCTATATCGCCACCGGCACCACGCTCAACGTCCACTGCAAGCAGCCGGACTGACGGGCGCGGATAGCGCGGCAGGGCGATAGTCTTCCCAATCGCCCGCTTCGCGCCTAACTTGGGCGTGGTCAGTCAGGGGGAGACGGGCAATGGCGATCGGGGCATCGGTAGGCAAAGGCGGCAAGAACGAACTCGCCGACGTGCTGGTCGTTCAGCATCTGCTCAATGGCTGGCTGGCCGACACCAACCAGACCGTCCTTCCCACCACCGGCAATTGCGGGCCGCTGACGATCGCCGCGATCGAGGCATTCCAGACGCGCGTGCTCGGCGCGAGCAAGCCCGATGCCCGGATCGATCCGGGCGGGCGCACCTGGAACGCGCTGTCTAGCCGCGCAGCCCCGGCGCCCACGCCCCCGGCCAATCTCAGCGGCGCGGCCTGGTGGCACGCCAACCAGGCCCGTTTCCCGAACAGTTCTGCGATCGACGACCTGATCGAGCCGTTCCGCGCCAACGTCGCCGCCTTTGTCGACGTGCTCAAGGATGCCGGCGCCACGGTCAAGGTCTCGGCGACGCTGCGCAACCCCACACGCGCCAAGCTGATGCACTATAGCTGGCGCGTCGCCAACGGCTCGGTCGCACCCGGGGACGTCCCCGCCTTCCCCGGCTGCGCGATCACCTGGGATCATGGCGACCTGGCCCGCTCCAGGAAAGGCGCGCAGGAGATGGTCGACCTGTTCGGCATTGCCTTCCAGCCCTCGCTCACTTCGCGCCATATCGAGGGCCGCGCGATCGACATGACGATCGGCTGGGCGGGCACGATCCAGGTCAAGGACAAGGCCGGCCGCCCCCGTGCCGTGGGCGCCCCGCGCTCGGGCGACACCAATACCGATCTCCACGCGATCGGCGCGACCTATGGCGTCCGAAAGCTCGCCTCCGACCCGCCGCACTGGAGCGACGACGGGCGTTAGCCCCCGACCAGAATCCGCCCGCGCAGGTCGGGCAGCGCGAAGCTCCGGCCGTCGCCGCCGTAACGGGTGCCGAGCAGCGCAAACAGCGCGGGCGCTGCGTCGGCCTCGATCAGCGCGCCGTCGCACGACGCCCAGCCCTGCGGCACCTCGCTGCCGGCAAAGGCGACCACTTGCCCCAGCCAGTTCCCCGATTGCGGGAAGGCACCGGTGCCGCCGCTGGGCGGAGCCTCGCCCTCAACGCTGATCAGATAGTCGAGCGCCAGCGCGGGCACGGGCTCGGCGACGCGCCCGCCCAGCGCGATCGGCGCGATCCCCGACCCTTCCCCCGCGCCGATCACTGCGAATCCGTCGAGATCGGGCAGGTTGAACCCCACCGGACTGCCGCCGAAGCTGTGCCCGATCAGCTGGTAGAGTGGCACATTGGCCGAGATCGGCAGCATCCGCCCGTCTGCGACGGTCCAGCCTGACGGTGCGAAGCTACCCGCGAACGCGGCGACCATGCCCAGCAGCGGCGCGCCGCTCTCCGCATTGGTCGCGATCAGATAGGTCATCCCCAGCGTGTGCTGCCCCTCCAGGCCGAGCTGCGCACCGCCGATCGGCGTGCGGGACCGAAGATCGGGCAGCGCCAGCCGCGAACCGTCGCCGCCGAAGGTAAGCCCGATCACTGCCATCAATGGCTGGTTCTCGGCGACGGGGATTTCGCGCCCATCGGCGGGCGGAGCGCCATAGGCCCCGCCTCCGCCGGCGAAGCTCTGGATCATACCCAGCGTATAGGTCGCGGGCGCACCGCCCGCGCGCTGCGGGAATTCGCCGGCGACCGCCATGAGCTGCGGCAACACCAGCATGCCCTCGGCAGGCGGTGCGGGCGGCGGCGGTGCAGGCGGCGGCGGGGTGGGAGTCGGGGCGGGCTTACTCCCCGCTAGCGCCGGCTCTGGCGGCGGTGGTGACGCGGCCGGCGCGTCAGCGCTTTGCGACGCGAACCAATCGAACAAGCGAACTAGGCGCCGCAGCGCTTCGACAAGCCGTGCCAGCATGGCGATGTCCCCCGGAGGCCGTTTCGCCTCTGAAATGAGCATACGCTTGGAGGGCCAATTCGTCCAATATTCTTGGGATTTCCTTGCCTAGACTTGGATTTCGCAGGAAAAGCGGCCACTTGATCGCCACTTTTACTGAAAGCGACCTAATCAAATTCCTCCCCGAGTTTGTCTCGGGGAGGAATGAAGAAGGTCAGCCCAGCGCCGCCTTCAACTTGGCGAAGAAGCCGCTCGATTGCGGGCATTCGTCGCCCGTCTCGGTCGCGCGGAATTCCTCGAGCAGCTCGCGCTGCTTGGCGGTCAGCTTGCTCGGCATCTCGACGTCGAGCCGCACGACCAGGTCGCCGCGCCCGCGGCCCTGCAACACCGGCATGCCCGCTCCGCGATGCCGCACTTCGCGGCCCGGCTGGGTACCCGCACCGATCTTGACGGTGATCGTCTCGCCGTCGAGCCCAGGCAGCGCGATCTCGCCGCCCAGCGCCGCGGTCGTGAAGCTGATCGGCGCGTTGGCGAACAGGGTCGTTCCCTGCCGCTCGAAGATCGAATGCTTGGAAACGTGGAGGAAGATGTAGAGGTCGCCCGAAGGCGCCCCGCGTGCACCCGCCTCGCCTTCGCCACTCAGCCGGATCCGCGTGCCTTCGTCGACGCCGGGCGGCACGTTGATCTTGAGCGTCTTGGTCTTGTCGGTCCGCCCCTCGCCGCGACAGTCGCGGCACGGATCGCTGATGACCTGGCCCGCGCCGTGGCAGACCGGACACGTCCGCTCGACCATGAAGAAGCCCTGCTGCGCGCGCACCTTGCCATGGCCGTTGCACTGCTTGCAGGCATGCGCCTGCGTCCCCGGCGTCGCGCCGCTGCCGGTGCAGCTGTCGCACGCGCCCGAAACGTCGACGGTGATCTCGCTGGTCTTGCCATGATAGGCATCCTCCAGGCTGATCTCCATGTCGTAGCGCAGGTCTGCGCCGCGCAGATTGGGTCGGCCGCCGCCGCGCCCGCCCATGAACTCGCCGAACACGCTTTCGAAGATGTCGCTGAACGCGCCGAAGTCCTGCGCGCCATGGCCTGGGCCGCCACCCATGCCGTTCTTGAACGCCGCATGGCCGAAGCGATCGTACGCCGCGCGCTTCTGCGGATCCTTCAGGCAGTCATAGGCTTCACTGACGGCCTTGAACTTGGCCTCGTGATCCTTGCACCCGCCATTCTTGTCGGGGTGAAACTTCATCGCGAGCTTGCGGTACGCCGATTTCAGCGTCGCATCGTCCGCGGTGCGCTCGACTTCGAGCAGTTCGTAATAATCGACTTCGGTGGTCATTCAAAAAGCCCTCTCCCCATTGGGGAGAGGGTTGGGAGAGGGGCACGCTCGCGGAAACGCTCGCACATTCGCCCCACTCCCCCTCTCCCCGGCCCTCTCCCCGCAGGGGAAAGGGAGGGGTGTCCGTTACGCCTTGTTGTCGTCCACCTCGGAGAACTCGGCGTCGACGACTTCCTCGCCGCCCGCTTCGTCCTTCGAAGCCCCGCCGTCCGCGTTCGGCGACGCGTTCTCGGCAGCCTGCTTCTCGTAGATCGCCTGGCCCAGCTTCATCGCCACCTGGGCGAGGTTCTGCGCCTTGGCCTGCATGTCGTCGGCGTCGCCGCCTTCGATCGCAGTCTTGGTCTCGGCGATCGCCGCCTCGATCTCGCCCTTGAGCGACGCGTCGACCTTGTCGCCATTCTCGGCGAGCTGGCGTTCGGTCGTATGGACGAGGCTCTCGGCGTTGTTCTTGGCTTCCGCCCCGGCACGCCGCTTCTTGTCCTCTTCGGCGAACTGCTCGGCGTCGCGGACCATCTGGTCGATGTCGGCGTCCGAGAGACCACCCGAGGCCTGGATGCGGATCTGCTGCTCCTTGCCGGTGCCCTTGTCCTTAGCCGAAACGTTGACCAGGCCGTTGGCGTCGATGTCGAAGGTGACTTCGATCTGCGGCACGCCGCGCGGCGCCGGCGGGATGCCGATCAGGTCGAACTGGCCGAGCATCTTGTTGTCGGCCGCCATTTCGCGCTCGCCCTGGAAGACGCGGATCGTCACGGCGTTCTGGTTGTCGTCCGCCGTCGAATAGACCTGCGACTTCTTGGTCGGGATCGTCGTGTTGCGATCGATCATCCGAGTGAACACGCCACCCAGCGTCTCGATGCCCAGCGACAGCGGCGTCACGTCGAGCAGCAGCACGTCCTTGACGTCGCCCTGCAGCACGCCCGCCTGGATCGCCGCGCCGATCGCCACCACCTCATCGGGGTTGACGCCGGTATGCGGCTCCTTGCCGAAGAACTGCTTCACGATCTCGCGGACCTTGGGCATGCGGGTCATGCCGCCGACCATCACGACTTCGTCGATCGCGCTCGCCTTGAGGCCCGCATCGGCCAGCGCCTTGCGGCACGGCTCGAGCGTACGCTGGATCAGGTCGTCGACCAGGCGCTCCAGATCGGCGCGGCTGATCGCCTTCACCAGATGCTTCGGCCCGTTGGCGTCGGCGGTGATGAACGGCAGGTTCACTTCGGTGGTCTGCGCGCTCGAAAGCTCGATCTTCGCCTTCTCGGCAGCTTCCTTGAGCCGCTGGAGCGCGAGCTTGTCCTTGGTGAGGTCGATGCCCTCGGCCTTGCGGAACTCGTCCGCGAGGAACTGGACGATCTTCGAATCGAAGTCCTCGCCGCCCAGGAAGGTGTCGCCGTTGGTCGCCTTCACTTCGAACACGCCGTCGCCGATCTCGAGCACCGAGATGTCGAACGTGCCGCCGCCAAGGTCATAGACCGCGATCGTCTTGCCGTCGTTCTTCTCGAGGCCGTAGGCCAGCGCCGCCGCGGTCGGCTCGTTGATGATGCGCAGCACTTCGAGGCCGGCGATCTTGCCGGCATCCTTGGTCGCCTGGCGCTGGGCGTCGTTGAAGTATGCGGGAACGGTGATCACCGCCTGCGTCACGGTCTCGCCGAGATACGATTCGGCGGTTTCCTTCATCTTCTGCAGCGTGAATGCCGAGATCTGCGACGGCGAATAGTCCTCGCCGCCCGCCTTCACCCAGGCGTCGCCGTTCGGCCCGCGGGTGATCGTGTAGGGCACCAGCTCGGTGTCCTTCTTGGTCACCGGATCGTCGAAGCGGCGACCGATCAGGCGCTTGACTGCGAAGATCGTGTTGTCACCGTTGGTGACCGCCTGCCGCTTGGCCGGCTGGCCGACCAGCCGCTCGCCGTCCTTGGCGAACGCGACGATCGAAGGCGTGGTGCGTGCGCCCTCTGCATTCTCGATGACCTTGGGCTTGCCGCCTTCCATCACCGCGACGCAGCTGTTGGTCGTGCCCAGATCGATACCGATTACTTTAGCCATGGTCCCTCGTTGGCCCCCAGTGTTCAAGGTCAGTGTTCAAAAACAAAAACTTGCCCTCCCGCGCGTCCCGATCAGGCGACGCCGGAGCAGCAGTTGCGAAAGCGATATAGGTGCGCTGGCGCTTGCCGCAAGAAGGGTGGAATTCTAGGGAGCATCCCGAAATGGGAGACGGGTCGATGCGTGGATTTCCGGTGATCGTTGCGGCGTCGCTATTGCTCGCGGGCTGCGGCAAGCCCGCCGAGCTCGCCGCGCGCGACGCCTGGGCGCGGCTGCCCGCGGTCCAGGGCCGGCCGGGCGCCGCCTATTTCACGATCCAGGGCGGCGCCACCGCCGACACCTTGCTCGCCGTTGCCACTCCCGCCGCCCTGCGCGCCGAGGTTCACGAGACCGTCACCACGCAGGGCGTCATGGCGATGCGGCCGGTCGATACCGTCACCGTCCCCGCGGGCCAGAGCGTCGCCTTCGCGCCCGGCGGCCGCCACGTCATGCTGTTCGATCTCGGCCCCAACGTGAAGCCGGGCACCCGCATCCCGCTCGCGCTCGCCTTCGCCAGCGGCAAGCGCGTCGAGGTCCAGGCCCAGGTCGTCGCCGCCGGCGACCCGGCGCCCCGGTAAACCAAAAGACTCCCCTCCCTGCGAGCAGAGAGGGGAAGCGAATCATTCCACCCCTGCATCCGTAAAACCCCGCAGGGCAAAACTCCCTAACCCACTGGAAACTACCTCTTTTCCATTCCCACCCCAAAAGGCGCTCCAAATGACGGACCGCATCCCGGTCCCAGTGCGGAGCGTGGGCTTGAAGCAGGATCGGCAGCAGCGTTCGGGGTTCATGGTGCGGCTCGCGCGCGACAGCCGCGGCACCACCTTGGCGATGATGGCGGCGCTGCTCCTGCCGCTCGCCGCCTTCTGCGGCTGCGCGATCGACACCGCGCGGCTCTATGTCGTCAAGGCGCGGCTCCAGCAGGCCTGCGACGCCGGCGTGCTCGCCGGCCGCAAGTCGATGACCGACGTCTCGCTCACCAACACCACGCTCGATGCCACCGCCACCGCGCAGGCGCAGACCTTCTTCAACAACAATTTCCGCACCGGCTGGTTCAAGACCGCGTCCGCCAGCTTCACGCCGTCCAAGACCGCCGACGCGCAGGTCGCGGGCGCCGCCAGCGCCAATGTGCCGATGACGATCATGACGATGTTCGGCTTCGCTACCCAGCAGATCAACGTCACCTGCCAGGCGAGCTACGACATCGCCGACACCGACGTGATCTTCGTCCTCGACACCACCGGCTCGATGGCCTGCCTGCCGAGCGACGACGACAGCACCTGCAACAACTATGTCGGCTCGGCCGGCGCGACGAGCTACAGCCGCCCCGCCGACGGCACCGCCAGCGGCAATGACAGCGTCGCCGGCTATCCCGGCAGCACCGCTTATTATGTCCCCGAAAAGAGCGGCTCGCGCATGGCGGCCTTGCGCTCTGCGGTGATGAGCTTCTACGACACGATGGCCTCGGCCGCCGATCCGTCGACCCACATCCGCTACGGCTTCGTTACCTACACTTCGACCGTGAATGCCGGGAAGGCGATCACCTCGATCTCGCCCTCCTACATGGTCGGCGGCTCGGGCAGTGCGAACAGTCAGTGGGGATATCAGTCGCGCTATCAGACCGGCACCTGGTTCGGCACGCCGACCTGGCGCTACCAACAGCTCAACTTCGACGTGCGCAACTATGTCGCCGGCAATGCGGTCATCGATCCCAGCAAGACCAACGGCAGCACCAATCGCTGGGCGGGCTGCATCGAGGAGCGCGCCACCACCGCCGGCGCGACGAGCTTCAGCCAGACGGCGCTGCCGCCCGATCTCGATCCCGATCTGGTGCCGGGCAGCAATATCGACACCCAGTGGCGCCCGATGTGGCCCGAGCTGTTCTACGCCCGCAACAATTACGGCAGCAGGGCAGACGCGACATCGACCGGCGACAGCAGCAGCCACCCCAATGTCGGCGGCGCCGCGTCGTCGCTCCAGCAGGGCTTCGTCTCGTGCGGCAAGCCGGTCGCGCGCCTCAAGACGATGACCCGCACGCAGGTGTCGAACTTCGTCAACGCCACCGATTTCCGCGCGATCGGCGGCACCTATCACGATGTCGGGATGATCTGGGGCACGCGGCTGATCTCGCCCACGGGCATCTTCGCAGACGACACCGCCGCCTGGCCCGCGCGCCAGGCGCCGAACCGCGTGATCGTGTTCCTCACCGACGGCGACATGTCGCCCAACACCGGCGTCTACGGGATGTACGGCAACGAATATTACGACCGGCGGGTGAGCAACGGCGACTTCACCAACTTGAAGGCCTATCACAACGCCCGCTTCCTCGCCGAATGCAGCGCGGCCAAGGCGCGCAACATCCAGGTCTGGACGGTGCAGATCGATTCGAGCGCGACCAACGAGATGAAGGCCTGCGCCACCACCACCAGCCAGGCGCTGTTCACCACCACCGGCTCGGGCCTCTCCGCCGCCTTCACCAATATCGCCAAGCAGGTGGCGATGCTGCGCGTGTCGCAATGAGCGCGGCGCGCCGCCTCCTGGCCCGTCTGGCGGGCGACCGCCGCGGCGCCGCCGCGATCGAGTTCGCCATCCTCGCGCCGGTGATGCTCACGCTGATGATGGGGCTGATGGAGCTCGGCTATCAGGCCTATGTCCAGGCCGCGGTCACCGGCGCGGTGCAGAAGGCCGGGCGCGACAGCGCGATCCAGGGCGCCACGGCCGCGACGATCGACGCCAAGGTGCTCAGCCAGGTCCAGGCGATCGCCAAGGGCGCGAGCTTCACCGCGGGCTTCCCCACCCGGCTCAATTATTCGAACTTCAGCGCGATCGCGCCCGAGCCGTTCGTCGACTCGAACAGCAACGGCGTGCGCGATGCCGGCGAATGCTACACCGACGTCAACGGCAATGGTCGCTGGGACGACGATGCCGGCCGGACCGGCCAGGGCGGCGCCAACGACGTCACCGTCTACACCGTCTCGGTCGACTATAGCCGGCTCTTCCCGGTCGCGCGCTGGTTCGGCTGGTCGGGCACCGCGACGCTCAGCGCGAGCACCACGCTGATGAACCAGCCTTATGCCAGCCAGACGGTCAACAACCCCCCGACGATATGCAAATGACGCACGCCCTGCTCCACCGCTTCGCCGCGGCGACCCGCGGCATCGCGATGCTCGAATTCGCCCTGGCGCTGCCGGTGGTGCTCCTGCTCGGCTGCTTCGGGATCGAGACTGCCAACCTCGCGATCGCCAATCTGCGCGTCAGCCAGATCGCCTCGAATCTGGCCGACAACGGCTCGCGCATGGGGATGATGACCTCGCTGTCCACCGTCCAGCTTCGCGAGCTCGACATCAACAACGCGCTCCAGGCCGCACGGCTGCAAGGCGCTGCAATTGGTCTCGGCGACAATGGCCGGGTGACCGTCTCGAGCCTCGAGAACGTTCAACAAAGCTACGATACCGCCCCGGTCCAGCGCATCCACTGGCAGCGCTGCTTCGGCCTCAAGCGCGGCACGGGCTATGATTCGAGCTACGGCACCACCAGCACCACCGCGGGAACCGACGCGACCAAGGCCAATGCCGGCACCACTTCGACCGGCATGGGCGATCCCGGCGCGGTGGTCACCGCGGCAAGCGGCTCGGCGCTGATCTTCGTCGAAGTCAATTACGACTATCAGCGCCTGTTCGGCGGCACCTTCATGGGCCCTGCCAAGCTCCGCTACGTCGCCTCGTTCCTCGTGCGCGACCGCCGCGACCTGTCGCAATTGTTCAACCCCTCCCCCGCCGCGACGCGCTCGACCTGCGACAAATATACGGCGTGAGTTGAAGCGGCGGCGATCCGCGCTATCCTTCCCGCAAAGGGAGGCCCGCACACATGCCGCAAGCCATCGATCGTTTCCGTTCGTCCACGCTGGGCTGGCTGCGCGGCACGCTCGCCGGCTGGGGCACCGTCGTGCTGCTGCTCGCCGGGGTGGTCGGGACGATCTGGGCACTCGCTCAGCGCCCGGTCACCGGCTGGGCATGGCTGTTCCCGATCGCGCTGGTCGCCGCGCTGCTCGTCCTGCTCGCCAAATGGTTCGAGAACCTCGCCACCGCCTATGAAGTCACGCAGGACCGGCTGATCCTCCACAGGGGCATCTTCCTCAAGTCGATCGACGAGATCGAACTCTATCGCGTCAAGGATGTCCGCATCGATTTCTCGATCGTCAACCAGATCGCCGATCTCGGTACGATCAGCATCACCTCGTCGGACGAGACCACCCGCGACGCACCTTTGGTGATCCGCGATGTCGAGCGCGCCCGCGCCCGCCGCGAGACGCTCCGCGGCCTGGTCAACGCCGCCCGCCGCGAGCGCGGCGTCCGCGAGATCGACATGGTCCACGAGGATTTCGGCGAGCCGACTTGAGTCTCCGCTCTCTTTCGAGAGGAATTTTCATGCACTCCGCGCGTTGCCCCTAGGGCAAGCGACCAAAAACGATCGTTACGGCAGTGTGTTCCAAAACCGTCGCAAATGTATAGCAAATGACTTGCTGATTACCTTGCTCGCGCTGTATGTGGCAGGCCGATGACAATTCCTCCGCCGGACGGGTCGCGGGATCGCCGGATCGAGGATCCGACCAACCTCTGGATCATTCACCCCGCAGGGCGGCTCCTGCTTCCCTGGGCCATCGCGCGCGGCATTTCGGCAAACTTCGTTTCGGTCATCGGGCTGATCCTCGGCGCCCTCGCCGCAGCCTGCTACGCCAATTGGTCGTCCTGGCCGTTCGCGCTGCTCGGGCTGGTCTTCTCGGTCGGCTGGCTGATCGCCGACGGGCTCGACGGGATGATCGCCCGCGCCACGCGCACTGCCAGCGCGCTCGGCCGCGCGCTCGACGGGATGTGCGATCACGGCGTGTTCGCCTTGCTCTACCTCGTCCTGGCCTATTCGGTCGGCACGCTCGAAGGCTGGATTCTCGCCACTGCCGCGGGCGTGACCCACGCGGTCCAGTCGAACCTGTACGAGAGCGAGCGCACCCGCTTCCATCGCCGCTGCAAGGGCGAGACGCCGGTGCCGCCCGCGCCGAGTCGCAATCCGCTGGTCCAGCTCTACGACTGGGTCGCCGGCAGCATCGATCGCGTCGCCTTCCGCCTCGATCAGGCCATGTCCCGCGCCGCCGATCCGGTCGCGTTCGGGCAGGCCTATGCCGTCCGCGCGCTCGGCCCGATGCGGCTGATGCGGCTGCTCACTGCCAACGCCCGCGTGTTCGCGATCTGCCTCGCCTGTCTCGCCGCCGATCCGCGGCTGTTCTTCTGGTTCGAGATCGTCCCGCTCACTGCGCTGCTCGTCATCGGCCTGGTCTGGCACCGCGCCGTCGAAATCCGCTTCCTCCGCTCGGCGGGGGTGGCGTCCCAACAACCAACTAACTCCCCCATTCAGAGGACCTGAATTGCAATGAAGAGCATCAACATCGCGATCGTCGGCATCGGCAACTGCGCCAGCTCGCTCGTCCAGGGCCTGTCGCACTATCGCGACGGCGCCAACGATACCGTCGGCCTGATGCACTGGGACCTCGGCGGCTATCGCCCGAGCGACATCCACGTCGTCGCCGCCTGGGACGTCGACGCGCGCAAGGTGGGCAAGGACGTTGCCGAGGCGATCTTCGCCAAGCCCAATTGCACCGCGGTGTTCTGCGAGAGCATCGAGCCGACCGGCGCGGTCGTCCAGATGGGCCGCATCCTCGACGGCGTCGCCGATCACATGGCCGACTTCAACGATGACCGCACCTTCGTCGTCGCCCAGGATCGCGAAGCGACCAAGGAAGAAGTCGTCCGCGTGCTGCGCGAGACCAAGACCGACGTGCTGATGAACTACCTCCCGGTCGGCAGCCAGGAAGCCAGCGAGTTCTACGCCGAATGCGCGCTCGAAGCCGGCGTCGCCTTCGTCAACAACATCCCCGTCTTCATCGCCAGCAACCCCGAATGGGCCGATCGCTTCACCCAGGCGGGCGTTCCGATCATCGGCGACGACATCAAGGCGCAGCTCGGCGCGACGATCGTCCACCGCGTGCTGACCGATCTGTTCGCCAAGCGCGGCGTCAAGCTCGAGCGCACCTACCAGCTCAACACCGGCGGCAACACCGACTTCCTCAATATGTCGAACCACCGCCGCCTCGCCTCGAAGAAGGTCTCCAAGACCGAGGCCGTCCAGTCGGTCGCGGCCGAGCGCCTCGAGGACGAGAACGTCCATATCGGCCCGTCGGATTACGTGCCGTGGCAGAACGACAACAAGGTCTGCTTCCTGCGCATGGAAGGCTCGATGTTCGGCAACGTGCCGATGAACCTCGAACTGCGCCTCTCGGTCGAAGACAGCCCGAACTCGGCCGGTGTCGCAATCGACATGATCCGCTGCGCCAAGCTCGCCAAGGATCGCGGCATCGCCGGCCCGATCGACGCCGCCTCGGCCTATTTCTGCAAGCATCCGCGCACGCAGATGACCGACGATCTGGCGCAGACCGCAGTCGAGGCATTCATCGCCGCCGCCTGAGGTGATCACCACCGCAGTCCTGCTCGCCGCGGGCGAAGGCAGCCGCCTTCGCGCCGCGGCGGCGTCCAAGCCGCTCTGCCCGGTCGGCGGCAAGCCGCTGATCGAGCATGCTATCACCGGCTTCGCCGCGGCGGGTCTCGCGCGCGTGGTGGTGGTGCTCGGCTATGAGGCGGAGAAGATCGAGGCGCACCTCGCGTCCCGATCCTGGCCGATCGCAGTCGAGACCGTCCGCACGCCCGACTACAAGCAACCCAACGGCGTCTCGGTCCTCGCGGCCGAGGCGACGCTGGCCGGCGGCGAGGCGGTGCTGGCGATGTGCGACCATCTCGTCGATCCCGCGCTCTACGCCCGCGTTGCCCAGGCCGGCGCTGGCGACGGCGCCCGCCTGGCGATCGACCGCAACATCGAGAGCGACCTGGTCGATCTCGATGACGTCACTGCCGTGCGCACCCAGGGCGACGCGATCGTCGGCATCGGCAAGCACTTGCCCGACTATGATTGTTTCGACACCGGCGTCTTCGCGATCGGCCCGGGCCTGTTCGCCGCGCTGAACGGCCTCGCCTCCCCTTCGCTCACCGAAGGCATGCGCGTCCTCGCCGCCGCCGGCACCGCGCTGACGATCGACTGCAGCGACCTCGCCTGGATCGACGTCGACGACCCCGCCGCGCTGGGCAAGGCCGAGGACTGGCTCCGCGCGGCCTGACACTGATCGACGCATCGGCCCCGCCGCTTGCGGGGCGGAAACAAAGTCGCAACCGTCCTTGCGATAGACGGGCCGGATGCTCGCCGCCGCGTTCGCCTGGATCCTCGGCATCAACCTGTGGACCATCCTGCGCTTCTGGCAGGACAAGAAGCGCGCGATCGCCGGTGCGCGCCGCATCCCCGAGAGCGACCTCCTGGGGCTCGCCCTGATCGGCGGCTCCCCGGGCGCGTTCGCCGCGCGACACCTGTTCCGCCACAAGACGCGCAAGCAGCCCTTCTCCACCCACCTCATGCTGATCGCCGCGACCCAGGCAGGTATCGCGATCGGACTTTTCGCCCTCTGAAAGCATCGCGGATCGGGTCCTACAAATCCCGGTGACAAATAGCGCTCAAATGTTCATGCTGCACGCATGACCAGCCGCTCGCTCACCGAAGGTGAAACCCGCATGTGTGCGTCAGTGTTCGGCGCCGCGATCGACTATTCGCAAGCGAAGGTCGCCAACAGCAAGTGGATATTCTTCCAGCCGTCGAACACCACGATGGCGCCGCGCGGAACGATCCACTTCCATCCCAAGAGCGGCATCTATTACGAGGATTTCAGCCAGGCGCCGCTCGGCGTCCAGGCGTTGTTCCTCCACGAGATGGTCCATATCTGGCAGCACCAGAAGGGCATCTTCCTGCCGATCAAGCGCCATCCCTTCTGCCGCTACGATTATGCGCTCAAGCCCGGCCAGTCCTTCGAGAAATACGGGCTCGAGCAGCAGGCCGAGATCATCCGCCACGCCTATCTGCTGCGCAACCGCTGCATCATCGCCGGCGCCCCGCCGCTCGCGCAGTACGAGACGCTGATCCCCTTCAAGCCGGCCTGACGCCCGCCGCTATTGCGGCTCGGGGTCGTTCCGCAGGGTCGCGCCCTTGCTGGAGGGCGCAGGCGATGGCCGCGGTGGCGGCGCAGTGCTCGGCGCGGGCGGCGGCGCGCTACGCTCCGGACGCGTCCAGCCGCCATTGCCGCGCGGTGGCCGTGTTGCAGGCGGCGCACCGACCCCCGCATCGGGGCCCTGCCGGGACCAGCGCGGCGCGCCCTCTGCAGGCCGGGGCCGCGGCACCGTTGCGGGTGCTCCCGGCACCGCATCGGGACGGGGCCGCGACCACGGCCTCGAACCGCCCGACGGCCGGCTCGATGCCGGCGGCACGCCGGGGGTCGTCGGATCGGTTCCGCGGTCGGGCCGCGGTCGCCAGCCCCAACCCGGCCGGCGTGGCGGACTCACCGCCGGGGCCGGGGCCGTGCCTGGGGTCTCGGTCATTGGCACGGGGGCAGTCGCCGGCGGCCGCGGCCGCCCGTCTTGCCAGCCTCCCGGCCGCGGCCGGCCCGGGCCGCCGGCGTCGGGCCCGGACGGACGGCCAGGCTGCCACCCCGGGCGAGGACGGCCCGGCGTTTCATCGGGTCCGCGCGGCGGCCCCGGCTGCGCGCCCGGCGGGCGTCCCCCCTGGCCCGGCTGCCGCGGCCGATCGATTCCCGGCCGGGGCCGCCCCGGACCGCCGAACCCCGGCCGATCGCCGGGCTTGTGCCAGTTCCCCGGCGGCGAGCCCTGGAACCCGCCCTCGCGCCAGCGGCGGAACTGCTCGGCCAGTGCCTGGCGCCGCAGCCGCTCGGCGGTCAGCCGGTGGCGCCAGTCGGCGTTGCGCACCGTCTCGCGATGGCGGCCCCAGCCGGGATGGCGGGTCATCCCATTGTCCCACAGCGCGACGCTGCCCCAGATCATCGGCCCGGTATCGATCCACGCCTGGCTGTCGACCGCGCGCCACTGCTTCTGCAGCATCGCGCGCAGCAGCAGCCGGCCGCGCGCGTACAGCTCGGCACCTTCGCCGAGATGTTCCGACCCCGCGTCGCGCGGCATCGCCCCGCCGTCGGGGCCATAGACCACCGCCACCGTCTCGCCCTCGAAGCCGAAGCTCATCCCCGGCCGCACCGCGAGGAACGGCCCGTCTTCGCCCGGTGCGAAATAGAAGCTGCGGATGCCGTCGCCGGTCTCCTCGACGACGATGCGGTGCCCGTCGGCGAGGTCCCACGCCCAGGGCTCGGCATCGTCGAAGGTGAAGGCATGGTCGGGCGGGGCGTCGCCGATCGCTTCCCACAGCGAGTCGGCGCGGTCGATGAACGCATAGGAATCCGGGCTCTCGATCGCGCTCCATGCCGGTGCCGGCGGCGCCTCGTACAGCCCGTCATAGGGCATCATGCATGCCGACAATGCCAGCGCCGCCGCCAGCGTGCCGAGCCGCGCCGCAACTCCCCGGTCCATCCTGCCCTCCTGTTCTTTCCCGCTCCGAACCTTCGCCCCGGGCGCTGAACAAAGGATGACCATGTCCTGCAACGAATTGAAAGCTTTGGAGCACTCCCCTCCCTGCTTTCAGAGAGGGGGATCTTCGATGACCAGCCTTACTCCCGCCGGAACAGGTTGTTCTTGAGCACTTCGTCCACGCGGCGGACCAGTTCCTCGGGCTCGAAGGGCTTGACCAGATAGTCGTTGGCGCCCGCTTCCATCGCCTCTTCCACGGCGTCCTCGCCCCCCTTGGCGGTCAGCATCAGGATGGGCGTGAGGTACAGCCCCGGCAGCCGCCGCAACGCGCTGAGGATGTCGACGCCCTGCATGCCGGGCAGCCCGCGGTCGAGGATCACCAGATCGGGCTTCTTGAACGCGATCGTCTCATAGGCCAGCGTGCCGTGCCCGATCACGCCGATCAGATGCCCGGCATCGGTCAGTACCTGCTGGACCAGCGCGCCGACCAGCTCGTCGTCCTCGACATAAATGATCCGTGCCATGCCGCCTCAGCGCTTCGCCGCAAGCAGCTCTTCGACACGGAACACGAGTTCGTCAGGATCGAAAGGCTTTTTCATATATTCGTTGGCGCCTGCGAAGCGCGCCAGTTCCTCGTCGCGGTCGCTGCGCCGCCCGGTGAGCATCATCACCGGCAAATCGGCATATTCGGGCATTTTCCGCAGCTCCTGGACGACCAGCACCCCCGAGACCTCGGGCATGTTGCAGTCGAGGATCAGCAGGTCCGGTCGCCGCGCCTTGACGATCTTGAGCGCGTCGGCGCCGTTGCTCACCAGCCCCGCGCCGTGCCCCGCCGCGATCAGCGCGTCGCGGGCCATCTCGCCCACGATCTCGTCGTCGTCCGCGATGATGATCCGTGCCATTCTGCCAAACCCTTCGACCCGCCCGAGGCGCCACATGCCACCCCTATTATAACGCATGATAAGCGCTATCGAGCCTGCGACGGATAAATTGCCCGGCACGCGGGTTCTAGTCCGCAACAAAAAATTGGCGATTTATCCTATAGTAGAGGTTGGGGTTTCAGGGAACTCGACGATGAACAACGCCATTCGGCACCGGTCGCGGACGATGATCGTGGCGGTGTTCCTGCTGCTGATCTGCTCCGCGGCCTCGGGGCTGTGGCTTGCCTCGCAGAAGCAGGCCGCGGAGAAATGGGTCCGCCATACCTTCGAAGTCTCCGAGCATCTCGCCAAGGTCCGCATCCTCAGCCTGCGCGCCGAAGTCTATCGCCGCGGCTACCTGCTCACCGGGACGCAGGAGGATTTCCTCGCGGTCGAAGCCCAGCGCGGCGTGCTGCCGCGCGAACTCGATGCACTGCGTTCGATGATCACCGACAATCCCGAACAGGGCGTCCGCGTCGCGCGGCTCGCCTCGCTGATCCAGGAGCGCCTCTCGGCCGCGCAGCAGACGATGTGGCTGCGCCGCACCGGTCGCACTGCCGAGGCGATCGCCGCGCTCGACAGCGCCGAATCGCACGCCGCCACGGTCCGCCTGCTCCGCACGATCAACGAAATCGAGACCGAGGAAGACCGCCTGCTCGCCGAGCGGCTCGATCGCGCCAACGCCTATGAACAGCCCGTCCGGATCGCGTTCGTCGGCAGTGCCTTCCTAGTCCTCCTGCTCGCCTTGCTCGTGCTGCGCGACCGCCGCGCGCGAATGCTGAGCCTGCGCGAGGCCAACGACCAGCTCGAACAGGACATCGCCCGCCGAGAGATCGCCGAGGCACAGCTCGCGTTGCTCGCCCAGAACGCCACCGACGCGGTGTTTCGCATCGATCTCGACGGCACCGTCACCTATGCCTCGCCCTCGACCGAACAGGTGCTCGGCATCCAGCCCGAGCTCGCCGTCGGCGGCTCGATGGCGGGGATGGTCCACAAGGAAGACAAGCCCGCGCTGTTCGACTTCTACACCCGCCTCGTCGCGGGCGAGATCGAGCGCGGCGTCACTACGAACCGGATCGCGAAATATGGCTATGCCGGCGTCGAGACCTGGATCGAGGCGAGTTGCGGGCTGGTTCGCGATCCGGCGAGCGGCGCGCCGATCGAAGTCATCGCCTCGCTGCGCGACGTCACCAAGCGCAAGCACCTGGAATTCGCGCTCGAGATCGCCCGCGCGCGCGCCGAGGCTGCGGCGAGCGCCAAGTCGAGCTTCCTCGCCAATATGAGCCACGAGATCCGCACGCCGATGAACGGCGTGCTCGGTTTCGCCGACCTGCTGCTCCACAGCGAACTCAACCATCAGCAGCAGCGCCACGCCCAGTTGATCGTCGATTCGGGCAAGGCGATGATGCGCCTGTTGAACGACATCCTCGACATCTCGAAGATCGAGGCGGGGCAGATGCAGATCGCCCCCGAGCGCGTCGATTTCCGCCACGCGCTGCGCAACTGCGTCAAGCTGATCGAGCCCGCGGTCGCGCAGAAGGGCCTGCGGCTGTGGTTCGATATCGAGCCCGAGCTGCCGATGTTCGTCCTGATCGATGGGCTGCGCCTGCGCCAGATCGTGCTCAACCTGCTCGGCAACGCCGTCAAGTTCACCGAAACCGGCAGCGTCTCGATCGAGGCCAAGCGCGGCTGGCACGATCGCCGCGCGCATATCGAGATCACCGTCGCCGATACCGGCATCGGCATCGCCCAGGATCGCCAGCCGGCGATCTTCGAGCAGTTCGTCCAGGCCGAGCAGTCTACCGCGCGGCGCTTCGGCGGCACCGGGCTCGGGCTTGCGATCAGCAGCCAGCTCGCCACGCTGATGGGTGGCACGCTGGTGATGGAGAGCGAGGAGGGCAAGGGCACGCGCTTCACGCTGCGCGTGCCGCTCAAGCTCGCCGACCCCGGCGACGCGCATGCCCCGGTGATCGATCCCCCCAAGCAGGAAGTCGAGCGCCCGCTGCGCATCCTCCTGGCCGAGGATCACGACGTCAACCAGGCGCTGGTGGAAGCGATGCTCGGCAAGCTCGGCCATGAGAGCGTCACCGCCGTCGACGGCGCGCAGGCGCTCGCCGCCGCGGTCGCCGCGGCGCGCTCGGCCGAGCCGTTCGATCTCGTGCTGATGGACATGCAGATGCCGGTGATGGACGGCATCCAGGCGACCAAGGCGATCCGCGACGCGGGCATCAGCGCCGAGACGCTGCCGATCCTCGCGCTCACGGCCAATGCCTATGCCGACGACGTGGCCGCCTGCCTCGCCGCAGGGATGCAGGCGCATGTCGCCAAGCCGGTCCAGCTCGCCGACCTCGGCAAGGCCATCCGCCGCTGGGCCCGCCCCGAGCCGCTGGCGATCGAACCCGATGCCGATGCCGGTGCGGATGCGGATGCGGATGCCGGGGAACCGGCCCCCGCCCCTGCCCCCAGGCCCGCGGCCAAGCTCGTCATCTCCCCCGAGCTGCGCGCCCGGTACGACACCCGCAAGGCCGAGTTGCTCGCGCTGGCCGAGCGCATCGCCGCCAGCGCCCGCTTCGACGACGAGGAGATTTCCGAGCTGCGCGGGCTGCTTCACAAGCTTGCCGGCTCGGCCGGGCTGTTCCACGAAGCGCAGCTTGGCGTCCGCGCCGCCGATCTCGAGGACGCGCTGGAGATCTGCCCGCTTGGCGAACGCCCCGCCAAGGTCCGCGAGGTTACCGAGGCGCTGACGCAGGCGGCGTAGGCGCACAGACGCCTAGTTGTGGCGCCTGCTCAAAGAGGCCTCAGCTGTCCGGACGGATAGCATGAAGTATCCGCATACCATCCTCGATCGATCCTTGCATCAACGTCAGGAGTCGAGGCGCCATTTCGCTCATGCGAGGTGCCGTCAGGTGCTTGTTCAAGGCATCACGGCTTACCCAGCGTTCATACGCGATGAAGACGCCAGCTTCATCGGCGACTTCATGCATTTCATAGTCGATGCACCCAGGATCGTTTCTAGACAAGGTGACCGCGCTCTTGAGAAACAAGCGCATATCGTCTTCGCACCCTGGCTTCGCCCGTGCTTCCCAGATCACGGACACAAAGTCTTCCGCACGCGACATTCTAGGTCTCCCATATTGCGTAGGCGATGATCGAAATCCGTTCCCGCATGCATCGTGGCCATATGGCTGGCACACTCGCAGCCTGACGCCTTGGACTCAGGCTTGCCTCGTCTCGTCTAGGCTTTGGGACCGTCCGGTACGATCGGCCGGTCGACTTCGAAGATGTTGCCCCACGGGTCGGAGAAGACCGCGAAACGCCGATTACAGGCTTCGAAATCCATCGGTTCGGAGAGGATTGTTACGCCGCGTTCCTTCAGCATCCTTACGGCTTCGTCCACGTCGTCCACGCGAAAGCCCACATGGTGAAAGCCGTATAGCGACAAGCTGTCGTTCAGATCTGCGTAGTGCGGCTTCCGTTGGGCGCCCGGGCCACCCATGAGCTCGATACGAACGCGGTTGTCGGTAGCAGGCGACAAATATCCGAATGTGATGCCGCCTTCATATGGCCAGCTATGCACGAGCCGAAAGTCCAGCGTCTCGGTATACCAGCGGACGCCTGCGCTGAAGTCGGGCACCCGGACGGCGACGTGATTGAGCCACCAGGAGGCGAAGGGGCTTGACGCATTCTCATAGTCCGGAGCGGCGGGCATCGGCATGCTGATCTCCATTCTCTCTCGCGGAAACTTTGGTGCGCGCTAGATTTATGGAGCTACGCTCAGCATTGGAATTCGCATTTCATGAACGCCCCTCCGAAGCCCGCAATCGCCCGGAAACTGCCGGTTCAGGCTCGCTCCATGGCGACGATATCGGCCCTGCAAACCGCAGCGATTCAAGTTTTGACACGGGAGGGACTCGGCCACTGCACCACGACTCGTATTGCGCGGCGGGCCGGCGTTTCTGTGGGCACGATCTATCAATACTACCCCAATCGCGACGTGTTGCTCGCCGCCGTGCTGGAACGGCACCTGGATGGTTTTTCCGCTTCGGTGATCGGCGCATGCCAGGAGGTTGCGGGCAAGCCGATCGCCGAGATGACCAGGCATTTGGTCGCGGTTCTGCTACGCCTGAAAATGCACGATCCGCAGGAAGCGGCAGTCCTCTACGCCGTCGCGGCCGAGAAGACCGGGAAGAACATCGCGCTCACGGTCCACAATCTGATGCTGCCTGCAATCGCCGAGATGCTGCGATCGGCACCGGACGCCGAATTCCCACGCTTGCGCGTCACCGCCGAAGTGTTCCTCAGTATCTTCCTCGGGCTGCCGCGAACAATGCTCGAGGGCTATGCCTCAGCCGAATTTACGGAGTCCCTGGCGACGCAACTGGAAACGGCGTTGCTGGCCTATCTGCAAGCGGTCGGCACCGGAACGGGCCCCGCGCACAACGACTAGGGGGAAATGCTTCAACGACCGCTCAAGCGCGTGCGGGTCATCCGTGCCATTGGGGCGCAGGCCGTCGCCGCCCACCCCTCGCAACTCCCGCTCCTCCTTCCTATCTCTGCCACTGGAATCCCCGCAAGAACAGAGATAGAACGCCCTTCATGAGTCTCACCCACATCTCCGTCCGCGGCGCGCGCGAGCACAATCTCAAGGGCGTGGACATCGATATCCCGCGCGACACGCTGACGGTGATCACCGGCCTCTCGGGCTCGGGCAAGTCGAGCCTCGCGTTCGACACGATCTATGCCGAGGGCCAGCGCCGCTATGTCGAGTCGCTGTCGGCCTATGCCCGCCAGTTCCTCGAGATGATGCAGAAGCCCGATGTCGATCATATCGAAGGCCTCTCCCCCGCCATCTCGATCGAGCAGAAGACCACCAGCCGCAACCCGCGCTCCACGGTCGCGACGGTCACCGAGATCTACGATTACATGCGGCTCCTGTGGGCGCGCGTCGGCATCCCCTACAGCCCCGAGACCGGCCTGCCGATCGCCGCGCAGACCGTCAGCCAGATGGTCGACCGCGTCCTCGCGCTCCCCGAGGGCACGCGCCTGCTCCTCCTCGCGCCCGTCGTCCGCGGCCGCAAGGGCGAGTACCGGAAAGAGCTCGCCGAGTGGCAGAAGGCCGGCTTCCAGCGCGTCCGCATCGACGGCGAGACCTATCTGATCGAGGAAGCCCCCGCGCTCGACAAGAAGTACAAGCACGACATCGAAGTCGTGGTCGACCGCCTCGTCGTGGGCGGCGAAATCGCCACGCGCCTCGCCGAAAGCTTCGAGCAGGCGCTCAAGCTCGCCGAGGGGCTGGCCTATGTCGACCTGGTCGACGGCGTGGTCCCCGGCCGCGAGGACGAGGCGGCTGCGGGCGGCAACATGAAGAACACCGGCATCCCCGCCAACCGCATCGTCTTCTCCGAGAAGTTCGCCTGCCCGGTCAGCGGCTTCACCATCGCCGAGATCGAGCCGCGCCTGTTCAGCTTCAACGCCCCCCAGGGCGCCTGCCCCGCCTGCGACGGCCTCGGCGAGAAGCTCGTGTTCGACGAGGACCTCGTCGTCCCCAACCACGACCTCAGCATCAAGAAGGGCGCGATCGTCCCCTGGGCCAAGTCCAACCCGCCCAGCCCCTACTACATGCAGGTCCTCGGCAGCCTCGCCCGCGAATTCGGCTTCAGCCTCGACACCCCGTGGCAGGACCTCCCCGTGGAGATCCACTACGCCATCCTCCACGGCACCAGGGGCAAGCCCGTCACGCTCACCTTCGTCGACGGCAAGAAGTCGTACGACGTCAAGAAGCCGTTCGAAGGCGTGATCGGCAACCTCAACCGCCGCATGCTCCAGACCGAGTCCGCCTGGATGCGCGAGGAGCTCAGCAAGTACCAGGCGAGCCACGCCTGCGAAGTCTGCGAAGGCGCCCGCCTCAAGCCCGAGGCGCTGGCCGTGAAGGTCGCGATGCGCGACATCTCCAGCGTCACTCGCCTCTCGGTGGTCGACGCGCTCGCCTGGTTTGCCGACCTCCCCGACCAGCTCACCCCGCAGAGCAAGGAAATCGCCCGCGCGATCCTCAAGGAGATCGACGAGCGGCTCGGCTTCCTCAACAATGTCGGGCTCGACTATCTCAACCTAGACCGCACCAGCGGCACGCTCAGCGGCGGCGAATCCCAGCGCATCCGCCTGGCGTCGCAGATCGGCTCCGGCCTCTCAGGCGTGCTCTACGTCCTCGACGAGCCGAGCATCGGCCTCCACCAGCGCGACAACGACATGCTGCTCGCCACGCTCCGCCGCCTGCGCGACCTCGGCAACACCGTCCTCGTCGTCGAGCATGACGAGGACGCGATCCGCACCGCCGACTACGTCATCGACATGGGCCCGGGCGCCGGCGTCCATGGCGGCGAGATCGTCGCGTACGGCAGCCTCGACGACGTCCTGGCGAACGAGAACAGCATCACCGCCGATTACCTCAGCGGCCGCCGCGAAGTCCCCCTCCCGGCCAAGCGCCGCAAAGGCAACGGCAAGAAGCTCACCGTCCACAATGCCACCGCGAACAACCTCACCGGCGTCACCGCGTCGATCCCGCTCGGCACCTTTACCTGCATCACCGGCGTCTCGGGCTCGGGCAAGTCCAGCTTCACGATCGACACGCTCTACGCCGCCGCCGCGCGCCAGCTCAACGGTGCGCGCATCCTCGCGGGCAAGCACGACCGGATCGCCGGGCTCGAGCATCTCGACAAGGTGATCGACATCGACCAGTCGCCGATCGGCCGCACCCCGCGCAGCAACCCGGCCACCTATACCGGCGCCTTCACCCAGATCCGCGACTGGTTCGCCGGCCTGCCCGAGGCGCAGGCGCGCGGCTACAAGCCCGGCCGGTTCAGCTTCAACGTCAAGGGCGGCCGCTGCGAGGCGTGCACCGGCGACGGGCTGCTCAAGATCGAGATGCACTTCCTCCCCGACGTCTACGTCACGTGCGACGTCTGCCACGGCCAGCGCTACAATCGCGAGACGCTGGAAGTGAAGTTCAAGGGCAAGAGCATCGCCGACGTGCTCGACATGACCGTCGAGGACGCGTTCGAATTCTTCAAGGCGGTCCCCCCGATCCGCGACCGCATGGCGATGCTCGCCGAAGTCGGCCTCGGCTACGTCAAGGTCGGCCAGCAGGCGACGACGCTCTCGGGCGGCGAGGCGCAGCGCGTCAAGCTCGCCAAGGAACTCGCCCGCCGCGCCACCGGCCAGACGCTCTACATCCTCGACGAGCCCACCACCGGCCTCCATTTCGAGGACGTGCGGAAGCTCCTCGAAGTCCTCCACGCGCTGGTCGAGCAGGGCAACACCGTGGTGGTGATCGAGCACAATCTCGACGTCATCAAGACCGCCGACTGGATCCTCGATCTGGGCCCCGAAGGCGGCGTCAAGGGCGGCGAGATCGTCGCCCAGGGCACGCCCGAGCAAGTGGCGAAGGAGCCGCGGAGCTTCACGGGGAAGTATCTCGCGCCGTTGCTGGAGCGCAGGAAGGGCGCGAAGCAGGCGGTGGCGGCGGAGTAACCAACAAAAGCCCCTCCCCTTCAGGGGAGGGGTTGGGGTGGGGCCTGTCCGCAGGCGAGACGACCGGGGGGAATGCAAATGCCACCACGCTACCGGCCAGAGTTCGAAGCCGCCCTCCGCCTTTTCGCCCGCGCCAGCACCGCAATGACGGCACAAGACTTCGAACCTCCGATCCTAGTCGGCGGCGGCGCGGTCGAGCTGTATTCGAACAGCGCCGTCACCACCGGCGACTTCGACTTGGTCACTGCCCGCCAGGAATCCCTGGAGCATATCTTTCGCTCTCTCGGTTTCGTCCGCCCCTCCGGTCCCGGCATCGCAACCCGCGGCTGGATGCATCCCGATCTCAAGCTCGGCTTCGAAATCGTCTCCTCGACCCTGCTCGACGGCTTGGCCGACCGCGACCGCATCCTGCTGGTCGATCTGGGCGCCGACGGCATCGCCGCGATCATCGCGGTGGAAGACATGATCGCCGACCGCATGGGCCAGTTCGCCAGCGGCAGCGCCCCCGAAATGCGCGAACAGGCCCGCCGCCTCCTCACACTTCACAGCGACGCCGACCGCGCTTATCTTGACCGCCGTATCCGCGAGGAGACCGCCGGTGAGTACGGCATCGAAGACCTCTGAACCCGTGACGCTGGAAGCGCTAGCGCAAGACATCGAGCGTCGCCGCGCCGAGACCGGCATTACCGACCTCCCCCGCAACGGCGGCAAGCGCCGCACAGCGAGCAAGAAGGCGCTGCTGGCAGCGATCGACGCGGCTGGGGGCAAGTGGTGATCGAGCACAATCTCGACGTCATCACGACCGCCGACTGGATCCTCGACCTCGGCCCCGAAGGCGGCGTCAAGGGCGGCGAGATCGTCGCTCAAGGCACGCCGGAGCAAGTGGCGAAGGAGCCGCGGAGCTTTAGGGGGAAGTATCTGGCGCCATTGCTGGAGCGCGGGAAGGGCGCGAAGCAGGCGGTGGTGGCGGAGTAAGCCGATTCCTAGCCATCCGGCCTCATTAGACATCTTGGTCAGCTATTTGACTGCGATACTTCATTTCGGCAAAGTTCGAGCATGAAGATTAGCCAGTCTATATCCAGCACTTTGCTTGTAGCAATTACGGAAGCTCTGCAGGGGGGAATGATAACCTCGTATGGCACCTTCTCTTTCGAGAAAGATTGGGAGAGCACCACGCTGGGGGCGCTAGATGCAGAGTTTGCAAAATCTCTCAGCAAGGCTTTGGATGGAAGCACATTGCTGTCGTTCGTGAGAGATCAGCTAACTCTCCTACGGGTGCTAGGCGCCACGCCCCTGCCAAAGGATGACGCGCCCATAACCAAGCTGAAGTGCTTTTCCGATCCCTTGAAGACTGCCCGACATATCGTTTCCGCGCTGGAAGCGGTGCCAAATCAATATCGCCTCATCGTACGCGTTGCGGTGGAGCTTGGCGAAAGGGTTAATTCCGAAGCTATCAACATAGGCCTATCGGAGAGGCTAACGCTTTTATCAGGAGCGATGATCTCCCCAACATTTAAGACCCATCATGAGGTACCTTCTGTAGATACGGTGATTAGGCGCATGGTAATGAAAGAGGACGATCTCAGCATTATCCCTAATGCGCTATATCTTGAATACAGAACTTCTGGATATTTAGCAGCAAGGCGTCAATCAAGAGCTATCAGCGAGTTCTATGATCAGGTACGCGCCTTTTACGGCGCTTGCATCGCGTATAATATCATTAGTGAGTATGGTACATGGGGCGATGAAATAACCCCATTTTTGTTAGGGGACAGCATATCCAACGGTTTGGAAGAATTTGCTTATGTGGAGCGCGCGGAAGATGATGTTGTAAATTGCGCTAATCTGGCCACGAGCGATAAAACCGATCAGGCCATCAAGGCAGAAACCTCCCTAGAAAAAATCCTCGAACCTGTAAGGCCTGTCTTTAAATCAGATAATTCGTTAAAATTGAAGACTGCTTGCGCATGGGCGTTAAGGGCCCATCTAAGCAATAGAGGCTTGGATAAGATCTTGGAGTCCGCAATCACTATAGAAGTTTTAATGGGAGATAGAGATACGAGCGACAGAGTAGGTTTATCGAAGCTTATAGCCAATAGATGCGCTTACGCTCTCGGAGATAGCAACAAGTCTCGAAGCGACATGATAGATTTCTTCGTTAAGTTCTACAGAGTTAGGTCAGAGGTTGTTCATAGTGGCCGGACTGCGTTAGAGCCCGATGAACGGAGAATCGTCAATGAGGGACTTACTTTAGCAACGCGCATCTTAAAGCACGAGATTTCTTTGGCTCGTTAACTTGGGTCTTCGTTGCAGTTCGAAGAGCGCCCGTTCTCATTCACGATGCGCCGCCGCGTTCGTCCCCGCTTCCCCTCACCCATGATACTCCCGTTACAGCGCCCGCAGCGTCGCCTCGCGCTTCGCGGACCTTCTCGAGCACGTCGGGATCGATCCGCAGCGTCACCTGCTGCTTGGCGCGGTCGCGGTCACGGTGGGCGGCCGCGGACCACGCCGTTCGGGCCGATATAGCCCGCCGCCGGCCCAGCCTTCCGTCGCCACCCCACTCGCGCTATATTCCCCGTATGACCAAGCTCTCGCCCATCGAGTCCGAGTTCGCCACGAGCGAAGAGGCCGAGGCGCATGACGCATGGGTCCGCGTAAAGGTCGAAGCCCGGCTGGCGGACAACGCGCCCGGCATCCCGCATGAGGAAGTCATGGCCCGGATGCAGGGCATCATCGACCGTCGCCAGCGGGACTGATGCGCCCGCTGATCTGGCACCCCGGGGCGCTGGACGACCTCGAGACGATCGTCGATTTCATCGAAGCCCGTAACCCGCGCGGCGCATCGGCGACGCCATTCGCCACACCGCGGCGCAGCTTCCTGCCCATCCCCATGCCTATCGGCCCGGCCGCGTCGCTGGCACGCGCGAAGCCGTTGTGCATCCGAACTATATCCTGATCTATCGCGTCTCCGAGATCATCGAGATCGTGGCGGTGATCCACGCCCGCCAGCGCTATCCCTGACTTCTTCTCCGCGCCCTCGGCGCCTCTGCCCGAACCCTTCTTCGTCACCCCGGACTTGTTCCGGGGTCCACCGTGCCGGCAGCGAGAACCTGGCCCCTCCAGCGTCCCGCCCAGCCTCCCGGTGGATCCCGGCACAGGCCGGGATGACGCCCCGCTGTTGCCGCCACGCCACGCCCCATCAAAAAAGGAACAAACCAAAAACAAACCCCTGTCCTACAACCCCCATTCCGGCATATCTGACCAGTCCTCCGAGTCGAACCCAGGAGGACCGCCATGACCGCGCAGACCGAGATCCTGCCCAGCGAACCCTACGCCTACGATCCCGCCAGCTTCGATCCCGCCGCCTATCACGGCTTCGCCCCGCCGCCCGGCGCCACGCGCTACGATGGCTGGACGCCCGACAAGCAGCGCCGCTTCCTCGAAGCGCTCTCCGAAGGGTTCACCGTCGTCCAGGCCTGCGCGATCGTCGCGCTCTCCAAGCAATCGGCCTATGCGCTGCGCGGCTCGCCGCGCGGGGCGAGCTTCGCGATCGGCTGGGAGGCGGCAGTGCTCAAGGCACGCGCCACGCTTGCCGACGAGCTGATGGAGCGCGCCTTCAAGGGCAATCGCGACACCGTCACCACCGATGACGGCCGCGTCACCACCCGCCACCGCCACGACAACCGGCTCGGCATGGCGATGCTCGCCCGGCTCGATCGCATGGCCGATACCGCCAAGGGAGCGGGGATCGCCGCCGCGGCGCGGCTGGTCGCGGAGGATTTCGGCCAGTATCTCGATCTGATCGGCCGCGATGCCGGCCCGGCGCGCGCGGGCATGTTCCTCGGCGCGCGGGTCGAGCCCGCCGGCGACGCGGCACTTGCCCCGATCCGCACGCTCGCCCGCGCCGATCGCTGGCTGCGCACGCATACCGACATCGCCGAGCCGCTCCAGATCGCCGACCTCGATCCCGCCGAGCGCGCCGGCTGGACCGCCGAGCAATGGGTCCGCGCCGAAGCCGCAGGGCTGGTCGACCTCGCCCCCGAAACCCCCGATTCGAGTCAAGTTGGTCAACCGCTGGACTCGGACGAGGACGAACTGCCGGTCTGGTGGTGCAGCACGCGCGAGTGCTGGCTGACCAATTTCCCCCCGCCCGAGGGCTATCAGGGCTTCGAAGTCGGCCAGTATGGCGACGCGAACTATTCGCGCACGGTCACCGATGCCGAGCAGGCCGTGCTCGACGCCCAGGAAGGCGCCGACACCGCGACCCGCCAGGTCGCCGGCGCGCGCGCCCGCGATCGCTATTTCGGCTTTGCCGCTGACGCCGATGCCGATGCCGACGCGGCCGAGGCGGAAGCCGCGCCCGAGGCCCCCGACCCCGCCGACGAACTTCCCGCCCCATCGGACGCCCCGCGCCGCCGTGCGCCCGCCACGGCGTACCTGCAGGCCGATCGCAGCCTTGCGCCTCCGTTCGCGCCTTCCGGCGCCGATATGGGAATATCCCCCGGGAGCATCGCGGACGCGGTCTTGGGGCATCCCGGGAACGGCGGCGGCGCGCCCGCGAGCCTCGAGGAGTGAACGCGTTCGCGCAACGGGGCAACGGCGCGACGAGCAATGCCCTTCCGGCGCCACAGCCCGCCGCGTCGGCGGCAGGATGTGCAAGGGCCGCTTTGCCGCCACGCCAAGGCGGCTTGCCCAACCTCGTCGCGTCGTCGCGTCGTTGCGCGAACCGCTTTGCTCTTCCCTGCTGGGCTCCGCTGGCGCCTCATTGGGGCGGCCGACTTGAAACTCGCCGCCCGGCTTCCCATAATGGATCAAGGCGCCCGCCGCGTTGCGGCTGTTCCTCCCGGAAATCAGGACGGAACTTCGGCGCCCTTCGCCCTTTATCCCCGTGTGGGGGCTCGCGATCCGCAAGGCTTCGCGCATCCCCCACCTCCGGCCGGCATCCGCCGTGCAGGGCGATCTCGAAAACCCCAACAGGAAACAGAATGAACTTTTTTACGCATATCGAAGACACCCAGATTACCCGCGGCGCGCGCAAGGCGTTCGACGCTTTCATCCCGCTCCACCGCCGCCTCTTCCCGATCGAGCCGTGCCCGCGCGAAGTCGCCCGCGCCGCCGTTCGCGAAGTGCTCGGCTGAGCAAGCCCATCCCAGGGCGCGGCATGTTTGCCGTGCCCTGCACCGGGGCTGCGGGCCCCGGCACTTGCAATGTAGGATTTGCCCTGATCTAGTCCGGGCTCGAGTTCAGAAATCTGCAAGAAATATTTTTCGTCCCGAAATTGTCGATCCGCGCTGTGCGGCACGCGTGAAGTCTAGTGTCAGAAAATCGACGAATTCTCTCGCACTGTGACGCGGATTTGTAATTTCGGTTCAAAGCGCGCATATAGGCGCTGCTACAGTCGCAATCAGACGGTCACTTGGACGCTTTGCGGCTCCTTTTTTCCTTCTCCTAGCCTCCGCAGCACGAGGTCCGTCCGCACGGGGCGCGCCGATCACAGAAGGAAAATTTCCATGACCCAGCAGGGCACCGTCAAATTCTTCAACGCCGACAAGGGCTATGGCTTCATCGCCAGCGACAATGGCGGCCCGGACGCGTTCGTCCACATCACCGCCGTCGAGCGCGCCGGCCTGCGCACGCTCGAGCAGAACCAGCGCGTGACCTACGATCTCGAGCCCGACAAGAAGGGCAAGATGGCCGCGGTCAACCTCCAGGCCGAAGGCTAAGGAACGTCGCGGCTCCCCGCTTGTTGTAGAGCGGGGGGCTGCGCGCCTCCCTGTCCTCGCGCCCGGAGCTTTCATGACCGATCTCGTCAACACCTACCGCGTCCAGGCCGAGAAGGCGCAGGCCGAGGCTGACAGCGCGACGCTGGCCAATGTCCGCGATCGCCATCTCCGCGCCGCGTTCGCCTGGGGCCAGATGGCCGAGCGCCAGGAGCGCACCGAGCGCGGCCGCGCCCAGCGCGAGGATGCCGCCCAGGCCCGCGCCGCTTTGGTCGCCGTCCACCAATAGGCACCGCCGGACTCGGCAAAGCGAGCGCTTCGTGCTAGTCCTCGACTCATCACCGGCATGCTGTTCGTAAGCGCCGGTGACTGAGAGACAGGACCGCGCTCCCGCTTACAGGACACCCTGGAGCTTGCCATGGACCTCGAATATCTGAACCGCCGCCACGCCGATGCCGTGGCCCGCGCCGCCGCCGCAGACTCGGCCCCGGCGCGAATCGCCCACCAGCGCATGGCGCGCGGCTATGCCGATCGCATCGCCGCCGGCCAGCGCGACGAGCCCGCGGCGCCTACCGCCTTGTGAAGACCTCCGCCGCACTGCGACGCGCGACCACCCGGGCCTGCGTCGCCGGCGTTGGCGTGACGAAACGATAGTCGCGATCCGCCAGCATCTCGATGAAGCGCAGCAAGGCGGCATCGGCTTCGGTCATCGATTCTCCAGGCACAAAAAAGCCCGCGGAGCCGGTGGGGCTCAACGCGGGCTTCCTTTGATGGTGGGCGTGGCAAGGATTGAACTTGCGACCCCTGCGATGTCAACACAGTGCTCTACCACTGAGCTACACGCCCCCAAGGAGGGCGGGCTTTAGCGGGGCTTTTTCGCCCGCGCAAGCGCCCCCGAACATTAAATCAGTTGAACCCCGCATTCTCCGACTGGAACATGCGATCGACCTCCAAAACCAGGTCGCGCAGATGGAACGGCTTGGAGAGCACGCGGGCCTGCGGCACCTGCTTGCCGGCCTTGAGCGTCACCGCCGCGAATCCGGTGATGAACATCACCCGCATCTCGGGCGCCATCTCGCTGGCACGCTGGGCAAGCTCGATCCCGTCCATCTCGGGCATGACGATGTCGGTGAGCAGCAGGTCGAATCGCTCGGCCTCGAGCAGCGGGATCGCCTCGGTGCCCCGATCGACCGCACTGACCGCATAGCCCGAGCGCTCCAGCGCACGGGTGAGGTATTCCCGCATCACGCGGTCATCCTCGGCCAGCAGAATCCGGATCATCACTACCCCAACCAATCTAAGGCCCCATCCTATGCGCAAAGCGCTTAAAAATTTCCAGTAGGTTTGCCTACGGGAGATTGCTGATACGGCGCGGCGTGCCTAGTCAGGGACAAGTGACGTCAACGCCCTCCTTCGTGCGGCACGGTCCGCTCGAACCGGTCACGCCGGTGATAATGTCGGTCCCGCATGCCGGCCGCGACTATCCGCTGGCGCTGCGTTCGGCGATCCGCGTGCCGCTCGCGGCGCTCAAGGGACTCGAGGATCGCTATGCCGACGCGCTCGCGCTAGAGGCGCGCGGTGCCGAGACGATGTTCGTCGCCGGACGCGCCCGGGCCTGGATCGACCTCAACCGCGCCGAGGACGAGCGCGACCCCCGGCTCGACGATGGCGCCGCCACGTCGGGCCGGCCGCTCTCGGCCAAGCTGCGCAGTGGCCTCGGTCTCGTCCCGCGCCGGGTCGGCACTTCGGGTGATATCTGGCGGCACCGGCTCTCGGTCGACGATGTCCAGATGCGGATCGAGACCGATCACCGTCCCTATCACGCCGCACTGGCCGCCGCGCTCGAATCGGCGCGCGCACGCTTCGGGATCGCGGTGCTGATCGACGTCCATTCGATGCCGCCGCTCGGCGCGCCCGAAACCGCGCCCAGGCTCGTGCTCGGCGATCGGTTCGGCAAGTCGGCCGCAGCGCGATTCACCAGCCGGATCGAAGGCGTCGCGCGCGCCCACGGCATCGCCACCGCCGCCAATGCTCCCTATTCGGGCGGGCACATCCTCGAACGCCACACCGATCCCGCGCGCGGCATTCACGCCATCCAGCTCGAATTCGATCGCGGCCTCTATCTCGACGCGGCGCTCGACGGCCCCGGCCCCGGCCTTCCTGCAATCGGCCGGCTGCTGCGCGCGATCATCGATGCCGTCACCGACGAGGCGCTGCCGACCGCGCTCGCCGCCGAATGAGCACATAAAAAACCACCCCGTGCACGAAGCACGAGGTGGCCAAGGTTCAGGGAGGAGACACGCCCGAGGGCGTGTCGCACGGCGCGTGAAAGGGGGGACACGAGCCGTACAGGAGTAGATATAGTTGAGCGGGCCGTTAGTTCAAGGGCTTGCGGGGAAGTGTGCGACGCAGGCGCCCAGCCGAATTTTCGCGCCGTTCTGGACAAATGGCCGGGCCATCCCGAAAGACCTGGCGATGTTTGGGATGACCGATCGCCGCGGCTTGCTGCGCGGTGCCGCATTCGCCGGCGGCACGGCCGCGCTCGGCCGCTGGATGCCCGCCTGGGCGCAGACCGTGTCCCCCGGTCTTGCTGCGCTTTCGGGCGAGGACATCACCCTGCGTGTCGCGCACCAGGCGATGACGGTCGACGGTCGCACCAGCCATGCCATTGCGGTCAACGGCACCGTTCCCGCCCCACTGATCCGCCTGCGCGAGGGCCAGCGCGCACGGCTCCACGTGATCAACGACCTGGACGAGGAAACCTCGATCCACTGGCACGGGCTGATCCTGCCCTTCCAGATGGATGGCGTGCCGGGCGTTTCCTTCCCCGGAATCCCTGCGCGCACGCACTTCACCTATGAATTCCCGATCGTCCAATCGGGCACCTATTGGTATCACAGCCATTCGGGGCTTCAGGAGCAGATGGGCCATTACGGCCCGATCGTCATCGACCCCGCCGGCGCCGATCCGGTGGGCTTCGACCGTGAGCATGTGATCGTCCTTTCCGACCACAGCCCGCTCCACCCGCACCGGATCTTCGAGAAGCTCAAGCAGCAGCCCGGCATCTTCAATCGCCAGCGGCAGACGTTGGCTGGACAGATGGCCGACCAGGACCAGTCCGCAAAGGACCGTCGCGAATGGGGCCGCATGCGGATGGACCCCACCGACATCGCCGACGTCACCGGCAGCACCTATACCTACCTCGTCAACGGCCACGGCCCGCGCGACAATTGGACCGGCCTCTTCCGCCCCGGCGAGCGCGTGCGGCTGCGCATCGTCAATGCCTCGGCGATGACGATATTCAACTTCCGCATTCCTGGCCTGCGGCTGCGCGTCGTCCAGGCCGACGGCCAGAATGTCCGCCCGATCGACGTCGACGAACTCCAAATCACCGTCGCCGAGACCTATGACGTGATCGTCACGCCCGCCGAGGACCGTGCTTACACGATCGTCGCTGAATCGGTCGATCGCTCGGGCATGGCACGCGGCACGCTCGCCCCCCGCCCCGGCATGGCCGCCGAGGTGCCCCCGCTCCGCCGGCGCCCGCTCGCGACGATGAGGGACATGGGGATGGATATGTCGGGCCATGGCGGCATGGCCCACGACATGGCGATGCGCGACGGCGCCAATGCGCCGCAGGTCCGGCTCGGTCCCGGCGTCCAGAGCATCGCGCCGATGCCGATCGACCGTACCGGCGACCCCGGCCAGGGGCTCCAGGATGTCGGCCATCGCGTCCTCACCTATCGCGACCTCGTCGCGCTGGAACCCAATCCCGACACCCGCGCGCCCTCGCGGCAGATCGAAATCCACCTGACCGGCAACATGGAACGCTACATGTGGTCGTTCGACGGCGAGAAGCTCAGCGAGGTCCGCGATCCGATCGCATTCACTACCGGCGAGCGCCTCCGCGTCACCCTCGTCAACGACACGATGATGGCGCACCCGATCCACCTGCACGGCCATTTCTTCGAGCTGGTCACCGGCCACGGCGCGCATTCCCCGCGCAAGCACACGGTCAACGTGCTGCCGGGCGGCAAGGTCAGCTGGGACGTCACCGCGGTGCCCGGGGACTGGGCGTTCCACTGCCACATGCTCTATCATATGCACGCCGGGATGATGCAGGTCGTCCGCGTGCGTCCCTTGCAAGACGCGGCATGAAGGCGCTGCTCGCCCTCGCCCCGCTGCTCGTAGCCGGCACCGCTGCGGCGCAGGATCATTCGGGGCACGCGATGCACGGCACGCCCCCCGCCCAGGCGCCCGCGCAGCCCGACCCGCATGCAGGCCACGACATGGCGCCCGCACCCGCTCCACAGGACGATCCGCACGCAGGCCACGTCATGCCCGCCACCGGCACGCCGATAGGCACCGACCTGCCCCCGGGCAACGCTCCCGCCCCCATCCCGGCACGCGACCGCGCCGCCGACCGCTACTGGGGCGCCGACGCAATGGCCCGCGCCGAGCGCAAACTGCGCAGCGAGCATGGCGGCGGCCGTTGGCACCGCCTGCTCTTCGACCTTGCCGAATATCAGGTCCGCGACGGCCGCGACGGCTATCGCTGGGAAGCCGAGGCCTGGCTAGGCGGCGACATCGACCGGCTGGTGGTCAAGACCGAAGGCGGCGGCGCGCTACGCGAAGGCGTCGACCATGCCGAGGTCCAGGCGCTCTACGGCCGCGCGCTCGATCCGTGGTGGAACCTCGAAGCCGGCATCCGCCAGGATCTGGGCCCGGGCAGCCGTGCAACCTACGCCGCGCTCGGCATCGAAGGCATGGCGCCCTATTGGCTGCGGCGCGAAGGCACGCTGTTCCTATCGACTCGCGGCGACCTGCTCGCCCGCGCCGAGGCCGCCTATGACCAGCGCATCACCCAGGATCTCGTCCTCCAGCCCCGAGTGGAAGCCAATCTCGCGGCACAGGACGTGCCCGAGGACGGCATCGGCGCAGGCCTGTCGGAAATCGAGCTCGGCCTGCGCCTGCGGTACGAACGGACCCGTGAATTCGCGCCCTATCTCGGCATCTCCTGGGATCGAAAACTCGGCCGCACCGCCGACTTCGTCCGCGCGCGCGGCGAACCCACCGGCGGCGCCAGCCTCGTCGCCGGCATCCGGGCATGGTTCTAGATATCCCCGGCTATCGTGCAAGGCTCGGCCTTGCCTCGAAGGATATGCTCGGCGTCGGTCACTCGAGCAGATGCGCCGGGTTAAGCGCGCTTGCGGGCTCGACGCTGATATGCGCGCGGGTCGAGGGCGGCCGCTCCACCTCGATGTTGATGGTGATCGAGCGCGCCGGACGGTTCGGTAGCTCGACGGTGACTCGATATTGGGCGCGGCGCAGGAAATCGGTCTGCATCGCCGGCTGCCAGCCGCCGTCGTTGAGATCCCAGGCGACCGCGATGGCTTCGTAGCGGACGCGTCCACCCAGCGGATCGACTTCACGAAACAAGTCGCGCATCCAGCCTTCCACGCCACGATTCTGGTGCCATTGGTTCACTTCGCGGGGCCCCTTCATCATGCCCGCGGCCGCCTCGTCGCCGAAGCCGGGGCCGACCAGATGCAGATTCTCCCACTGCCCCAGCGGCAACCCGGCCTCGGCATGCGTGACGAGCGAGGACGACCGGTTGTAGTTCGGCGCGCGCGTGCGCCCGGCCGGCGGCGTGCCGCCGCGGCGCCACAAGCCCTGGCGCAGCACCCCGATGATGCGCACGGCGAAGCGGCCGGCAGGATCGGGCTCGAAGCTGATACTGCTGATCCCGCCGGTGCCGGCGGTGCCCCGGTCGAAATCGGAAATCGCGAATCCGCTACGTAGCCGCCCGGCAGGATCGACGATCCTCGGCACTACCGGTGCAGAGGCGGCAGGCGTGGGAGCGGCAGGTGCTGTGGGCCCGGGCGTCGCGGTAGCGGGTGTCGCCAGCGCGGCGGCCGGCGGAGCAGCCGGGGGCGTGGGCCCGGCGCCCGCCATCGTCCGGTCGCCGGAAGGCGGCAGGGCACCACTCTGGCTCCGCGAATTGCGCAGCCAGTCCTCGACGCCTTGCATGAGGTCGGCATAGCCGCTGGTGCCGGGCTCGGCATAGCGGGTCCGCCCGCCCCAATCGGCGGCATAGGCGGCGAGGTTGGGGAAGCCGCGCACCGAAGGCTGCCCGCCCTCCCCGACAAAGCCGACCACGACGCGCCCGTCGGGATGCACGCGCAGCACCGTATAGCGCCGCCCGCCGCCCGGCATGTCGTGCTCGATAAAGGCGGTGATCGGGCGCCCGGCTCGGGCAGCTTCCTGCCAGGTGCCGTGCACATCGGCAGGGGCAGGGTTTCGATAGGTCAGCGCCTGTTCGGGATTGGGATGATTGTGCAGCACGTTGGCCCATTCGCCGGCATCCGCCCATCGCTCACCGGGGCGACGGCTCTCTAGCGGGGCGGAGACCGATCCCTCCCTGCCGGCGACCACCGCATATTCGCCGGTTTCCGCATGATGATAGATACCGATCTCCCGCCCCGGCGCACGAGCACGGAAATCGTCATAGACCCGCAGCGCCTCGGCCATCGTGGCGATACGATAATGGACCTCGCCCGGCCGCACCGGCGCGGCATGCGGTCGCGGCACCGGCGGCGGACGCACCCCCATGCCGCCGGCGAGCGTCGCGTCGATCCAGGCAGTGTGCGCGGCGTGATTGGCAGGCGTGCGCACCGGCGGCATGCCCCCGCTGCCGCCTCCGCCGCGCCCCAGCGCACCCGCCATCGTCCGCGTCGGAGCGGCAGGCGGCGGCGCATCGTGCAACGTCGCGCCTTCGCGCGGCGGCGGGGCATCGACGGGACCGCCCCTGCGCGCGGCGGGACCGCCCTCGAGCCCCTCCACGACACGGCGCGCGCCGAGATGTCCTGCGATGGTGAGCGCATTGCTCTGCAGCCCCGATGCGATCGCCGACAGCCGTGCCCGGCGTGCCTCGCTCGGCGCCATTGCGCCGCTGCGCTCTGCCGCCGCGGTCTGGAGCAGCGTGCCCATCATCTCGCCATTGGCGATGATCACGCCCGCGACGTCGCTGGCCGTATCGATCGCGCCACCCACCGCGCCGATCGCGGCGCCGGCGGTGCGCGCGGCACGCAGGATGACGCCGCCACCGGCACGATCGGCTACGCTGAGCGCGCCGATCGCGCGCATGCCCATCGCCACGGCGCCCAGCACGTCGAGCAGATCGCCGACCAATTGCGCATCCGGCCGCAACGTCCCTTCGCGCCAGCGCCGCGCGATATTGTCGGCGGCAAGCCCGGCACCGATCAGCCCGCCCGCGACCGCGACGCCGCCGGTGCCGAGCGCGAGCCCCAGCAGCGCCATCACCGTCGCCACTTCGGCGAGACGGGCCCGCGCGCCCTGCCATCCGCCAGGGCTGCCGCGCACCGCCAGCGTCCGGCGACGGCGCTCGCGCGAGACGGCCGCCAGCCAGCCGCCGCCGGGCACTTCGATCGACAGGCTGGCATCGCCATATTCGCTGCGATCGGTGAGCGCGGCGAGCACGCGATCGAGCGCCGCGTTCTGCGCGGTCGCGAGGTCGGCGCCGACGGGCGCCCGGCCCTCGTAGCGATGGCCGTCGGCCGTGGTGACATCGGAGAGCACACACACCCATTCGCTGCCGACCTGCCCGCCCGCCAGCTGCAACAGGAGCTGATAGGTCTCGCCGGTCACGCGGCTGACCAGCGCGGCACGGACCCGGAATATCGTGGCGCCGCCCGCGCCCAGTTCGCCGGAGCGACGCAGGAGCAAGGTGCGGCGATCCTCGAGCTGGGAAACTCGCGTGGCCAGGCTCGACACCCGTTCGGGGTGGAGACCGTGCGCAAGTTGCACCGCATAGGCGCGCCGGGCCTCGGCAAGCTCGGCGCGCGCATCGGCCAGCTCGCCCTCCACGATCTCCAGCGGCGTGCCCCCGGCCTGCCGCTCGGCACGCTCGGCCGCGCCGCGCAGCCGCGCGATCTCGGCCGGATCGCCACCCATCGAGGCCAGGACATAGCCCATGTCGCGCGCCTCGCGCGCCTGCTCGGCGGGGAGATCGAGCGCGGCGCGCGAGGCGGACTCGGCCGAGCGCGTGGTGACCAGCTTGGTCGCGACGCTAGGCGCGCGCGCATGCTCCGCGTCGCGCCGCACGCGCCCGATGCAACGCACCACGAACACGCCGGCGCGCGGCCAGTCGATACGCCGGTCGCGATCGTCGCCGGCAAGATCCGCGGCACCTCCGAGCAACTCGCGGCCATAGCGAGTCAGCTCCTCGAGCGGGAGCAGCGCACGGTTCAGCTCATCGGCGACGGCATCGGCATAGCGTCCCTCGGCCAGCGCGGCGCGCTGGTCGGCCTCGATCTCCGCCGGTCGCCGGGCGAGATCCGTGCTCGCACGCTCGAGATCACGCGCGGCGCCGCCGCCCCGCGCGGCGATGCGCCCGCTCGCGTCAGGCGCGTGCGCCAGGCGCATCCGGCTGCGCACCGCGCGCTCGGCGTCTGCCACCATCGGCGCGCCGGTCACGTCCCAGACCTCCCATTGATAGGTGGCGCCCAGATGCGCCTCGGCGACCTGGCTGAGCAGGTCGGGCCCGGCGCTCGCCCAGTCGATGTTCATCACGAACGTGCCGGTCCCGCCGATCGGCTGGATCTCGAGCCCCGAGATCGTCGCGGGAAGCTGCGGCAGCGCGTACCCACCCGCGGGCAGTCCCGGCGGCACTGCGATCTCGGAAGAGAAGCCAGGCGGCCGCGGTGCGGCCGCGGGCGTCGATGTGTCGGGCTGTGGCGATGCCGCCGCAACCGCGGGCGTCGCCGATGCGGCAGGCGGATCGGTTGCCACCGTCGCGCCGGGAGGCGGCGCCGGAGCCTCCGACGGCTGGGGTGTCGGGGCATCGGGCCGGGCGCGCGCGGTCTCCCCCGAAAGCCGCATGCAGGTGCCGTAGATGGCGGCACTGAGCATGATCGGATAGTGGCAGCCGGCATGGGGCGAGGCGGCCTGCAGCCGGCCGATTTCGCCGCGCAAATAGGCTGCCACCGCCGCCTGCTGTGCACTCGACTGGCGGCCGAAGCGCCAGGGAACCCATAAACGGATCGCCCGGTCGCGCCAGGTCGTGGCCGCCTCGTTCTCGCGATAGGTTTCCCAGATGATATAGGACACCGGATAGCCGAAGCCGAGATCGCGGGGCGGATTGACGGTCTGCCCGCGGCTACGGTTGAGGTCGTTGGGCGCCGCGGCCAGGCAGTTCGCCGGCTCGGTCTGGCGGCGCAGAACCGTTCCCGCCCCGTCGGCCTGCACCACATGCGCCAGTTCGTGTGCGATCAGCCGGTCGCCTTCGGGCGTGTTCGGCCGGTAGGCGCCCTGCGCGAAGGCGACGTCGCTGCCGAGCGTCCAGGCGCGCGCGCCGAGCACCGCCGAGGCGCGCCACGCCGGCGCGCCGTCATGCACCCGGACATCGCCGAAGTCGCGCGCAAACCCCGATTCGAGCCGCGCGCGAATCGTCGGATCGAGCATGCTGCCCGGTCCTGCCAATGCCGCCGCGACTGCCGAACGGTCGGGCGTGCCGACTTGCTTGGCCTGCCCCCAATTCTGCAAGCCGGATGCCTTGCCGCACGCAGCACAGCCCGAGCCGCCGCAACCACATGGCCCCTTGCGGCGAAGGACGGGCGGCCCGGCCGGAGCGCTGGCGCCGCCCTCGCCGCCCGTCCCGCCGCCAAGCGCCCGTGCTGCGAGTGCATCGGCGTGGCGCTCGGCCGGGTCCTCGACAGCGCCCAGTTCGAAGGGGGGGACAGGCTGCCGCTGCGGAGGCGATGCCGCGGGCGCGCCTCGCGCCGCACCGACACGGCCCGCACCGCGGCGGTTCGACCGGGACTCTGCACGCCCCTGGTCCGCGTCTCTCTCGGATTCCCGCGCGCGCACCCGCTCACCCGGCCGGGCGCACGGCGCATGTCTTGCAGGCGCCGAACCGCGTTTCGAACTCGATCACCGGAGGCCCGGCGTTCTTCCGCAGCAAGTCATCCCCCCGGCGGCCGATCGTGATGGCGCAGGCTATCATATCGCACGGCCCAAGAATAGAACCGGCTCAAGTTCTTATGAAGAATAGTCAAAATGAACTTCCCGGAGCGCGATAGAATCGCTTGCGCGCGCGCCAATCGATAGTTTACTTATCTATTGATCGGAAATCACCGATAACGTGATTCGAGTCGATTCCGTGGGGGGATTGCGCGTGTTCGAACGTGGCCGTCATATTTCAGTTACATATAAGACGAGTCCAGTTCGATGATCGATCGCGCCATGCTCTTTGTCCGCGATCGACTGAACGAGCATATCGCGCGCTGTTCGGGATCGGTCGATGCGGGGCTTGGAGAGGCTATAGTCTTTCCTGATGGCGACAAGCTTGACCCGCTCACCTTGAAGGTCGGCGCGGTTAATATGCTGCTCGTCAACATGGAGCAGGAAATGGTGATGCGCGCGGACGATCCGTTTGCACGCACGCTCAATGACGGCTCGACTCTAGCGGTACAGCCTGCGCTGCGGCTCAACTTGATGATATTGTTCGTTGCGCGGTATCGCGCCTATGACGCGGGGCTCGCCGCGCTGTTCGCCGTGCTGCATTTCTTCCAGTCCAACCGGGTGTTCGAGGCCCGCGCCTTCCCCGATCTGGATCCGCGGATCGGGCGGTTGGTCGTGGAATTGTCGACATTGCCGGTGACGCAGCAGAACGACCTGTGGGCGTCGCTGCGGCTGGCCTATCATCCGTCGCTGCTCTTCCGCATGCGGATGCTTACGATCGAGCAGGATGCCGACGCCGCGCCGGCGCCCGCGGTCAGCGAACCCCAACGGGACGTCGGACATGCCGTACCGGCCCTTGCTTGAGCTCGCCGCCACGCACGCCTATCTGGGCGAGGGCAGCCTGCCGGGTTCGGCGCTGGTCCCCGATGCCGCGACCGCAGCGCGGCTGCGCGGGCTGCGGCTGATCGCCAAGCCCAGCGGCAGCAGCTTCACGATCTTCGGCGAGTTCGACGCCAAGAACGCGTTGCGCGTGCCGCTGACTGCCCCGGTCACGCTCCGCTTCGCGATCGAGCGGCCCGCGGCAGAACTGCTCTACGCCACCGACCTCGCCGCGCTCGGCACCGCGTCGCTGTACACCGACAAGGGCGCGCCGGCAGGCACGCCGCAACAGCTTCGCCGGCAACCGCGGGAGGAGCAGGACGATCCCCGTCCCTTCGCGCTGGTGTCGGTGCAATTGACCCCCGCCAACGTCAAGACGGCGATCACGGGGGGGCCACGCCGGTGCGTGGCCGCGCTGCCCGTCGCGACGGCGCGCTGGTGCTATTATCTCGTCACCGACCTGCCCAATCCGGTCGCGCAATGGCGCATCGCGCGCGGCGACGGGGCGAGCGGCCCAGCCCCCGCCTTCCGCGACGCCGGCCGGGCCGAGCTTACCGCCCCCGCCGCCGACGATGCGACCGGGACCGAGCTGCGCCGGCGCAACCCCGGGCTCCGCGTGCTGCGCTTCCTCTCCGACGCGCCGTTCGCCGCCAGCCGATCGGCGGTGCGCGGGCTCGAGCTCCATGTCGGCACGACGCGGTTGTTCGGCGCGCTGCCCAATCCTTCACCTGGCGCCACCATTCGCATCGGCGACGCCGCAGCCTTCAACCAGACACTTCGCGTGGTGACTGCCTGACTGAACACTGATCGAAAGGGGAATAGCCGTGCAACTCAAGACTCCCGGCGTCTATATCGAAGAAGTCGCGACCCTGCCGCCGTCGGTGGCCGAGGTCTCGACTGCGGTCCCGGCCTTTATCGGCTATGTCGAGCGCGGCGACGCCGCGGCGCGGATCGGCAGCTTCCTCGAATATCAGGCATTGTTCGGATCGGCGGCAGCCGCCAAGTTCGAAGTCGCCGTCCCGGCCGATCCCGCCGACACGAGCTTCACGATCGAGCGCACCGAGGACGCTGCGGCCGCGACCCTGTTCTACGCGGTCAATCACTATTTCGCGAACGGCGGCGGGCCGTGCTGGATCATCCCGGTCGGCGGTGGCGCCACGGCCGCGGCCGACTTCGCCGCGGGCCTGGCCCGTCTGGAGCAGGAGGACGAGCCGACGCTGATCCTGTTCCCGCAGGCGGCCGACCGGCTCGAAATGGCCGATTATGGCGCACTCGTCCAGGCGGCGCTCGCCCAGTGCAACCGGCTCAAGGACCGCTTCGTGCTGCTCGACGTGCCCGACGGCGACGTCACCGGCTTCCGCGGCGCGGTGGGCAACAACTACCTCTCCTACGCCGCGGCCTATCATCCCTATCTCGCGACCACGCTCACCTGGCAGACCGACGACGCCAATGTCAGCGTCGAGCGGATGACCGGGGGCGTCACCAGCTTCCGCAAGGACTTCCCCGATGCCGGCGGCGGCCTGACCATCGCCTTTTCCGGCGCTGCCGACGCGGCGCCGCGCGTGCGCGTGGTAATAGGCACCGCCGCCGATGCGGCGACGTTCAAGCTCGAGGGCAAGCTGCTGACGATCAGCAATGCCGGCGGCAAGACCGGCGCGCAGCTCGCCGACGCGTGGCAGGCGCTGGCCGACAAGCCGGCGGGCTATTCGATCGGCAAGCAGGGCACCGGCGAAGGCACGCTCGCCGCGACCGCCGCGGCTGGGACCGCGCTGGTCGCGCAGGCCACCAGCGGCCCGCTCGGCGACCTCAAGGTCACCCAGACCGCGCTGTACAACCGGATCAAGGAAGCGGTCTCGAAGGTCCGCGTCACGCTGCCGCCGAGCGCGGCGGTGGCGGGTGCCTATGCCGCGATGGACCGCGACCGCGGGGTGTGGCGCGCGCCCGCCAATGTCAGCCTCAACGCGACGATCGGCCCGGTCACGCGCGTGACCGATGCCGACCAGGAGAATCTCAACGTCGATCCCGATGCGGGCAAGTCGATCAACGTGGTGCGCGCCTTTGCCGGCAAGGGCACGCTGATCTGGGGCGCGCGCACGCTCGCGGGCAACGACAATGAATGGCGCTACGTGCCGGTCCGCCGGCTGTTCATCACGATCGAGGAATCGACGCGCAAGGCGAGCGCCTTCGCCGTGTTCGAGCCCAACGACGCCACCACGTGGCTCAAGGTCAAGGGCATGATCGAGAGTTATCTCTACACCCTGTGGGAGCGCGGCGCGCTGGCCGGGTCGAAGCCGGAGGCGGCCTATTACGTTAATGTCGGCCTGGGCCGGACGATGACGCCGCAGGACGTGCTCGAAGGACGCCTCATCGTCGAGATCGGCATCGCCGCGGTGCGCCCCGCCGAATTCGTCGTGCTGCGCTTCATGCATCGGCTCCAGCAGGCCTGAGCCCGCCTTTCTCCTCTGGTTTGAAGGATATCCGTCATGGCCGTCACCGCTGCCGAAATCCGGCAATCCTACCCCCTCCCCGTCTATAATTTCCGAGTCGAGATCGGCTCGGAAGCGATCGGCTTCTCCGAGGTCTCGGGCCTCAGCATGGGGTTCGAGATCACCACCTATAAGGAAAGCGCCGTCGAAAGCGGTGCGCCGGGCCCGCGCACGCTGCACATGCCCACCCAGCATACCGCGCCGACGATCACGCTCAAAAAGGGGCTGGTGCGCGGCACCAGCGTCAACACGCTCTACAAATGGTTCGCGTCGACCGCGCTCAACCAGGTCGAGAAGCGCGACGTGTTCGTGCGGCTGTGCGACGAGGCGGGCGCGCCGGTGATCTCGTGGCGCATCATCAATGCCTTCCCCTCGAAGCTCGACGCGCCGACCTTCGACGCCAAGTCGAACGACATCGCGATCGAATCGATGGAATTGCGCGCCGACCGCATCACCGTCGAGGAGGCGTAATCCTTCGATGGCCAGCGCGCCCCCGCTCCTCGCCAACGGCTTTCGCGCCACGCTCGCCGGGGAGTCGGTGGCGTTTGCCGAGGTGACCGGGCTGACCTTCGAGCGCGAGCAATCGACGTACAAGCACGGCCTGAGCGAATGGGAAGGCGAGACGCTGCAGACCTATCGCTCGACCAAGCACCAGCGCCTCACCCTCAAGCGCGGGGTCTTCGCCCAGGACAGCCGCTTCTTCACCTGGCTGACGAGCGACGATGCCGAGGCGAGGCCGCTCGACGTGGCGCTGGTCGATGCGACGGGCACCCCGGTGCTCGTCTGGCGGATCCGCAGGGCGATCCCGGTCAAGCTCACCGGCCCCAGCCTGAACGCGAGCAGTTCGGAAGTCGCGGTCCAGACGCTCGATGTGATGGCGAGCGGCATCACGGTGGAGCGTCCGTGAGCCATGGACCCGATCGCCAACTTCCGCTTCGGCGTGTTCTTCTTCGCAGGCGGGCTGATCCCCAATCCGCTCGACATCCGCTTCCAGAGCGTCGGCGGGCTCAATGCCGAGATCGGCACGGTCACCCATCGCGAGGGCGGCGAGCTGCTCTATTCGCACCGGCTGCCCGATGCGATCACCTACCAGAATCTCGTGCTCAAGCGCGGCGTCACCGTCGGATCGCCGCTGACGATCGAGTTCAACGCGGCGATGACGCTGTTCAAGTTCGCGCCCTCGAACGTGCTGGTCACCGCGCTCAGCGAAGACAAGGTGCCGCTCGCGGGGTGGATGTTCATCCGCGCCTATCCGGTGCGCTGGCTGACCTCCGAGCTCAGCGCGGACAGCTCGTCGGTGATGATCGAGACGATGGAGCTCGCCTACGCGCGCATGCAAGTGGTGCGGGTCTGATGCCGATCGAGGTCCGCGAGCTGGTGATCCGGGCGATCGCCGAGGGCGCTGCCGCGGAGCGCGACGAGGAGCAGGCGCCGGTGTTCGACGCCGACGCCCGGGCGCTGCTGGTTCGCGACTGCGTGGCCGAGGTGATGCGCCAGCTCCGCCGCGCACAGGAGCCCTGAGCGATGGGCTTCCCCGACATCTTCAAGCTCGAGAAGCTCAAGATCGAAGCCTATTCGAACCGCGAACGCACGTCGAAGATCGGCGAGTTCGAGGCGATGTTCAACCCGACCACGCTGACCCAGTCGTTCGGCGTGCTGTACGAAGCGGCGAGCGACGCGTCGGGCGCCAGCCACGAAGCGCGGTTCGTGCGCAAGAAGCCCGCCGACCTCAACGTCAAGCTGCTGCTCGACGGCACCGGCGTCGACACGATCGGGCTCGTCACGCTGTTCGGCAGCAAGCGCACGGTCGGCGAGCGGATCGGCGACTTCCTGCGGCTCGCCTATCAGGTCAACGGCGACACCCACCAGCCGAGCTTCCTGTGGGTGAAATGGGGCGAATGGGGCACCGAGCTGGGCCAGACCGGCTACAAGTGCCGGCTAAAGACCGCAGCAGTCGCCTATCAGAGCTTCAATCGCGACGGCTCGCCGCTACGCGCCGAGCTCGATCTCGCGCTCGTCTCGGACGATGAGCACGCCAATCAGCTTCGCATCGCCGGGCTTGCCTCGCCCGACGTCACCCATAGCCGCATCACCCGCGCCGGCGATACGGTCGCGAGCCTCACCCGCGAGATCTATGGCAGCCCGCAGCGCGTCGCCGCGGTCGCGCGGGTCAACGATCTCGACCAGCTTCGCGTCGTCGAGCCGGGCCGCGAACTCGTCTTCCCGCCGATCATCAGCTAGCCCGATGCCGCACGCCGTCCCCCTGGTCACCGTCGCGGGCGAGCCGATCCCGCCGGAATGCCTGCTCGTCTCGGTCGAGGTGGTGCGCGAGGTCGGCCGCGTGCCCTATGGCCGCATCGTCCTGATCGACGGCGATCTGCCGAGCCGAACCTTTCCCGCGCTCAACAGCGAGGCGCTGGTGCCCGGCGCCGCGGTATCGATCTCGGTGCGCGTCGACGAGACCACGACGGCGCTTTTCGCCGGCCTGATCGTCCGGCTGCGGATGGAAGTCAGCGGCGGATCGCCGCGGGTGGTGATCGAATGCAAGGACAAGGCGTGGCGGCTGACCCGGCCGCGCCGCAGCGCGGTCTATGCCGAGGGCAGCGATGCCGACGCGGTCGGCGCGGTGCTGACGCGCGCCGGGGTGGACCGGGGCGAACTGGCCGATGCCGGGCTGGTCCACCCCCAGCTCGTGCAATATGACGTCAGCGACTGGGATTTCATCCTGGCGCGTGCCGCGGCGACGGGGATGGCGATTACCGTCAAGGACGGCAAGCTGTCGATGCAGCCCTGGTCGGTCAGCGGGGCTGCGGCGCTGACCGTCGAGCTCGGGCTCGACGCGATCAACGATATCGAGCTCGAGCTCGACGCCACGACGCAGCCCGAGAGCATCGAGGCCGTGGGCTGGGATCTTCCCCAGGGAGCGCTCACCGCCGCCGCGGCCGCCACGTCGTTCGCGATCGCCCAGGGCGACGTCGATGCGGCCGATGCCGCCGCGGCGCTCGGGTTCGGCACCGCCACGCTGACCCATCTCGCGCCGCTGCCCAGCGCCGAGTTGCGCGCCTGGGCCGATGCCAGGCTCGCGCGCGAGCGGCTCGCGCTGCTGCGCGGGCGGGTGAATGTCGGCGGCACCGCGATCGACCCGCTCGACCTGATCGAGCTGCGCGGCGTCGGCGCGCGCTTCACCGGCACCGCGGTGGTGAGCGGGGTGCGCCATGTCGTCGAGACCAATGGCTGGTCGACCGATCTCCAATTGGGACTGCCGCAATCGACGCCCGCCCCGGGCGCGCCCTCGCTCGCGCCGCTGCCCGCGGTCCAGGGGTTGCGGATCGGCCTGGTCCACCAGTTCGAATCCGATCCCGCGGGCGAGCAGCGCGTCCGGGTGATGCTGCCCGGCGTCGGCGCGGGCGACGGGCTCGTCTGGGCACGGCTCGCCACGCCCGAGGCGGGGAGCAAGCGCGGCTATCTGTTCCGCCCGATGCCAGGCGACGAGGTCGTGGTGGGCTTCCTCGCCGACGATCCGCGCGAGCCGGTGGTGCTGGGGGCGCTGTACGGCTCGAAGAACGCGCCGCTCGACGCCTTCGCCACCGCGAGCGAGGACAATGAGGCCAAGGGCTTCGGCAGCGCCAACGCCTCGCTCGAGATCATCGACAAGTCCGACAAGACCGGGCTGGCGCTCAAGGCGAAGGGCTCGTCGCTCACCTTCGCGGTGGAAAGCGGCGCCGAGTCGATCACGATCGCCGACGGCAACGGCAACCAGCTGGTGCTCGACAAGGACGGCATCGCGCTCGTCTCGGCGAAGGACTTCAAGGTCGATGCCAGCGGCGACGTCATCATCAAGGGGACCCAGATTGGCCTCAACTGACGGCACCTTCATGTCGGGGGATGCCCCGTTCCTCGGGCGCGGCTGGGCGTTTCCGCCGAACTTCGGGCGCGGCGGCGGCGAGGTCGAGACCGTGGCGGGCGCCGCCGACGTCGCCGAGAGCCTGCGCATCCTCTTCGCCACCGAGATCGGCGAGCGGCCGATGCGCGAGGATTTCGGCGCCAGCCTGTCGCGCCACATGTTCGCGCAGATCGACCGGACCTTGCTCACCGACATGCGCTCGGCGATCCTCGCGGCGGTGATCGCGTGGGAGCCGCGCATCGACGTCGCAGGGCTCGACATCGCCGAGAGCGGCGACGAGCCCGGGCTGCTCACCATCTCGCTCTCTTATGTGCTGCGCGGCGCGAACTCGCGCTACAATTTCGTCTATCCCTTCTACATCCGCGAAGCCTCGGGATCGGCACGGCCATGAGCGACTTCGTCGTCGTCGACGGCGACCAGGCCATGTTCCTGCCGGCGTTCGGCGCGGCGATGGTGGTCGTGCAGCCGGGCGTCATCACCGGCAGCGGCCCGGCGACCGTGGGCGGCAAGGCGGTGTGCCTCGAAGGCGACGAGGGCTCGGTCAGCGTGCCGGGCTGCATGTACGTCGCGCCGCCATATGTGATCCCGGGCACCGGCACGCTCGAGATCGACCAGCTTGCCGGCGACCAGCTCACCCAGACGACGGTCGGCGGCGGCACCAAGCTGATCCTCAAGGGATCGATGTTCGTCGCCAAGTTCAGCGTCAACAGCCCGGCGCAGCAGCCCCAGGCGACCGGCCCGGTGCCCGACGCGACGCCGAGCTATTCGGGCAACGGCCAGTTCGTGACGACGAACATGACAGTGAAGGCAGCCTGATGCTCGAGGAACTCCGCGGCGGCGAGCGCGACGGCACGTCCCAGCGCGGACGGCTGCGCGCCGAGCTGGCACCCGATTATGTCCGGCTCGACGAGCGCTCTCCCGCCGACATGATCGCCTTCGCCCAGGCCTATGCCGAGCATCTGCTGTGGTACGATCCGGACGGCGAGGCGGGCGTGGCGGACGGGAACTGGGCGCCGATGTTCGCCGGGCTCGCCGCCAACCCCGGCGAGGGTCTGGTCAGCCACGCCGAGGCGGCCGCCTTCGCCGCGGATCCCGGGGCTTTTCTCGACCCGCGCTTCGCTACGCTGCGCAAGCCGCACATGATGCTGCTACTCGCCTGCGTGCGGCTGCTGCGCCACGGGCAGGACGCGATCAACGCAGTCGCCGATCGCCATTACGAGCACCAGCTGCGCGAGGTGCTGCGCCTCGAGCCCGCCCCCGCCCGCCCCGACCGCGCCTTCGTGCTGTTCGAGCTGGCCGCCGGCATTGCCGCCGCCGAGGCGCCCGAGGGGCTGCGGCTGCTTGCCGGGCGCGACGCCCGGCGGCGGGACCGGGTCTATCGGCTGGACGACACGCTGGTCGTCAATCGGGCGCGGGTGGCGGCGCTGGCGACGAGCATGGTCGATCGCGAAGTCGTCGGGCTGGCCGAGGCGCGCCACGCCGAGCCGGGGACGCCCGAGGAGAAATCGCTGGCGCTGCTGCGGCTGGCGTATGGCGTGCCGCGCCCCAGCGATCCGCTGCCGCCGCTGCGCGGGTCCGCGCTTACAGCGGCGCGCTGGCGGGCGCTGGTGCAGTTGCTGGCGTTCAGCCGCGCGACCCTGCGGCTCGAATTCTTCGAGCTGCGCACGCTGGTCGCGCGGAAGCGCCGCCGCGACGGCGCGGACGCGGACTGGAACCTCATCAACACCACACTGCAGACCGCCGGCCGGGCAAAGCGCGGCGACCCGCGCTGGCAGCTCGCGCCCGCCGACGCCCGCGATTTCGCCGCCAATTTCCTCAAGGCCTATGACGGCGATCCGATGAAGAATAACGGGCTCGAGGAAGTCGCCACCGTCGACGACCTGATGCTCCACCTCGACCGGCGCGACGTGCGCGCGTTCATCGAGACCAAGCTGTTCCTCACGGTGGATCGCCAGTTCGTGCCGATGATGGACGCCAAGCGCGCGGCCGATGCCGACTGGCGCGTGATCAACGGTTTCCTCGAAGTCGCCGGCCGCCGCATGCGGAGCGATCCCGCCTGGGCGTTTGCCCCAACGGCGCCGACGGCGTTCGACACTAACCTGAAGACGGCGCTCGGTGCGATCGACTGGGCGACCGCCGGGACGGAGGCCACGGGCGTCACCAGCGTCGGCAGCTATCTCGATCGCATCGCCGAGATCGAGGCCTGGTTCTTCCTCGCCGCCGAAAAGCTCGTCCGGCTGCTGCCGATCCTCGACGCGCCGGACCATGATCCGGCATGGGCCGACGCCCAGGCGCTGCTCGCCGAAGCGCATGCCCGGAAAGTCCGCAACGACGAGCGCGTGGCGATGCGGGGGGTGCGCGAAGCGAGCGGAGTCAAGGCGGCGCTGGCAGCCGCGACCGGCGAGGCGATCGACTCGCCCGCATTGCTCGATACGCTCGCGCGCTACGCCAGCGCCGCCGAAGTCGCGCTGGTCCGGACCGCGCTGGACGGCAGCGCCGACCCCGCGACGCTCGGCCAGGTCGACGAAATCCACGCGGCTTCGCGCCGGCGCCGGCTCGCGCTGCCCGAACCGGTCGCGGAGCGTACCTATTGGCACGCTTTGTGGGCGGAGGCCGACGCGCCCGCCGCAGCCGGGGAAGGTGTCGCCTGGCCGAGCTTCGGCGCAATTCCGAAGGAGGGCGATGCGGCGCGGCGGCCCAGCGCATTGGGCTGGGCGATCGCTTCGCCGGCGCTGGCGCTGTCGACCGGACGCCGCCGGATCGTCCTCACCCTTGCCTTCTACGACGACCAGGGCGGGGCGCTGCTCGACCCCACCGCCAAGACCGACGTGCCGCTCAAGCAGCCCTTCGCGCTTTCGCTGAGCGCCGGCAAGGAATGGCTCGCGATCGAAGGCGCCGAGTTCACTCAGGTCCGCTATGCCGACACCGCGGACATCGCCCCGCTCGAGCCCGCCAAGCCGCTGGTCGCGCTGCGCATCGCCTTCACGCTCGACGAATCGGATCCTGCCACCGCGCCGCCGCTCGCAGGGCCGACCGACCCGCGCTGGCCAGTGCTTCGTCTGGAGCTTCGCCCGGTCTGGAACGGCCAGCGCTTCGAGACCGCGTATGCGCGCTTCCGCACGCTCCGCCTGGCTCGCGCTCATCTCCGCGTCGTGGTCGGCCGGCAGGACGGCAAGGACGCTCCCGGGCTCTGGCCGCTCGATCTCGAGACCGATCACGGCCGCGCCGACGGCAAGAAGCCGTTCGAGCCGTTCGGCAGCACCGCGCCCCCCGGCGCCGAGTTAGCGATCGGGCATCCCGACCTGCTCAACAAGCGGCTGACGTCGCTGACGCTGCGCTGGCAGTGGCAGGGCGCCCCCGCCAACCTCGCCGCGCACTACGCCAATTATCCGGCGCGCACCTTCACCGCCCAATTCGCGTTGGTCGACGGCCGCGTCCGCACAACGGCGCTCGGCGCGCCCCAGCCGCTGTTCGGCGCCGACCCCAACGCCGCGATGCGCGGCGCCGATCTCACCCTCGGCACCGCCGCCCCCGCCGACCGCGTCGTCGAGCCGGATACTCGCTCGGTGCGCGACCGGCGGCGCTATCTGGTGATGACGCTGGCGGGCACCGGCTTCGGCCATCTCGAATATCCCGGGCTCTCCGCCGACAAGGCCATCGCGCTCGCCGCGGCGCTGCGCAATGGACCGGTGACCGATACCAGTGGCTATATCGTCCGGCCGCCCTACACCCCCAAGCTCAAGCAGCTCCAGCTCGACTTCGCCGCCACGCACGAAGTGGTCCTCAACCAATATCGCCGCGCCGACGCGGTCGACCGCCTCTATCACCTCCACCCGTTCGGCGTGGTCGAGGCGCCGGACAAGCCCGAAGGCGGCTGGACCCTGCTCCCTGCCTATGACGCCGAAGGTGCGCTCTATGTCGGCCTCGATCGTGTCGCCGCACCGCAGGCAGTGTCGCTGCTTTTCGAGACGGTTCCAGGCGGGGGCAGCGAGGATCGGCCGGTGGGCCTGCGCTGGTCCTATCTCGATGCCGGCGGCTGGACCGATCTGCCCGAACAGCCGCACGACACCACGCTCGGCCTCGCTCGCGCGGGGCTGATCCGCTTTGACCTGCCCGACGCCGACCCCGACGGACGCATGCCGCACGGCCCCTATTGGTTGCGTGCGACCGTCGACTCGGGCGCTGCTTCGGCCTCGGCGCTCGCCGGCGTCCACGCCCAGGCCGCCTCCGCCACCTTCCTCGACGATGGCGCGCCCCCCGAACATTATGCCGCCCCGCTCCCCGCCGGGACGATCCGCACGATCGCGGACAGCGCGCCTGGGCTGCTCAAGGTCGTCCAGCCCTATGCCGCCTTCGGCGGCGCGCCGGCCGAAGGCGATGCCGGCTTCCGGGTCCGCGCCGGGGAGCGGCTGCGCCACAAGGGGCGCGCGCTCACCGCCTGGGACTATGAGCATCTCGTGCTCGCCCGCTTTCCCGAAGTGCACAAGGTCAAGTGCCTGCCCGCGACGATGTCGGGCGGGCCCGGCAATGTCCGCCTGATCCTTGTCCCCGACATCCAGGCGCACCGCCTCGCCGATCCCTTCACGCCGCGTGCGCCGAGCAGCCTGCTCGACGAAGTGCGCGACTATCTCCAGCCGCTCGCGCCGTCGGTGGCCCGCATCGCAGTCGGCCATCCGCATTTCGTTCGGGTTCGGGTTCGGGTCGGCGTGCGCTTCCGCTCGCAGGCCGACGTCGCGTTCGAGAAGCGCCGGCTCAACGATGCGATCAACCGCCATCTTGCGCCCTGGGCGTATGAAGAAGGCGCCGAGGTCGCGCTCGGCCAGCGCATCGATGCAACGGCGCTCGTCGCGTTCATCGACGGGCTGCCCTATGTCGATTTCGTCGGCGGCTGCCGGCTGTTCCAGAGCGACGACGGCGAGGAATATCGGCCCGGCCCCGGCAGCGGCGAGGCCTCCTCGGCCAGCCGTCCGGACGCCGTGCTGACGCCGGCGCCCCGGCACGAGATCGACATCATCGACGACAATGTCTTCGTCGAACAGCGCTTCACCGGCATCGGATACATGAAAATCGAGCTCGACCTCGTGGTTTCCTGAGGGAGGAACAGACATGCAGATGAACGAAAACAAGCGTCCACGCAGCGCGCTCAAGACCTATTTCGCCAAGAACGCGATCCCGACCGAGGCGCAGTTCGCGCAACTGATCGAGAGCGGGATCAACCAGCGCGACGACGGGCTCTACAAGAACGCGGGCGACGCGCTCGCGATCGAGGCGGCCGGCGACGACACCAGTCTCAAGCGCGCGGCCAATTTCTATTTGTCCTTCGCCGATGCCGATCCGGCCTGGTCGGTGGCGCTGAAGGCGCGCGCGACCCCGGGCAATCCCGCCACCGCTCGGCTCGGCTGGAGCGTGCTCGACGCCGCCGGCAACGCCTGCCTGACGATCGACGCGGCGACGGCCAATGTCGGGATCGGCACCGTCGAGCCCAAGGACAAGCTCGAAGTCAACGGCCGGATTCGGGCCGGGATCATGTCGATCGGGCCCTGGCCGGCGAACACGCGCTACGGCTTTGTCGGGGTCAACACGCTCGATCAGGGGCAGCCCGGCAATTACGCGCTGTTGCAGGGCTCGGGGGTCGAGCCCGGGGCCACGATGCTGAACTCCCCCAGCATCATCCGGCTGCGGCTCAACAATGTCGACAAGCTGGTGGTCGCCGACACCGGGATCACGATGGCGCTGCCGCTCCGCGTCAACGGAACCTTCACGCCCTCCGCGGGGGAAGGCGGCGGCATCGTCTTCCCGCCCGATCCCGCCGGTGGCAGCGGGGACCTTGCCTGGATGCGCTATTTCTCGCGCGGCGGTGAGTCGATGACGCTCGAGATCGGCACGTCCAACGATGCCGACGATCATATCTCGCTGATGCCCGCCGGCAGCGTCGGCATCGGCACGCGGACCCCCGCGAACAAGCTCGACGTGTTCGGCGACATCGCGCTGAACGGGAAGCATGCCCTTCGCGGCAGCGACAACTGGCTGCGCCTCAATCAGGATCTGAAGTTTTCGGAGGGCGTTCACACCCCCGGATTGCTCGCTCCGAATTCGCTCAACGTCGGCGGTGCCGGCGGCTGGGTCAATCCCGGCGGCGGCAACATCGCGTATGTGGGCACGCTCAACAAGCTCGACGTAGCAGTAGCGTTTGCGAGCTATATTCGCTGCGCGGACTTCTATATCGGCGGCCATCCCGGCCGGCGCGCGGCGCCGGGACGCGCGCTCGTCGACGACAACGCGACGCTCGTTCTCAATTTCGCCGGCGACTGGCCGCAGGCGCGGATCGACGGAATAGTCAACATTCCGCGCCTCATCCAGGCTTCCTCCGCTGCGCTTAAAGAAGACATCGCTCCGGTTTCCGGGAAGGATGCCGAGGCGATCGTCGAAGCGCTCGACCCGGTCTCATTTCGATGGAAGGACGATCCTTCGACGACGCACCTCGGCTTCATCGCCGAAAATTGCCCCGACGAAGTCACCACGGCCGCGCATGACGGCATCTTCCTGTCGCACATCGTCGCCGCACTGACGCGCGTGGTGCGCGATCAGGCGGGCACGATCGCCACGCTCGAGCAGCGGCTCGGCGCGATCGAGGGCCAGGCCGCATGATCCCGGAGGCGATGCGCGAGCGCCTCGCTGCGCGGCTGGCCGAACTCAAGGAGGAGTTCGGCAAGGGGACCGAGAAGCTCGGCCAGCTCGACGAGGAAACCCGGGTGCTGCGCGAGACGCTGTTGCGCATCTCGGGCGCGATCCAGGTGCTGACCGAGGAACTGGAGCGCGACCAGCCCTCCGAAGCAGCCGACGCGCCATGATCCAGGCGGCCGCGATCGACGGCAAGCAGCCGCCTTCCCCGGCGCTCGACTGGGACGGCCTGATTGCGGAAGGGCGCTCGGTGCTCGGCGCGATGAGCGACGGCCGCTGGACCGACTTCAACGCCCACGACCCCGGCATCACCCTGCTCGAGGCGTTCGCCTATGCGCTGACCGACCTGGCCTATCGCGCCGGCCACCCGATCGCCGAGCTGGTGACGGGTCCCGCCGAGGGACCGGACCGGTTGCTCGTCGGCGACGCGGTCACCCCGGCCGACCTGCGCCGCGTGGCGATCGAAGTCGCCGGGGTCCGCAACGCGTGGATCGAGCCTTCCGAGCATCCCACCCTGCGCCTGCGCTACACGCCGGGCGCGGGCGAGTTCGATCGCGCACGCGAGCCGATCGAGCGCGGCGATCCGGTGCTGCTCGCCGGGGTCCATCGCGTGCTGATCGAGAAGTCGTCGCGCGAGGACATCGCCTCTCCCGAGCTCGCGCGCACGGTCGCCGAGATCCTCCACCGCCATCGCGGCCTGTGCGAGGATTTCGACACGGTCGACGTGCTCGCGCCGCTTCCCGTCGGCATCGCCGCCGAGCTGGAGATCGACGATCCGGCGCGCGGCGACGCCGTGCTGCTCGACATCTACACCGCGCTCGCCGACTATTGCTCGCCCCGGCCGGCCTGGGTGGACGCGGCCGCGCTGCGCGCGCGCGGCTGGGCCACCGAAGCGATCTATGACGGCCCGGCCACCGGCGGGCGCCGGCTCGACGAGGATGCCGCCCCCAGGCGCCGCGCCGCACTCCAGCGCTCGGACATCATCGCGGCGCTCGATCGAGTGCCCGGCGTCCGCGCGGTGCGGCAAGTCCGCATGGGCGCCGATGGCGACGATCTTCCCGGACCGATCCGCTGGTCGCTGCCGATACCCTCGGACCGCGTTCCGCGCTTCGATCCACGCGCATCGCGCATCGTGCTGACCTCGGGCGGCGGCTTTGCGCTCGACTCGTCCGGCCGCGACGATCTGGCCGCGCTGTTCGCCGAGCGCGCGCTCGACGCGCTCGATCCGCCCAAGGCGCTCGATCCGCCCGCGCCACCTGCCCGGGATCGCCGGGTCGGCGCCTATCGGCCGCTGCGCTTCGACCTTCCCGCGCTCTATGCCGTCGCCCCCGGCGGGCTGGAGCCCGAAGCCGGGTCCGCGCGCCTGGCGCAGGTGAGCCAGCTGCGCGCCTATCTCGCGCTGCTCGACGCCCTGCTCGCCAATCATTTCGCGCAGCTTGCCGGAGTCGGGGCGCTGCTCGGCAGCGGCGAGACCGCCAGCTATTTCGCGCAGCCCGCCGAGCCGATCCACACGCCTGCCGAGCCGGGAAGCGAAGTGCCGCTACATGCCGACGGCTTCACTGCCGACGCGCTCCAGATGCTCGTCGAGCCGCCTTCGAGCATCGCGGGCCTCGAGCGCCGCAATCGCCTGCTCGCGCATCTCCTCGCCCGCTATGGCGAAGAGGCCCCGCTCACGCTGCCTCCCGCGGGCCTCCAGGGCCCGACCCTGCCGGCGGGACGCCGGGTGCTCGACAGCCGGGCGCGCTTCCTTTCGGACTTTGCCCGGCTCTCCGCGGGGCGCGGCACGGGATCGAACCTGCTCGACCCCGCCGACGAGCCGCCGCTGCTCGACCGTATCCGGCTCAAGCTCGGTCTGTCCGAAGGCGAAGGCGCGCGGCTGCGGCTCGTCGAGCATATCCTGCTGCGCCCGTTCGCGGAGGATGACGGCCAGGCGCAGGCGCTGCTCGCCGCCGCCGCCAGCCCCGACCCCTTCTCGCTACAGCTGAGCCTGGTCGTCGACGAGGCGCTGCGGCCCGCCGCGGACTCGCTCGCGCGCGTCGTCCGCGCCGAAACGCCGGCCCATCTCACGCTGCACGTCCGCTGGTTCGGCGGGGCCGAATTCGACGCCTTCGCCGCTGCCTATACGCGATGGCGCACCACCTTGTGCACGCAGCGCCAGCAAGCGCTCGGGCTGGATGGAGGCGCGGCATGAGCACCTCCGCCGACCGCCGGATGCGCGGCGCACGCAACCGCCTGGTCGACCTGCTCGGCATCGGCGAGGCGCTGCCGCTGCGCGATCTCCCGGTGACGGCGGCGCCGCCGATCGTGCCCTATGGCGGCGGCGCGACGATCACGGTCGAGGATGCCGAGCCCGGCGTCGAATATCGATTGCGTGGCCAAGCCGGGGCGCCGCTGCCCTCTGGCCTGACGGTCAACGCCACCGGCGAGGGCGACACCCTCGAACTCGCGATGCCCAAGATCTACGAGCCGATTACCTTCACCGTCGAGGCGGCGCGGACCTCGGGCCGCACCGCGCTGCTGCTCGGCACCGCACCGGTCGCGATCGGGCTCGACAGCTCGATACCGGCGGTGGTCGCGGGCTTCGACGGCGTGCCGGCGCTGATCGACTTCGCCGCGGCGATCACCGTCGAGCTGCCGCACAGCCAGGAGGCGGTCGCCTATCGTCTCGTCAACCGGCCGCCCAAGGACCGCGCCGCCGACACCGATCTCGCCGCGCTCGACACCGATATCCTGCTGTCCGAAGGCGGAGATGTGCGCGGCACCGGCGGCCCGATCACGCTGCGCAGCAAGCCGCTCACCGACGACAGCGTGGTCCGCGTCCGGCTGGTCAAGACCTTCCCAGGGCGGCGCGAGACCCAGGTATCGCTGCTCACCGTGCCGCTGCCGGTCTATGTACGCGCCGATCGCAACCGGCCGGTCGCCGTCGCGCCGCCCGTCGTCGACTATGCGGGAACGCCGACCCTCACCGTCGGCGGCGCGCAGGCTGGCGTGCAATATGCGCTCCACCTCGCGCCGATCCCCGACGCCAGCTTCGATCGCGCCGAGCCACCCAATCCCGCGTCGCTGAGCGTCGCGACCGATGGCGGCCCCGTCCGCGTGCGACCGCCCCGGCTTCCCATGCTGTTCGAGCCGCTCCCCGGCTTCACGGCGGCGGGCACGCCGAAAAAGGGCGCGGGCACCGATCTCGCGCTGCCGATGCCGGCGCTCACCGGCGACAGTTTCGCGGTGGTCGCGGCGACCAAGCAGCATGGCACCCGCGACGCGAGCTTCGAATCCTCGGTGATACTGGCTTCGGCGTCGGTCGCGCTCGTCCGGCCTTCGCCGAGCCCCAACCTCAGGATCGAGGCGAGCATCGCCGGCGACAAGCTCGTCCAGTTGCGCGCGCTCGCCGGGGAGGCGGGCGTGTTCTATGCGATCTCGGCCGCGAACAAGCTGCTGGGCGAGCTCTATCTGCACCAGCGCGCCGCCGGCGATCCGAGCCGCAACAAAGGCATCGATCTGCTCACGGTCGGCGTCGATTTCGTCGTCGCCGCCGATCCCACCAGCGCCGCGCCCCCGCCGGTCCCGCGGCTCGATCTCGACGCGCGCAAGCTGCCGGTCGAGCTCGCGGTGACCGCCCGCCGGGCGATGACCGGGCTCACCAAGCCACTCGCCGCCGCGAAGGTCGTGATCGCCGCGCCGCCCACGATCACTGCCGAGTTCGCAGACCAGAAGGCGAAGGTGACGATCGCCGATGCACCCGCCACCGTCCGACATCAGCTCCTCGTCGATGGCGTCGCCGCCGGCGATCCGGTGCCCGGCACCGGCAAGCCGCTCGTGCTGACGACCGGCGCGCTGCGGACCGGAGCGGTGGTCGAGCTGCTGCTGCTCGACGCGGCGGATGCGGGCACTTCGGTCGAGCGTCGCGTCGCCGTGCCGCCGCCCGGCAGCTGAGCGTGGCCCGGCATCGCATCGGCCGCCAGCTCGTCGAGATCGTCGCCCGCGACCCCATCACTGCCCAGTCGCTTGCCGACCGGACGGCGGCGCTGGGGCCAAGGCTGTCCGAAGCGCTTGCACGCCGCTTCGATGCCGCCGACGACGGCGCGCACCGGCGCATCGATCGCCTGGTGCTGACGCTCCCCCCCTGCGACTCCGCCGCGTTCGAAGAGAGCCTGCTCGCCAATCTCGATGCCGCTTTGGCCGAGGCGTTGCCCGCGCAGCTCGCGCGCGTCGATGCGATCGCCCCGGCCGAGGATGCGGTCGAGCTGATCGCCTTCTTCCTGCGAAGCGGGGTCCTTCCCTGGTGGGCGGACGATCATGCGGCGGCGATCACCGAAGCAGTCGAAACGCTCCTCGGTGCCGAGCCGGTTACGGAGATGCCCGCGGTCGTCGCGCTGCGGCATCTGCTCCGCACGGGCGATGCCACCACGCGCCTGGTCCAGGCCCTGCCTTCGGCGCCGCTACCGCGCCTCGCTGCGCGCCTGTCGGGGCTTTCGGCCGACGATTTCGAACGCCTCGCCATCGCATTGACCGCAGAAGCGCGAAACGAGGATCCGGTCGCCGCGGCGACGCATGTGTGGAGCGCGCTTATCGCCGTCACCGCGGTGCAGGTGACGCCGATCGCGAACGTCGATGCCCTGGCGGACGAGGTGCGTATCCGTCTGGCCTTTGCTGAGCTGCTCGACCGGGCGCGGCTGCCCCGCGCCGATGCCGAGACCGCGCCGCCGGTCACGCCGGCCCGGTCCGGCGACCGCCTTTACCGGCCTGCACGGGCAGTTCCCCCGCCACAGGCGGAACCGCTGCCCGACAATGCCTTGCCGGATACGGGGCCGGGGCTGGACGGCCAGCCCAGGCCGACCATCGATCCCTCCGCGCCCCTACCTTTCCTTGCGGAAGCCGATCCCATCGACGCGATCGATGGCGCGGAGACGGCCATCGCGCTGCCCGATCACGCGGTACATGGGTCGTCGGAGCCAGGTCGCGCGCGCATTTCCGACGCACGTCCGAGCGCCGCGAGCAACGAACCGCCAGCCGAGTCGTCCGCCGGCGACATGCACGCGACACTATTGTCCTCTCCTGCCGTCCCCGCGGCAGCGACCCGGAGGGCCAATGACAGCAAACCGAGTGCGGCCCCCGCCTTTGCGCCGGCATCGGACACTCCCGAAGCGGGACAGCAGCCCCAAGCCTCCGAACCAGCCGATGCCCAGGCCATGTCGCCTCGGGACACGCCACCGTCCCACGCCGACATCGACCAGCGGATCGCGGGCAAGCAGCCGGCCGAGCACGACAGCCTCTTCATCGAAGCCGCGGGGATCATCCTGCTCGGCCCCTTCCTGCCCGACTATTTCGCCGCGGCCGGCCTGGTCGATGCCGAGCATCGTTTCGTAACTCCCGCGGCCCGGCACCGCGCCGTGACGCTGATCGACTATCTCGCGAGCGCCGAACGCGATCCGCCGGAAACGCGGCTTGCCTTGGCGAAGCTGCTCGCCGGGATGCCGATCGACACGCTGCACGCCCCCCTCGCGCTGGACGACGCCGAAGCCGCCGCCGCCGATGCGCTGCTCGCCGCGGCGCTGGCCGAGTTGCCGATGCTCGGTCAATTGAGCGTCGAGGGCTTTCGCAGCGCCTGGCTCAACCGACCAGGCCTGCTGACTGTCGAACATGGTAGCTGGCTGCTCCGCGTCGAGCGGCATGGCTGGGACGTGCTGCTCGAGCGCCTTCCCTGGTCTATAGCGTGGCTGCAATTGCCCTGGCAGCTCGAGGGGATACGCGTGGAATGGTGAGCATGGCGGCCCGGCAGGCGAGCACGCGCGATCTCGAACGCGAGTTCGATTGGTTCGCGCGGCTTCTCGACGCGCGCTTTCAACTCTATTTCCAGCTCGAGGGCACCCCCCCGGCGGCGATGCCGCCGCCGCCCGACCTAGGCGCGTCGGACAGCGCCTATGCGCAGTTCCTGCACGAGCATATCCGCGACGACCTGCTCGCACGCACCGCGCTGGTCCTCGTGCTGGTCCAGGCGTTGCGCCCTCGGCTGCTGGACCTTTTCCACACGCGCAACAGCACCTTCGACCGGCGTTTCACCGAGTTCGGCGGCGTCCGCGCGGGGACCGACGGCGACTTCACGCCGACCGGCGAGACGCTTGCCTTCCTGCTGGGCGGCGACAGCCTCGACACGCGGCTGGCCGTCATCGATCTGCTTGCCGAGGAGGGCATGCTCGCCCGCGCCGACATCCTGCACACCGCGCCCGGCGAGGAACCGATGCGCAGCGCGTTGCGGCTGGGCCGCGACACGCTGGCGCGGATGGCGCTGGTCGACGCCACGGGGCCTGCGATCGGCACGAACTTTCCTGCGCAGCGGATCGAAACCGCACTCGACTGGTCCGATCTCGTGCTGCACCCCGGCACGCGCGCGCAGATCGGCGAAATCGCCGCCTGGATCGAGCACGGCACCACGCTGATGCACGAATGGGGCATGCAACGCCTGCTTCGGCCGGGCTATCGCAGCCTGTTCTACGGCCCGCCCGGCACCGGCAAGACGATGACGGCAGCGCTGCTCGGCGTCTCCACCGGCCGCCCGGTCTACAAGATCGACCTGTCGCTGGTGATCTCGAAATATATCGGTGAGACCGAGAAGAACCTCGCGCGGGTGTTCGACCAGGCGCAGTCGCGCGGATGGCTGTTGTTCTTCGACGAGGCCGATGCATTGTTCGGCAAGCGCGGCGAATCCAAGGATGCGCATGATCGCTATGCCAATCAGGAAGTCGCGTTCCTGCTCCAGCGCATCGAGACTTTCGACGGGATCGCGATCCTTGCCTCCAATTATCGCGACAATATCGACGAGGCTTTCGCGCGGCGGTTCGAATCGATCATCCATTTTCCTCTGCCGCGCGCCGAGGAACGCCGCGAGCTGTGGCGCAAGGCCCTGCCCGCGATGGCGCAGCTCGCCGACGACGTCGATCTGGACGCACTCTCGCGCGAGCATGGGCTGACCGGCGGCGCGATCGTCAACGCGATCCGATTCGCCGCGCTGGCGTCGCTGGCGGACGGCGGCCGCCCGATCGGGCGGGCGCACCTGCTCCAGGCGATCCGGCGGGAATATGCCAAGGAAGGGCGATCCGGCTGAGTGCCCGAGTGCGGGTTGGAACGGGCATCGCGCGGCATGGGAAGGATTCGCGTGGGCGGATCCCATGCCGTCCGTTCAGGGCCCGGATGCCCCGACGCCATCGCTCAATCCGCGGTCTCGTCCTGGGCATAGCGCCGCGCGATCACCGCACAGGCGATCAGCTGGATCTGGTGGAATAGCATCAGCGGCAGGATCACCGCGCCGACCTGCGCCGCGGGAAACAGTACGCCGGCCATCGGCACCCCCGAGGCGAGGCTTTTCTTCGAGCCGCAGAACAGCAGCACGATCGCGTCCTCGCGGCGGAAACCGAACAGCCGGCCGAGTGCCCAGGTGAGCGCCAGGATCAACCCCAGCAACGCGCAACACAGCACGAGCAGCAATGCGAGCGTCTCGCCCGAGACGCGCTGCCACAGCCCCTCGACCACCGCCGCGCTGAACGCGGCATAGACGACGAGCAGGATCGAGCCGCGATCGACCATCGTCACCAGCTTCTTGCGGCGCGATACGAACCCGCCGATCCACGGGCGCAGCGCATGGCCGAGCAGGAAGGGCAGCAGCAATTGCAGCGCGATCGTCTCGATCGATCCGAGCGAAACACCCGCCGATCCGCCAGGCAAGGTCATCAGCAGCGCAACCAGCGCCGGCGTCGTGAAGATGCCGATCAGGTTGGAGAAGGAGGCGCTGCACACCGCCGCGGCGACGTTGCCGCGCGCGATCGCAGTGAAGGCGATCGACGACTGGACGGTCGAGGGCAGCAGCGTGAGGAACAGCAGCCCCGCCGCCATGGGGCCGTCGAGCATCGGCAAGGGCAGCGACACCAGTCCCAGCCCGAGCAGCGGAAACAGCACGAAGCTGGTGGCGAGCACGGTCACGTGCAGCCGCCAGTTGCGCGCGCCGTCCAGGATCGCCTCGCGGGAGAGCTTGGCGCCGTGGAGGAAGAACAGCAGCACGATCCCCGCCGTGGTGATTGCTTCGAACAACGGCACTGCGGTGCCGCGCACCGGCAGCACGCTCGCGAGCACCACGGTGCCGAGCAGCGCGAGGACGAAGGGTTCGAAGACGGCGAGGATACGACGCATGGGCTATCCCGGAAAAGGACGCGGCCGGCCCCGAGTGGAGCCGGCCGCGCGTGGCGATGGACGAAAGCTAGAAGCTCGACCGGACCCGCAGGCCATAGGTGCGCGGCCGCGCGGTGAAAACCCGGACGCCGTCCTGCGAGGGCACCACACCGAGATAGGGCGCCTCGTTGCCGAGATTGTCGCCATATAGCGTGAACTCGACGCCGTTTTGGGTGCGCATGCCGATCTTGGCGCCGAACATCGTATATTCGGGCAGGTAGGTGTCGAACGCGGTGGCGCGGCTGAAGCTGCTGTAGCTGTCGCCATGATAGGTGACGTTGCCCGAGACGAAGCCGGTGAGCCGATCGCTGAGCGCGACATCGTAGTTCGCGCTCGCCGCGGCCGACCAGCGCGGCGACAGCGGCACGCGATCGCCCTCCTCGCCGAAGGTGCCGGCGGCGACGACGTCGGCGGGCAGGTCCTCGGCGAGCTTGGCGTCGACATAGGTGACGTTGCCGGTGAAGCTGAAGCCCGAGGGCAGGTTGAGCCGGGTGTTGAACTCGATGCCCTTGGTCACCGTCTTGCCGGCGTTGATCGTGTAGCCGAATGCACCCGCCGCGCTCGCCGAGAGCTGCTGGTTGGTCCAGTCGACGCGATAACCCGAAAGGTCGAAGAACAGCGCGCGATCGAACAGATAGCCCTTCACCCCCGCCTCGTAGCTCCACAGGCTGTCCGGCGCATAGTTGCCAGGGAAGTTCACCCCAGCCTGCTGCGCCAGCGACGTCGCGGTGTTCACCCCGCCGATGCGGAAGCCCGACGCGGCGCGCGCATAGAGGCTGACATTGGGCGTGGCTTCCCAAAGCAGCGCGGCGTTGTAGCTCGGCTTGGTGTTAGTGCCCTTGCGGTCGCCGGTGATGCTCGGGGTGGTGACCACGCCGAACACGAAATCGGGGAACACCGTCTGAAGGTTCGTGACGACGTCGCGGACCTCGGCGCGGAAATAGCGCCCGCCGACCGTGGCGGTCAGGCCGGGGACGATCTCGAGGTCGCCCTGTGCGTAGAGCGCATATTGATCGATCGTGCGCGCGGTGCTGGTGCCGAATTCGTAGATGCTGTTGCCGCGGCCGGCGTTCGCCAGGCCATTCGCTTTGCACTCTTCGTAGCTCAGGCAAGCCGGGGTGAAGTTGGGCGCCTGGATCGCGTTGGTCTGGTAGACGCTGGTGGTGTGCTCGTAATAGGCGCCGGCGACGATCTGGAACGGCCCGTCGAACTTGGACGAGAAGCGCAGCTCGCCGTTATAATCCTCGAAATCGATCCGCGCGACGAAGCTGAGCGGGGCGTTGACCCCGAAGCTGATGTTGGTGGGCGTCGAATCCTTGGCGTTGAGCACGTCCTGCTTGCTGTAATTGCCGCTGGCGATGATCGAGGCGAAGCCGAGATCATAGTCGCCGGTCAGCGAGAACAGGCTGTATTTGTCCTTGTAGAATTCGACCGTCGGCGAGGTGTTGAGATACGGGCCGGCAGCCTGCTGAAAGGCCTGATTGCCATCGACATTGATCGCCTGGTGGAGCGCCATCGCGCGCAGCGAGAAGTCCACGCTCGGCTGCCACAGCGCCTCGCCGCGAACGCCGCGGACATATTGGTCGTTGTTGTTCTCAAAAGTGGCGCGGTTGCCGACCTGCTGGTCGATGAAGCCGCCGCCGGCCTCGAGCCAGCCGGTGACGCGCACTGCGACGGTGGGCGCGACGGGCACGTTGAGCGTGGCGCTCGCCTCGCCGAACGGATTGCCGCCCTCTACGCCGGCCAGGCCGAGCTCAGCCGAGCCGCCCCAGGTTTCCAGCTCGGGCTTGCGCGTGAGGACCCGCAGCGTGCCGCTCATCGAACTGGTGCCGAACAAAGTGCCCTGGGGACCTTTCAGCACTTCGACATGGTCGATGTCGTGGAGGCGCACGCCGGGCTTGCCGTCGCCGAGGATGTTGCCGCCGGTGCCCCCCAGCACCGCGGCTTCGTTGAGATAGAGCGCCGAAGTGGCGCCGACATCGGAGTCGATGCCGCGCAGCACGACCTTGGTCTGCGCCGCGCCGAAGCTCTGGATGTTCACCGAAGGATCGAGATTGCGCAGATCGGAAAGCGTCGTGACGTGGTTACGCTCGAGCGTTTCGCCCGAAAAGGCAGTGATCGCGAGCGCGGTATCAGTGACCGATGCGTCGCCGCGGCGGGTGCCGGTGACGACGATCTCGCCGGTCGATTCCTCGGGCGTCGCGGCGGCGTTGGCCGGGACGTCCTGCGCGCTGGCAGGCGCCGAAGCGGTCAGCGCGGACAGCGCAATCGAAGCCGTGAACGCGCTGCCGGCGGCACGCCGCCGCCCGCTGGTGAAGTGACCCATTTCTTTCCCCTTACCTTGGTATTTCCAATCCTCCGCGTGCTCCTGCAGGACCGCAGCACGGCCGCGTTCTCGCGGTCCGCACCAACACCGATCGGCAACCGTCGAGCAGCGCCCGTGTTCGATGTTATAGTGTGATCGTCATACAAACTTACCAGGTTGGCAAGTGGCAAATTTGCCGCTGTCATTGATCGATCGCAAAGCCGTCGATTTCCGCCTCTTGCCAAGCCGAAAAGAAAAGTTTCGTATGATTGTATGACAAAGATTATTGTGCCGGACGCTGCACACGAGTCGCCTTGGCCACACCGGCGTACCGCGGCGTGGGCGCTCGCTTTGCTGTTCTTCGCTTACGTGCTCGCCTTCCTCGACCGGATCGTCCTGTCGATCCTCGTCCGCCCGATCTCCGCCGAGCTCCAGCTGAGCGACATGCAGTTCGCGCTGGTCGGCGGGGTCGCGTTCGCGCTGTTCTACGTGACGATGGGGCTGCCGATCGGCTGGCTCGCAGACCGGTTCTCGCGGCGGCGAATCGTCGCGGTCGGCGTGGCATTGTGGAGTCTGTGCACGATCGCTTCGGGACTGGCGTCCGACTTTGCCGGATTGTTCGCGGCGCGGTTAGGCGTCGGCATCGGCGAGGCCGCGCTGGCTCCGGCCGCCTATTCGCTGATCGCCGATCTTTATCCGCCCGAACGCCGCGGACGTGCCGTCGCGCTCTATACGCTCGGCGCGACGATCGGATCGAGCATCGCCTATTTCGCCGGAGGGCTGCTGATCGAGTTCGCCTCCGCGCACGGCGCGATCCTGGGCCTACCCCCCTGGCGATTCGTATTCTTCGCCGCGGGCGCGCCCGGCATCCTGCTCGCCGCGCTGATGCTGACGATGCGCGAGCCGGCGCGGCGACAATCGGCGAGGGTTGCGAAGCCGGCGAGCTTCGTCGCGTTCCTCAAGGCGCGCCGCGAGGTCTCGATCGCGTACATATTGGGCTATAGCTGCATCAACCTGCCCTTTGCCGGCTTCCTGCTCTGGGGTCCGGCACTGTTCGATCGCGTGCACGGGCTGCGCCCGGCGCAACTCGCGCTGCCGCTCGCACTGCTGTTCCTCGTGCCCACTGCGCTGGGCCAGTGGCTTGGCGCGACGGTGACCGACCGGATGCTCGCGAAGGGCCGCGCCGATGCGGCGTTCCGCACCGCCGCGGTCTGCGCCGCGCTGCTGGTGCCCGTCGCGGTGGCGATGCCGCTGCTCGGCGATTCGGCCGCTGCGCTGGCGGCGCTGGGATTGCTGCTGTTCCTGACTTGCGCGTCGGTCGGCCATCACGCGGTGGTCGCGGCGACGGTGGCGCCCAACCGCCTGCGCGGGCTCTATGTCGCGCTGTTCTTCTTCGTCCAGAACGTGATGGGCCAAGCGATCATCGCGGTGATCACCGCCGGGCTCACCGACCATGTCTTCGAGCGCCCCGACAGCATCGGGCTGTCGATGGCGATCGTCGGCGGCGCGGGCGCGGCGGCCGGAACGCTCCTGCTCATCCTTGGCCGAGAAGCGCTGCGCCGCGCCGCGGCCGAACCCCATCCCTAACTCGAAGGAAGCCCCATGTTCACGACGCGCCCCGAGATCAGCGGCACCTTCGGCGTGGTCGCCTCGACGCACTGGATCGTCTCGCAGGTGGCGATGGGTGTGCTTGAGCGCGGCGGCAACGCGTTCGACGCGGCGGTGGCGGGCGGATTTACCCTGTGCGTGGTGGAGCCGCATCTGTGCGGCCCGGCAGGCGAAGTGCCGATCCTGTTCCACGATGCCGCGCGCGACGAGACCCGGGTGCTGTGCGGCCAGGGCGTCGCGCCCGCCGCAGCAACGATCGACCATTTCCGCGACCAGGGCCTCGACATGGTGCCCGGATCGGGGCTGATCGCCGCGGTAGTGCCCGGCGCGTTCGATGCTTGGCTGACGCTGCTGCGCGATCACGGCACGATGGATCTGGCCGAGGTGCTGGCGCCAGCGATCGGCTACGCGCTGAACGGTCATCCGCTGCTGCCCGGCGCCGCGCGGGCGATCGCCGATGTCGCCGATGCACTGCGCACCGAATGGCCGAGCGGCGCGGAGATCTGGCTGCCCGGCAGCATGCCGCCCAAGGGCGGCACGCTGTTCCGCAATCCCATTCTCGCCGCGACCTGGCAGCGGCTGGTTGCCGAGGCGGGCACCCAGGGCAGCCGCGAGGCGCGGATCGACCGCGCCCGCCATGCGTGGCGCCAGGGCTTCGTCGCCGAGGCGATCGACGCGTTCGCGCGCACCGAATTGATGGACGCGAGCGGCGAGCGCCATGCCGGGCTGCTCACCGGCGAGGACATGGCCCGCTGGCAGGCGACCTATGAGGATCCGGTCATCGCCGATTTCCACGGCTGGACGATCTGCAAGACTGGCCCCTGGGGCCAAGGCCCCGTCCTGCTCCAGTCGCTGCTGCTGCTCGACGCAATGGGGATTGCCGATATCGACTTGGCCGGCGCCAACTTCGTCCATCTCGCGCTCGAGGCGCAGAAGCTCGCCTTCGCCGATCGCGAGGCCTACTATGGCGACCCGGATTTTGCCGCGGTGCCGATGGAGACGCTGCTGTCGCGTGGCTATGCGCTCAGCCGCGCGGCGCTGATCCGCCCCGATGCCAGCGATGCGTTGCGGCCTGGCATCGTCCCAGGCTTCGAGGAACAAGTCGCGCGCGGCATGGCGCAGGTGCGCGTGGCGACCAGCGAAGCGGCAGGGATCGGCATCGGCGAGCCAACGATGATGCACCTAAAACCGACGCTCAAGCCCGGCGATACGGTGCATCTCGACGTGATCGATCGCTGGGGCAATATGGTCACCGCCACGCCCTCGGGCGGGTGGCCGCAATCGTCGCCGACCGTGCCGGGCCTCGGCTTTGCGCTCAACACCCGCGCGCAGATGTTCTGGCTCGAGCCGGGACTGCCCGGCAGCCTCGCCCCCGGCAAGCGCCCGCGCACGACCCTTACGCCGACGCTGGCGTTGCATCAGGGGCGCCCGGCGCTGGTGTGCGGTACGCCCGGCGGCGACCAACAGGACCAGTGGCAGCTCGTCCTGCTACTCCGCCGGATCCTCGGCGGGATGACGCTGCAGGCGGCGCTCGACCTGCCGCTGTTCCATAGCCTGCACTTCCCCTCCTCCTTTTATCCGCGCGAAGCGATGCCTGGCGTCGCGGTGATCGAGGAGAGCTACGGTGACGCGATGATCTCCGAACTGCGGCAGCGGGGGCACGATCTGCGTGTGGCGCCGGCCTGGTCGGCGGGGCGGCTTACCGCCGCGGAGCGCGATGCCGACGGGGTCCTGCACGCAGCGGCGACACCGCGGCTGATGCAGGCCTATGCGGTGGGGCGATAGCGGCACGCGAACGCTCCCCACCGCGTTCGCCCATGGCGCACACCACGACTGAGAAAGGATCCAGACCTCACAGTTGAATTTCTCCAACTGCTCGCGATTGTAACATCAGGGAACCGCAGACGTTGCCTGACGCCCCCTGCCTTACTTATTCGCAGCTATATTCTGTCACCACGACATATCCCGGATAGGCACCGCTTCGAAAGCGCGTACCGTCGCAGAAGATGATGATCTAGCCGACCAAATTGGTGTAGCTCTCATCATCGAAGAACTCGGTCAATTGCCGTTGAGGCTTCATCGCGCTCGCTGGACTGGTCACGCTACCAACCAGCGCAGTGGCGATAAAAACATCTTCAACAGCTTTATCATATGACAGCTCCTGAAAACCAGATGATCGAAAACGACATAGCGAATCGAGCTCGAATGATTAATGATTTCACTGGCGAGATTATTGATCAATGCTTGACAGCAATTTGATCTGATAAAGTCAACGAACGTCCCGTGGCGATGACACGACGGTCATGTGCAGCCTGCCATCTTACCCTTCAAAGTACACCATCCCGCTCTCGACGATCACCTTGTGGGTGCGCAGCGCCTGCTTGCAGGGCAGAGACTTGGCCTTGCCGGTGCGGATGTCGAAGCTGCCGCCGTGCAGTGGGCAGGACAGGATGTTCCCGTCCAGCCGGCCTTCTGAGAGCGAGGCGATCGCATGGGTGCAGTCATCGTCGAGCAGGCGAAACACGCCGGCGTCGTTGATCAGCAGCAGCGGATCCTCCCCAGCCACCTCGACACGGACCATCTCGCCCGGCTCGAGGGTATCGACTTGGCAAAGGGCAGTTCTTTCGGCCATGGCAATCTCGTGCACCAACTTTATTTGTGTGATTGTCATACAAACTTTGCGCAAAGGAAATTGTGATGTCCAGCCTTGTTTTGGTCGATGCCGGCGGCACGATCGCATCGCTGCCCGATGCGCAGGGGGTGCTGGTGGGTCGGGCGGGGGCCGCCGGATTGCGCGAGGTTCTGGCGCCGGCAGCGCGCGCCGGCGTCATCGAGCGCCAGGCCTATGCCGGGCTGAGCGAGGACATGGAGTTCGGCGATGCGATGCGAATCGCCGACCTTGTCTCCGAAGCCGCCGCCGAGGGCGCGGCGGGCGTAGTCGTCACCCATGGCACCGATACGATGGAGGACGTCGCCTTCCTGATCGACCTGTTCCATAGCGGCGACATGCCGGTGGTGTTCACCGGCGCGCAGCGCGCCGCCTCGCTGCCCGGCTGCGACGGCCCGGCCAATCTCCACGACGCGGTGGCGGTGGCGCGCGATCCGGCGGCGCGCGGGATCGGCACCGTCGTGGTGTTCGGCGGACGCATCTTGCCCGCGCGCAGCGCCCGGAAGCTCGACAGCAGCGGCCCCGAGGCGTTCGGCCCGCACGGCACCGCGATCGGCCGAGTCGACGGGCATGGCGTCCGCCTCACCGCCACCCCGCGCCGCGCACCGGTGTTCGAAGTGGCCGATCTCGAGCCGGCGGTGGAGATCGCCGCGCTAGGGCTGGGCAGCAGCCCGGCGCTGGTCGACGCACTGGTCGCCGCCGGGGTGCGCGGGCTGGTGATCGAAGGCTTTGGCCGTGGCAACGTGCCCACTCCGCTGGTTCCGGCAATCGAGCGCGCCCGCGCCGCCGGGGTGCTGATCGGCCTCGCCACGCATTGCCTGGAAGGCGGCACCGCCCCCGCCTACGAAACTGGCGCAGCGCTTGCCGCGATCGGCGCGATTGGGGCCGAGGATCTCAGCGCGCGGAAATTAAGGCTGCTGCTCGCGGTGGCGCTGGGCGGCGGGCGGTCGCTCGTCGAGGCCGAAACGCGCGCACGGGAGTGGCTGGAAAGCTAAGCTCGATTCGAGAGCAGTTCCCCGGCGGAGGTCGGCGTCCAACTGCAATGCGACAAGAGAAGCGCACGGCACCTGCGATAGTCGGTCGAGACTGGGCCCCGGCCTCCGCCGCGGAACAGAATGTCACCCTCCCACCGCGAACCGCTCGGCGCGGATTCTCTCGGGTGCGACGCCTTCGGCGCGTAGCACCACCCGCGCCGCATCGACCATCCCGGGGGGGCCACACAGATGGTAGCTCGCCCCCGCGACCGGATCGCCGGCGAGCAGCGCCACCGCGGTCCCCTCGCGCACATCGCCGGCCGCACCTTCCATCAGCGCGATCCGCACCTCCAGCCCGGGCGTCCCGGCTTCGAGCGCGCGCAGCTCCTCGTGGAGGAACAGTTCCTCACGGCGGGTGCAGCCGAAGCATAACAGCATCGGCATCCGCCCCGCGTTCGCCCGGATCATCGCCAGCGACGGCGCGAGCCCGGTGCCGCCCGCGACGAACACCGCGCGCGTAGCCCGATCGTCGAGCGCGAAACCGCCAAGCGGCCCCTGCAGCGTCATCGTTGCGCCCGGCACCGCCGCCTCGCTCTCCAGCCAGTCGCTGACCTGCCCGCCCGGCACATGGCGAATCAGCAACTCGACCAACGGCAGCGCGCCCGGCGCCGAGGCGATCGAGTAGGCTCGCGCCGCGCGCAGCCCCGGGGGGCGCAGGCGCAAATACTGGCCGGGCTGGAAGCGGAAATCCTCCGGGCTCTCCAGCCGAATCGTCAGCCGCGAGACGCTGGCGGCGAGGCGGTCGATCGCGAGCAGTTCGCCGCGATGGCGGCCGGGATCGCTCGGCCGCGGCGCCAGCGGATAATCGAGCTCGAACCGCGCGTCCGATTCGAGCCGGGTCAGGCAGGTGGGGTAGATTCCAGCAGCCGCCTCATCTGCGCTGACGATTGGCATCTCCATCACCTCGCGCGCGACGCGCCCCTCGGCGCAGCGCGCGATGCACGATCCGCAAGTCCCGCTCATGCAATCCGATCGCAGCGGCGCATCCGCCTCGATCGCGGCTTCCACCAGCGTCTGTCCATCGGGAACCGCGAGTTCGAACGATCCGCCGTCTTGGAACTGCAAGGTTGCGCGAAACATCGTGAACTTTCCTCCTCGACAAGCGGCTCGAATGTTTGTCATACAATCATATCGAATACGAGGAAAGTCGAATGACCGATTCCCATATTGATGCAGTCGCCAGCCTGGGGCAGCAGCTCACCGCCGCGTATTCCGGGGCACCGATCGACCCGATCGCCGACGAGGTCGGGAGCATCGACCGGGCGTATCGCGTGCAACTCTGGCAGATCGAACAGCGCCTCGCCGCCGGGCGCCGCGTCGTCGGCCGCAAGATCGGACTGACTTCGCCCGCGGTGCAAACCCAACTCGGCGTCGGCGAGCCCGATTTCGGCCACCTGACCGACGAGATGGTGTTCGGCGACAATATTGTGCTCGATCATGCCGATCTCCGCCAGCCGCGGATCGAGGCCGAAGTCGCGCTGATCCTCGGCCGCGACCTCGATCTGCCGGGCGCCAGCGTCGCCGACGTGATCGCCGCGACCGATTATGTGCTGCCGTCGCTCGAAGTGGTCGCCAGCCGCATCGCCGACTGGAAGATCGGCATCCTCGATACCGTCGCCGACAATGCCTCGGCAGGCGCGGTGGTGCTCGGCGGCCCGGCGCGGCGGATCGACGGGCTCGACCTGTCGGGCTGCGGCATGGTGATGACGATCAACGGCGAGGTCGCGTCGCGCGGCGAAGGCAGCGATTGCCTGGGCAGCCCGCTCAACGCCGCGGCCTGGCTGGCGCGGACCAGCTTCACGCTCGGCCGCCCTTTACGCGCCGGCGAAGTGATCCTCACCGGCGCGCTTGGGCCGATGCGCCCCGTCGCCCCCGGCGACCAGGTGCACGCCGTGATCGATGGACTCGGCACCGTCTCCGCCTCTTTCCGCTGATATCTGGACCCGAAGGAACAACGATGAACGAAACGCCGCTGGTCAATCCCGAGGTCGTCAGCATGGTCGGGGACTGGAAGGGCTATGTCGAAGCCAAGATGGGCTTCCGCAACCACTGGTATCCGGTGCGTTTCTCCAAGGAGCTCGACGAGGGCGCGATCGAAGTGATCGAGCTGCTCGGCGAGAAGCTGCTGATCAAGCGGATCGAGGGCAAGGTCTATGCGATGCGCGATCGCTGCTTGCATCGCGGTGTGCCACTCTCCCGGAAGCCCGATTGCTACACCAAGGATACCATCACCTGCTGGTATCACGGCTACACCTATCGCTTTCAGACCGGCGAGCTGGTCAATATCCTTGCGGTGCCCGACAGCCGGCTGATCAAGCGCCGGAAAATCGTCACCTACCCGGTGCAGGAGGCCAAGGGGCTGATATTCGTATTCCTCGGGGATGAGGACGAGGTCCATGATCTCAAGAAGGACGTGCCGCCGGGGTTCCTCGACGACGACCTGATGGTCCTTGGCAAGCACCGCATCGTCAACTCGAACTGGCGGCTCGGTGCCGAGAACGGCTTCGACGGCCTGCACATCTTCATCCACAAGGACACCACGCTCCGCCACTATCGCACGTTCAACTTCCCGATCGGTCACACCCCGCTGCCCGGCGCGGTCCAACTGGTCGAGGACGCGGACGGCCCCAAGGGCGTGACCGACGACTTCGCGCAGCACACCCCCGTCTGGGACGGCGTGATCGACGGCGAAGTGGTGGTCAGCGGTCCTCGCTCGACAGCGGTCAAGGGCACGTCCGCGGCCGCAGGCACCTCGATCTGGCTGCCCGGCGTGCTCAAGGTCGAGAACTTCCCGGTCGGCGGGCTGATACAGTTCGAATGGTATGTCCCGCTCGACGGCGAGCGCCATCTCTATGTCCAGACGATCGGCAAGCCGTGCTCGACGGACGGAGAGCGAAGGACCTTCGCCAACGAGTTCGAGACCACCTGGAAGCCACACGGGCTCGACGGGTTCAACGCCGACGACATCTGGGCGCGCGAAGTGACTGAGCCGTTCTACGCCGACGACTATGGCTGGGTCGACGAGATGCTGTGCGAGCCCGACGAGACGATCCTCGAATGGCGCCGCCTCGCCAGCCGCCACGGCCGCGGCATCCAGCAGAAGAGCGATCTGCGCTGAGGAGCACGAGCATGGAAATCCAGTCGCACTTCGTCGATGCTGCCGGCATCCGCACCCATTATCTCGAGGCCGGCGACGGCCCGGTACTCGTGCTCGTCCATGGCGGCGGCGCGGGGGCGGACGCCTGGGGCAACTGGAAGGATACGTTCGCGCATTTCGCGCCGCATTTCCGGGTGATCGCGCCCGACATGATCGGGTTCGGCAAGACCGACAAGCCTTCGCCTGAAAGCTATGTCTACGACCAGCCGGGGCGCAACGCGCACCTTGCCGGTTTTCTCGACGCGCTGGAGCTGCGCGGGGTCGATATCGTCGGCAATTCGATGGGCGGCGCCACTGCGATCGGCGTGGCGCTCGATCGCCCGGAACTGCTGGACCGGATCGTGCTGATGGGCAGCGCCGGGCTGCCGATCCCGCCCAAACCGTCACCGCAACTGCTCCACAACCTCCATTACGACTTTACGCGAGACGGCATGCGCCGGGTGATCGGCGGGCTCACCGCGCCGGGGTTCGAGCCTAGCGACGAGATGGTCGAATACCGTTTCCAGCTGCTCGAAAACCCGAAGGCGCGTGCCGCGCTCGAAGCGATCAACGGCGAAACCCGCAAGGGCACGCTCAACTATGACGAGGACCGGCTGGCGACGATCGAGCACCCCGTGCTGGTCGTGAACGGCAAGGAGGACGGGGTTTCGATCCTTCCGCGCGCGCACCGCTTCCTCGAGCTGCTGCCTAACAGCTGGGGCTATATCGTCCCGCATTGCGGCCATTGGGCGATGATCGAGAAGACCGAGGACTTCTGCGGCGCGGTCAACCGCTTCCTGGGCGTGGACGCTTCGGCATGACCGCCCCGGTCGGGGTCCACGCGCTGATCGAGCACCTCGTCCGGCACCCCGAGGAGCGCGGGCTGGTCAAGACTGATCCGGATGCGCTGTTCGCGCGGTTCGAGGTGGCGGAGGATGCGCGGCCGGTGCTGCGCGCCGGCAGCCGCGACGAACTCTCGGCGATGGGGGTGCACGGCAATTACGTGATCAAATGGCTGATCTGGTCGGGCAGGCCGACCCTGCCCTTCTTCGCGATGTCCCACTTTTTCGACCGGAGACTGTAATGGCGAAACTCGTCGGCGCCTTTGCGATGTCGCATCAGCTCGGCGCGCCCGATGGGGTCGAGGAACAGTCGGAACGCGTGTTCGAGGGGATGAAGGCAATCGGCCGCCGCATCCGCGCACTCGATCCCGACGTGCTGGTGGTGGTGACCAGCGACCACCTCAACAACTTCACCCTCACCGCCCCCGCCCCGTTCGCGGTGGGCACGGCCGAGACCTTCCACCCGCTCGGCGACATGGGATTGCCGCGCGATCCGGTTCCGGGCGCTCCCGATTTCGCGCTGGGAATGCGCGCCTTCGCCGAGGCGCAGCGCGTGGCGGTGGCGACCGTCGATCCGATCCAGCCCGATCACGGTGTGATGATCCCGCTCGGCATCGTCGATCCGGCGCGAACCATCCCGGCGGTGCCGCTTTACGTCAACACCGTCTTCTATCCCGAGCCCAGCCCCGCCGCGAGCCGGCGGCTGGGCGAGGTGCTGCGGGCCTATATCGACCAGTTACCGGACGACCGGCGTGTCGTGCTGCTCGCCGGCGGCGGGCTGTCGCATTGGGTGGGGATGCCGCGGGAAGGGACTATCAATGAAGCCTGGGACCGCGCTTTCCTTGCCGATATGCTGGCGGGCGATGTCGATGCGCTGGCCGCACGCGCGAACCCGGAGATCCTCGATGTCGCCGGCAATGGCGGGCTCGAGGTCAATGCCTGGATCGTCGTCGCCGCGGCGACGCGCGGCACGACCGGCGAATGCCTGTTCTACGAAGCGATCCCGCAATGGGCGACGGGTATGGCCGGCGTGGAGATGCGTCTGAGCTAGCGATCGATCTCAGAGATGCGCCTCGCGCTTCTCGAACAGCGCGTCGTCGGCGAAGCCGGCGACTTCGGGCCGGCCGCGGCCGAGAACGACCTGGAGGTAGCAAGGCACGTCAGTGTCGTTCTGATAGCCGTGGATCACCCCGGCGGGGCACGAGATCAGCTCCCACGGCCCGAGCTCACGCGACAGCCGGTTGCCCGCCTCGTCCTCGACGAACACGGTGCAGCGCCCCTGGAGGATGAAGAACACTTCCTCCACCTCGTGGGTGTGCGGCGCGTTGCCCTGCCCCGGCGGCACCAGCATGATCGAAAAGGTGAAATTGCCTGCGGGCACGACGCCGGCATCGTCATGCTTGCCGGAGGCGCCGGCGCCGATGAAGCGGTGCTGGGCGCGGCGATACCCCTCAATGCTCGCGTCCGAAAAGGCGTTCCAGTCGGGCACGCGATCCTCGAACCGAGCGACGTAGCGGTCCATGATCTGCTCGAGCGACCAGTCGGCGATTTCGGCGGGACGGGCGTGGCGGGCGACCTGCATGGTTCGGGCTCCTAAAGGGTCGCTTCGGCGGCAGCGTAGCTGTCGATCATGCACGCGCGACGGATGAAGGCATCGTGCAGCTCGGGCGTTTCCGCGGCGCGGGCGATCTCGGCGAGCTTGGCGGTGCGCACCGCCGGATCCTTCTCGCCAAGCATCTGCTTGTTGGCGATGCTCTGGGCCTGGACGCCGTCGATCTGCGCTTTTCGCCGCTGGCGGGTATAGCGGTCGAGCAAGGGCTGCGCTTCGGCGCCCTCGTTCAGGATCGATGCGAGCTTGGCGGCGAGGTTCACCGCGTCGTGGATCCCGCCGTTCATCCCCATCCCGCCGACAGGATTGTTGACGTGCGCGGCATCGCCCGCGAGCAGCACGCGGCCCTGATTGAACGTCACGGCGATGCGCTGATGGACATTGTAGAGCGCGACGGTGACGACCCCATAGGCGCCCGGCTTGGGACAGAATTTCTGCAGCCGCGCCTCGATCGCTTCGGGCGAAAGCAGTTCGTCCTCGCTTTGCTCCGGCAATGTCGGGCTGACCGAGCGCCACATCCCCGATCCGTCCTCGCCGCGCGCCTTGAACAGGTTCATCCACTGATCCGGATCGGAGAAATAGTTGCGGTTGTCGATCTGGGGCCCAAGCGCCGTGAAATCGTGGCGCGTGTCGATCTTGAGGAAGCGCTCGGGCCAGGTGAAGCCTTCGAAGTCGATCTGGGACAGCTTCCGCACGGTACTGCGCCCGCCGTCGCAGCCGACGAGATAGGCCGCGGCGATGCGCTCCTCCGAACCATCGGCGCGCTGCACGGTGGCGATCACGCCGTCCGCGCTCTGCTCGATTTCGGTCAGCGTGGTCGAGCGGCGGATCTCTACGCCATCATCGCCCGCAAGGCGCTCGGCGATGGTGTCGGCGATCTTGTACTGCTCCCATTGCAGCACAAAAGCGTGCTCGGGCGGCGCCTGCATCTCGGGCAGCGCGAAGCGACCGATCAGCTTGCCCGTCACCCGATCGAGATAGTGAAACACCGGCGAGACCAACCCCTGATCGAGCCCCGCATCGAGCAGCCCGAGCGACGCCAGGATCGCGATCGTAGGCGGGTGGCACGACGCCGCGCGGCAATCGCGCTCGGGCGCCGCCAGCTGATCGATGAGCAGCACGGGCACCCCTGCCTGCCGCAAGGCCAACGCGAGCACTGAACCCACCGGCCCGCCACCCACGATCAACACGCGTTCTGCCGTTCGCTCCGTCATGCCTTAAAGCGTAACGAACGTAACTTTGTATGACAATCATAAAATCATACAAACATCAGGCGTCGAGCGTTGCCGGCTCCTGTGCCTTGAGCCGCGCCACGATGGCGGTGCGCGAATTGCGGATATGTGCGCCCAGCGCGGTGGCCGCGGCATCGGCGTCGCCCGCCGCCACGGCATCGACGATCGCGCTCCACTCGGCGAGCCCGTTCTCGACACGCTGCGGCTCGGCCATCGAGGCGAGGCGGAGATAGCTCACCCGCTTGAGCAGCTGGCGCCCGGTATCGCGCACGACCTTGCTGCCCGATCCATCGAGGATCTCCTCATAAAAGGTACCCGCCATCTCGGAGAGCGCCGGCAGATCGCCCTTCCCCGCATATTTGGCGATCGCCTTGTACGCCGCCTGGAGCCGCTTGACCGCCTTCTGGTCGTCATGCGCGACGAGGCGGCGGATCGCAGTGGTCTCGACCATCTCGCGCAGCGTGTAGATGTCATAGGCATCTTCGGCGCTGAGCACCGAGACGATGATCGCGCGGCGCGATCCGGTCGCAATGAGCCCTTCGGACTGAAGCTGGCGCATTGCCTCGCGCACCGAGGTACGGCTCACCCCCAGCGCGTCGCACAGTTCGCGTTCGACCAGACGGGTGCCGGGCTTGTAGAGGCCGGTAGCGATCGCCGTGCGCAGCTTGTCGAGCGCATGGTCGCGCACCAGCGTCGGGTTCGCGACGATGCGCAGATCTTCGAGGTTCAAGGCAGCACTCCTAGCGGATTCGATTTTTGCTATTGCGAACCATTATTATGTCATTGGTCTTCCGACCAGCTGTCATACGATCTTCCGGTAGGATGGTCCATGCCCAGATGGGCCAGCGGCAGCCCGATGCCCAGCCGCGCGCACTGGAGCAGGCTGTATCCGGTGAGCGCCGAGGTCTTGGGATTGCTCCGCGATGCGAGGGCGAGGATGTCGAAGCGGAAGCGGCCGAACGCCCCCTCCGCCTCGATCACGCCCATCGGATCGCCAACCGCACGCGAAGAGACGAGGCGGACACGCGTGCGATCGATGCCGATCCCGGCGAGCCCCACCGCGACCGAGACATTGGCGTTCTTGGGATATTGGGCCGCGGCGTCGCGCGCGCTGCCTTCGAAGAAAATCTGCTCGCTGGCGGGATCGTCGAGGTCGATCACGGTTTCGGCGAGGGTCCCGCGCCAGGCGTACGGCGGCTTGTACGAGGTGTAGGTCACCGTATCGATGCCGGCGAGCGCCGCCGCGACCAGCCCGTCGAGCCCGGCGATCGCCCCTGCCGGCAGCAGCAGCTGGCCACCCCCGTCACGTTCCGCCGCCGCGAGCGCCCCCGACATCTCGGGATCGGCGAGCACGCCGATCGACGATACGATACAGTCGATCCCGGCATCGAGCAGTGCAGGAACATAATCCCGCACCGCCTGATGTCCGGCGCATTCGATCACCACATCGGGACGCGCGGCGATCAGCGCCTCAACGTCGTGCACACCGCGCGGCGCTTGCCGTCCCGGACGGACCAACGTCGCTACCGGGTTGCCCGCCTCCCCCAGCCTCGCGAGCGCGCCGGCGATCTCCATCCCGATCGCACCATAGCCGATCATCGCGATCCTGGTCGTTGCGGGCATCGCTTATCCTCTTGTATGACAATCATACATATTCTAGCCCTGTGCGACATTGTTTGGCAATGTTCGAAGGGGTCGTGTGGGCAGCAACAGGATCAAGGCCGCAATCATCGGGTCGGGCAACATCGGCACCGACCTGATGATCAAGATCATGCGGCAGTCGGAGCGGTTGGAAATGGCCACGATGGTCGGGATCGACTCGGCTTCGGACGGGCTGGCGCGGGCGCAACGGCTGGGCGTGGCGACCACGCATGCGGGGATCGAAGGGCTGCAGGCGCTTCCCGTCTGGAGCGAGATCGGCGTGGTGTTCGACGCCACTTCGGCGGGGGCACACCGGCGGCACAGCGACGTCGTCACGCAGGCGGGCAAGGTGATGATCGACCTCACCCCCGCGGCCATCGGGCCCTACGTGATTCCGGTGGTCAACGGCGACGCGCACCTCGACGCGCCCAACGTCAATATGGTCACTTGCGGTGGCCAGGCGACGATCCCCATCGTCGCGGCGATTTCATCGGTCGGCACGGTCCATTATGCCGAGATCGTCGCCTCGATCGCCTCGAAGAGCGCAGGCCCGGGCACCCGCGCCAATATCGACGAGTTCACCGAGACCACGTCGCGTGGCATCGAACAGGTCGGCGGCGCCGCCAAGGGCAAGGCGATCATCGTGCTCAACCCCGCCGAGCCGCCGATGTTGATGCGCGACACCGTGTTCGCGCTGTCGAGCGGCGCCGACGAGGCGGCGATCGAGGCCGCGGTCGAGGCGATGGTGGCAAAGGTCGCGACCTATGTGCCCGGCTATCGGCTCAAGCAGAGAGTGCAGTTCGAGCGCTTCGGATCGAACGCTCCGGTGCGCATCCCAGGGCTCGGCACTTTCGAAGGCATCAAAACCACCGTGTTTCTCGAGGTCGAGGGCGCCGCGCATTATCTGCCTGCTTATGCCGGCAATCTCGACATCATGACCTCGACGGCGCTCGCTACTGCCGAGAAAATCGCCGCGCGCCGGCTTGGACAGGAGGCCGCGTGACGCTCGATCCCACCCAGACCAAGCTCTACGTCCAGGACGTGACGCTTCGCGACGGGATGCACGCGATCCGCCACCAATATGGCCTCGACCATGTCCGCGCGATTGCCAAGGCGCTCGACGACGCCAGGGTCGATGCGATCGAAGTCGCGCATGGCGACGGATTGAATGGCTCTTCGTTCAACTACGGCTTCGGGCGGCATACCGATTGGGAGTGGCTCGAGGCAGTGGCCGAGGTGCTGACCCATTCGGTGCTGACCACCTTGCTGATCCCCGGCATCGGCACGATCGAGGAACTTCGGCACGCGCATAGCCTCGGCGTCCGCTCGGTGCGCGTTGCGACGCATTGCACCGAGGCGGACGTCGCCCGCCAGCACATCATGGCGGCGCGCGATCTGGGCATGGACGTGTCGGGCTTCCTGATGATGAGCCACATGATCGATCCCGAGGCATTGGCCCAGCAGGCGGTGCTGATGGAGGGGTACGGCGCGCATTGCATCTACGTCACCGACAGCGGCGGCGCGCTCGACATGGATGGCTATCGCGCGCGCTGCGAAGCCTATGACCGCGTGCTCAAGCCCGAGACCCAGCGCGGCATCCACGCGCACCACAATCTCTCGCTCGGCGTCGCCAATTCGATCGTCGGGGTGCAGGCCGGTGCGATCCGCATCGACGCGAGCCTGGCCGGCATGGGCGCAGGCGCAGGCAACGCCCCGCTCGAAGTGTTCATCGCCGCCGCCGACCGCAAAGGCTGGCTGCACGGCTGCGACCTGTTCAAGCTGATGGACGCGGCGGAGACGCTAGTCCGCCCGCTCCAGGACCGGCCGGTGCGGGTCGATCGCGAGACGCTCAGCCTGGGCTATGCGGGCGTCTATTCGAGCTTTCTGCGCCATGCCGAAAAGGCAGCGGCCGACCACGGCCTCGATACGCGCGCGATCCTGGTCGAGCTCGGCCGGCGGCGGATGGTCGGCGGGCAGGAAGACATGATCGTCGACGTCGCGCTCGATCTGGCGCGGGCCTGACCTCCCTCCCCTCCCTGAAAGGCAGGGGCCGGGGGTGGGTGCGCGCGTCTGCGCGCTCAAAAGACTCATCGCCCAGCAAAGCGACGAGACGGGCATCGAGCCCGCCTCGTCGCTAAACCCACCCCTACCCTCCCTTTCAGGGAGGGGAATGAGATCACGGATTGACCAGCCTGACCGGCTGCTCGACCCCGCCCTGCTTGTAGACCACCCCGCTTTTCATCACGAAGTCGATCGCCTCCAGCGCCGCCATATCGGCAAGCGGATCGCCGGGCATCGCGACGATATCGGCGTAGCGGCCGGGTGCGATCTTGCCGATCTCCGCCGAGCCGATCAGGTCCGCACCGTTGGCGGTGGCAGCCATCAGCACGTCGATCGGCGCCATCCCTGCCTTGACCATCAGTGCCGCTTCCTTGGCATTCTCGCCTGCCCCGGTATCGCTGCCCAGCGCGATCTTCACGCCCGCCTTGTAGGCATTGGTCAGCTTGACGCTGCCGGTCCCCATCGCCAGCACCTTGGCCCGAGTGGAAGGCGTCAGCGCGTCTGGGCGGTTGACCGCAGTGTCATGCAGCTTCTGCGTGGTGAGCAGGGTCGCGATGAAATACGTGCCGTGCGCCTTCATCAGCGCGAAGCTCCCGGCATCCGCATAGGTGCCGTGCTCGATCGAGTCCGCGCCCAAGCGCACCGCCGCATCGATCGCGGCCTTGCCGTGGCCATGCGCGGCGAGCTTGAGCCCCAGCGCGTGCGCGGTATCGACCGCAGCCTTGATCTCGGCATCACTCATCAGCTTGGCCTTGGGATCGTCGCCGCTGCTCACCACCCCGCCCGAGGGCATGATCTTGATCACATTGGCGCCGAGCTTATGCTCGCGCCGCGCGAGCGCGGTCACCGCATCGGCCCCGTCGGCAAGGCCTGCTCCGAATTCGGGACGAGTCACATCATAGGCGAGGCCGTGGCTCCAATCGTTATGGCCGCCGGTCGGACCGATCGCCTCGCCGGCGATCCACATCCGCGGACCGATCACCGATCCGCGCTCGATCGCCGCCTTGAGCGCGGTGTCTGCGCCATAGAGCGCGCCGAGATCGCGGACGGTAGTGACGCCCGAGAGCAGCACGGCGCGGGTGTTCACCGTCGCGGCGAGGACCGTGTCGAGCGGCGAATAGGTCATGTTCTTGGCGATCGCATTGCCGGTACGCGGCAGCGAGGTGATGTGCGTGTGCGAATCGATCAGCCCGGGCATCACGGTCTCGCCCCGCAGGTCGATCACCTCGGCGCCCGGCGGCGTGACGAAGCCCTTCTCGATCGAAACGATGCGATCGTCCTTGATGACGATCGAGCTTGGTCCCTGGAGGCTGCGCTTCTCGCCGTCGAACAGTTTGCCGGCGTGGATCACGCGATCCTGCGCGGCCGCGCTGCCCGCTACCAGCAGTGCCAGCCCAGCGCCCGTCGCCAGTGCCTTGCGTCCCGTTTTCATTGCCTGTCCCCGATCGCTGCCGCCCCACGCTGCGGCTCGACGCGAAGCTATCGTCATACAATCATACAAGCAACTTAGTTGGCGGGTGCAGCGTGGCTTTCGACCCGGGCGATGAAGGCAAGCGTCTCGGCTTGTGCGGCATCGGCGTCGCCGGCGAGCAGCGCCGCGACCAACGCGCGATCGGCGGCGAGCGTCGCCTCGCGATTGCCGGCGACGCGGTAGAGCTGTTCGCGCCCCAGCCGGAAGCTGTCGTCGACCAGTTCGCCGCAGCGCGCGAGCAGCCGGTTGCCGGCGATGGCGCGGATCGCGGCGCGCAGCGCGTGGTGGGCATTGGCGAAGGCACGCGCGCGGCCCTGGGCATGCGCCGACGCGGCGCGGCGCAGTTCGGCATCGAGCGGCGCGGTATCGACATCGCCGCGGACGATCGCCGCCGCCGCCGCGCGGGCAAGCGCAACGTCGAGCAGCCGCCGCGCCTCAAGCCGCTCGCGCATCGCCAGATGATCGTCGCTGGGCAGCGCGAAGCCGCGCTCGGCGGGCTCCAATGCGCCTTCGCGCGCGAGCCGGATTAGCGCCTCGCGCACCGGGGTCCGCGACACGCCATAGCGCCCCGCCACCTCGACCTCGACCAGCCGCTGTCCCGCCGCAATCGTCCCCGAATCGATCTCCTCGCGCAGCTTCGCGTACACCTTGTCGCTCAGCCGCTCCGCCGGCTCGATCAATCCCTTGCGCGCCATCTGCCCTCCAGTCCCCAGCCGTCTAGCGCTGGCGTTGTCTAGCCGCAAACGTGCCGTAACTCCGCATACTGTGCACTGTATACATTGACGCAACCAGGCTCGGCGATATGCTCGACATTGACCCCATCAAAAGGAGCACGCATGGCCTATCGCACCATAACCGCCGAACAGCTGACGCCGCGGATCGGCGCGGTGATCTCGGGAATCGACCTCACCGTACCGCTCTCGGCCGAGCAGGTCGCCGATCTCCACCGGGCGATCGCCGACCATCAGGTGATCTTCTTCCGCAACCAGCCGCTCGATCCGGTGTCGCTCAAGCGCCTCGGGCTGCATTTCGGCAACCTCCAGGCGCATGCCTTGAAGGGCCTGCCCGACCATCCCGAGGTGCGGAAGCTACATGCCGACGAGAACTCGAAGCACGTCGCCGGCGAGGAATGGCACAGCGACATGACCTGCGCGGCCAAGCCGCCGATGGGCAGTATCCTCTATCTGCACACGCTGCCCAGCGCTGGTGGCGACACTGCGTTCTCGAGTATGTACGCCGCCTATGACGCGCTGTCGGACCGGATGAAGGCGTATCTCGAGGGGCTCACCGCGACGCACGACGGCCGGCTCGCCTTTGGCCGCTTCGATCCCAATGGGCAGTATCCGATCGCCACCCATCCAGTGATCCGCACCCATCCGGTGACCGGGCGGAAAGTGCTGTTCGTCAACAAGGGCTTCACCAGCCACATCAACGAACTGCCCCCGGCCGAGAGCGAGGCGGTGCTCGACTTCCTCTACCGTCATGTCGAGAATGCGTATTTCCAGTGCCGCTTCAAATGGGAGCAGCATTCGGTGGCGTTCTGGGACAATCGCTGCACCCAGCATCTCGCGATCTGGGACTATTTCCCGCAAGTACGCTCGGGCTTCCGCGTCCAGATCGAGGATCCCGATCTCTCCCAGGCGGCCTGATCGTCGCGCAAATTATAAGGGGCCGCTCCGCGAGGGAACGGCCCCTTTCTTGTGCGCCCTCGGGGGTATTTCAGGTCATAGAAATCTGGCCGCCTCGCGCGCGCGCGCCATAGGGGCTGAGCAACAGCACCAGCCCTGAGGCAAGCAGGCAGATCGGCACGCCGATTGCCAAGATCGCGGTGTAGGATCCGGTCGCGTCATAGACCGCGCCGAACGCGAGCGGCCCCAGTCCCATCGCAACCATCACCGCCGCGAACAGGGTGGAAAAGATCTGCGCGAAGCAGCGCAGCCCGAAATAGCGCGAGGTCAGATAGGCGAGCATGTCGACCTCGGCGCCAAGACTCCCGCCAAGCAGCAACGCCGCGGGCAGAAACGCCCAGAGCGGTAGCGGCAGCGCGAGCAGCAGCAGCCCGATCGCCGAGAGCGAGAAGAACAGGAAAGCGATCCGCCGCGCGTCGTGCTTGTCGACCATGAAGCCGATCAACAGCCGCCCGCCGAACGTCGCCATGCCGAACAGCGAGGCGATCCCCGCTGCCTGGCCCGCGGGCACGCCGCGATCCTGGAGCAGCGGCACGAGGTGCGGGATCAGCCCGTAGAGCACGAAGGCGAGCACCACGAAGATCCCGCCGAGCACCCAGAAATCGGGCTTGCGCATTGCCTGCGCCATGCTGTCGCCGGTGGTACTGCGTGCCTCGGGCGCATCATGTGGCGCGTCGTGCCCGGGCGCCTCATGGATTGCGAGCAGCACCAGCGGCAGCGTGCCGACCAACAGCACCGCACCGAGCCCCAGATACGCGATCCGCCAGCCACCATATTCGAGCAGCGCCTGGGCCAGCACCGGCACATAGGCGAAGCCTAGACCGGTGCCGCTGCCGGCGATCCCGATCGCCAGACCACGGCGGTGATCGAACCAGGTGGTGATCACGCGCATGTAAGCAGTGCTGTTGGTCCCCACCGCGATTGTTCCCATCGCGACGTAGAGCGCGATGAATTGCCAATAGGTCTGGACGAAACCGAGTCCGGCGACGCACATCGCAAGGATCACCACCGAGGGAATCAGCACCCGCCGCGCGCCGAGCGTATCGATCAACTTGCCTGCAATCGGCATGCACGCCGCGGTGCTCAGCATCATGATCGACACCGCCGCGCTGATCGCGGTGCGGCTCCAGCCGAACTGCTGCGCCAGCGGTTCGGCGGTCACTCCCATCGACGCAAGACCGAAGGCGGCCGGCCCCGTCGATATCCCGAACAGGCTGATCGCGACGACCATCCATCCGCGGGTGCGTGATTGCTCCATCGATGTCCTTCCCAACGGCGCGCCATCCGCGTTCCCCAGGAACCAAACACTAGGTCCAGGCAAAACCCTGTCAAACATTTTGTATGATCGTATTATCAAAGACGCCGATTAGAACGGACTCACGCGCGGGCAGCGCTGCTGGACGGTAGGATCGTCAGCGCTCGGTTGTTCCGTACCGGCTGTGCTGGCGGAAGAAGGCACGACCCGCGTCCATGGCGCCTCATCGTCGGTATGGCTGCCGATCGCTCGCACAGGAGCGAGCGAATCCAGGGGCCTCTAGCGGTCGGGACGAGCGATAGAGTTGCGCTACGACGGACTGGAAACCGGAACTAGAAGCGTAGGCAATCCGACAATTATGGACCTGTCAGTCCATGACATATCAATATAGTATCCATCAGGATAAATTATCTTATCATCAATAAATAAGACGCCGCCATCTTGGACCAACGCTATAGCAATTTAATACGTATTTTACGCCATCGCTATCTGTATAACCCGATCATAGAATGCGCAAATCAATCGAGCCGCGTAAGATAGTCGGCCACCAAGGTATCATGGTCCTCAATCACGCCGCCGCCAAACCAGAAGGCGCGCGCCGCGCTGAGCGGCTGACGGATCGGCTTCAGTGCACGCGCCACGGCGGAATAAGGACGTAGCGCGTCCTCCTCCTCCGGCAAGCCCCAGATCGGTTCCTCGCCCGCGGTGATGATCAGGAGATCCTCCGTGCGCTCGATCGTAACGCCAGGCTCCTCCGCCAGCGAAGCAAGTCCCGGCTCAGCCCGATCCCAATAGTCAGGGCCGATGTAGGTCCGCCAGCCGATATCGATGATGCCCGGCTCCTCGCCCTCCTTCCAGCGGTGGGAAGAGCCCTCCCGGCGCAACGCCTCCTGCGCCATATCGGCATTCGTACCGAGCGCAGCCCGCCGCTGGTCGACCCCCATGACGGGAAGGAAATTGAGGCTGCTATGGTGTGGGGGTACGAACATGCCCTTCCCCATCACCGCGCTGATCGTCGGCATCGCCTTCAGAGCGGCGTTCATCGCCTCGCCAAAGTCCGCCCACTCGTCGCCCTCCTGCGGAAGCGCGGCCTCCAGGAAGAAGAGATCGTGGCGCTGCTCCACCCCGAAAAAGGGCAGGCCAGGATGTGGATAGTCGGACAACGCATGACCATAGCGACGCAAACCGGCGCCCGAGGCCGTCTCGCCATCCTTCTCGAGAAAGGCGCGGGCCGCCTCGAGAAGGCGCGGCGTCGCACGCCTGATTTTCCCGGTATACCCTGGGAAATTATAGGAGGTCTCGTTGGCCGCCTCCCCGAAAAGCGCTTCGAACCGCGCGTAGAGGTCGGCGATACACGACGCGACCTGCGACGCATGGATCATGCCGTCGATAATCGCGATCGACCGAAAAGCCGGGATGCCGACGGGCTCGTTTTCCCAGGCCAGATAGCCGATCATACCCTTTCCCTCATGCGGTCGCGCGCAGCACATTGCTCGCCGCCTCTCGCAGTTCCTTGAGGTTATCGGCGTCCCTGGAGCGGCGATATTCGCGCAGTGCGCCGATCATGCTCTCGGCGGAGGCGACCACGCCATTGTCCAGGACGGCGTCCTCTCCGGCTTTGCGCGCTTCCTCGGTACGTGCGGTCCGCACCTTGTCCAGCAGCGGCGTGAGCTGCGTTAAGAGTTTGTCCATCTCATCGAGAACCGCCGGCTCCAGCGTCGGTCCATCCCCCGCGAGCTCGCGCACTTTGCGCACTTGCTGCGCGATCTGGAGCTCATAGACGTCGGCCATGCGCCCCTCGCCCTGGAGGCGCTTGATCAAAACGGCCTCTGTCTTAACCCGGCTGGTCTCGACTGTCTTCGCAAGAGCGTCGGTCGCAGCGATGATCACATCATAGTCAGCGAGGATTTCCGGTGCCTCCTTCCGAGCTCGCGCAAAATCGTCGGTGAGATAGCCGCGCATGGTCAGATAACTGCGCAGGTCCTTGGCCTTTGCGGCGAGCCGTCCAAGCGGCGCCAACAGGCGATCCGCCAGAGGGTCGATGTCCTTGAGCGCCCCGTCCATCGCGCGCGTACGCCTGAGATCCTCCCAGGCATTCTCGACGCTTTGGGCATCCATGAAAGGCGAATCTTCAGCGGTAGCCTTGTCGAGCCGCCGTTCCGCGAACTCGCGCCTGAGACGGCTCGGATCAAAGTCGATGAGGGTCCGAGAATAGGCGCTAAGCTTGGTGGACTGCTCATAGCTTAGCTCGGATGGCTCGGCACTCGTCCGCTGTTCCGAACCCACACCGCAACCGGCCATAGGCAAAACCAGAACCATGGCACCAAGCAGAGTGCTCACGTGTATCGATCGAAATCCGCGAAGCGCCATGCTGTCTCCTTCTGCCGATGCCCTTGCCTATCCCGCTCAATGTTCAGGGCAAACGCTCCGAGCGAAATTGCGTTCGTCTTCGCGACAAGCGGATTGGCCATGGGGACGAGCTGAAATTCAAGGATCGCCGCAACCACGCCCGTTTTCGGCTTCGACCGGCATTGGTGGGAGCCGCCGTTCGAGGCTGGGGCAGTGGCCGACGTATCCGGTCGCAAGCCGCCGAAAGCTCGTGGGACTTCGCTACCATAACATCGACTTGGCGAAGGTCTGACAACGCATATAGGCTTCGCGCGAAGGAACGTGCATCGCGATGGTCGAGGGTTCGAACCGCCGAAAGCAATTGGCTGCGATGTTCGAACGCCGTCATCATCATCATCGAAGAAGCGGATCAGCTGGGTACTGTTCGGCGTTCGCTACATGGGCGCTGGCGACCTCGGCAATGGCTGCAAGCTGGGTCGGATTCTGCTCGATGAGCGTGTCGTCTCTCCTTTCAGCGCCCGTCTTCCAACAACCGTTGGGAAACGAGCAGCACGCCGATTGCCTGCGCCATCGGATCAGGCGATTCGGCGTACGACTTGATGATCGGCCCAGCGACATCCGGCGCGGGGGCGTGGTGCTTCATCGAAGCGAGCAGCATCGCATCCAACCCGCCATATACCGCCGTTCGCCGCTCTTCCCGGTTGAGAGCGCCGCGATTGCGCCAGCGAAAGCCTCACGAGATCAGGGCTCGGACCGCATCGAGGTAGCGCCTGCCGAGCGGTACGAAGATATCGCCATATAGGTGTATCACTGGACGGCCGCCCGGCTGACGATAGATTTCCTTCACATGCCGTCCATTGACCAGCGCCTGGCGATGGACCCGTACGAAGCCCAGCGGTCCGAACCGATCGGCAAGTTGCGCCAGCGTGACCCGTACGAGGTAGGTCCTGCCTGCGGCGACGATTTCGCTGTAATTACCGGCCGACCGAATCAGTACCACGTCCTTGGTCCGCAGGTGCAACAGCGGCGCCTCCGGCAAATCAAGCCATTCGCCCGACCGGGGCGACGTCTCCGCAGGGGACGGAACCGATTTCGCCGGAGGCTCCGCTCTGTGTGAAGCCAGATGCCGGCTCAAGGCAGTCATCGCCCCGAGGAGAGCGGCGCCAAGGAACATCGAACGCGGCAGGAAGCTGGACAGCGTCGGCAGCGGCAGGGCACCGGGCGCGCAGGTCGGGTAACCTGAGATCGCGACGGCAAACCACGAGGCTCCAATATCGACCAGCGTGACGGGCACGAAGGCCAAGGCGGCAAGCAGCAGCGGCGAGGCTCGGCGAGCCTCGAGCATCTCCCGCAGCGGCTGCCGGCAACCGCTGATGATTGCGAACGCCGCCAGCCAGATCATCAGCTTCGCGACGGGCGTCTCGGCGGGGTGCTCTGTTGCGAACGGATTGAGCCGAAGCGCCGCACCGTTCACCACACAGCCAAGCACGAAGGCGAGCAGGACGAGCGCCGCCACAATACCAAACGGGATATCCCGCTCCCATAAAGATCCGCGCGCGATCGGTTGCACGGTCTTCTCATAGCGTGCCGGTGGACGGACGCGAATAGGCGTTCGTCCCCAATAGGTGCCGATCGTCCCAATCCGCTTCGCGATGCTCACGAAGGTGCGTCAGATGACGGCATGAGCAATCGGTAAAGGAATTTCTTGATGCGCTTGCCTCGTGTCCATTTGCTGGCTGCCGGCGCATTCGCGCTCGGCGCCCTAGGTCCGGTCACCGCGCAGGTCACGCCGCCGTCCGAGCCGATTCCTGCTCTGGACCTTGGTCTTCGTCCGAGCGTGACCATGCCAGGCGAAGCTCCGCCGCGCTGGTCGCTTGCCGAACGCATGCGCCACTACAAGGTGCCGGGGGTCGCGATCGCGATCGTCCGAAACGGCGAGGTGGTTCTATCGACAGGGTACGGCCTGCGCGAGGCTGGCACCGGAGAAAGGGTCGATGGCGACACGCTCTTTTCGGTAGGCTCGATCAGCAAGGTGGTGACGGCCGCCACCACCTTGCGACTAGTGGCCGGGGGGCGTCTGGACCTCGATCGCAATGTCGACGATTATCTGAAGCGCTGGAAGCTACCCGCCACCTCCGGGATGCCGCGGCCCGGCGTGAGCCTGCGCATGCTGATGTCCCACACCGCCGGCCTGGGGGTGCACGGCTTCGCCGATTATCGCCCCGATGAACCGATGCCGACCCTGGTCCAGGTGCTGGAGGGCGCGAAGCCGGCGAAGAACGAAGCCGTGCGCTTCAAGCACGCGCCGGGGAGCGTCAACGATTATTCCGGGGGCGGCGTCACCGTGGAGCAGCTGGCGATCGAGGATGCGACGGGCCGGCCGCTGGCCGATCTCGCCCGGACCGAGGTGTTCGAGCCGCTCGGCATGGCGCGCAGCACGTTCGAGAGCCCGTTGTCCGCCGTCCGCGGCAACATCGCCAAGGCGCATGACGGTAATAGTGCGCCGACGGCGGGGCCGCGCGGTTGGGAGAGCTTCGCGGAAGCGGGAGCGTCGGGCCTTTGGACGAGCGCGAACGATCTCGGACGGTTCGTCGCTGGACTGATACAGAGCTACCAGGGGCGCTCGCCATACCTTCCTCAGGCGCTCGCGACGGCTATGATGACCGAAGTATCGCCGAGCGTGTTCGGGCTCGGACCGCGGCTTGGCGGCAGCGGCATGGGCCGGCATTTCTTTCACATGGGCGCGAACGAGAGCTACCTCGCGTTCATGGAAGGCTATCCGGAAACGGGCGATGGCTTCGTGATCCTGACCAACGGCAGCAACGGCGTTCCGCTCGTGGCGGAGATACGCAACGCCCTGGCCGACACGATCGGGCTGGGCGCTCATCCCGAACTACGCAGCGCGGGGCTGCGGATGGCGCCCTCGCCCGATTTTGCGGGGCGCTATCGGCTGGACGCCGCAGTGCCCATCCACTTGCGACGCGGGATCGCCGACAGTTTTGAACATGAGACCCTGCAGATCGAGATCGACGGGACCGCCGTACGTCTTGCCCTTCCGGGTCAACCTTCCGCTACCCCGCTGGTCCCGGTCGGGCCGGGGCAATTCGCGTATCTCGGGCTCTATACGTTTACCCTCGATTTCCGCCGCGATGCCTGGGGGATCGTGCAGGGCATCACGCTTTCGCTGCCGGAGGCGAACTCAGTAGCCTATTACGTTCGAGAATGATCGAGGGCCAAGCGCATCTAGGCTTCGCCTTTGCCTTTGGGCGGAGAAACGGATCATAGCGCTGTGGCCTAGTGCTCACGCGCCCCACCTTTGCAACTTATGGCACGGCCTGTTCAGTTCGTGGGATTCCCTAGACAGCATCATAAAGCCCCTGTGGCGTACTTGTGACCGAAGGTAAGCCGGCGCGAGAGTTTGAGCAGGCGGTGAAAAGCTCGGCGTTTGAAACCTGACCGGCGGGAGCTCGGCGATCACCGCCAAGCCGCTCAAGTCCCCGCTGCGAAGGAAGTCGATGATCTTGTTGCCGGTTCCCAGAGCATTGGCGAAGAGCGGGTTGCGTGCCTGGTGGGTGCCGCGATGCACCAGGAGCGCCCGACCATGGGGAAATAAGGGAGAAGGCCAAGGGTATTGTCGATAGGAGTCGATATGTCCCACTCGCCGTGGATGAAGAGTACGGGCGTTGGATTGATCACAGGGATGCGAATCGCGTCGAAGGTCGGGTGTCAGCCAATCGGCCGCGGAGCCCAGCACTGCCTCAAAATCCCAGAAACCAAGCAAGTCTGTCGCCGGGTCGGTCCAAAGCCGATGGCCGCGAATGCCGATCTAATATCGGATCGATCGATCCGCGAGCGTGATGACGCCGGCCTCGAGGACGATCTCGCCGGCCCGATGCGCCTCTGAGGCATTGGCCGATACCGGGGTTGATGGGGCGATAAGCCCGGCAATCGCGGGCACCCGGCAAAGGCGACCTGTTCTTCTCATATTTCACCTTTTGAACTGGCATTGGTCGCCGCTCGGCGCGGGGAAGCGTCGGAACCGCAAGCGCGACGCATCACCTTAGCCGAACTCATCGAACGGTAGCTTGCTGGCGCTCGAACGGGATTTGGCGCGCTCTCCCAATGCTGGCGCTAAACCCTGCGCCGGCACCTTTCGCATCGCGGCGGATACGGAGCGTCCAGCCGGACTCCGGAGCACTGAACGTATCGGCAATCGTCGGTTGCAACGGCTGCGACGTTCCGCGCGGGCTTCGCCAGCGAAGCGCACCATCTGCGAATACCAGACAATGCTCACCGTCCGTGTCATGACTTCGATAGCAGCCGGCGAGTTGGGCGAGTTCGGCGGCGTCCGGGTTCGATGTTCTCGTCGGCTCAAGCCAAATCGGCGCGTTGCCAGATCGTGTGACGACGAGCGCGGACACGTGGCCGCCGCTGTCGCGGCTCACCCTGGCGCGCCTGCCATCCTCGGCGGCGAAATCATCGGGCGAGATTATCAAGAAGCGCGAACTACCGATACGCAGGCCGCTTTCCGCTTCGACGATTTTGACCATCGTGTCGGTCGCCAGGTTTCGATACGCACCTGGGACGTCCGCTGGCACGCCGGTGGCGGTCGCCACCTGCGCAGTGGCATTCTGCTTCGGCGTCGCCGCTGGGAGAAACAGCGATGCCAGCTGTGGCCCCAGTTCCTCGGTGTTGATCGATCCGGAATTGCACAGCAGCGCGATCCAGAGATGGTCGGCGGGAAAGCGTCCCAACCATGCGCGATAGCCGGCAGTCGACCCTGCATGACTGAAGGCATCGCGACCAGCGACCGGCCCGAGCTCTATCCCCAGCCCATAGGGCACGCGCGTTCCGTCGGTCAGCCTGCCCGGCTCGGTCATCAATGCCACCCATCCACGCCTCGGCTCGTCGAGTGCGGCGTTCCAGCGCTGCAGGTCCCCGACCGTGGTCAACAGCCCGCCTGGACCCACGACGTCTTCAAAGGGCATGTCCAGTTGCCACGCCCCGTTGGCGTCGGGCGAATAGGCCTGCGCACGGCGAGGTACGACAGGCCGGAAATCGCTGCGCCAGCGGGTTTGGGTCATGCCCAGCGGCGTGAATAGTTCGGCCGCGGCGAACTCGGCGAAGGGCTGCCCCGCCGCCCGCTCGATAATCCGCGCCATAAGAAGATAATTCGAATTGCTGTATAGAAATTCGGTCCCGGGTGGGAAATTGAATGCCTTCTGCTGCGCGATCAGTGCGATCGCATCCTCCATCGAATAAGCGCGCGATCCTCGCGGCCAACCGGTCAAGTCGGCGAGCACTCCCCAGTCTCGGATGCCACTGGTGTGATGCAGCAGCATCCCAAGCATCACCGGCTGGTAGAGCGCAGGCAACTCGGGCAACCAGCGGCGGATGCTGTCGTCGAATGACAAAGTGCCGCGTTCGATCAGGCGCGCGGCAAGCGCGCCGGTCAATTGCTTGGAAACGGATCCCGCCTCGAACACGGTGTCCAGGCCGTTTGGCTGCGGCGTTTCCAAATTTGCCATGCCGTAGCTGCGCTGGGCGAGGATCTTGCCACCCCGCCGGACATCGAGAGTGCAACCGGGCGTGTCCTTGCGCGCGACCGACGCGAACAGCGAATCAGGGTCGGGCGAAGCGATGGACAGGAGTAGGGTAATAAGAATGGCGCAGCTCCAGCAGGAGGGCGCTAATGGCCTTCAATTCGCTCGGCGCGTCGCTGCACAATCCGCCTAAATCGTGCCCTGGCGGATTTCGCTACGCCAGGCCGAGGGCGTCAATCCCACGACTTGTCGGAACGCGCGATTGAAACTGGCCTTGGACGAGAACCCATAGTCGAGTGCGAGCGTCAGCAGGTCTCGTGCCTCGTCCGGATCGGCAAGCGCACGCTTTATCGCGCTGACTCTCATCGCGTTGATAATCCTATTGAAGTTCTCGCCACTCCCCCCGTTGAGCGCACGCGACAGGCTGCGTTCGGACGTGCCGAGCCGGTGCGCGACCTCCCCGAGCGTTAACCCTTCCTCCCGCCACCAGCCCTGCGCCTCGATCCGCCGCGTCCAAATTTCAGCCTGTCTGATATAGTCGGTCCTGCGAAACGAATCCGCTTCGCTTGCGGCCCTGACGGAGTAGACGGTCTCGCTGTGCCGCCAGCCGAAAAGGCCCAGTACATAAGCGAGCAGACAGAAGCCGAACATGATCGGCGCGCGCCCGAAATAGTCGAGCGGGTGGACGAACGCGTGCCATGCGGCGGCGGCTACGGTGACTCCCAGAAGCACTGCGAATGCCGCGATCATCACCCGCAGCCATCCAAGCCGCCAGTGTTCGCGATCGGCAAAGCGGGTATCGAGCCACGCTTGATATTTCGCCTGCTCGCACCAGCACAGCGCCAGATAGACGGTGCCGGCAAATAGAATGGCCCACATTGCCGCCGGCGCAACCAAGGGAAGATGCGAAGTAGTGTACCACTCCCATTTGGCGTCCAGCGGCAGCGCGAAACAAATCAATTGGTAGAGCAACTGGATCGCCGCAGGGACGAGATGCACGCGCCAGTCTCTCGGAAATCGTCCCAATTTCGCCCGGACGTATAGCCATAAGAGCGGCGCAAACCCCGCCGACATATCGAGCGGTGCGAACGTCAGCCAAGGGTGTGCGTCGTAAGCGCCAGCGAACCCAAGAACGTAGATGCACAACCGCAGCGCTACTAACATCAGGAGCGTTGCAAGAAGGCGGTTCGCGATAACGTCGGTCCCATTGCGCACGACTAGAGCGGCAAGGAACACCGAGTTCGCCACACCGAGCGAAAGGATTATGCTGAGCAGGCCCATTGCCTCCGTTGTCGACGGTCTTAGGGTTCCAATCCAGCGTTTCGTCGCCGCCCCGCGTTGCAGACGTGGCCGCCTGTCGAATAGGCGCGAACCTCCTTCAGCAAGTCGGCCACCTGCGGCGCGAGTGGCACGAGATGCTCGCGCTTCTTCTTTCATGCGATCGGCGGGCGCGCCATAGGGGCTCTTGAGAGCCATTTGGGGGTGCTCCGCAGGTGTCTGCGGGGATTACCCCGGAAAATACTCCCAAAAGCAAATCGACGTGGTGGCATCTGGCGGCATTCGGAGAGACGCCCCGGAGGCTCGCGACTCGGGCTAAGCTCAGGAAAAGGGCACAAAAAAACCGCCTCAGGAGATCCTGAGACGGCTTGGTTGTCTGGTGTTTGGTTGCGGGAGCAGGATTTGAACCTGCGACCTTCAGGTTATGAGCCTGACGAGCTACCGGGCTGCTCCATCCCGCGGCAAGTGTTTGCCAGCGTGAGCTGGTCGCGTCATTTCTGACGTTGT